>NZ_JBFAQH010000002.1:0-542303 GCF_040677165.1 Micromonospora sp. NPDC049374 | reverse complement strand
AACGAGAAGAAGAACCCGTTGTGGGTGCCTTCCGTGTTCGAGCAGACCTGCCGGTCGGCCTCGGCCTGGGCGGGGCTGGCCGAGATCGCGACGGTGCCAGTGGTGACCAACACTGCGGCGAAGGCGGCGGCAGCCAGCATCCTGACGCGGCCGCGTCGGCGACTCTTGGGGTGAGTGGGGACTTCGTTCATGGTGGTGTGCTTCTCCCTGCGAGAGGCGGCGTGACGTGATCGGCGGGGTGCGGGTGGTTGAGGGACGGTCACCAAGCGTCGATGCCACGCCATGGTTGTACGAATTGCCGGACTGTCGGTTGTGTAGATGCTCCACTGCTGCTGTGCGTCGCCACTGACCCCCAGACTGAAGACGTTAGCGAGCATCTATATTTCCGATATCGTTATCCAACGATCGACGTCAGTCAAGAAATGTCGTCCGACCGGCTCCACCGACTGACCAGGCGGCTGCCACCACCTGGTACGTGCGGGCGGCGTGGGGCAGGAGCACACCGGTCAGCCGGCCGAGCGCTCCCAGTCGATGGTGGGCAGGCCGGCGTCGGCGAGCGCCTTGTTGGCGGCACTGAACGGGCGGCTGCCGAGGAAACCGCGCGGGTTCATCGGGCTGGGGTGACCGGCCTCCAGGACCACGTGCTGCGGGTTGCCGACAAGCGCCGCCTTCTTCCGGGCGTACCCGCCCCAGAGCAGGAACACCACCCGCGACTCCAGCGCGTCGAGTGCCCGGATGGTCGCGTCGGTGAACTCCTCCCAGCCCCGGTTCGCGTGTGAGCCGGGAGTGCCCTGGCGAACGGTCAACACCGAGTTGAGCAACAGCACGCCCTGCGCAGCCCAGCCGTCGAGGTTGCCGCTGCGCGGCTTCGGCACGCCCAGATCCTCGCCCAACTCCTTGAAGACGTTGCGCAACGACGGAGGCACGGACACACCCTCACGCACGCTGAAGCTCAACCCGTGCGCCTGGCCGGCCCGGTGGTAGGGATCCTGGCCGAGAATCAGCACCCGGCAGGCCGACGGTGCGCAGAGCCGATAGGCCGAGAACAGATCCTCGACCGGCGGGAAGACCGGGCCGGCAGCGTACTCCCGGGCGACGAACTCGGCCAACGCGGACACCCGGGCCGGGTCGAGATGGGGGGTCAGCACCGCCCGCCACTCGTCGGGGAGCAGCGCCAGCAGGTCGAGAGCAGGGGTGTCGTCGGGCATCGGCAACCTCTCACCGGTCGGAACGTCTGCGGGCACTGTAGGTATCGGGTACGACAGCGCTCAGCCCAGGGCGGCGAGGCGCTCCGCCCAGTCGCCACCGACCGGCTCCAACTCCGCCGTACGGGTGTCGTCGTCGTGCCGGTGCAGGCGGATCCGCAGGTGAGCGTCGGCCAGTTGCTCGACCATTCCTTCGCCCCACTCGACCACGGTCACCGAGTCGTCGACCGAAGCGTCCAGGTCGAGGTCGTCGATCTCGGCCCGCGGGTCGACCGCGTCACCCAACCGGTACGCGTCGGCGTGCACCAGCGCCACCTCTCGCCCGCCGGCCGGGTCCGGGCGGTGCACCCGGGCGATCACGAACGTCGGCGAGGTGATGTCGCCGAGCACCCCCAGGCCGGCGCCGATCCCCCGGGTCAGCGCGGTCTTGCCGGCACCCAGCGGGCCGGTGAGCAGTACCAGATCACCGGCGCGCAGCAGCCCGGCCAGCCGGCACCCGAAGGCGTACGTGTCCGCGACCGTCGGCAGCACGACCTCGGTCACGAGTCGCCCCGCCCGCAGGTGCCGAGAAAGCCGAGCAACGCGGCGTTGACCTCGTCGGCGTGCTCCAGCATCACCACGTGACCGCTGTCGGGGATCCGGACGAACTCGGCGTGCGGCAGCCGCCGGACGATCTCCTCCGAGTGGGTCAACGGTGTGATCATGTCCTTGTCTCCCACGATCACCAGCACCGGCGTGCCCTCCAACGCGGCCAGTGCCGGGAACCGCGAGTGGGTCGCCAGGGTACGCAGGTAGCGGGTCACCGTGTCGGCGGAGGTACGGGAGTTCATCTCCTCCACGTACGACACCAGGGCGGGGCTCGGCTGCCGGGTGCCGAAGCCGTACCTGCGGGTCAGCAACCAGGCCACGTTGGTCGTCGAGCGGCGGGCCCGGTCGATGACCGCGCCGCCGTACCGGGTGACGTTGCCCGCCATGTAGAGCACCGGCGCACCCACCCGGCCCAGCAGGGCGGGCGCGACCAGCTTCGTCTCCGCCAGCAGCCCGCCCGACGTGGCCATCAGCACGGTCCCCACCACCCGGTCGCCGAACATCTCCGGATACAGCTCGGCCAGGGCCATGATGGTCATGCCGCCCATCGAGTGGCCGACGAGCACAAGTGGCCCGTCGGGGGCCGCCTCGTCGATCACCCGGCGCAGCGTACGGCCGAGCGCGGTCAGGTCGTACTCGCCGGTCTCCAGCCGCCCCGACTGGCCATGCCCTGGCTGGTCGTACGCGACGATCCGGTGCTCACCCCGCTCGGCGAGCAGTTTGCGCTGGAAGTGGAAGGTGCCCATGTCCAGGCAGAAGCCGTGCACCAGCAGCACCGTCGGGTTGCCGTCGACCGGCCTTGTCGGCTCGACCACCTCGACGTGGATGTCGGTGCCGTCGGGCATCTCCAGCCGGTACGCCTCGTCGTACCGCTGGTCGCCGAAGACCTCGCCGGCGTACGGGTCGGTGGGGTCCGCCTTCAGCCGGCGGACCAGGGCGCGTTCCGTGGCGACGCCGGCGGCCAGCCCGGCGGCGGCCACCCCCAGCGCAGCACCGACCAGGCCGGCGGCCTTTCCGGCGGTGGTCCGGGGCCGCGGGATGTGCCAACCGGTCATGCCCGATCGCCGTCGTAGACGCGCGGGACCCGGGTGCTGCCGAACCGGGTCACGATTTCGTAGTTGATGGTGCCGACGGCCTCGGCCCAGTCGTCGGCCGTGGGCTCGCCCTCAAACCCGCTGCCGAACAGGGTCGCCACGTCGCCGGCAGCCACCGGGTCGTCGCCGCAGTCGAGCACGAACTGGTCCATGCAGACCCGACCGGAGATGGTCCGGCGGACCCCGCCGAGCTGCACCGGGCCGCAGTTCGAGGCGTGCCGGGGCACCCCGTCGGCGTAGCCGAGCGGCACCACGGCGAGGTTCGCCTCGCGTTCGGTCGTGTAGGTGTGGCCGTAGGAGACGCCGGCACCGGCCGGCACCCGCTTGGTCAGCATCACCCGGGCGCGGGCGGTCATCGCCGGACGCAGCCCGTACGTCTCGCCCGCCACCGGGGAGAGGCCGTAGACGGCCAGCCCCGGACGGACCAGGTCGAAGTGGGTGTCCGGCCGGGTCAGCGTGGCCGCCGAGTTGGCCAGGTGCCGGTATCGCGGGCGCAGTCCGGCCCGCTCGACCATGGCCAGCCCCTCGTGGAAGACCGCCACCTGCCGATCCGTGGTCGGGTGACCGGGCAGGTCGGCGTAGACGAAGTGGCTCCACACCCCGACCACCTCGACCAGTCCGTCGGCCTGTGCCTTGGCGGCGGCGTCGAGCAGAGCCGGCCAGTCGGCGACCGTCGCGCCACCCCGGGCCAGCCCGGTGTCGATCTTCAAGTGCAGTCGGGCGGGCTGCCCAGCCGTCCGGCTCGCCTCCAGCATCTCGTCGAGCTGCGGCAGGCTGGCCACGCCCAGGTCGACGCCGGCGGTCACCCCGGTGTGCAGCGGTAGCCCCGGGGCGAGCAGCCAGGCAAGCACCGGGGCGTCGATGCCGGCCGCGCGCAGCGCCAGCGCCTCGTCCAGGGTGCAGACGCCGAGCCAGTCCGCCCCCGCGTCGAGCGCCGCCCGGGCGGCCGGGACCATGCCGTGGCCGTAGCCGTCGCCCTTCACCACCGCCATCAGTTCCGCGCTGGTGCCGGCGCGCAGCCGGTCCACGTTCTCCCGGATCGCGTCTAGGTCGACACGTACCTCGGCCTGCCACATGCCCCCACCCTACTTTCCGCGCTGATCACCACGGCGGGTACTCAGGGCAGACGGGCCAGCACGGGACGCAGCGCGACGGCGACGTCCGGCGCGGTCACCGGGCCGCCGCGGGCCGCTTCCCGGCCGGCCAGCCCGTGCAGGTACGCCGCCGCGGCGGCGGCCCGCTCGGCCGGCAACCCGGCCGCGAGCAACGAACCGAGAAGTCCGGCCAGCACGTCGCCGGTGCCACCGGTGGCCAGCGCGGGGGTGCCGGTCGGATTGACGTACGCCCGCCCGTCCGGCGTGCCGACCACCGTGCGATCCCCCTTGAGCAGCACCACCGCGTTCATCCAGGCGGCCAGTCGAAGCGTGGCGGCGACCCGGTCGGCGCCCGGCTCCTCCCCGCAGAGCCGGGTGAACTCCCGATCGTGCGGGGTGACCACGATCGGCGCGTCCCGCTGGCGCAGCTGGTCGGCGAGGGAGCCGTCGACCAGCAGGGTCAGCGCGTCGGCGTCCAGCACCACCGGCACCGGGGTGGCGAGCACGGTCCGCAGCTCGGTGGCCGCCTGCTCGTCGGTGCCCAGCCCCGAACCACACACCCAGGCCTGCACCCGGCCGGCGTCGGACACCCGGCCCGTGGCGATCACCGAGGGGTGCTCGCGGACCACCTCGTCCCGGGCACCGCCGGCGTAACGGACCAGGCCGGTCGGACCGGCGAGCGCACCGCCGACGGAGAGCACCGCCGCACCCGGGTACGTCGCGGAGCCGGTGGCCACCCCGACCACCCCACGGGAGTACTTCTCCGAGGTGGGGCCGAGCCCCGGGTACCAGTCGGCCACGTCCGACCACTCCACGACGTGCAGCGCGGGGCTGCCCCGCAGCCACGGCGCCAGCCCGATGTCGACCAGTTCCACCTCGCCGGCCAACGCGGCGGCCGGGCCGACCGCCAGGGCCGGCTTCAACGCGCCGAAGGCCACCGTCACGTCGGCGCGCACCGCGTTCGGACGGCCGGACGGCGTCAACGGCACCGCCCCGGTGTCCACCGCGACACCGCTGGGCACGTCCACCGCCACGACCGTCGCCCGCTCACCGTCACGTCCCCGGTGCCGCAGCAGACTCGCCGCCAACTGCTCCGCGGTCTCCCGCAGGCCACCACGACCGCCGATGCCGACGATCCCGTCGAGCACCACGTCGACCACGGCCGGCGGTCGCGCCACCACCCGTCCCCCGGCGGCACGCAGCGCGGCCAGCCCTTCGGCGTGCACCCGATCCGGGGTGAGCAGCAATGCCGACACGGCGGCACCGCGCCGGGCGAGCCGAGCGCCGGCGTACAGGGCGTCGCCGCCGTTGTCGCCCGAGCCGACGAGCAGCAACACCGGTGCGGCGTACACCCCGCCCCGCTCGGTGAGCAGCAGCGCGCAGCGGCGGGCCAGCCCGGCGGCGGCCCGTTGCATCAGGGTGCCGGGCGGCACCGTGGCCATCAGGGCGGCCTCCGCCGCGCGTACGTCCGCGACCCGCCAGACCGGTCTCATGCCACACCCCGTCTCCCGATCACCCGGCCAACCCTACCGGCGTGGGGGCCGCAAGATAGCCGTCGGCCGTGCGCCCGGCAACGCCTGTGGACGAACCGGGGGTACGCCCACCGCCGGCTGTCCACAGGGCACGGCCGCCGGCGCCACCACCGCCTAGCGTCTGCGTCGTACTGGCGCCAGGCGGGAGGAACGATGGCCGAGGGGAAGCTGGCCGTACGGCCGGAACTGCTGCACCGGGTCGGGCGGTCGCTTGGTGACACCGGCTACCGGCTGGCGCACGGGGTGGCCGGCGGCCCCGGGCTGGCCGCACCGGCCCGGGAGTGGTCGACGGCGCTGGCGCTCGCCGGCCTGGAGGCGGCCGTGCACGCCTGGTCCGGTCGGCTCGGTGCCCGGGTCGCGGAGACCGGCGACGGGGTACGCGCCGCCGCCGGGACGTACGAGTCGGTGGACGCCAGGGCCGCCGCCCGGCTCTCCGCCCTGCCCCGATGAGCGCGCCGGGGCCTGTCGGTTACGCCCAGCTCTCCATGGTCGACCCGGCGGCGTGGCGGGCCACCGGATCGGCCTGGGCGAGCCTGGCGGGGGTGGCCGAGCGGCGGGCCGGTGAGCTCGCCGACGGCAGCACCGCCCTGCGCACCGGTTGGTCCGGCAGTGCCGCCGAGTCGGCCGGTGCCCGGCTGACCGGGCTGCGCGACGAGTTGGTCGCGCTGGTTCCGGCCGTGATCGAGACCGATCAGGTGCTCGCCGAGTTCGCCACGCGGTTGGTGGCCGCCCGGGCTCGGCTGACGGCGGCCGTGGCGTTGGCCGCCGCCACCGGCGTGCTGATCGACCGTCGGGGTGGCGTACGCGCCGATCCCGCCCGGGTCCCGTCCGACCGCACCGGCGCGACGGTGGCCCAGGTGGCCACGGCCCTGCGGGAGGCCCTCGACCTGGCCACCACGGCCGACGTGGAGGCCACGACACGCCTCGCGCGGCTGACCGAGGCCGCCGGTAGCGGCTGGACGGCCCGGCCCCCGTCGTACCGGCCACCGCCGAACGCCGAGCCGGGTCTGGTACGGCGCTGGTGGGCCGGGCTGACCCCGGCCGAGCGCCGCTGGTTGGTGGTGCACGAGCCGGAGCTGACCGGTCGACTCGACGGGGTGCCGGCCGATACCCGTGACCAGGCCAACCGGTTGCTACTCGCGGCCCGGCGAGCGGCACTTGTCGCCCGGTGGGAGCAGTTGCTGGCCCGGGTGCCCCGAGGTCCGCTGGAAGTGGCCGGGCTGCGCAGCGTCGAGGCCGCGCTGTCCGGGCTGGACGCGCTCGTCGCCCGGCTGGAGTCGGCCCAGCAGCCACGGGCGTACCTGCTGGGCCTGGACGTCGGCGGCGAGGGGCGGGCGGTGGTGGCACTGGGCAACCCGGACCGGGCCACGGATGTGCTCACCTATGTGCCCGGGATGACCGCCGGGCTCGACGACGCCACCGGCGAGTTGGGTCGGGCGGCACGGGTGCTGGCCCGCGGGGCCGAGTTGGCCCCGGGTACGCAGACCTCGGCGGTGCTCTGGCTGGACTACGACGCCCCGGACTTCCTGCACGAGGCGGCCTGGGACGGGCAGGCCCGCGCGGCCGGTGAGGCGCTGCACCGGTTCCAGGAGGGTCTCCGGGCCACCCACGACGGCCCGCCGGCCCGGCAGACCGTGCTCGGGCACAGCTACGGTTCGCTGGTGGTGGGCACCGCCGCTCGCGACCACGGCCTCGCCGCCGACGCGCTGGTCTTCGTCGGCTCACCCGGCGTCGGCGTGACGCAGGCGGCCGACCTGGGGTTGCCACCCGGGCAGGTGTGGGCCAGCACCGCACCGGACGACGTGATCCGGCTGACCCGCCCGCCGGACGAGCTGGCCCGGCGGGCGGTGCTCGGTGCCTCGCCGGTCGGCACCATCGCCGGCTGGCTGGCCGGGCCGAGCGACGAACTGTGGTTCGGGCGCGACCCGGCCGAGCCGGGCTTCGGGGGCCGGACGTTTCCCAGCGGCCGGTACGGCCACACCGGCTACTGGCATCCGGACAATCCGGCGTTGGACGGCATGGCGCGGGTGATGCTGGGGCGCTGAGGTCGGTACCGGCGGCCGGGTCGGTCGACCGCCGGTTGCCGCCCGGCGGCTACTCGACGGTGACGGACTTGGCGAGGTTGCGTGGCTGGTCGACGTCGTGTCCCCGGGCGGCGGCGATCTCGGCCGCGAACACCTGCAACGGCACGGTGGTCACCAGCGGCGCGAGCAGCGTCGGCGTACGCGGCACGTGGATCAGGTGGTCGGCGTAGCGGACCACTGATTCGTCGCCCTCCTCGGCGATGACGATGGTGCGGGCACCCCGCGCGCGTACCTCCTGGATGTTGGAGACGACCTTGTCGTGCAGCATGCCCCGGCCCACCGGAGAGGGGACGATGCAGATCACCGGGGTGCCCTCGTCGATGAGCGAGATCGGGCCGTGCTTCAGCTCGCCCGCGGCGAAGCCCTCGGCGTGCATGTACGCCAGCTCCTTGAGCTTCAGCGCGCCCTCCAGCGCCACCGGGTAGCCGACGTGCCGGCCGATGAACAGCACCGTCGACTCGGCACGCAGCTCGCGGGCCAGCTCGCGGACCGGCTCGATCCGCCCGAGCAGCTCGCGCAGCTTGTCCGGCACCCGGTGGAGCTGCTCGACCACGGCCGCCACCTCGTCGGCGTACTTGACGCCGCGCACCTGCGCCAGGTGCAGCCCGATCAGGTAGCAGGCGATCACCTGGGTGAGGAACGCCTTGGTGGAGGCGACGGCGATCTCCGGGCCGCCGTGGGTGTAGAGCACCGCGTCGGACTCCCGGGGGATGGTGGAGCCGTTGGTGTTGCAGATGGCCAGCACCCGGGCCTTCTGCTCCTTGGCGTGCCGCAGCGCCATCAGGGTGTCCATGGTCTCGCCGGACTGTGAGATCACCACGATCAGGGTGGACCGGTCCAGCACCGGGTCGCGATAGCGGAACTCGCTGGCCAGCTCCACCTCGCAGGGGATCCGGGTCCAGTGCTCGATGGCGTACTTGGCCACCATTCCGGCGTGGTACGAGGTGCCGCAGGCGACGATGAAGATCTTGTCGACGTCACGCAGATCCTGGTCGCTGAGGCGGACCTCGTCGAGCATGATCTCGCCGGTCTCGGTCAACCGTCCGAGCAGCGTGTCGGCGACGGCCTGCGGCTGCTCCTCGATCTCCTTGAGCATGAACCAGTCGTAGCCGCCCTTCTCGGCGGCCGAGGAGTCCCAGTCGATGTGGAAGTCCTTGCCGCTGGCCGGCTGCCCGTCGAAGTCGGTGATCTCGATGCTCTCGGCGGTGATCAGCACGATCTGGTCCTGGCCGAGCTCGACCGCGTCCCGGGTGTGCTCGATGAACGCGGCGACGTCACTGGCGAGGTAGTTCTCCCCGTCGCCGCGGCCGACGACCAGGGGTGAGTTGCGGCGTGCGCCGACCACCGCGCCGGAGATCGCCGAGTCGACGGCGAGCAGCGTGAAGGCGCCCTCCAACCGCTGGCAGACCACGCGCATGGCCGCGGTCAGCAGTTGCGGCCCGTCCGGCTGGCCCGCCGCACGCAGGTCGGTCAGGGCAGCGGAGAGCAGGTGGGCGGCGCACTCGGTGTCGGTGTCGCTGGTGAAGGTGACGCCCTCGTCCTCCAGCTCGGCACGGAGCTTGGCGAAGTTCTCGATGATGCCGTTGTGGATCACCGCGACCCGCCCGTCGGGTGACAGGTGCGGGTGGGCGTTGCGGTCGGTGGGGCCGCCGTGGGTGGCCCATCGGGTGTGTCCGATGCCGGTGGTGCCGTCGCCGATGCCGATCGGGCTGGCGCCGCAGCCGGCCGGGTCCTCGGCCGCCCGCTCGGAGAGCACCTTCTCCAGGTTGGCCAGCTTGCCGGCCTTCTTCTCGGTCAACAGCGTCCCGTCGCAGACGACGGCGACGCCGGCCGAGTCGTAGCCGCGGTACTCCAGCCGCCGCAAGCCGTCGAGCACGATGCCGAGCGCCGGTCGGGCACCGGCGTAACCCACGATTCCACACATGGGTGGCAGCCTAACCAGTTTCGCTCACGATGTCTGCTCGAAAGCGGGGTAAACAAGCACTGAATTTGAGCGATCTGGCGATGACGGTGAAGGTTGCCACAAAGCACGCATCCGGTGGCGGGCCGGCCGGCAGATCGCACCCGTACCCTGACGGGCGTGATGAGCAGCGATGTCGATCCGCTGGTGGCCCGGATGCGCCCGTTCGGGACGACGATCTTCGCCGAGATGTCCGCCCTCGCGGTGCGTACCGGCGCAGTGAACCTCGGGCAGGGCTTCCCGGACACCGACGGCCCGCCCGAGATGCTCACCGCCGCGGCGGAGGCCCTGGCCGCCGGTCGCAACCAGTACCCACCCGGCCCCGGCGTCCCCGAACTACGGGCGGCCGTGGCGGCACACCAGCGCCGCTTCTGGGGGCTGGAGTACGACCCGGACGGCGAGGTGGTGGTCACCGCCGGAGCCACCGAGGCCATCGCCGCAGCCATCCTCGCCCTCTGCGAACCCGGCGACGAGGTGGTCTGCTTCGAGCCCTACTACGACTCGTACGCCGCCTCGATCGCCCTGGCCGGCGCGATCCGGCGACCGGTGACGCTCCGCCCCGACGCCGACGGGCGGTACGTCTTCGACCCGGCGGAGCTGCGGGCCGCGTTCGGTGCGCGTACCCGGCTGGTGCTGCTGAACTCGCCGCACAACCCGACCGGCAAGGTGTTCACCCCGGACGAGCTGGCCCTGGTCGCGCAGCTGTGCCAGGAGCACGACACGTACGCGGTCACCGACGAGGTGTACGAGCACCTGGCCTTCACCGACGCCGTCAGCGGGCACGTGCCGCTGGCCACGCTGCCCGGGATGCGCGAGCGCACCCTGCGGATCTCCTCGGCCGGCAAGACCTTCTCCTGCACCGGCTGGAAGGTGGGCTGGGCCAGCGGGCCGGCAGCGCTGGTGTCCGCGGTGCTGCGGGTCAAACAGTTCCTCACCTACGTCAACGCCGGGCCCCTGCAACCGGCGGTGGCGGTGGCACTCGCGCTGCCCGACGACTACTTCACCACCTTCCGGGCCGAGCTGCAGGTCCGCCGTGACCAACTGGTCCGCGGGCTGACCGCCGCCGGGTTCGAGGTGCTCAACCCGGAGGGCACCTACTTCGTCACCGCCGACGTCACCGCCCTCGGCGGCACCGATGGGGTCGACTTCTGCCGCACACTGCCCGAGCGGTCCGGCGTGGTGGCGGTACCCACCCAGGTCTTCTACGACGACCCCGGGGCCGGTCGGCGGTTGATCCGGTTCGCCTTCTGCAAACGCCAGGAGGTGCTGGCCGAGGCGGTGACCCGGCTGCGCCGGCTGCCCGGGCTCCGGTGACCGACCCGGCGTCAGCTCGGGGTGTGGGCAGTCCCGGTGTCGGCCGGCGTCACGTCGACCGGTGACCGCGCGGCCCGGGCCCGTCGCCGCGCCGCCGACCAGGCCAGCACCATCGCCGCGAGGAAGAGCGCGGGTGCGAGCTGAGCGAACTCGGCTGCCGGACGGATGTCGTCGGTGACCGCGAGGAAGCGGGCACGCTCGGCCGCGTCCTGCCATTCCTCAGGGTTCAGACCGAGGTAATCGTGCGCGAGGACGAGCGCGAAGGCCGCCGGCACCGTCACCAGTAGCAGCGGCAACCGGCCCCGGGTCGACCGGCGCAGCGCGGCCCACCAGGTCAGGGCGGCGAGCGCCAGCGTGCCGACCATGGTGAGCACCGATGCGGTACCGAAGGTGGGCCACCAGACGTTGCGCCGGTCCAGTTCGTTCGCGGTCGCGCCGTACACGGTCAACCAGGGCAGAGCCAGGCCGGCGAGCAGCGCCAAGGTGCCGGCCGCAGCCACGACGATCCGGCCGGAACCCGGCCACCAACTGGTAAGCACCACAGCGGCGAGAGCTGCCACGACGAGCACCGCGAACGTCAGACCAGGGCTTTCGTAGCCGAACCAGATGGACCCGTAGTCCCGATCCAGGACGGGCGCCACCTGGCGCACGACCTCAGCCCAGCGGGCGGCGCCCTCGTCCGGCGCCGACGAGAGGTGATAAGCGGCACCGGCCAGGATCGTCGACGTGGCCAGCAGGGCGGCACCCGCCGCGACGGCGGCGGCTCGTCCCGCGTACCCGGGCAGCACCACCGAGGCCAACGTCAGCAGCACCAGCGGCACCACCAGGAGCAGATAGGCCCATCCCCACCCGTCGATCTCCGTCACGCTGAGCCCGACTTTCGAATCCTGGTAGAGGAGCGAGCCGGCTCTGCTGCCCAGCACCTCGATGGTCACCTCGGACCACGGTGTCGCAATGGAGCCGACGACCAGCCCCACGACGACCACGATCATGAGCAGGCGACCCCAGCGGGCCCCGATCCAGCTCTGCGGTGCGCTGGGCGGAGCCTCGGCCAGCGGATGGCCGAGGGAACCAGGAGAACCTGGGTGGGACACAGTCACCCCCGTGAGATGTGGCGTCCGCCCGTGCGGCGGCCGGCGGTCATCGTCCCACGGCACGCTACACAGTAGGGGGAGGCCCGTCCGGCCACGGTGGAGCCGATCACCACCTGCGGTCCGGGTCAGGCCGGGCTGGCGGTGCGGACGTGGGCGGCGATGCGCTCGGCGATGTCGCGGGCCGTCGGCTCGGTGGCGGCCTCGACCATCACCCGGACCAGCGGCTCGGTGCCCGACGGGCGCAGCAGCACCCGGCCGGTCTCGCCCAGCTCGGCCTCGGCCCGCTCGACCTCGGCGCGTACCGCCGGTGCGGCGGCACCGACGGTGCGGTCACCGACCGGCACGTTGATCAGCACCTGGGGAAGCTTGGTGACCACGCTGGCGAGGTCCGCCAGGGAGCGACCGGTGGCCGCCATCCGGGCCATCAGGTGCAACCCGGTGAGGACGCCGTCACCAGTGGTCGCGTACGCCGGCATCACGATGTGCCCGCTCTGTTCGCCGCCGAGGGCGAGCCCGGAGGCGCGCAGTTCCTCAAGCACGTACCGGTCGCCGACCTTGGTCTCGACCAGCCGGATGCCCGCCGCGGACATGGCCAGGCGCAGACCGAGGTTGCTCATCACGGTGGCGACCAGGGTGTCCCCGGTCAGCGTGCCGGCATCCCGCATGGCCAGCGCCAGGATCGCCATCACCTGGTCGCCGTCCACCTCGTCGCCGTCGGCGGTCACGGCCACGCACCGGTCGGCGTCACCGTCGTGCGCGATGCCGAGCTGTGCCCCGTGCTGCACCACCGCCTGGCGCAGCGCCTCGATGTGGTTGGAGCCGCACTCGTCGTTGATGTTGAGCCCGTCCGGCTCGGCGTTGATCGCGATGACCTCGGCACCGGCCTCCCGGTAGACGGCCGGGGCCACCTCGGCGGCGGCGCCGTTGGCGCAGTCGACCACGACCTTGATCCCGTCGAGGCGGTGCGCCGCCGTTCCGGCGACGTGCTGCACGTAGTGGTTCGCGCCGTCGAGCAGGTCGTGCACCCGGCCCACTCCCGCGCCGACCGGGCGCTTCCAGGCGGTGGTGGCGTTGGCCTCGATCGCCGCCTCGATCCGCATCTCGATCTCGTCGGGCAGCTTGTGCCCACCGGCCGCGAACAGCTTGATGCCGTTGTCCGGCATCGGGTTGTGCGAGGCCGACAGCATCACTCCGAGATCCGCCTTGGCCTCCGCGGTGAGGAACGCCACCGCCGGAGTGGGCAGCACACCCACCCGGATCACCGTCGCGCCCGCGCTGGTCAGCCCGGCCACCACGGCAGCCTCAAGCATCTCGCCGCTGGCCCGGGTGTCCCGACCAACCACGGCCAGTGGGGCGCGGCCACGGTCCGACTCGGCGAGGGTGTGGGCGGCCGCGACGGCCACCGAGAGCGCCAACTCCGGGGTGAGATCGGCGTTCGCCCGCCCGCGTACGCCGTCCGTGCCGAACAACCGGCCCATACCCACCAACCTCCGATGAACTGCCGATACAGGAAAAAGCCTTGTCGTGAGGCGACGAAACGGCCGGCCCACCTCCCTGCCGAGGGGAGGCGGACCGGCCGTCCGTCAGAAGTACAAGGTGCGGCTGGAGGTCAGCGCTTCGAGTACTGGGGAGCCTTACGGGCCTTCTTGAGGCCGTACTTCTTGCTCTCCTTGACCCGGGCGTCCCGGGTCAGGAAGCCGGCCTTCTTCAGGGCCGGACGGTCGTCGGGCTCGCTGACGATCAGCGCCCGGGCGATGGCCAGCCGCAGCGCACCGGCCTGGCCGGTGGTGCCGCCGCCGCGCAGGTTGGCGATGACGTCGAACGCCTCGGGCTTCTCGGCGGTCACCAGCGGATCCTTGATCAGCTGCTGGTGCACCTTGCTCGGGAAGTACGCCTCCAGGTCACGCCCGTTGCAGGTGATCTTGCCGGTGCCCGGCACGATGCGCACCCGGACGATGGCCTCCTTGCGCCGACCCACGGTCTGGATCGGGCGGTCACCACGAGGCGCGCGCGCGACGGGCGCCGGCGCCTCGGTGGCCTCAGGGGCGACCTCGGTGGCGGTGATGTCGGTCATGCTGCTTCCTTCGCCCGCGCTCACTGCGCGATCTGCTTGATCTCGAACGGCACCGGCTGCTGCGCGCCGTGCGGGTGCTCGGCACCGGCGTAGACCTTCAGCTTCTTGATGAGCTGACGGCCGAGCTTGTTGTGCGGGAGCATCCCCTTCACCGCCAGCTCGATGGCCCGCTCGGGACGCTTGGCCAGCAACTCCTCGTAGCCGACCTGCTTCAGGCCACCCGGGTAACCGGAGTGCCGGTAAGCGATCTTCTGCTGGCGCTTGTTGCCGGTCAGCGCTACCTTGCCCGCGTTCACGACGACGACGAAGTCGCCCGTGTCGACGTGCGGCGCGAAAGTCGGCTTGTGCTTGCCCCGCAGCAGCGTGGCGGCGTGGGTGGCCAGGCGGCCCAGCACGACATCAGAGGCGTCGATGACGTGCCACTGACGCTCGATCTCACCCGGCTTCGGGCTGTACGTACGCACAGGTCTACCTTGTCTCGTCGTCGGTCTGGGGTAGCGCGCCGAGGTGACCAGGACATCCCAGCCGGACCAGCGCGCACGAACGACCAAGCGTACCTCAAGCGGCACGCCCACAGATGTCGTACAACAGCAGGCAACGATACCCGCAGCCCCGCCGGCCGGTCAAAACGGGGTCCGGCCGGCGGGGGCGGACGGGGGCCGACATGACGGTTGTCACACCCCGGCGCGGGCCATCCGACTGCCGGGACGCAGGTACGCCGCCCAGGTGACCACCAGCAGCACCAGGAAGAACCCCACGTAGAAGCGCAACGCCGGCTGGATGCCCCCGTAGGTCGACCGGGCCCAGGCGTAACAGATCGGCACCAGGAAACCACCGAAGGCACCGACCGCAGAGATGATGCCCAGCGCGCCCGCGGCCTGTCGGCGCATCGCCAGCATCACCTCCGGGGCACCGCCCTGCTCCTCACCCTTGATCTGGAAGATTCTGCTGATCATCCGGTAGGTCGAACCGTTGCCGACGCCGGTGGCCACGAAGAGCAGCAGGAAGGCCACGAAGAACAGGCCCAGGCTGCGTTGCTCGACCGACCAGAGCGCGCCCAGGGCACCGACCGCCATCAGCACGAAGCTGGCCACCGTGACCCGGGCCCCACCGACGAGGTCGGACAGGCGGCCACCGAACGGCCGGCAGAGCGAGCCCACTCCCGCGCCGAGGAACGCCCAGGCCAGCGCGACGTCCGGCCGGCCGAACACCGAGTTGAGCAGGGTGGGAAAGGCCGCCGAGTAGCCGATGAACGAGCCGAAGGTGCCGATGTACAGCAGCGACATGATCCAGGTGTCGCGGTGCCGCAGCGACGACCAGACCGGCCGCACGTCGGCCTTCGCCTCGACCAGGTTGTCCATGAACAGGTACGCGCAGACGGCGGCGATCACCGCCAGCGGGATGTACATCAGACCGGCCCGGGCCAACGCGAGCCCGCCGCCCAGCACGATCACCTGGGGCACCACGAACTGCACGACGGCCACCCCGATGTTGCCGCCGGCCGCATTGAGCCCCAACGCCCATCCCTTCTCCCGCTCCGGATAGAAGAAGGAGATGTTGGCCATGCTGGAGGCGAAGTTGCCGCCGCCGAATCCTGCCGTTGCGGCGATCAGCAGCAACGACACGAAGCCGATCTCCGGGTGCTCGACCGCCCAGGCCAGTCCGGCGCAGGGCACGATCAGCAGCAGCGCGGAGATGACGGTCCAGTTGCGGCCACCGAAGACCGGCACGGCGAAGGTGTACGGCAGTCGCAGCAGGGCGCCGACTCCGCTGGGCACGGCGGTCAACCAGAGCGCCTGGCTGGTGGTGAGCTGCCAACCGGAGTCGCCGAGCCGGACGACGACGATGCTCCAGAGCAGCCACACCGAGAAGCCGATGTGCTCGGCGAAGATCGACCAGATGAGGTTGCGCCGGGCGACGCCGCGGCCGGTCCGCTGCCAGAAGGCCGGATCCTCCGGTGCCCAGTGCCCGATCCACCGACCTGGTCGGCGATCCAGGCTTTCCTCTTCGATTACCGTCGGCTGTTCGCTCGTGGTGGTCATGCCCGCAGAAGCTAGGCAGCCGCCGTTACCGCGGCGTTCGCCGTTCGGGTCGGCCGGGCAACGGGGATCGCACCACTGGTCGACGACGGCGGTGAGGAGCGCGTCGGCTCAGAGTTGCTGAAGGATGCGCAACGCCCGGTCCACCCGCCGCATCGTCTCCGCGTCGGCGACGTCCACGCACTCGGTGAACCACTTCTTCATCGGCGAGGAGATCCGGTCGGGCATCACCACCCGGTCTCCCATCGAAACCGCAAGTGGCGAGTCGCGCAGCAGCGCCGCCTCCACCACCTCGGCCACGATCACGATGGGCACCGCCGTGGAGTTGTAGACATCTGAACTGATCACCAGGCCGAGGCGTTCCCGGGCTCCTTCGATCCGCCAGACCTCGCCCCTACGCAGCACGCGGCGGACCACCGAAGAGCAGATCGTCGACCATGCCGACCTCCTGGGCGTCGGCAAGCGAGGCGGACTCCAGATCCAGCCCGGCCCGCCCGACCGCGGCGGCGTGCGCGGCGAAGACCTCGCGCAGCGCCTTCTCCCGGGCCGCCTGGTCCATCCAGGCGGAGAGCGAGAGCCCCTCCCGCTTGGCGAACCGCCGGGCATCCGCGATCGTCTCGTCGGCGAACGACAGAGTCACCTTGGCTGTCATACCGGCAGACTACCCGCGAGTATGACTCCCAGTCATCCCCGAAGTACCCCTCGCCCGCCGGGTCACCGCAGCCGACAGCCCGAACTCTCCCCTGTCTGCGCTGTCGAGCTGATGGCGCGGACGAACCGTCGACGGTTCAGCCCGGCGCGTGGCCGCCGATAACGGCGAAGCGCCATGCCTTGAAGAAGCAGTCCACGTCATCCAGGCCCGCCTCGGTCAGCCAACGGCACTGCTCCGAGACCGACGCGGGGCGGTCGTAGGTCATCCGTTGCTCGGCGGCGGCGATCTCGGCGGCGTCGGAGCCGAGCGCCGCGACCTGGGCCAGCCAGACGTCGTGGTAACGCCGGTCCAGCTCCGGGGTCGGGCCGGCCACCTGTTCGGCATTGACGAGGACTCCACCGGGCACCAGCGACCCGGCCGCCCGCCGGTAGAGGTCACGCTTGGCGGAGTCGTCCAGGTGGTGAATGGCCAGCGCGCTGACCACGGCGTCGTACCGCCCGACGGGCAGCGGGTCAGCCAGGTCGGCCACCACCACCCGGTGCGCGACGTCTCGACCGGCCAACTGCTCGGCGGCGACGGCAAGCATCTGCGGCGCGGCGTCCACAAGGGTCAGCCGCACGCCGGGCACGGCGGCGGAGAGCAGCGCCGACAGCAGACCGGTCCCGGCGCCGAGATCGAGCACCTCGGGCGTACGCCCGGCCGCCAGGGCGGCTCGCAACGGTGGCGCCGCCACCTCGACGGCTGTGGTGTAGAACGCGTCGAAGCAGGGCACAAGCCTGCGCCGGGCGGCGTCGTAGCTACCCGCCACCGCGTCGAACGCCCCGGCCACGCTCATGACAGCCTCCCAGATAACAGGATTCTCGTTCCACATCGTAGACCTCGCGAGCCCGCTCCCAGCCGCAGTGCGGTGTGAGGGGCTCTTGACAGGACCGAAACAAACGGGACGCGGCCCGGAAACTGCCCAACGGCACGCTTTGCCGACATGACAGACGGTGCACGGCCGGCGACGCGCCCGGGGCAGGAGCCCCGGGAGGTGGCGACCCACTGCCCGTACTGCGCCCTCCAGTGCGGGATGGTCCTGCGCGAGGAGGAGGACGCGGTGAGCGTGCTGCCTCGTCAGTTTCCCACCAACCGGGGCGGCCTCTGCCAGAAGGGCTGGACCTCGACGGAACTGCTCAGCCACCCGGAACGGTTGACCAGTCCCCTGCTGCGTGACCCGACCACCGGGGAGCTGCGCCCGGCCAGTTGGGACGCCGCGCTGGATCGGATCACCGCCGGCCTTCGCGACGTGCAGGAGCAGCACGGCCGCGACGCGGTCGCGGTCTTCGGCGGGGGCGGGCTCACAAACGAGAAGGCGTACGCGCTGGGCCGGTTCGCCCGGGTGGCACTGGGCACCCGACACATCGACTACAACGGACGGTTCTGCATGTCCTCGGCCGCGGCCGCCGGCATGCGCGCCTTCGGCGTGGACCGGGGTCTGCCGTTCCCGCTGTCCGACCTGGGTCGGGCGGACACCCTGCTGCTGGTCGGCGCGAACCCGGCGGAGACCATGCCGCCACTGGTGCGCTGGCTGACCGAGCAACGGGAGCGGGGCGGCAAGCTGATCGTGGTCGACCCACGGGTGACCGCCACCACCCGGCAGGCCGATCTGCACCTGCAACCGCTGCCCGGCACCGACCTGGCGGTGGCCAGCGCACTGCTGCACATCGCCCTGACCGAGGGGTACGTCGACGGTGACTACGTCGCCACCCGTACCACCGGATTCACCGGCGTGCGACGCACCGTGGCCGGCTGGTGGCCCGCGCGCGCCGAGGCGCTCTCCGGCGTGCCCGTGGCCGATCTGGAGGAGACCGCGCGAGCCCTCGGCACCGCCGAACGGGCGATCATCCTCACCGCACGCGGCGCGGAACAGCACGCCAAGGGCGTCGACACCGTCACCGGCTTCGTCAACCTCGCCCTCGCGCTCGGTCTGCCCGGTCGCCCCGGCTCCGGATACGGCTGCCTGACCGGGCAGGGCAACGGGCAGGGTGGCCGGGAGCACGGGCAGAAGGCCGACCAACTCCCCGGGTACCGCAAGATCGACGATCTGGAGGCCCGGGCCCACGTCGCGCGGGTCTGGGGGGTGCCGGCCGACGAGTTGCCCGGTCCGGGCGTGCCGGCGTACCAACTGCTCGACTCGCTCGGCACCGACCAGGGGCCACGGGCGCTGCTGGTGTTCGGCTCGAACCCGGTGGTCTCCGCACCCCGCGCCGCCCGGGTCGAGGGCCGCCTGCGCGACCTGGACCTGCTGGTCGTCGCCGACTTCCTGCTCTCCGAAACGGCGGCGCTGGCCGATGTGGTATTGCCCACCGCCCAATGGGCCGAGGAGGACGGCACGATGACCAACCTGGAAGGGCGGGTGCTGCGCCGCCGGGCGCTACGTCCGCCCCCGGCGGGCGTCCGCACCGACCTGGAGATCCTGGCCGCCCTCTCCGCCCGGATGCGGGGCGCACCTCCGCTCCGCCCGGTGCCGGAAAACGGCACCGACCCGACAGCGGGCGCACGGCCGAGTGAGGCGGAGGCGGCAGACCCGCGCCTGGTCTTCGCCGAGTTGCGCCGGGCCTCGGCCGGCGGCATCGCCGACTACGCCGGGATCAGCTGGGACCGGATCGACGCCGCGGACGGCGTCTTCTGGCCGTGTCCCGACGACGAAGGGCCCGACTCCCCCCGACTCTTCACCGAGCGCTTCGCCACACCCGACGGGCTGGCCCGGTTCCATCCGGTGGAGCATCGACCGGCAGCCGAGGAGGTCTGCGCCGACTACCCGCTGCACTTCACCACCGGCCGGGTACTCGCCCAGTACCAGTCCGGCACCCAGACGCGCCGGGTGGCCGCGCTGCGTCGGGCCGCCCCCGAGGCGTTCGTGGAGCTGCATCCGGACCTCGCCGAGCGGCTGGGCGTCGCCGACGGCGAGCCGGTACGGGTGCTCTCGCGGCGCGGCGAGTTTCAGGCACCGGCCCGGCTGAGCCCGGGCATCCGGCCGGACACCGTCTTCGCGCCGTTCCACTGGGGTGGGCCGGCACGAGCGAACTCCGTCACCAACGACGCCGTCGACCCGGTCTCCGGGATGCCGGAGTTCAAGATCTGCGCGGTACGGGTGGAGAAGGCATGACCGGGCGCAGCGAGCGGGTCGTGGTGGTCGGCAACGGGATGGCCGGTGCCCGGGTGGCGGCGGAACTGCACGCCCGTGGCGAGGACCTTAAGGTCACCGTGCTCGGCGCGGAACCGCATCCCGCGTACAACCGGATCATGTTGTCCACCCTGCTCACCGGCAAGATCGGCGAGTCGGACGTGGAGCTGGCGGAGGTCGCCGGGCGCGGCGTCGACCTGCGTACCGGGGTGACGGTGAGCGCGATCGACCGCGCCGCCGGGCTGGTACGCACCGACGACGGCGACCGGATCCGCTACGACCACCTGGTCCTCGCCACCGGCAGCCGGGCGGTGGTGCCCGCCCTGCCCGGGCTCGACCCGGAGCACCTCCCGGAGCGGGTGATCCCGTTCCGCACGCTTGACGACTGCCGGCGCATCCTCGCCCTCGCGGGTACCGCCCGGCGCGCCCTGGTGCTCGGCGGCGGGCTGCTCGGCCTGGAGGCGGCCCGGGGGCTGGCTCTGCGCGGGCTCGACGTGGGCGTGGTGCACCGGGTGCCGTACCTCATGGACCGTCAGCTCGACCCGGCTGCCGGTGCCATGCTCGCCGGTACGCTCGCCGATCTCGGCGTGACCACCCACCTGGCGGTGGAGCCGACCGCGGTACACGCCGACGCCGCGGGGGTGCGGCTGGAGCTGTCCGACGGTCGGTCGCTCGACGCCGACCTGCTGGTGCTCGCCTGCGGCGTACGCCCCGACACCGCCCTCGCCGCGGCCGCCGGCCTGACCGTGGAGCGGGGCGTGCTGGTCGACGACCGGCTGCGCACCAGCGACCAGCGGATCTCCGCGATCGGCGACTGCGCCCAGCACGACGGCACGCTCACCGGGCTGGTGGCACCGGCCTGGGCACAGGCGCGGGTGGTGGCCCAGGTGGTGACCGGGCAGGACCCGCAGGCCCGGTACCGGCCGCGACCGATGGTCACCCGGCTCAAGGCGGCCGGCATCGATCTCGCCGCGATGGGTGACCCGACGGCCGGCCCCGGGGAGGAGTTGACCTTCGCCGACCCGACCCGGGGCACCTATGCCTGGCTGCGCATCCACGACGAACGGTTGGCCGCCGCGATCCTGCTCGGCGACAACCCCTCGGTCGGCACGGTGATCCAGCTTTTCGACCGCGGCCACCCGGTGCCCACCGACCGGCGGGCGCTGCTGCTCGGCCGGGCGGTCGGCGGGGCGGTCGCGGCACCGGCCGCGTCACCGGCGCTGATGCCGGACGCGGCCACGGTCTGCCAGTGCAACACGGTGAGCAAGGGCGCCCTCGTGCACTGCTGGCGGGACGGAGCCCGCACGGTCGACGCCGTGGTCGCGGGGACCCGGGCCGGCACCGGCTGCGGCAGCTGCCGCGACGCGGTCGCCGGCATCGTCGACTGGTTGTCCAGAACTGATCCCGTGGAGGTGGGGCGATGACCGGCGGCAACGTGGTCGTCATCGGCAACGGCATGGTAGGCCAGCGGTTCGTGGACGCGCTGCGGGCCCGCGACCCACAGGGGCGGTGGCGGGTCACGGTGCTCGCCGAGGAGAGCCGGCCGGCGTACGACCGGGTGCGGCTCTCGGCGTACTTCGACGGTGCCGACGAGGAGGACCTGAACCTGCACACCCCGCACGACGGGGTGCAGTTGCGCCTCGGCGAGTCGGCCACCGGCGTGGACCGGAGCCGCCGGGTGGTGACCACGACGTCCGGCGAGCACCCGTACGACGTCCTGGTGTTCGCGACCGGGTCGTACCCGTTCGTGCCACCGGTGCCGGGAGCGGACCTGACCGGCGTCTTCGTCTATCGGACCCTGGACGATCTCGCCGCCATCCGCCGGTACGCGAAGGACCGCCGCACCGGTGCGGTGATCGGGGGCGGGCTGCTCGGCCTGGAGGCGGCGAACGCGCTGCGCCTGCTCGGGCTGACCACAAGCGTGGTGGAGTTCGCCCCGCGACTGATGCCGGTGCAGGTGGACACCGCCGGTGGCGCGATGCTCCGGCGCTACGTCGAGGACCTGGACGTGTCCTGCCACCTGGGCGTGGCGACGACCGCGCTGCGGCCCGGCGCGGACGGGGCGGTGGCCGCGCTGGAACTCGCCGACGGCGCGGTGCTCGACGCCGACCTGGTGGTGGTGGCCGCCGGCATCCGACCCCGCGACGAACTGGCCCGGACGGCCGGACTCGACATCGGTCCACGTGGCGGCGTCCTTGTCGACGCCGCCTGCCGGACCACCGACGAGCGGATCTACGCGGTCGGCGAGTGCGCGGCGGTCGACGGCACCTGCTACGGCCTGGTCGCCCCCGGCTACGCGATGGCCGAGGTGGTGGCCGACCGACTGGTCGGCGGCGCGGCCACCTTCCCCGGTGCGGACACCGCCACCAAGCTCAAGCTGCTCGGTGTCGACGTCGCCTCGTTCGGCGACGCGCACGGTGCGACACCGGGCTGCCTGGACGTCACCTGGACCGACCCGGCCGCCCGGGTGTACGCCAAACTGGTCCTCTCCGACGACGCTTCCACGCTGCTCGGCGGGGTACTGGTCGGCGACGCCAGCGCGTACCCGACGCTGCGCGCCAGCGTCGGCGGGCCGCTGCCGGCCGCACCGCTGGCCCTGCTGGCCGGCGACGACGCGGTGGGAGCCACGGCCGGCGCCCTGCCGGCGACCGCCCAGGTCTGCTCCTGCAACGCGGTGACCCGGGCGCACATCGACACGGCGATCACGGACGGCTGCGGCGACGTGGCCTCCCTGAAGGCGTGCACCCGGGCCGGGACGAGCTGCGGCTCCTGTGTACCGATGCTGAAGCAACTGCTCGACGCGGCCGGCGTCGTCCAGTCGAAGGCGCTGTGCGAGCACTTCGACGTCAGCCGGCAGGAGCTGTTCGACATCGTCCGGGTACGCGGCATCAGGACGTTCTCCCGGCTGATCGCCGAGCACGGTCGGGGGCAGGGCTGCGACATCTGCAAACCGGTCGTCGCCTCGATCCTCGCCTCGCTCGGCAACGGTCACATCCTCGACGGCGAACAGGCTTCGTTGCAGGACACCAACGACCACTTCCTGGCCAACCTGCAACGTGACGGCAGCTACTCGGTGGTGCCCCGGATCCCGGGCGGCGAGATCACCCCGGAGAAGCTGATCGTCATCGGCGAGGTGGCCCGCGACTTCAACCTCTACACCAAGATCACCGGCGGGCAGCGGATCGACCTGTTCGGCGCCCGGGTCGACCAGCTACCGCAGATCTGGCGCCGGCTGGTGGACGCCGGGTTCGAGTCCGGGCACGCGTACGGCAAGGCGCTGCGCACGGTGAAGTCCTGTGTCGGCTCCACCTGGTGCCGCTACGGAGTGCAGGACTCAGTCGGCCTGGCCGTCGCGCTGGAGCTGCGTTACCGGGGACTCCGCGCCCCACACAAGATCAAATCCGCGGTCTCCGGCTGCGCCCGGGAATGCGCCGAGGCCCGCAGCAAGGATTTCGGTGTGATCGCCACGGAAACCGGATGGAACCTCTACGTCGGCGGCAACGGCGGCTTCCGGCCACGGCACGCCGATCTGTTCGCCACCGACCTGTCCACCGAAGCGCTGGTCACGCTTATCGACAGGTTCCTGATGTACTACATCCGTACCGCCGACCGGCTGCAACGCACCGCCGCCTGGATCGAGGCGATGGACGGGGGCCTGGACCACCTCCGGGCGGTGATCGTGGACGATTCGCTCGGCCTCTGCGAAGAACTGGACGCCGCGATGGCCCGGCACGTCATGTCGTACTCGGACGAGTGGCGCGACGTCCTGGCCGACGCGGACCGACTGCGCCGGTTCACCTCGTTCGTCAACGCGCCGGAGGTTCCCGACCCGTCGATCACCTTCGTCACCGAACGCGGACAGCCGGTGCCCGTCGGTGGGCATCCGTCCGGCCCACAGGGCCGTCAACCGGTCGCGCTCGGCCTGCCGGAGGTGCGTCGATGACCGCCGCGACGGTACTGAGCTGGGTCACCGTCTGCCCGCTGGAGCACCTGGACCGGGACCGGGGCGTCGCCGCCCTCGTCGCCGGGGTGCAGGTGGCGATCTTCCGGACCACGGACGGGCTGTACGCGATCGACAACCTCGACCCGGTCTCCGGGGCGTACGTGCTCTCCCGCGGCATCGTGGGCAGCCGAGGTGAGGTGCCGACGGTCGCGTCGCCGCTGCACAAGCAGGTGTACGACCTGCGCACGGGGGACTGTCTCGACCTGCCGGGCGTTTCGGTCGCTCGGCACCAGATCCGTTGCCACAACGGCATGGTCGAGGTGCGGCTGCGACAGGAGGGCTGATGCGCGAGGAACTGGCCGGCTTCACCATCGGGGTGACCGCCGACCGGCGGCGGGACGAACTCGCCGCGCTGCTCCAACGGCGGGGCGCCCGGGTGGTGCTCGCTCCCGCCCTGCGGATCGTGCCGCTCGCGGACGACACCGAGCTACGCGAGGCCACTCGAGCCTGCCTGGAACGGCCGCCCGACATCCTGATGGCCAACACCGGCATCGGGATGCGCGGTTGGCTGGAGGCGGCCGAGGGTTGGGGGCTCGCCGAGCCGCTGCGCGGGGTCCTCGGTGACGCGTACGTGGTGGCCCGGGGCCCCAAGGCCCGTGGGGCGATCCGCGCGGCCGGACTGTTCGACCAGTGGTCGCCCGCCTCGGAGAGCTGCGACGAGGTGGTCGATCACCTGCGTCAGCGGGGCGTGTCCGGTCAGGTGATCGCCATGCAGCTGCACGGCGAACGGCAGCCGGAGTGCACCCGTGCGCTGGAGGAGGCCGGTGCCACGGTCATCGAGATCCCGGTCTACCGCTGGGCCCCGCCGACCGACCCCGCGCCGCTGCACCGCCTGGTCGACCTGGTGGCGGGGCGGCTGGTCGACGCGGTCACCTTCACCTCGGCACCGGCGGTGGAGGCGCTACTGCGGGCCTCCGGCGACCGCACGGACGCGGTGCTGGACGCGCTGCGCAGTGACGTGCTGGCCAGTTGCGTCGGGCAGGTCACCGCCGAGCCGCTGATCCGACGCGGGGTGCCGGTCAGCGCGCCGAGCCGGGCCCGCCTCGGCGCGCTGGTTCGCACCATCGTCGACGAACTGCCCCGCCGTACGGTGACCATCAAGGTCGCCGGGCACCTGCTCACCCTGCGCGGCCACGCCGCGGTGGTCGACGGCGAGCTGCGTCCGCTGGCCCCGGCGCCGATGGCGGTGCTGCGGGCGCTGGCGCAGACGCCGGGCCGGGTGCTGTCGCGTACCGCCCTGTTGCGGACGTTGCCGCGCGGCGCCGACGAGCACGCGGTGGAGATGGCGGTGGCCCGGCTGCGGGCCGGCCTGAAGGCTCCACGCGTCGTGCAGACGGTGGTCAAACGCGGCTACCGCCTCCGCGTCGACTGAGCGGCACGCCACCCGCTCGCGTCGACTGAGCGGCACGCCACCCGCTCGCGTCGATTGAGCGGCACGCCACCCGCTCGCGTCGATTGAGCGGCACGCCACCCGCTCGCGTCGATTGAGCGGCACGCCATCCGCCGGCCCGGTTGCGGCCGGGCCGGCGGATGGCGCCGAAGACTCAGCGGGCCTATCCGACCGGAGTAGGGAAACCCCGGTCGTGCTCGGCCTGGAGTCGCGCCATGGCGTGCTCGACGACGGTCACCAGGACCCGTTTGACCGACTCGCGCTCCCGAGCGTCGGTCATCACCAACGGCACGTCCGGCGAGATGGCCAGGGCCTCGCGGACCTCGTCCAGTTCGTACTGCGGCGCACCGTCGAACCGGTTGAGCGCGACCACGTACGGCAGGTTGCGGTTCTCGAAGTAGTCAAGCGGGGCGAACGCGTCGGTGATCCGGCGGGTGTCCACCAGCACCGCGGCGCCCACCGCGCCTCGGATGATCTCGTCCCACATGAACCAGAACCGGGTCTGCCCAGGCGTACCGAAGAGGTACAGGATCAGATCCTGTGCCATGGTGATCCGGCCGAAGTCCATGGCGACCGTGGTGGTCTCCTTGCCCGGCACCTTGGACGGGTCGTCGATGCCGACTCCGGCCGAGGTCATCACCGCCTCGGTGGTCAGCGGTGTGATCTCGGAGATCGCACCGACAAGCGTGGTCTTGCCGACACCGAAGCCACCCGCGACGACGATCTTCGCGGAGATGATTCCCCGGCTCTGGCGGGCCCCGGCGGGGTCATAGCTCGCGAAGTCCACTCAGCACCCTTCCCAGCATTTCCATCCGCTCCTCGTAACCTGTGGCGGGAGCGGCCGTCTGTAGCGTCAACAGGCCCTCGGCCACCATGTCGGCGACCAGCACCCGGGCGACACCCAGCGGTAACCGGGTGTACGCGGCGATTTCCGCCAGCGACTCGGGCCGGCCCTCGCAGACCATGGCGATGCGATGCTTGTCGTGCCCGGCGAAACGTGATTCGGCGATCTGGGTGGGACTGGCCACCAGCACCGCCTCCAGGGCGATGTCCTGCAACGGCTCGGTCCGGCCCCGGGTGACCGCGTACGGCCGAACCAGCGCACCCCGTGGGTCACGCTGCCGATCCATCCGCGATCACCTCCTCTGCCCTCCGCCGGTCCGGTGCACCCGTTACGACCGCACCGCGTCCCGGGGCAGCGGTACCAGCGCCGCACCGACCCGTTCCACAAGCAGCGCCATTTCGTAGCCCACCTGACCGACGTCGCAGCTACGCGCCGCGAGCACCGCCATCGACGATCCGTCGCTGATGGACATCAGGAACAGGTAGCCACTGTCCATTTCGATCACTGTCTGCAACACCCCGCCGGCACTGAACATCCGGGCGGCGCCCTCGGTCAGGCTCACCACGCCGGAGGTGATCGCGGCGAGCTGGTCCGCCCGGTCCGTCGGCAGGTCCCGGGAGGAGGCGAGCAGCAGCCCGTCCGCGGACACCGCCACCACGTGGGCGATACCTGCCACGCTGTCGGCGAAGTTGCTGAGCAGCCAACCCATGTCCTGTATGGCCGCTGGCCTGTTCATCGGCTCGTCTCCTTGGTCGAGGTGCTGTTCTGACTGGCTCCGGCCGTCCGACCACGTTGGACGCCTCGGTGATACGCCGACAGCAGACCGCGTACTTCGTCTGGGGTCCGGCGGCCGTGCTCACGCCCGCCGCGAGGCTCGATGCCACCCGGCACGAGTTGCGCCTGGGGCACCCGCTTGGGCAGCCCCGACCGGGTCGTACCGGCGGGGGTGGGCTCGGCCGCCCGGCTGGCCCGTGACCAGCCCTCGTCGGCCGCTGTCCGCCAGGCGTCGTCCTCCGGGTGGCCGGTTTCGGGCCGGGCGGACGGCGGTGGCGCGGACGGCGGTGGCGGCGCGGGCTGGGTCGGCGGCGCGCTCGGCGCCGGACCGGCCGTGCTGACGGACGAGGAAGTGTACGACGGTGGCGGCGCGGGTGTCGCGGCGGCGGCCGCACCCGGCGTGCGGGTTGGCAACGGACTCCGTCCCCTGGTCGGCTCGACAGGAGGCGCCGGTGGGCTGGCGGCCGCCTGCGGGGGCGGCTCGTCGAACTGTGGCCGGCTGAAGATCGTGGTGACGTCGTTGCCGTGCGACCGGAACCAGACCGCCTCCATCTCCCGGAAGATCGGCGCCTCGGAGGACTGCTCGGGTGGCACGGTGATCGGACGCGTCGGGGGTGGTGCGGTGGCGGCCAGACTGGCGCCCAGACCACGGAACCCGGAGCCGTCGAAATCTCCGCCACCGGGCTGCTGGCCAGCGGCCGGGGCGAAATTGGTCGGCGCGGCGACCCCCGCACCCGCGACCGGCCCCACCGGCAGGCCGGACGCTGCGGACTGACTGTGGTCGCCGAGACCCCGGTTCGGCAGCGGATCGAGGGTGG
This sequence comes from Micromonospora sp. NPDC049374, assembly GCF_040677165.1. Lineage (NCBI taxonomy): Bacteria > Bacillati > Actinomycetota > Actinomycetes > Micromonosporales > Micromonosporaceae > Micromonospora > Micromonospora sp. NPDC049374. Next base: position 514,575 of record NZ_JBFAQH010000002.1, on the reverse strand, counting down.
GTTGCGCGACCGTCGGCGTGCCCGCGTTGAATCCGTTGAAGGCCGGCGGCGGCGTACGGGCCGGTGGCGGGTCGGCGGGGGCCGCCTCCGTCGCCGGCCAGGGCGGGGCGGAGGAAGTGCCGTTGTGCCACCGGTCGACCAGGGTCGCGGTGTTGCCGCGACCCGTGCCGCCGGCCGAATCACCGAGACCGACCGACGCCAGCGGGGTCTGCTCGACCGCGAGCGGCTGCCGGGGTCGGGTGATCGCCTGGTCGCGACCGCGCAGGCTGGGCAGCACCACGGTGGCGGCGGGCAGGGTGACCTGCGCGACGGTGCCGCCCTCGACGTTGCGGCGCAACTCGACCCGGATGCCGTAGCGGGCTGCCAGTCGGCTGACCACCGCCAGGCCCATCAGGCGGAACGCCGCGACGTCGACGGCGGATGGTGCGGCGAGCCGCCGGTTGAGTGCGTCCAACTGCTCGTCGGAGAGGCCGAGACCGCGGTCCTCGATCTGAATGAGCACGTAGTCCCGGATGCGTCGCCCGTCGGCCACCACCGTGGTGTTGGGCGGCGAGAAGCGGGTGGCGTTGTCGAGCAGCTCGGCCACCAGCCGCACCACGTCGTTGACCGCGTGGGCCGCCACGGACACGTCGGTGTCGACCGTGCCGAACTCGATCCGGTTGTAGAGCTCCACCTCGGACTGCGCGGCCCGCAGCACGTCCACCAGCAGGGCGTCGTCGCGACGCGGCACGGCCGAGTCCGCGCCGGCCAGCACGAGCAGGTTCTCGTCGTTGCGGCGCATTCGGGTCGCGAGGTGGTCGAGCTCGAAGAGCTGTGCGAGCCGCTTCGGATCCTCCTCGCCGCGCTCGATCGCGTCCAGTTCGCCGATCATGCGGTCGACCAGGGTCTGACTGCGTCGGGCCAGGTTCAGGAACATCGCCGAGACGCTGGTCCGCAGGGCCGCCTGTTCGGCCGCGACCCGGACCGCCTCCCGGTGTACGACGTTGAAGGCCGAGGCGACCTGCCCCACCTCGTCGCGGTTGCTGAGCTGGATCGGGTCGCGTACCTCGCGGACGATCTCGTCGACGCTGCCGTCGCTGACGTTGCCCATCCCCTGTAGCCGACGCACCGCCTCCGGCAGGTCGTGGTTCGCCACGGAGAGCGCGCCCTCCCGCAGCCGGCGCAGGGAGTGGTTCAGCGAGCGGGCCAGCACCACGGCCAGGGTCACCGCGATGATCAGGGTGAGCAGCACCAGCGTGGTCTCGACGACGGCCTGCCGGAGGACGTCGGAGCGGGCCTGTTCGGCCTGGGCGAGCAGGCGGCTCTGCAGCTCGATCTCGGCCCACCGCATCAGCTCGTTGACCGCGCCGATCGCTGCCGTGGCTTCCTGTGCGGTGAACGGCGCACGCTGGTTGACCGACCGGCTGATGTCGGTGGCGATCCGGTCGGCCAGCACCACCGCGTCACCGGAAACGGTGCTCTCGACCAAGGCACGCTGCACCGGGTCGGCGGCGAGCGAGAAGGCGACCAGCGCCTCCTGCTGTCCGGTGAGGGTGGCCACGAAGGCGGAGAACTGCTCGTTGTCCAGCCGGCCGCCACTGAGTGCCGTGAAGGTGACCGCTTCCTCCTCGGCGACGGCTGCCTTCGCCCGGGCGAAGGCAGCGACCGCCCGGCGACTGTCACCGAGTTCCTCGTCGCCGGGCAACTGGGCCAGCCCGTCGCCGTAGGCGACCAGGTCGTTGAGGACCACCCCGTAGCGCAGCGCCGCCTCGGCGACCTCCATCTGCTCCCGGGCGAGCACCTCCTGCCGGGTGCCGTCGAGGGTGTCCAGGTGCGCGTCGATGGCTGCGAGCCGGTCGCGGACCGCCGCCGGTGCGTCGCCGACCCGGTCCCGCTCCGCGCGGTACTCGTCGATCCGCTGCTGGGTCTCGCGGACCCGCAGGTTGTACGCGTCGGCCCGCTGTTGCGGTGCGGCGAGGTAGGCCGCCGCCGCCATCCGTTCGGCGTGCAGGTCGTTCGTCAGCGCGGAGACATCGATGGACAGCGCCGTGAGTGCGCGGGACTGACTCGCGTCGTAGGCACCCTCACCGACGGAGACCAGGCGGACCGTGGCAAGCGCGATGACCGCCGCCACGGGAACGACCAGAATCAGCGCCAGCTTGGACCGGATCCGCGCGTCGCGCAGCCGGGGCAGCCAACCGCTGTTTTTCTGCGCGGCGTCACCACGGGCGGGCAGGGTCGTCGGTCCGGTGCTCACGACATCGCCTCCGTCGATTTCTTCCCGCCAGGACCGCCGACCCGTACGCGGAGCGACGGCCGGCGCCACGCGCGGCACGGCCGCGATTTCATCAGACGAGATCGTGTTTGGGAAGCCGCAGGAGGGCAGGAAACGGTCGGACGGCACGCAACCCGTGATGCGGTCAACTAATACCTACATTTCCACAGCGCCCCTGAACAGGGCATGTAACTCCAGAGTGGCCATACGACTCGCCACAGTGAGCATTTGAAAACATTTGGTTACGCCAGCATGTGGGATCGGCGTCCCGAAACGTCTTCACTGACCCGCTTGACCACAGCGCCCGGCATTGGCAAGGTTTTGCAGGCTTCGCGCACACGGTACGGCAGAGCCGTCTCATTATCCACAGAGGACGGATGAGCCGCCGGTGACCGGGCCCCGCCCGTGCCGCATCAGGAGGACCGAGTTGACCCCCTTCCGCTCCGCGACCGCCACGGCGCTCGTGTCGACCCTGCTCGCCACCACCCTCGCCGGCTGTCAGTTCGGCGGGGAGGAGCGGGACACGAGCCCGATTGTGATCGCCGCCGACCTGGAACTCTCCGGCGCTGCGGCCGGAGTCGGCGAGGCGTACCGGCAGGCCCTGGAACTGAAGCGCGATCAGTTGAACGCCTCGGGCGCACTCAACGGCCGTACGGTCGAACTATTGTTGAAGGACAACCGTTCCGACGCCAGTGAGTCACTGCGGAACATCGTCGACTTCAGCAACGACAAGCGGGTCACCGCCATCGTCATGGGTGGCTGCAACGAATGCGCAGTCGGTGCGGTGCGCACGGTCAATGAGAACCGGATCCCGACCATCGCGCTCGCGGCGGCCGGCGCCGTGGTGAACCCGGTCGCGGAACGCCGCTACATGTTCAAACTGGCTCCCAACGCCGCCGACAACGCCGCGGCGCTCACCGTCGAACTGCGCCGCCGCAACATCGACACGGTCGGCCTCCTGCGCAGCGACGACGCCTACGGCCAGGAGGGCGCAACGGCCCTGCGCCGCGAGTTCGGCAAGGTCGGCATCCAGGTGCTGGCCGAGGCGTCCGCCCGCGGCACCGACACGGAGTTGGACGGGCAGGCCGGCCGACTGGCCTCGGCCGACCCCGACGCTCTGGTCATCTGGACGCCGCCGGAGCAGGCGATGCTCGCCTCCAGCGCGGTCAAGCGGGCCAACTACACAGGTGCCCTGTTCCTGGACGCCTCGGCCGCGGGCGACCTCTTCCTCGGCTCGGCCGCCAGGTCGGCGGAACGGGCCACCCTGGTCTTCACCCAGACGATGGTGATCGACGACGTCATCGCGACCACCCCCGCGAAGGCCGCGCGCCGCCAGTGGTTCCAGGACTACACCGCCCGGTACGGCGGCTACCACGGCTCCGCCTCGTTCGCCGCGGACGCGATCCAGCTGATCGCCGACGCGGAGCTGCGAGCCGGCGGACCCATCGGCGAGGTCGACCGGGACCGCCTCCGCGACGTGCTGGAGACGTCCCAGATGGACGGCCTGTCCGGTCCGATCCGGATGACGCCGGACAACCACTCCGGGCTGATGCCGCAGGCGCTGACGACCCTGATCGCCCGGAACGGCCGGTGGAGGCTGGCGAGCTGATCGGTCCGTCACCGGTTGCGGTGGGTGTGGTCAGCGGGTGGAGGTGGTTTCCCGAAGCCAGGGCAGGCTGCGCCGCTCGACGAGGACCAGCGCGGCGTAGAGCAGGATGCTGACCAGGGCGACGAGGATGATCGCGGCCCACGCGGTGGCGGTGTCGCCGATGCCGGCGTACTGCTGGATCACGTAGCCGAGACCACCCTCACCGGCCTGGAACTCACCGATCACGGCACCGATCGCGGCCAGCGGCATGGCGACCTTCAGGCCCACGAAGATCTGCGGTAGCGCGGCCGGGAAGCGGACCTTGCGGAACGCCTGCCAACGGGAGGCGTTCCAGGACCGCACCAGTTCGGCCAGTTCGGCCGGAGTGGTGGTCAGGCCGGTGGCGGTGGACAGCACGATCGGGAAGAAGCAGAGCAGGAAGACCATTGTGAGGATCGGCTTCTGACCCCAACCGAGCGCCACCACCAGCAGTGGGCCCAGGGTGATCTTCGGAACGGCGTTGACCGCCACCAGCAGCGGGGTGAACATCCGCTCGACGGTCCGGGAGGCCGCCAGCGCCAGGCCGATCAGCACCCCGGCCACCGCGGAGAGCGCGAAGCCGATCAGGATCTCGCCGGTGGTGGCGACGGTGTGCTCCAGCAGCCGGGCCGGCCGGTCGGAGAATGCCGCGAGCACGTCACCGGGCGGCGGCAGGGCGGCCGGATGGATCAGTTCCAGCCGGGCCACCAGCCACCAGAGACCGAGCGCGACCAGCAGCCCGGCCACCGGAAGCAACGCGGCCGTCGCACCCGAGCGCAGGTCACCCACTCGCCACCGTCGGCCACGCGGTGCGGCCGGGGACTGCTCGGGGGTGAGCGTCGCCTCCGGCTGCCGTGGACGGACGTCGGTCATCGGATCCTCCTGCGGTTCGGCGCATTTTCGTGAGCGGGGAGCAGAGCACGCCGCACCGGCGATGCGGTGCGGCGCACTCCGCGCGGTGCCGAGCGGCTCAGGCCTTCGGCGCCAGGTTGAAGTCGATGATCTGGTCGGGGGTGAGATCCGACTTCAGAGCGCCGGCACCACGCAGGATCGCGATGCTCTTGGCGACCCGGCCGCTGTCCAGCGTGCCCAGTGCGGTGCCGGAGTTGCTGGAGCGGACGTAGCCGGCCATCAGCTGCAACTCGGCAGCGGCAGCAGCGGGAACGACCGCCTCGGCGTTCTTGGCCAGGATCTCAGCCGCCTCCTGCGGGTTCGCCAGGGCGTACTCCAGGCCCTTGAGCAGCGCCTCGGTGAACCGCTTGACCTGCTCCGGCTTCTCACTGGCGTACTGCTTGGAGGTGATCAGCACGTTGCCGTAAAGGTCCTGCATGACGTTGCTGTACGGCAGCAGAACGGCCTTCTTCTTGGTCACCGCCTCGATGGTCGGCTGGCCGACCACGAACTGGCCGATTCCGTCGACGGAACCGGAGGCCAGCGTGCCCATCAGGGTCTGCGCCTCACCGTTGACCCACTTCACCTTGGTGTAGTCGATGCCGGCCATGCGCGCGTACGTCGGGAAGAGGTTGCGGACCACCGAGCCAGGGGTGTCGGCGAGAGTCTTGCCCTCCAGGTCCTTCGGGGTGGTGATGCCCGTGCCGTCGACAGTGGCGATGGCCGCCATGGTGCGCTGCTGGATGGCGGCCACCGCGACGAAGTCCTTCGCGTCACCGTTGCCGAGCTGGAGCAGCCCACCGGTCAGGTCGATCGGGCCGAAGTGCGCCTGACCGCCGACGACCGTCTGGATCACGGCGCCGGTGCCCTGCCCCGGCTTGATCTCGACGTCGAAGCCGGCGTCCTTGAAGTAGCCCTTCTCCTTGGCCACCCAGGCGTAGGAGTCACGCCCGAAGTTGCCGAACGAGGTGAGGTACGTCACCTGCTCCAGGGACGAGCCGACGTCGTTGCCGTCACTGTCGTCCGAGCCGCTGCTGCACGCGGAGACCAGGGCGAGCGCGGTGGCCATCGTGGCCGCGGCGACCGTACGGGTCAGCCTTCTCATCAGTGCACCTTGTCCTTTCCAACCGGGGCGTCGGGCCGCCGGAAGGGAGTTGTCGGGGCGGCACCGGCAGCCGGATGGAAGCCGACACCGCGTATCGAGGGGGACTCTCGCGGGCACAGCGTACGAGAACCCCACCTTTGCGACGCCAGGCGTACCGGGTTGCGGAACGGATACAAAGTGATGTCCACCCCGGACGGTGCGATACAGGACCGAGGCCGATAGCCTTTGCCAGTTCCTGACTTTCCACTCAGGGGAGGCCCGTCGGCGATGATCCGACTCTCCGAGGTGTCGCGCACCTTCGACGGCCGCGCTGGTCGGGTCGAGGCGTTGCGGGGCATCGACCTCGACGTCGCCGACGGTGAGTTCGTCGCGGTACTCGGCCGCTCCGGGTGTGGCAAGTCCACCCTGCTGCGGCTGATCTCCGGTCTGATCCCGGTCACCTCCGGCGAGGTCACCGTCGCCGGCAAGCCGGTCACCGGACCGCGCCGGGACATCGCCATGCTGTTCCAGCGGCCGGCCCTGCTCCCCTGGCGCACCGTGCTGGACAACGTCCTGCTGCCGGTGGAGGTCTTCGGCTGGAAGCGGGCCGCGCACCGGGACCGGGCCCGGGACCTGCTCGACGTGGCCGGGCTGTCCGGCTTCGAGAAGCGGCTGCCGCACGAGCTGTCCGGTGGCATGCAGCAGCGGGTCTCGCTGTGCCGATCGCTGATCGGCGACCCCCGGGTCATGCTGATGGACGAACCCTTCTCCGCGCTCGACGCGCTCACCCGCGAGGAACTCGCCGGCGAACTCCAGCGGGTGCACATGCGCAACGGCGCGACGGTCGTCTTCGTCACCCACTCCATCGACGAGGCGGTGCTGCTCGCCGACCGGGTGGTGGTGCTCAGCCCGCGCCCCGGCCGCGTCCGCAAGGTCGTCGAGGTGGCCATTCCCCGCCCGCGCACCCTGGGTCGCAACGCGCATCTGGCCGAGGTCGCCCAGGTCAGTGCCGACCTGCACGAACTGCTGATGGAACGCGACCAGCCGGCGGGAGCCGGTACGGAGGGACGATGAGCGAGCGCAGCGAGGTGACGCGATGAGCATGCGGGTGGCCGTTTTCACGGAGCCGCACCGGGGCGCCACCTATGACGACCAGCTCCGCTTCGCCCGGCTCGCCGAGCAGGGCGGCTTCGACGCCTTCCTCCGAGCCGATCACTACCAGTCCATGGGTGACGAACCAGCCCTACCCGGCCCGACCGACGCCTGGCTGACCCTGGCGGCGCTCGCCCGGGAAACCAGCCGGATCCGGCTGGGCACCCTGGTCACCTCGGCGACGTTCCGGCTACCCGGCCCGCTGGCGGTGATGGTGGCCCAGGTCGACCAGATGAGTGGCGGGCGGGTCGAGCTGGGCATCGGTGCCGGCTGGTACGCCCGGGAGCATGTCTCTTACGGCATTCCGTTCCCGAGCACCAGCGAGCGCTTCGACCGCCTCGCCGAACAGCTCGAAGTGATCACCGGCCTGTGGGGCACCCCGTCCGGCGGGACCTTCAGCTACGTCGGTGACCACTATCGGCTCACCGATTGTCCGGCGCTGCCCAAACCGGTGCAGACCCCCGGCCCTCCGGTGATCGTGGGAGGGCGGGGCCCCAAGCGCACCCCGGAGCTTGCCGCCCGGTACGCCGACGAGTTCAACGTCCCCTTCACCAGCGTCGAACAGGCCCGCGAGGCGTACGAGCGGGTCCAGGAGGCGGGTCAGCGGGTCGACCGCGCCGGCACCGGGCGTCGGCCGTTGACGCTCTCCGCCGGCATCGTGGTGGCGATCGGGCGTACCGACGGCGAGGCCCGACGGCGAGCGGCGCCGCTGCACGTCAAGAGCGCCCTGCCGCCGGAGGACCCGGTGGTCGGCTCACCGCAGCAACTGGTCGACCGGATCGGCGAGTTCGCGGCGATCGGCGCCACGCGGGTGCATCTACGCCTGATCGACCTCACCGACCTGGACCACCTGGAACTGATCGCCGCCGAGGTGCTCCCCCGACTGGACGGAATCCGATGACCGAGACGCCACCCGACGTTGCCACGCCCGGCTCCGAGCCCGTGCTCGGCCCGGTGGGGCAGGAGATCGTCTTCGAGAACGACCGGGTTCGGGTGTGGCACATCCGGCTGGAGCCCGGTGAAGGTCAGCCGCTGCACCGGCACGACCACCCCTATCTCGTGGTGGCCGTCCAAGGCGCGAAGAACCTCATTCAGACTGTCGACGGTGTGCGGATCGACGCCGACGAGCCGACCGGCGGAGTGGTCTACCGCGATCCGGGGGCGGTGCACATGCTCACGAACGTCGGCGACACGACATACCTGGCCCGGCTGGTCGAGCTCAAGTAGACCCGCCGCGAGCAGGTCGTACGTCCGTCCACGGCGTGCCGGTGGCGATCGGTGGCGACGGACCGTAACGTGCCGGTCATGGCCCATCGGACATCGAGCCGACTACTGCTCACCGCGTTCGGCGTCAGCCTGTTGGCCGGCGCCGGTCAGCTCGGCCTCGCCTTCGGCTTCGGCATCGTCCGGCTCACCGGAAGCTTCACCGGCGCGAGCATCAACCAGTGGCCGGCCCAGCTCGTCTGGGCCGGCTGGTTCGCCACGAACGCCGCCGTGATCGGTGCCGTGCTCACCGAGCGGCTGGCCCGTCACGGCGGGCAGCTCACCGGCACCCCGCGGCAACTGGCCGTCGCGGGCAGCGCCGCGCTGGGCGCCACGGTCGTGGCACCACTGTGCATGCAGCCAGCCCGCAACGCCGAGCTCATCTCGGTCGATCCGGTCTGGGCCGTGGCCATCTGTGCCGGTCTCGGCGCGGTGGTCGGTGCCGGTGCCGCGCTGGCCGTGCTGGTCCGGCCGCCGTTCGCCTGGAACATGGCAGCGGCGGCCGCAGCCGTCTGGCTACTCGCGTTACTGTCCGTGCTGCCGTCGCTGGGGGCGAGCGGACCACTGACCCCGGTGCGCCTCGGCGTCCTGGAGCCGGCCTGGCTCACCGCCGGCACCGCGCAGCAACTGGCGCTGCTGATCCTGCCGACGGCGACCCTGCTGGCCGGCGCGGCGACCGCGGCGGCGGCCCGGTGGCGCGGGCATCCGCCACTTGTCAGCGGGCCCAGCGGGGTCGCCGGACCGGTGCTGGTGGCGTTCGCCTACCTGGCCGCCGGCCCGGGTGACACGGGCGATCGGTACCAGTTGACCCCCTACTACGCGGCGCTGCTCGCGGTGGTGGTCGGCGCGCTCGGTTCGGCCGCGGCAGCCCTGGTGCCCTGGACTGTCACCGGCCGGCCCGCCCACCGGGCACCCACCAGCGGGACCGCACCCACCAGCGGGACGGCCATCGAGCCGACCGCTATCCTCCAACCATTGCCGGCGGCACCCGCGCTGCCCGCGGCGGCCCGGGACTCGGCCGACGCGGCGGCCACCCCGGCACACCCGGTCGTCGTTGTCGACGGCGGCACCGCGACCGACCGGTCGACCGGCGGTATCCGCTCCGACGACGGTCCCCGCGCCGCCGCCTTCGACGGCTCACCGCCACACTGGCACTGGCCCATCGCGCACACCGACCCGTCGGCCACCGCGACCACGCCGACCGCCGACGATGCGGACACCCGCGGCCAGGCCACCGCCGCACCCCCAGCCGCCACACCCCCCACCGCCACACCGCCGGCCGCCGCACCGCGAGCCGCCACACCTCCCATCGCCGCACCACCGGCCGCCACACCGCCGGCCGCCGCACCACCGGCCGCCGCACCACCGGCCGCCACACCCCCCACCGCCACACCGCCGGCCGCCGCACCGCCGGCCGCCGCACCGCTGGACGCTGCACGGGCCACTGGCACCGGCAACAGAGAGCAGCCCTGGGGCGGTGTGCGCTCCGACGACAGCGGAGGCATCGGCGACGGCGAACGGGCCGACGGTACCGGCCCTGCGGACGACGGTGCCGGGCGTGCCGACGAAGCCGGAAGCCGAACCCACGCCGTCGATCGCACCCGCAGCGGCGAACGGTCCCATGGTGGCGAACGGAGCGGTCGGCAGGCAGAGCCGGATCGCGAAGCGGGGACGCGTGAGACGGCCGGGCATTCCGAGGCTGCGACCGATCCGGCGCCGGTGGGCGACGGCAGCGACCTGCCCCGGACGGCACCGACCACGACGGAGGCCGCGGCGCCGGTTGCCCCCACCGGCAAGACTCCGACGCCCCGCCGCGCCCGCACACCCCGGACACCGACCCCGTCGGCGGACCAGTCGCCCACGACAGCGACGGCGCCGACCGCGCCGACCGCGCCGACCGCCGAGCCAGCCCCAGCCCCAGCCCCAGCCCCAGCCCCAGCCCCAGCCCCAGCCCCAGCCCCAGCCCCAGCCCCAGCCCCAGCCCCAGCCCCAGCCCCAGCGGATGATGCCAAAGGCCGATCGGCGGTGGAGGTGTCGCCCGAGGCGTCACCTCGGCCTCGGCAGCGGCTCGCGCTGCCCGACCTCGGTCGCGCACCGGCCGGGCCCGCCACCCCCGAATCGCCCGGCATCACGGCGGCTCTCCCCGAGACCCCGGACGTCTCCATCGAGACGGCCGCCACCGCCCGTGACCTCACGGCCGCCTTCACGAAGCCGCCCGCCGTCCGGGCCGAGGACGTCCAGCCGGACGGCGAAGCGGAGAAGAGCCGACGCGGGCTGTTCCGACGCGGCAGGCCCCGGTCCGCAGAGAGCGCCGCGACCGGGCAGGACGAACCGCTGCCGGCTCAGGACGAGGAGTACGTCGACTGGGTTGCCGGGCTCAGCCGGCCGCTGGACGACGACGAGCCCACGCCGCCGAAGGGACCGCGCCGCTCCCTGCGGTCGACCGGGCGGCACCACCGACGTTGAGACTCCGCCCGCCGACCAGCAGCCGTCGACCCCACCGCCCACCGCCCACCACGCCTTCACCGTGGGTAACTGTCAGGGAGCGATAAGGGTTCAGCGCCTCATGTCTGAGAGACATGATTACGTCACACAGACATGAGGCGCTGAAGGCATACTCGTCCTCCGCCCCGACCGGCCAGGCCAGGCCAGGCCAGCGGCAGGCCAGGCCAGCGGCAGGCCAGGTCAGGCCAGCGGCAGGTAGACCCGTCCGCCGGAGGCGACGAACTCGTCGGACTTGTCCTGCATGCCGCGGGCGGCGTACTCCTTCAGGTCCTGCGTGATCTTCATGGAGCAGAACTTCGGCCCGCACATCGAGCAGAAGTGTGCGGTCTTCGCCGGCTCGGCGGGCAGCGTCGCGTCGTGGTACGAGCGCGCGGTCTCCGGGTCCAGCGAGAGGTTGAACTGGTCCTCCCAGCGGAACTCGAACCGCGCCTTCGACAACGCGTCGTCCCAGGCCTGCGCCCCCGGATGTCCCTTCGCCAGGTCGGCCGCGTGCGCCGCGATCTTGTACGCGATCACACCGGCCTTCACGTCGTCCCGGTCCGGCAGCCCGAGGTGCTCCTTCGGCGTGACGTAACAGAGCATCGCGGTGCCGAACATGCCGATCATCGCCGCCCCGATGGCCGAGGTGATGTGGTCGTACGCGGGCGCGATGTCGGTGGTCAGCGGACCGAGCGTGTAGAAGGGTGCTTCGTGGCACCACTCCTGCTGAAGGTCGACATTCTCCTTGATCTTGTGCATCGGCACGTGCCCGGGACCCTCGATCATCACCTGCACGTCGTACTCCCAGGCGACCTTCGTCAGCTCGCCGAGGGTACGCAGCTCAGCGAACTGTGCCTCGTCGTTGGCGTCCGCGATAGAGCCGGGCCGCAGACCGTCACCGAGGGAGAACGTCACGTCGTACCGGGCCAGGATCTCGCACAGCTCCCGGAAGTTGGTGTAGAGGAAGTTCTCCTCATGGTGCGCCAGGCACCAGGCCGCCATGATCGAGCCACCCCGCGACACGATGCCGGTCACCCGGTCCACCGCCAGCGGGACGTACGGCAGCAGCACCCCGGCGTGCACCGTCATGTAGTCCACGCCCTGCTCAGCCTGCTCGATCACGGTGTCCCGGAACACCTCCCAGCTCAGCTTCACCGGATCACCGCCGACCTTCTCCAGCGCCTGGTAGATCGGCACCGTGCCGATCGGCACCGGGGAATTGCGCACGATCGCCTCGCGCGTCTCGTGGATCCGCTTGCCGGTGGACAGGTCCATCACCGTGTCCGCACCCCACCGGGTGGCCCAGGTCAGCTTCTCCACCTCCTCGGCCACCGAGGAGGTCACCGCCGAGGTACCGATGTTCGCGTTGACCTTGACCAGGAACGCCTTGCCGATGATCGCCGGCTCACACTCCGGGTGGTTGACGTTGAGCGGCAGCACGGCCCGCCCCGTCGCGATCTCGTCCCGGACGAACTCCGGTGCCAGCCCCTCCCGGATCGCCACGAACTCCATCTCCGGCGTGACGACACCGGCACGCGCGTACGCGAGCTGCGTCGGCCGCTTGCCGTCCGAACCGGCCAGTGGGGTTCCGGCACCGCGTACCGGTGCCACGTCAGCCCGCTCGGCGATCCACGGTCCCCGCAACGGTGCCAGCCCGACCTCCGGATCAGAGCCCGGGCCTGAGGTGTCGTAGAGCCGTACCGGTGGGTTGTCTCCGGTCAGTTCCACCTCCGCGAACGGCACCCGGATGTCCGGCCGTGATCCCTCGACGTACACCTTGCGACGTGCCTGCATGACAGCCTCCCTGATCAGGCGGACCAGCCGAAGTGGTCCATCGGTCCACGGCCCGCGCCCAGCTCCCAGTCCCGCGCGCCGGTCAGCGCGCGGGTCACGTACTCCTTGGCCGCCCTGACCGCCGCCGGCACCGGATCGCCCAGCGCCAGCCGCACCGTCACGGCCGCCGAGAACGAACAACCGGTGCCGTGGGTGTGCCGGGTCGGCACCCGCGGGGCGCGCAGCACGGTCGTCCCATCCGGGCCGTGCAGCACGTCCACCGCCTCCGCACCGCCGTCCACGTCGCCGCCGGTGACGATCACCCACTCCGGTCCGCCGGCCGCCAGGGCCCGCGCCGCCGTGGTCATCTCCGCCACGTCGGTCACGGCCGCCCCGGTGAGGGCGGCGGCCTCCGCGCTGTTCGGTGTGGCCACCCGGGCGTACGGCAGCAACCGCTCCACCGCCTCCACCACGCCGAGCTGGTGCCCGCTGGTGGCCACCAGCACCGGATCCACGACCAGTTGCGGTAGCCGGTCGGCCGCCGCCGCGTCGGCGATCGCGGCCGCCACGGCCGGAGTGCCAAGCATCCCGGTCTTGACCGCCCGCACCGCGAAGTCCGACAGCACACTGTCGAGCTGATCGGTGACCAGTTGCGGGGGCAGCGGCAGCACCGCGTCCACGCCCCGGGTGTTCTGCGCGGTGACCGCCGTCAGCACGCTCGTGCCGTACGCGCCGAGCGCGGCGAAGACCTTCAGGTCGGCCTGGATGCCGGCACCACCACCGGAATCGGAACCGGCGACGGTCAGCACGGTGGTGGGGGTCACGGCACTTCCTCTTGGTCTGGGGTTCTGCTTCGGGTGGTTGCGGTTGGGGGCTGCGGCCGACCGTGCCCACTCCGGGCGGTCAGGCTTGATCCCTGCGTGGGCACGGTCGGCCGCAGCCCCGTCGTGGTCGGCGCCGCCGGGACGTGCCGGCTTGCGGGCTTCGGGGCGGCCGGCTCGGGTTGGTTGGCCTGTTCGAAGGCTTGGGTAAGCGTGCTGGCTGCGGCGGTCGGGTCGTTGGCGCGCATGATGGTGCCGAGGACGGCCACTCCGCAGGCTCCGGCCTGGACGCAGGCGCGCACCTGTGCGGGGCTCTCGATGCCGCCGAGGGCCAGGGCCGGCACCGGGCTCTGTCGGATCAGCCCGGCCAGCCCTACGGGGAGCAGGGGTGGGCCGTAGCCCGGCTTGGTCCGGGTGGGGAAGACCGGCGAGAGGGTGACGTAGTCCTCGGTGGTGAGGCGCCGTAGTTCCGCCGCGTCATGGCAGGAGCGGCCGACCAGGTCGGCCGGGGGCGGTGGGTACGGGCCAGCCGCCGGCAGATGCAGTGCGATCGGAGGATGGCCCGTTCCGGTGGCACCGGCCGAAGTGCGGAAGCCGGACTCGTCGGCGGTGACCGAGCGGCCGGGATCGCTGGCCAGCAGCGGGTCGGGGCCGGCGACGATCAGGGTTCCGCCGGCCTCGGTCAGGATCGACCGCAGTTCGGCGGCGAGGGCGAGGCGCTCGACGCGCGGCAGATCCTTCTCCCGCAACACCACCCAGCGCACTCCCCCGGCCACGGCCGCCGCCACCACCCGAACGAGCCCACCCCGCGCCTCCCGCCGATCGGTCAACACGACGACACCGGAGATCGGCGGAATCTTGGTCGGAAATCGCCCTTGGCGGGGCAGCCTCGCACCAAGTTCCACGGAATCAGCCCGCGCGGTCACAGGTGGGGGCGGCCTTCGTCTGGGGTGGAGGCGAGGGCGTGGAAGCGGCGGGGTATGCGGCCCGCGCCGTGGGCGAGGCGGCCGGCGGCGATCGCGTACCGCATCGCGGTGGCCATCGCCACCGGGTCCGCGGCCCGGGTCACCGCACTGGCCAGCAGCACCGCGTCGCAGCCCAGCTCCATGGCCAGCGCCGCGTCGGAGGCGGTGCCGATCCCCGCGTCCAGGATCACCGGCACGCCGACGTCCTGCCGGATGAGTCGAATGTGGTGCGGATTGTTGATCCCCAGGCCGGAGCCGATCGGCGCGCCGGCCGGCATCACCGCCGCGCAACCGACGTCGGCCAGCCGCCGCGCCAGCACCGGGTCGTCGGAGGTGTACGGCAGCACGGTGAACCCGTCGTCGACCAGTTCCTCGGCGGCGCGCAGCAGTTCCACCCCGTCGGGCAGCAGCGTCCGCTCGTCGCCGATCACCTCCAGCTTGACCCAGTCGGTCTCGAACGCGTCCCGGGCCAGCCGGGCCACCTTGACCGCCTCGCCCGCCGTGTAGCAGCCGGCGGTGTTGGGCAGCAGCCGCACGCCACATCGGTCGAGCAGGTCCAGCAGCCCGCCCGAGCCGCCCGGCACCGTCTCCACCCGACGCAGCGCCAGGGTGACCAGCTCGGTGCCGGACGCTCGGATCGCCTGCTCCAGCACGTGCAGGTTGGCCGCCCCGCCGGTACCGAGGATCAGCCGGGAGTTGAACCGCACACCGCCCAGCTCGAAGCCGGTCGACTCGTTGTCCATCCGGCTCACCCGCCCTGGGCGGCGCTGAGCACCTCGACCCGGTCGCCGCCCCGCAGCACCGTCGCCGGCCAGCCGGTACGCGGCACCACCTCACCGTTGACCGCCACCGCGACACCGCGCTGCTGGCCGGTGATGTCGCGGACCAGGTCGGCCACCGTCAGCCCGTCCGGCAGGCTGCGCCCGGCACCGTTCACCGTCAGTTCCACGAGTCAACCTCCGTCGATTGCTGAAAAGTGCTGACGGCCGCTGCGCCCACGACGTCGGGCAGGTCGGCGAACCGGTCCGGCCGGAACGGCACCAGCAGTGCGTCGGAGCTGCCGTCTCCGGTGACAAGATCGGTGATCAGGTCTGCGGTGACCGGGGTCAGCACGATCCCGTGCCGGTGGTGACCGGTGGCGACCAGGACGTCCGGGTGCCCCGGCAACGGGCCCAGGATCGGGGCGTTGTCCGGCGTACCCGGACGCAGCCCCGCCAGCGTCTCCACCAGGTCGTACTCGGCGATCTCGGGCAACAGGTCGACGGCGGCCCGCAGCAGCCGCAGCACCGCTCCGGCGGAAACACCCAGGTCGGAGCGCTCCTCGACGGTCGCGCCGACGACCACCTCGCCACTGTCGCGCGGCACCAGGTAGACGTGCTCGCCGTCGGCGTACCCCCGGATCACGTGCCGGAAGCCTGGCGGCCCGCCATCGGGCGCACGCAGCCGCAGCACCTGTCCCTTCACCGGACGGACCGGCAGGCCGGTAAGCGCCGCGCTGCCGCAGCCGGCGGCGACCACCGTCGCGCCGGCCTTGACGTCGGACAGCCGGCGCACCGGCTCAGCGACAAGCACCGCTCCCGCCCGCTCCGCCGCCAGCCGCAGCGCCGGCACCAGCCGGCGCGGGTCGACCTGATGGTCGGTGGCGGCGAGCGCGCCGCCGCGCACCCGGGGCGCCAGCGCCGGCTCGCGCTCGCGCAGCTGCGACGGGCGCAGCGGCGCCACCGGCAACCCCAACCCCTGCTGGTACGCCCAGAGCCGACGCGCCTCGGCGAGGTCGTCGGCGGTCAGCCCGACCATCAGGGTGCCCTCGGTCCGGTAGCCGATGTCCGTGCCGGTCGCCTCGGTCAGTTCGGCGGCGAACCCGGGCCAGCGGCCGGCCGACTCGGTCAGCAGGGCGGTCAGCTCCCGCTCGCCGAAGTACGCCTCGGCGACCGGCGCCAGCATCCCGGCGGCCACGTGCGAGGCACCCGACCCGGGCGCCGGATCGTGTACGACCACCCGCAACCCGCGCGTCGCGCACCGCCAGGCGATCGCCCACCCGATGGGTCCGCCCCCCACGACGGCCACATCGGGCCGGCGCTGCTGCACCACACCGGTGGTGGCGGGGCGCCCGGTCAACACGTCAGCGCCCGAACCAGCTCGGCGGCGGCGCGGGCGGGATCGGTGGCACCGGAGAGCGCACCGACCACCGCCACCCCGTACGCGCCGACGGCCCGCAACTCGGGCACGTCCGCCGCCGTCACCCCACCGATGGCGATCACCGGCACCTCGACCGCCTCGACCACCGCCCGGACACCGGCCGCACCGACCGGCGGGGGCAGCCCGTCCTTGGTGGCGGTGGCGCGGCACGGCCCCACGCCCAGGTAGCTCGCCCCAGCGGTGACCGCCGAGAGCGCAGTCGCCGGTTCCCGCGCGGTGGCACCCAGCACGGCCGCCGGGCCGAGCACCTCCCGGGCCGCTGCCACCGGTAGGTCGTCGGCGCCGACGTGACCGCCGGCGGCACCGGTGGCCAGTGCCACGTGCAGCCGGTCGTTGACCAGGCAGGGCACCCCGTACGGCGTGCACAGGGCGAGCACCCGGCGGGTCAGTTCGTACGTCTGCCGGTCGGTCGCGGTGTCCTCGACCCGAACCTGCACCACCAGTTCGGTACGGGCCACCGGCAGCACGGCAGCAAGCACGGCGAGCGGATCCCGCCCGGGTCGGGTGTCGGTGATCAGATGCAGTCGTCCCAGGGACGGCACGGCAACTCTCCTCCCTGCGCCGGCATTACCCGGATCAGGTTCGACGGTCGGGGGCTCACAGCCCCCCTCTCAGCCCGGTACACCGGGCTCCCGTGGGTTCGTTGGGTGTCACCGTACGTCGTTTCGCCGGCTCCGCCAAGCCCGTCCTGCGCGGCCGGTTGGGGTGAGGGCTGCCCTGTCACGCCGACTCGCCGCAGCCTGCTGAACCGACTCGCAACAGCATGGCGGCCAGAAAAAGACACCGATATGCAGCGACTCACACCAATAGAAAATGACCCCGTTACCAAAACGTTACAAGGGTCCACCTTGCTCGAAACTAGATTCACTAACGCAAATTGAGTGATCGGATCGGCTAGTCGGCACCCAGACCTCGCTCGTCAGGTATGGGCGGTCGGACCGACGGGAGTGACCACCGCCGTCCACTCCGAACCGTCCCACGGACAGAGGAGATCTTCGTGCCCCGACCCAGTCGGCGGCGAGCCCCGCTCGCCGCAGTCACCATGGCGCTACTCGCCGTTGTACTCGTCCTGGCCGCCGCACCGGCCCCGATCACCGGCCCTGCCGCCGCCCGGGCCGCCAGCCCAGTCGCCGCGGCGGAGCCGTACTCCGTCCTGATCTTCTCCAAGACCGCCGGATTCCGGCACGACTCGATCCCGGCCGGCATCAGTGCGATCCAGCAACTCGGCACGGCGAACGGGTTCACCGTCACCACCACCGAGGACAGCGCCGCCTTCACCGACACCAACCTCGCCAGGTTCAAGGCGGTCGTCTGGTTGTCGACCACCGGTGACGTGCTCAACGCCAGCCAGCAGGCGGCCTTCGAGCGCTACATCCGGGCTGGCGGTGGATACGTCGGCGTGCACGCCGCGTCCGACACCGAGTACGACTGGGCCTGGTACGGCCAACTGGTCGGTGCCTACTTCAACAGCCACCCGGCCAACCAGACGGCTACGGTGAAGGTCGAGGACACCACCCACGAGTCGACCCGGCACCTGCCGGACCGGTGGTCCCGTTACGACGAGTGGTACAACTTCCGCACCAACCCCCGCGCCCGTCAGGTGCAGGTGCTGGCCTCGCTCGACGAGCGCAGCTACAGCCCGGGCAGCGGGGCGATGGGGCATGACCACCCGATCGCCTGGTGCCAGAACTTCGACGGTGGCCGATCCTGGTACACCGGCGGTGGGCACACCCAGGAGTCATTCTCCAACACCGAATTCCGGCAGCACCTGCTCGGTGGTATCCAGACCGCGGCCGGGGTGGTGCACGCCGATTGTGGTGCCGGGCGAGCCGCCAGCTTCGAGAAGGTGACGCTGGACAGCAACACCAGCAACCCGATGGAACTGGACATCGCGCCGGACGGCCGGGTCTTCTACATCGAACGCGACGGCCGGGTGCAGATCATCAAGCCGGACACCGGCCAGACGGTCACCGCACTGCGGCTGAGCGTCTTCGCAGGTAACGAGGACGGCCTCCTGGGCATCCGACTCGACCCCAACTTCGCCAGCAACGGGTGGGTCTGGCTCTACTACGCCCCGAGCGCGGGCGGCTCCCGCAACCACCTGTCCCGGTTCACCGTCACCGGGGACACGATCAACCCGTCGAGCGAGCGGGTCGTCCTGGAGGTGCCCACGCAGCGCAACACCTGCTGCCACATGGGCGGGACGATGGTCTTCGACTCGGCCGGCAACCTGTACCTGGCCACCGGGGACAACACGAACCCCTTCGAGTCCAGCGGCTACAGCCCGTTGGACGAGCGCTCCGGCCGATCGGACTACGACTCGCAGCGTACCGCCGGGAACACCAACGACCTGCGTGGAAAGGTGCTTCGGATCCGGCCGCAGGCCGACGGCACGTACACCATCCCGGCCGGAAACCTCTTCGCCCCGGGCACCGCGCGAACCCGGCCGGAGATCTACGCGATGGGCCTGCGCAACCCGTTCCGGGTGGGCATCGACCCGGTCACCGACGTGCTCTACGTCGCCGACTACGGCCCGGACGCCACCACAGCGAACTCGAACCGGGGCCCGGCGGGCCTGGTGGAGTGGAACATCGTCGACCGGCCCGGCAACTTCGGCTGGCCCTACTGCCACGGATCGAATCAGGCGTACAACGACTACCAGTTCCCCTCCGGCCCGAGCGGATCGAAGTTCAACTGCGCCGCGCCGGTGAACAACTCCCCCAACAACACCGGCCTGACCAACCTGCCTGCGGCCATCCCGGCCACCGTCGACTACGGCTACAACGGTGACGCCCGGTACCCGGAGATCGGCGGCGGTGGAGCACCCATGGCCGGCCCGGTCTACCGGTTCGACCCGACCATCTCGTCGCGCCGCCAGTGGCCGGCGTACTTCGACGGCAAGGCCATGTTCGGCGAGTGGAACCAGTCGCGGATGTACACCATGCAGGTCAGCCGGGACGGCAAGTCCCTTGTCGACATCAACCGCATCCTCGACCAGATGACCTTCGTCCGGCCGATGGACTTCGAGTTCGGCCCCGACGGCGCGCTGTACCTGATCGAGTGGGGCAGCGGCTTCGGCGGCAACAACGACAACTCCGGCGTCTACCGGATCGACTACACCGCCGGCGCCCGCGCCCCGATCGCGGTCGCCTCGGCGAACCCCACCTCCGGAGCGCCACCGCTCGCCGTCACCTTCTCCAGTGCCGGCTCGCGCGACCCCGACGGCGGAGCGCTCACCTACGCCTGGACGTTCGGCGACGGCGGCACCTCCACCCAGGCCAACCCGACTCACACGTACACCCAGTCCGGCAGCTACACGGCGCAACTCCGGGTGACCAACCCGGCGGGACGGAGCGCGGTGGCGAATGTGCCGGTCACCGTCGGCAACACGGCACCGAGCGTGACCATCGAGTTCCCACCGGATGGTGGCTTCTTCGCCTGGGGCGACCAGGTCGCCTACACCGTCAAGGTCACCGACCCGGAGGACGGGACGATCGACTGCGACGACGTCGAACTCCAGGTCCTCCTCGGCCACGACGAGCACGCCCACCCGCTGGAACGGCACACCGGCTGCACCGGCACGGTGCAGACCCAGCTCGCCGACGGCCACGGGGCGGAGGCGAACGTCTTCACGGTGCTGGAGGCGACCTACACCGACCAGGGCGGGTCCGACGGGGCCGAGCCGCAAACCGGTCGGGCGCTTGTGGTCCTGCAGCCGAAACGCAAGGAGGCCGAGTACTACTCGGCCACCGGGCGGGTGGCGGGCGCCACCGGGGGCGGCACCGCCGGGGTGGAGCGGGAGACCACCGGTGACACCGCCGGCGGCGGGCAGAACATCGGATTCATCGAGGACGGCGACTGGTGGTCGGTGAGTCCGGCCAGTCTGACCGGCGTCACCTCGATCCAGTTCCGGGTCGCCTCGGCCACCTCCGGCGGCCGGATCGAGGTACGCGCCGGAGCCGCGGACGGGCCACTGATCACCAACGCCACCGTGACCGGTACCGGAGGGTGGCAGACGTACACCGACATCACCGCGCAGATACCCAACGGCGCCGCCGCGGAGGGCGCGTTGTACTTCGTCGCCCGGGACCCGAACGGCGGCTCCGGCACCCTGTTCAACGTCAACTGGATGGACTTCGTCGGCCCCGGGGTGAGCGGCAACGCCCCACCGACGGTCACCGCCACGGCCACCCCGACCAGCGGGACCGGGCCACTGGCCGTGACCTTCACCGGTACGGCGTCCGACCCGGACGGGGACACCCCCCTGACGTACGCATGGGACTTCGGCGACGGTGAGAGCGCGGACACGCTCAGCGCCACCCACACGTACACCGCGCCGGGCAGCTACACCGCCACCCTGACGGTCACCGACAGCCGGGGCGCGCGGGGGCAGGCAAGCGTGCCGATCCGGGTCGACGGGGCGGGCGACCCCTGCCAGGCAGAGCCGGGGCAACAGCGGTCCGATGAGTTCACCGGCACCTCGCTTGATCGTCAGCGGTGGACCGGCGTGGTGCGCGGGACCGAGTCGTACTCCCTCGCCGACGGTTCGCTGCGGCTGCCCACCGCGGCGGGTGACCTGTACGGCACCCGCAACGACGCCACAAACCTGGTGCTCCAGCCCGCGCCCAGCGGGGCCTGGCAGGCGACCACCCGGGTCACCCTGGCGGCCCGGGCCGACTATCAGCAGGCCGGTCTGCTGATCTACGGCGACGACGACAACTACGCCAAGCTGGACCTGCTCTACGGGGGCAGCCGCCGGGTGGAGTTCATCAGGGAGAGCGCCGGGACGCCGCGCAACGAGAGCACGGACTCCACCGCGGCTCCCACCGGTGACACCATCCATCTGCGACTGACAAGCGACGGGACGAACCTGACCGCCGCCTACTCGACCGACGGGCAGAGCTTCACCGCGGTCGGCCGGTCCGCCGCGCTGGCCGGGATCAGCAACCCCCGGATCGGTCTCTTCGCCCTCAACGGCGGCACCACCGCGCCGGTGGTGAACGCTCAGTTCGACTGGTTCCGGATCACCCCGGACGCCACCACGGGCGTCGTCACGCCGTCCGACGAGTTCACCGGCACCAGCCTGGAGAAGTGCCGGTGGAACGCCGTCGTGCGGGAGGATCCGACCCGGTACCGGGTGACCGACGGCGCGCTGCGCGTCGACGTGCCGAACGGTGACATCTACGGCACCGGCAACACCGGGCCGACGAACTTCATCCTCCAGAACAGCCCGGCCGGGAACTGGACGATGCAGACCCGGGTCGACGGCAGTCTGTTCAATGAGCAGTACCAGCAGGCGGGTCTGCTGGTGTACGCCGACGACGACAACTACCTCAAGTTCGACTACGTGACGGACAACGCGGCCGGTCAGGCGGTCTCGCGGCGGATCGAGTTCCGCAGCGAGGTCGGCGGGGCGGTGCAGAGTACGCAGCCGCAGGCGACCGGCCTGACCCAGGGAATCTGGCACCTGCGGCTGTCGCGCAGCGGAAGCACCTTCACCGCCGCGTACTCGGCCGACGGCACGAGTTGGACGACCCTGGGGACGTTGACGAGTACCGCGGTCGGCACCAACCCGAGGGTGGGTCTGTTCACTCTGGGTGCCAACCAGACCGCGTCGAAAACGGCCGCGTTCGACTACTTCCGGCTCACGCCTGGGTAGTTGGCCGAGCTAGCCGATCCATCGATGCCGGCCCGTACCTCGCCCGAGGTGCGGGCCGGCGCTCGTGGTGGTTTGGGCGGGCTGTGCGGGAATGTCACCCCCATTTACCGAAACGTTATCTATCGAAGTCTTGCCATTAATCGTTTCAACGGAACTAATTTGTTCAACGACTCGACATAAATGCTGGAACGGCGCCATCGGCAAGGTGTCCGAACTGGCTCCATTTGGGACGGTCTTCGGCGAGCCGTCCCCCGCAACCCACGTCGAGTAACGACAGAGGAGACCGGAGTGCCCCGACCACCCCGTGCCCGCGTACCCATCACCGCCACACTTCTCACGCTCGGCCTCGCCGCGACCGGCCTCGTCGGCGCCCCTGCCGCACAGGCCGCGCCGAGCACCAAGACTGTCGCGCAGAGCACCTCCGTCCAGCAGGCCAAGCCCTTAGCGGCTCCGGAGGCCGCAGCCGACGACTTCTCGGTGCTGGTCTTCTCCAAGACCGCCGGCTTCCGCCACGCCTCCATTCCCACCGGCATCGCCGCCATCCAGGAACTCGGCGCGGAGCACGGTTTCACCGTCGACACCACCGAGGACGGCGCCGCCTTCACCGACGCGAACCTGGCACAGTACCGGGCCGTCATCTGGCTCTCCACCACGGGAGACGTGCTGACGGCCGACCAGCAGGCGGCGTTCGAGCGCTACATCCAGGCCGGTGGCGGCTACGCCGGCATCCACGCCGCGTCCGACACCGAGTACAGCTGGTCCTGGTACGGCGAACTGGTGGGGGCGTACTTCAACAGCCACCCGGCCAACCAGACGGCCACCGTCAAGGTCGAGGATCCGGCTCACCCCTCCACCGCCCACCTGCCGGAACGCTGGTCCCGGTTCGACGAGTGGTACAACTACCGCACCAACCCGCGGGGCGCGGTGCACGTGCTGGCCACCCTCGACGAGACCAGCTACTCCGCCGGGTCCGGGGCCATGGGACACGACCACCCGATCGCCTGGTGTCAGGACTACGACGGCGGCCGAGCCTGGTACACCGGCGGTGGCCACACCGACGAGTCGTACGCCGAACCGGAGTTCCGCACCCACCTGCTCGGCGGTATCCGTACCGCGGCCGGGATCGAGGGTGCCGACTGCGGTGCGTCGCTGACCGCCAGCTTCGAGAAGGTGACGCTGGACAGCAACACCAGCAATCCGATGGAGCTGGACATCGCGCCCGACGGCCGGGTCTTCTACATCGAACGCGACGGCCGGGTGCAGATCGTCAAGCCGGACACCGGCAACACGGTCACCGCCATCGACCTCGACGTCTTCACCGGCAACGAGGACGGCCTGATCGGCATCCGCCTCGACCCGGATTTCGCCACCAACAACTGGGTCTACCTCTACTACGCCCCGAACGACGGGGTGGCGCGCAACGTGCTCTCCCGGTTCACGGTAAGCGGTGACTCGATCGACGCGGCCACCGAGCAGGTCGTGCTCCAGGTCGACACCCAACGCAACACCTGCTGCCACGCCGGCGGCACCATGACGTTCGACTCCGCCGGCAACCTCTACCTGGCCACCGGGGACAACACCAACCCGTTCTCGTCGGACGCGTACACGCCGATCGACGAGCGGCCCGGGCGTGCCGACTACGACGCGCAGCGCACCTCCGGCAACACCAACGACCTGCGCGGCAAGGTGATCCGGATCCACCCGGAGGACGACGGGACGTACACCATCCCGGAGGGCAACCTCTTCCCGCCGGGCACGGAGCAGACCCGCCCCGAGATCTACGCGATGGGCTTCCGCAACCCGTTCCGGATCGGCATCGACCCGGCCACCGACACCCTCTACGTCGCCGACTACGGCCCGGACGCCGCGTCGGACAACCCGGACCGTGGCCCGGAGGGCCTGGTGGAGTGGAACATCGTCGCCGAACCGGGCAACTACGGCTGGCCGTACTGCACGGGGACCAACGAGGCGTACAACGACTACCAGTTCCCCTCCGGCCCGAGTGGACCGAAGTTCGACTGCGCCGCCGTGGTGAACGACTCGCCGAACAACACCGGCCTGACCAACCTCCCGCCGGCCATCCCGGCCACCGTCGACTACGGCTACGGCGGTGACCCGCGCTACCCGGAGATCGGTGGTGGCGGCGCGCCGATGGGCGGCCCGGTCTACCGGTACGACGCCGAACTCGACTCGAACCGCAAGTGGCCGGCGTACTACGACGGCAAGGCGCTGCTCGGCGAGTGGAACCAGTCGAAGATGTACACGATGCAGGTCACCGAGGACGGCAAGGATCTGGTCGACATCAACCAGTTGCTCACCGGGATGTCCTTCATCCGCCCGATGGACTTCGAGTTCGGTCCGGACGGTGCGATGTACCTGATCGAGTGGGGCAGCGGCTTCGGCGGCAACAACGACAACTCCGGCGTCTACCGGATCGATTACATCGCCGGTGACCGGGCGCCGATCGCGGTGGCCAGTGCCGAGCCCACCTCGGGACAGGCCCCACTGACCGTGGCCTTCTCCAGCGCCGGCTCGCGCGACCCCGACGGGGGCACGCTCGGCTACGCCTGGACGTTCGGCGACGGTGGCACCTCCACCGAGGCCAACCCCACCCACACGTACGCCGAGGCGGGCAACTACACCGCCCAACTGACCGTCACCAACCCCAAGGGTCGTACGGCGGTGGCTAACGTGCCGATCACGGTGGGCAACACCGCGCCGACCGTGACCATCGAGTTCCCGCCGGACGGTGGCTTCTTCGACTGGGGCGACCAGGTCAAGTACACGATCAAGGTGACCGATCCGGAGGACGAGGAGATCGACTGCGCCGACGTCCAGCTCCAGGTGCTGCTCGGTCACGACGAGCACGCCCACCCGCTGGAGCAGCACACCGGCTGCACCGGCACGGTGCAGACCCAGCTCGCCGCCGGCCACGGCGCCGAGGCGGACGTCTTCACCGTGTTCGAGGCGACCTACACCGACCAGGGCGGGACCGGTGGGGCCAACCCGCTGACCGGCCGGGCGATCGAGATTCTCCAGCCCAAGCGCAAGCAGGCCGAGTACTTCACCGCGACCGGCCGGGCCGAGGACGGCACCGGCGGCGGTGACCCCGGGGTGATGCGCGAGACCACCGGCGACACCGCCGGCGGCGGTCAGAACATCGGCGCCATCGAGGACGGCGACTGGTGGTCGGTCGTACCGGCCGACCTGACCGAGATCGACGAGATCCGGTTCCGGGTCGCCTCGGCGACCAGCGGCGGCGTGATCGAGGTCCGCGCCGGCGCGGTCGACGGGCCCGTGGTCGCCTCGGCGACCGTGCCGGGTACCGGCGACTGGCAGACCTACACCGACGTCACCGCACCGGTGACCGGTGCGGCGAGCGGTTCGCTGTACTTCGTGGCCCAGGACCCGGCGGGCGGCGCGGGGTCGCTGTTCAACGTCAACTGGGCGGACTTCGTCGGTAAGGGCGTCACCGACAACGCGCCGCCGGCGGTCACCGCGACCGCCACGCCGGCCACCGGCACCGCACCGGTCACCATCGCGTTCGGCGGCACCGCCACCGACCCCGAGGGCGACACCCCGCTGACGTACGAGTGGGAATTCGGTGACGGCGGCACGGCGGACACGCTCCAGGCCGAGCACACGTACACCGCACCCGGCAACTTCACCGCCACCCTGACGGTGACCGACAGCCGGGGCGCCAGGTCGTACGCGACCGTGCCGGTCCGGATCGACTCGCCGAACACGTCCTGCCTCGGGGCACGTTCGGACAACTTCGACGGCGACACGCTCAACCGCGACCGGTGGACCAGCGTGGTGCGGGAGAACCAGCTCCTGTCCGTCTCCGACGGCGCACTGCGACTTCCCACCGGGGTCGGTGACCTCTACGGCAGCCGCAACGACGCCACCAACCTGGTGCTCCAGCCCGCCCCGACGGGTGCCTGGCAGGCGACCACCAAGGTGACTCTCCCGGTCACGGCCAACTACCAGCAGGCCGGCCTGCTGATCTACGGCGACGACGACAACTACGCCAAGCTGGATCTTCTCTACAACGGCAGCCGGCGGGTGGAGTTCATCCGGGAGGATGCCGGCACGCCGCGCAACGAGGGTGCCGACAGCGCTGACGCACCGGCGGGTGACACCGTCTACCTGCGGGTGAGCAGTGACGGCACCAGCCTGACCGCCGCACTCTCGGCCGACGGTCAGACGTTCACCCCGGTCGGTCGCTCCGCCGCACTGGCGGGCATCGAGAACCCGCGGATCGGCCTGTTCGCCCTCAACGGCGGCACCGACGCGCCCGTGGTGGAGGCCGCGTTCGACTGGTTCCAGGTGATACCGGACGAGCCGGCCGGCCCGGTCGACCCGTCCGACGAGTTCACCGGCATCTCGCTGGACAAGTGCCGGTGGAACGCGATCCTCCGGGAGGACCTGAGCGCCTACCGGGTCAGCGGTGGCTCGTTGCACATCGACGTGCCCAACGGTGACATCTACGGCACCAACAACACCGGGCCGACGAACTTCATCCTCCAGAACACGCCGAGCGGCGACTGGACGATGGAGACCAAAATCGACGGCAGTCTGCTGGACGAGCAGTACCAGCAGGCCGGTCTGATCGTGTACGGCGACGACGACAACTACCTGAAGTTCGACTTCGTGGTGGACAACCAGGCCGGCCAGCCGGTGTCCCGGCGGATCGAGCTGCGCAGCGAGATCGACGGGACGATCCAGGATCCACAGCCGGGTGCGGAGAACCTGACCTCGGCCGAGTGGTATCTGCGGCTGGTCCGCACCGGTGACACCTTCACCGGGTCGTACTCGGCCGACGGCACCACCTGGACGGCCCTGACCGAGCTGACCAACGCGGCCGTGGGGGCGACCCCGAAGGTGGGCGTGTTCACCCTCGGTGGCAACCAGACCGCCTCGAAGTCGGCGTCGTTCGACTACTTCCGGTTCTCCACCGAGGCCGGACCGGACGACGACACCGCACCGGTCACCACGGCCGAGGTGTCCGGCACCCCGGTCGCGGGTTGGCTCACCGGCCCGGCGACGGTCACCCTGTCCGCCGCCGACAACGACGGCGGCAGCGGGGTGGCTCGCACCGAGTACCAACTCGATGACGCCACCACCTGGACCACCTACACCGAACCGGTGCCGGTGACCGGGGACGGCGAGCACGAGCTGCGGTTCCGCTCCGTCGACGAGGCCGGCAACGTGGAGGAGACGAAGGCGGTCACCGTCCGCATCGACGCCACCGCGCCGGTCAGCACCGCGACGTTCGCCCCGGCGAACGACGAGGGTTGGCACGACGGCACCATTCCGGTGGTGCTCACCTCGACCGACGCCGGTTCCGGGGTGGCGCTGCTGGAGTGGTCACTGGACGGCGGCGACTGGACGCCGTACACCGAGCCGATCGAGATCAGTGGCGACGGGGACCACGAGCTGCTCTACCGGGCCACCGACACCGCCGGCAACGCCGAGACGTTGAAGGCGGCGGTGGTACGCATCGACGGCACGAAGCCGACCCTGTTGGTCTCCGGCATCGCCGACGGCCAGCTCTACGGCGACAGCCAGGATGTCCGGGTGTCGTGGCAGGCGGTCGACCCGACCTCGGGTATCGCGACCGTGGTCGGCCAGCTCAACGACCGGCCCTACGTCAGCGGCACGCTCCAGGCGATGTACGAGCTGCCGCTGGGCCTGCACGAGCTGACCGTCACGGCGACCGACAAGGCGGGCAACGCCACCAGCACGACGGTCCGCTTCTTCGTCACCACCTCGTTCCGGGACATGCAGAACCTGCTGGACCGGTTCAAGGCGACGGGGCGGCTCACCAACAAGGCGTACAACCAGTTGTCGAAGCGGCTCTCCAACGCCCGTACGGCGGAGGCGGCGGGCAACGACAAGCGGGCGATCAACCAGCTCACCGCGTTCCGGACGCTGGCCGGTGACGCCGAGTTGGTCGGCGAGGCGGAGATCCGGGACGTGCTGATCCGGGACGCCGATGCCATGATCGTCCGGCTCGGTGGCTCGGCCAGCAAGGCTGGCGTACGAGCCAACGACGGCGAGTCCGTCAAGGGCACCGGCCGCCTAGGCGGCGACCCCACCCGCCTACCCCCCAACCGCAAGCTGTAAGCCCAAGGCCCCGCCCGGCACCGCGCCGGGCGGGGCCCCTTCCCCAACCCTGTTGATCATGAGGTTGGCGGCAGTTCCGGAGATCAAGAACGCCGCCAACCTCATGATCAACGCAAGGGGTGGGTGGGTGGGTCAGCGGTCGAGGACTGCTCGGAGGGCTTTGAGGTCGGGCTCGGTGGGGTGCCAGGTGCCGGCTTCGGCGTTGGCGCGTACCTGCTCCGGTGTGGTGGCTCCGGCGATGACCGAGGTGACGGTCGGCTGGGCGGCCAGGCCGCCGATCGCCACGTGCAGCATCGGCACACCCCGTTCCGCGGCGTACGCCTCGATTCCCTCAATGGTGTCCCAGTCGGCGGCGGCGAGGCGCTGGGCGTACCGGCCGCCGCCCGCCAGCCGGCTGCCGGCGGGCGGTGCCTCACCCCGCTTGTACTTGCCGGTGAGCAGCCCGTTGGCCAACGGGAAGAACGGCAGCATGCCCAACCCGAACCGGTCGCAGGCCGGCAGCACCTCGATCTCGGCGTCCCGGTTGAGCAGGCTGTAGTGGTTCTGCGCACTGACGAACCGGTTAAATCCCCGCGTCTTCGCCGCCCAGTCGGCGTCGGCGATCTGCCAGCCGGCGAAGTTGGAGTTGCCGAGGTACCGCACCTTGCCGGCGCGGACCAGATCGTCCAGGGCGGACAACGTCTCGTCGATCGGGGTACCCGGGTCCGGCTCGTGGAACTGATACAGATCGATATAGTCGGTGTCCAGCCGACGCAACGACGCCTCGACCGCCCGGATCACGTACCGCCGCGAGCCGCGTACCCCGAAGTCCCGTCCGTTGCTACCGGCCATCGACATGCCGAACTTGGTCGCCAGCACCACGTCGTCCCGGCGCCCCTTGAGGGCCGCGCCGAGTTGCGCCTCCGAGGCACCGTGCGGCTCGCCGTAGATGTCGGCGGTGTCGAAGAAGTTGATCCCGGCGTCGAGGGCCGCGTCGACCACCGCGCGGGTGCCGTCGAGATCGAGTTTGCGGCCGAAGTTGTTGCAGCCGATTCCCACGACGGACACCACGAGCCCGGAGTCGCCCAGCCGGCGATAGGTCATCTCACTCACGAGATCACCATATGTCGCCCCGTCGGGTGGTCGCAGGGCCGGCCGCGGGAGCAGACCGCTCAGGCCACGTCCCAGACCGGCTCGTCGGTCTCGACCACCTCGCCGTCACCACGGAACAGCAGGAACCGGTCGAAGGTGCGGGTGAACCAGCGGTCGTGGGTGACCGCCACCACCGTGCCGGAGAACGCGGTGAGCCCGACCTCCAACGCCTCGGCCGAGGCCAGGTCGAGGTTGTCGGTGGGTTCGTCGAGCAGCAGCATCGTCGCGCCGGACAGCTCCAGCAGCAGCACCAGGAAACGGGCCTGTTGCCCGCCGGAGAGGGTGCCGAAGCGCTGGTCACCCTGCCCCGCCAGTTCGTACCGGGACAACGCCGCCATGGCCGCGTGCCGGTCCATGCCGGCCCGGTGCTCGTCGCCCCGCCAGAGGATCTCCACGAGCGTCCGCGCCATCAACTCGGGTCGGTCGTGGGTCTGGGAGAAGTGACCGGGACGCACCCGGGCGCCGAGTCGGGCCATCCCGTCGTGCGCCACCGGCGCGAGCGCCGCCGCACCGTCGACCGGGCCGTTCGCCGGGTCCGGGTCCGTCCCGCCCCGGGCCAGCAGGCGCAGGAAATGCGACTTGCCGGTGCCGTTGGCACCGAGCACCGCGAGGCGGTCGCCGTACCACAGCTCCAGGTCGAAGGGGTAGGTCAGGCCGTCCAGCTCCAGCTGCTCGCAGACCAGCGCACGCTTGCCGGTCCGCCCGCCGGCCAGCCGCATCCGGATGTCCTGCTCCTTCGGTGGTACGGGCGGCGGCCCGGCCTCCTCGAACTTGCGCAACCGGGTCTGCGCCGCCTGGTAACGCGAGGCCATCCCATCGTTGTACGCGGCCTTCTGCTTGTACATCAGCATCAGCTCGCGCAGCTTCTGATGCTCCTCGTCCCACCGCTTACGCTGCTCGTCGAGTCGAGCGTGGCGGGCCACCCGCGCCTCGTGCCAGCTGGCGAAGCCGCCCGGGTGCACCCAGGCGCTGCCGCCCTCCACCGCGACCACCCGGTCGGCGGTGTGCGCCAGCAGTTCCCGGTCGTGCGAGACGTAGAGCACCGACTTGGCCGACTCCCGCAGCCGCGCCTCCAGCCAGCGCTTGCCGGGCACGTCGAGAAAGTTGTCCGGCTCGTCGAGCAGCAGCACCTCGTCGGGGCCGCGCAGCAGCAGTTCCAGGGCGAAACGCTTCTGCTGCCCACCGGAGAGGGTGCGGACCGGGCGGTGCCAGGCGGTCTCCCAGGGCAGGTCGAGCACGATGGTGGCGACGGTGTCGAAGAGCACCTCGGCGTCGTACCCGCCGGTCTCGCCCCAGGCAGCCAACGCGTCGGCGTACGCCAGCTGAGCCTTGCCTGCGGCGGTGCTGTACTTGCCGCGCAGCTCGGCGTCGCGCATGGCCGCCTCGGTCTCGGCCAGCCGGTGCCCGGCGTCGCGCAGCGGCGGCGGCGCGAGCGACAGGGCCAGGTCGGCGAGGGTCGACTCGTCACCGATCATGCCGATGAACTGGCGCATGACACCGAGCCCACCGGTACGCGCGATCGCGCCGGTACGCACCGGCAGGTCACCGGCGACCATCCGCAGCAACGTCGTCTTGCCCGCACCGTTCGGCCCGACCAGCGCCACCTTGGCACCCTCACCGACCCGGAACGACACGTCGGCGAAGAGTTGCCGCCCGTCCGGCAGGACATGCCCGACCGCCGCCACGTCCACGTATCCCACGCGGGCATCCTGCCCGAGCCGGGCCGGCGGGCCAACCGATTACCCGGTCAGTGGGTGACGCGCAACACCCGGAACCCCTTCTGGCTGGCGTGTCGGGTCACCCGCCAACCCTGCTCGGTAAGCCAATCCTGCAACGAGTCACCGCCGAGGTGGCGGGCCACCACGAGCCAGGCGACGCCGTCCGGAGCGAGCCGGGGCAGCCACCGCAGCAGCAGCTGGTGCAGTTCGTCCTTGCCGACCCGGATCGGCGGGTTGGACCAGATCTGCGCGAAGCGCAGGTCGGCGGGTACCTCCTCGGGGGCCGTCACCCGCAGCCGGCCGGACAGCCCGAGCCGGGCGGCGTTCTCGGCAGTCAAATCACGGGCCCGCTCGTTCACGTCCACCGCCCAGGTGGTGGCCATGGGGGCGACGGTGGCGAGCACGCAGGCGATCGGGCCGAACCCGCAGCCGAGGTCGAGCAGGGCCCCGGTGGTCGTGGCGTCCGGCGGCTCCGCCTTACGCAGCAACACGGCGGTGCCGGGGTCCAGGCGGCTGGCTGAGAAGACCCCGGACGCCGAGACCAGGGTGTAGTCGCGCCCGGCGACGGTGAACTGCACCTCGCGCGCCCGGGCGGGCGCGTCCGGTTCGGCGGTGAAGTAGTGGTCCCCGGTCACGCGGGCCATTCTCGCACCGAGCCGGATCGGGCCGACCGTGCGGCTGCGGCAGGGGATCCGACACGTCGATCCGCCGCATTTCCGCGAAATACCTACTAAAGGGATAAACATCCCTACTCTGGACGACATGGTGTATCGGTACGACTCCGATGAGGACGCATACGTCCCGTTCCGGGACGACGAGCCCGAGGGCAGTTCGCCCCGCCCCGGCCCGCCGCCCCCGGCCGGGCCGTCCCCGTCGCGCTTCCCCACCCCGTCGCTGGCCCGTCCGAACCAGATCATGCTGCCGTCGTCGGCGCCGCCGCGCGGGGCGTTCCCCGCCACCCAGCAGGAGCCAGCACCACGGTACGGCCCGGCACCGGCCCCGCCCGACGAACCGGCACCGGTCGGCGTGGCGGCGGCACCGCCGGAGCCGGGTACGACGACCGTCGCGCCGCCGCCCCGCCGAGGTGGCGGTCGCACCTGGCAGGTGCTGGTCGGCGGTGCCGCGGCGCTGGTACTGCTCGCCCTCTGCGGTCTCACCGCCGCCACCCTGTTGGACGGTCGGACCCTGATCGGTCAGCAGGCCGGGCCCAGCGCCGCACCGGACACCACCCGCGACACGGTGCCCGCTGAGGCCAGCGACCTCGACTCCCGGGACACCGACCAGGCACCGCTCACCGCCCGCGAGGTCTTCCCCGCCAGTACCCTCGCCGTTGGCGACGGCGAGACCGGCTACGAGGTGCTACGCACCCAGTCCAGCGCCAGTTGCGCGGTAGCCGCCACCGGGGAGGTCTCAGAACTACTGGTACGGCTCGGCTGCAACCAGGTCGTCCGGGCCACCCTGCGCGCACCGGACGGCGACCACCTGGTCACCACGGGACTGTTCAACCTCACCGACCGGTCCAGCGCCGAGCGGGCCCGGGACCGGATCCGCCAACTGCTCGACGAGCGGCAGGGTCGCTTCCGCGGCATGTCGGCGGGAGACGGCACGGAGGTCATCGCCACCGCACCGGCGCGGGTCGGCTGGCAGGTACGCGGCCACTACATCGCCTACGCAGTGGTCGCCCGCACCGACGGCGCCACCATCCGCGCCGGTGACACCACAGTCCGCGAGATCCTCTTCGACATGCTCGAACAGCATCTCAACCAGGGCGTGCTGGAGCGGCGTGCCGAAGGCGGAACGGCCAGCCAGCCGACCGAGGGCCCCACCGACGACACCGGCAACCAGGACGAGTCCACCGAGGACTGACCAACCGGCATCGGCGGAAGGGCCCGCCGTTCAACTGTCGGCGGAAACCCGTAGCCGGCGGGTCGCCTCGGCCCGGCGCGCGTACTCGGCGGGATCGTCCGGGTAGCCGACCGCCACCAGGGTCAGCCCGTGCGCCGGCGCCACGGTCACCTCGCTGGCCCGCTCCCGACGGGCCAGCAGGTCGGCTGGCCACCGCACCGGTCGGCGACCGTCCCCGGCGACCAGCATGGCGCCGACCAGGCTACGGACCATCGCCTGACAGAACGCGTCGGCCTGCACGGTGGCGACCAGGATCCCGTCGGCGTCCCGCCGCCAGTCCAGCCTGGTCACCTCCCGCAGCGTGGTGGCGTTCTCCTTGCGCCGGCAGTACGCGGCGAAGTCGTGCTCCCCCACCAGTCCGGCCGCCGCGGCGGTGAGCCGGTCGAGGTCGAGTACCCGCGGCCAGGCCAGGATCTCGTGCCGGCGCAGCGGGTCGCACCCCCACGGCGCGTCGGTCACCCGATACTCGTAGCGGCGGAAGGTCGCCGAGAAGCGGGCATCGAAGGTGGCCGACACCTCACGCATCGCCCGCACCCGCAGATCGGTCGGGAGCAGCCGGGCCAGCCGGCGCAGCAGCCGACCCTCGTGCGCCCGCCAGACGTCGACGGGCAGATCCAGGTGGCAGACCTGCCCGCTGGCATGCACCCCCGCGTCGGTGCGGCCGGCGACGGTCAGTCCGGTCGCGACGCCGGTGCCGAGCACCAGGTCCAGCGTCTCGACCAGCACGCCCGCGACCGTGCGCCGCTGCGGCTGGGCGGCCCAGCCGGAGAAGGCCGTGCCGTCGTACGCGACATCCAGCCGCAGCCGGGTGCGCTCCTCCACGTCGTACCTCCCAAGGCCCTGTGGCGAAGTCCCGGGCCGGCCTGCGGCGGGCCCAGCAGCGGCTGAGGACTTCGCGAGACCCTCAACGGGTCGGGCCCGGCACCCCGTGGGGTGCCGGGCCCGACGACGGCCTGGATCAGGCCTTGCCTTCCTCGGTGGCCAGGTCGCTGTCCTCGCGGGCAGCGGCGGTGTCACCGGAAGCCGACTGCGGCGGCTCGGCGTCCTGGTCGGTCGGCTGCGACGCGGGGGCCTCCTCGGCCGGCGCCAGCGCCTCGACCTTGTCCTGCTGGGCGGCCTTGCGGCCGGCGGTCTTCTTGTTCGCCTTCGGCTCGGCGACCTGAAGCTCCTCGACCAGTTCGATGATCGCCATCGGCGCGGCGTCACCCTTGCGCGGACCGGTCTTCACGATCCGGGTGTAGCCGCCGCTGCGGTTGGCGTACCGCGGCGCGATCTGGTCGAACAGGGCGTAGACCACGTCCTTGTCCTTGACCACGGTCAGCACCCGCCGACGCGACGCGAGGTCGCCCCGCTTGGCCTTGGTGATCAACTGCTCGGCGAGCGGACGCAGCCGCCGAGCCTTGGTCTCGGTGGTCTGGATCTTGCCGTGCTGGAACAGCGCGGTGGCCAGGTTGGCCAGCATCAGCCGCTCGTGCGCGGGGCTGCCGCCGAGGCGGGGGCCCTTGGTGGGCGTGGGCATGCTTGGTGCTCCTCAGGTGTGGCGGCAGCGCGGACTAGAGCTGCTCGGTCTCGCGGTAGTCGTCGGTGTCGTAGTCGGCCTCGCCGAAGGCGTCCACGACGTGCGCCGGGTCGAAGTTCGGAGCCGAGTCCTTCAGCCCGAGACCCATCCCGGCGAGCTTCATCTTGACCTCGTCGATCGACTTCTGACCGAAGTTGCGGATGTCGAGGAGGTCGGCCTCGGTACGCCCGATGAGCTCACCAACGGAGTTGATGCCCTCGCGCTTGAGGCAGTTGTAGGAGCGGACGGTCAGGTCCAGCTCCTCGATCGGCAGGGCCAGGTCCGCCGCCAGCTGCGCGTCCTGCGGGGACGGGCCGATGTCGATGCCCTCGGCGGTCTCGTCCAGCTCACGGGCCAGCCCGAACAGCTCCACAAGCGTCGAACCGGCCGAGGCCAGTGCGGTGCGGGGCCCCATGGACGGCTTGGTCTCGACGTCGATGATCAGCCGGTCGAAGTCCGTCCGCTGCTCGACCCGGGTCGCCTCGACGCGGTAGGTCACCTTGAGCACCGGGGAGTAGATCGAGTCGACCGGGATCCGGCCGATCTCCGCACCCGCCTGCTTGTTCTGCGCCGCCGTGACGTAACCACGACCCCGCTCGACGGTCAGCTCCATGTCGAGCCGGCCCTTACCGTTGAGGGTGGCCAGCTTCAGGTCCGGGTTGTGCACCGAGACACCGGCCGGAGGCTGGATGTCGCCGGCGGTCACGTCGCCCGGGCCCTGCTTACGCAGGTACATGCTGACCGGCTCGTCGTGCTCGGAGCTGACGCAG
Organism: Micromonospora sp. NPDC049374; assembly: GCF_040677165.1. Lineage (NCBI taxonomy): Bacteria > Bacillati > Actinomycetota > Actinomycetes > Micromonosporales > Micromonosporaceae > Micromonospora > Micromonospora sp. NPDC049374. Next base: position 479,192 of record NZ_JBFAQH010000002.1, on the reverse strand, counting down.
AGCTCCTTGATGTTCATGACGAGCTCGACCACGTCCTCCTTGACCCCGGGGATCGTGGTGAACTCGTGCAGCACACCGTCGATCTTGATCGAGGTGACGGCCGCACCCGGGATGGACGACAGCAGCGTACGCCGCAGCGAGTTGCCCAGGGTGTAGCCGAAGCCCGGCTCCAGCGGCTCGATGGTGAACCGGGACCGGGTCTCGTTGATCGACTCCTCGGAGAGGGTCGGTCGCTGGCTGATGAGCATGTTTTCTCTTCTCTTCCGGGGCGCCCGCCATATGACGCCCACGACACAAACTGTTCCGGTGGCCCGCCCTGCCGGGCGGGCCACCGCAACGAGCCCTACTTGGAGTAGAGCTCGACGATTAGCTGCTCCTGGACCTGGGTGTCGATCACCTGTCGGGCCGGGAGCGAGTGCACCAGGATCTTCATCTGGCTGGGGATCGCCTCCAGCCACGCCGGAACGGTCTTGGAGCCGGCCTCGGCCTGGGCCACGATGAACGGGGTGAGCTCCTTGCTCTTGACCCGAACCTCGATGATGTCGTGCTCCTTGACGCGGTACGACGGGATGTCGACCTTCTTGCCGTTCACCGTGAAGTGACCGTGCTTGACCAGCTGACGAGCCATGTCCCGGGACTTGGCGTAGCCGGACCGGTAGACCACGTTGTCCAGCCGCGACTCGAGGATCTGCAGCAGCACCTCGCCCGTCTTGGCCTTCTTGCTCACGGCTTCCTCGTAGTAGCCGCGGAACTGCTTCTCCAGCACGCCGTAGACGCGGCGGGCCTTCTGCTTCTCACGGAGCTGGAGCAGGTACTCCGTCTCCTTCGTGCGGCCGCGGCCGTGCTGCCCGGGCGGGAACGGCCGGGACTCGAACGGGCACTTCGGACCATCGCACTTGCTGCCCTTGAGGAACAGCTTCATCTTCTCCCGCCGGCAACGGCGGCAGTCGGCACCGGTGTAACGAGCCATCTCTCTCTACCTCTCAGACCCGACGACGCTTCGGCGGACGGCACCCGTTGTGCGGCTGCGGGGTGACGTCGGAAATCTGCCCGACCTCAAGGCCCACGGCCTGCAGCGAACGGATGGCGGTCTCCCGGCCGGAGCCGGGGCCCTTGACGAACACGTCGACCTTGCGCATGCCGTGCTCCATCGCCCGGCGCGCGGCGGCCTCGGCGGCCAGCTGCGCGGCGAACGGAGTCGACTTGCGGGAGCCCTTGAAGCCCACCTGGCCGGACGAGGCCCAGGAGATGACGGCACCAGTCGGATCGGTGATCGAGACGATGGTGTTGTTGAAGGTGCTCTTGATGTGCGCCTGCCCGTGGGCGACGTTCTTACGTTCCTTGCGCCGGACCTTTTTGACAGCGGCTCCGGCACGAGCCTTCGGTGGCATAAGTCTGTGCGCTCCTGATTAGGTTCTCGATCGGTGCTGGCTATTCGCCCCGTCGATGAGGTAGACACCGGTTCCAGTTGGAGCCCGCCCTACCTCGACGGAAAACGACCAGCATTCCGGTTTAAGAACTATTACTTCTTGCCCGGCTTCTTCTTGCCGGCGACGGTCCGCTTCGGGCCCTTGCGGGTCCGCGCGTTGGTCTTGGTCCGCTGGCCACGCACGGGCAGGCCCCGGCGGTGCCGGATGCCGGCGTAGCAGCCGATCTCGACCTTGCGGCGGATGTCAGCGGCGACCTCGCGGCGCAGGTCGCCTTCAACCTTGTAGTTGGCCTCGATGTGGTTGCGGAGCTGGACCAGCTCCTCGTCCGTGAGGTCCCGGACGCGCTTGTCCGGCGAGATGCCGGTGGCGCTGAGCGTCTCCAGGGCGCGGGTGCGGCCCACGCCGAAGATGTAGGTGAGCGCGATCTCCATCCGCTTCTCGCGGGGAAGGTCGACGCCGACTAGACGTGCCATGTGCGGGCGTACTCCTCGTGGTGTGCTGGCGAAGGTGTGGACCCGTCCCACCCCGCTACCGGCCGTCCCTGTCCTTCCGACGCCGATGGCGCCGGCGACCGGGATCGGTCGCTGCCCGAGCGGGCCCCGGCCTTCGACCGGGGGTCAACCACGATTGAGTACGCGCTGCGCACCGCTCGCGGCTGGGACGAGCATGTGTGATGTGTGGGCTGTTCAGCCCTGGCGCTGCTTGTGGCGCGGGTCGGTGCAGATGACCATGACCCGGCCGTGCCGGCGGATCACCCGGCACTTGTTGCAGATCCTCTTGACGCTCGGCTTGACCTTCACGGTTGCCTTACTTCCCATCTGGCCCGGCGTCGCGAGGCGCGACACCGGACGTCGAAGACGGACACGGGACGTTTCCCGGCCGCCGTCAGGCTTACTTGTAGCGGTAGACGATGCGCCCGCGGGTCAGGTCGTACGGCGATAGCTCGACGACGACCCGATCCTCCGGCAGGATGCGGATGTAGTGCTGCCGCATCTTGCCGCTGATGTGAGCCAGCACCTTGTGGCCGTTGGCGAGCTCCACCCGGAACATAGCGTTCGGCAGGGGCTCGATGACCCGACCTTCGATCTCGATGGCTCCGTCTTTTTTCGGCATGTCCTCCGCTGTCCTGACGTCGGTTGCTCCGGACGGCCCACAACGTCTTACACGGGTGCTTGACCAAGATCAGGCTTCCCGCGCCAGCCGCGGCTCCGCGTCCCACCGAAGCGCTGGCGGGCATGGCGGAGTGGACGCTGTGCGCCGATCAGAAAGTGTACGCCCGCCTGCACGTCGTCGCCAAACCGACCGGCCACCTGGGCTCGACCAGGTCCAGGAAACGGGACATTCAGCCCATATCGCCCCGGTCGGGCCGCCGCGTCGGCTCGCCCACCGGAGCCTCGGTAGCTTCGCCGGGCCCGGTGCCCGTCACGCTACCGGGAGCCGCTTCGATCCCGTCGTCGGCCGCCACCGGTCGGGCCTCGGTGCCTCCGTCAGCCGCCGCTCCGCCGGAGCCGGCGGGCCCGATGGCGGCCGGCTGCTCCTGACTGAGGGCCTTACGCTCGCGCTTGAGCGCCCGCTTCTCGGCGCGCCGCTGCCGGCGGCGCTCCCGCTCGGCCGCCCACCGCGCAGGCTCACCGCTGGCCAGCCCGGTGACGGTACGCACCAGCACCACCGCTCCCCACGGCCCCGCAACCCAGCCTGGCCAGAAGTAGAGCGGTTCACCGGCCGCCAGCGAAGTGACGGCCCAGATCGCCACCACGATCCCGACCACCTTCAGCCAGGGTTCCCAGACCTCGGCCAGCCAGCGCGCGGTGAGTCCGCGTCCGGCCTCGGCCGGCACCGGGACGCCCGGCTGCCGAGACGTCGGCAGCACCGCACCGCCGGACGCCGGCAGGTCACCGACGAGAGCATCGAGCTCGGCGTACGTGCGGGCGGCATAGGCCCGCTGCAACCGGTCGTCGTACTCGTGCAGGTCGAGTCGGCCCTCGTCGAGAGCGACCCGGAGGCGGTCGGCGATGGCCTGCCGGTCGGCGTCCGCTGCCCGCATGGCGTCCCGCTCGTCCATGCCGGCAAGCATGCCACCAGACTGCCAGTACCGCCGTGTCGGCCGTCCCGGTGACGCAGGCGTCGGCAGTCGCCGCCGATGCCCGCGTTACGCGGTCCGCGTGACGCTCGGCTGGCGAGCGGTGACCAGGTCGCCCAGGCGGGCCCGGCCACCGTCGTACGCGGTCAGCACCCACACACCGTCGGGCAGCAGCGCCATGCTGTGCTCGACGTGCGCGGCACGCGAGCCGTCGCGGGTGACGACGGTCCATCCGTCGGCGAGTTCCGCCGTACGCGGCGAACCCATGGTGATCATCGGCTCGATGGCAAGCGCCAGCCCCGGCACCAACCGTGGCCCCTTGCCCGGCCGCCCGTGGTTGAGCACGTGCGGGTCCTGGTGCATCTCGGTGCCGATGCCGTGGCCGCCGTAGCCGTCGACGATGCCGTAACGCCCCGCCTTGCGGATCGCGCGTTCCACCGCGTGCGAGATGTCGGTCAGTCGGCCCTTGCCGCTGGCGGCGCCGCGAGCGGCCGCAGCGATCCCGGCCCACATCGCGTCCTCGGCGACCTCGGCCATCCGCAGCAGCGCCGGATCGACCTCGCCCACACCGACCGTGATCGCCGCGTCGCCGTGCCACCCGTCGAGCACCGCACCGCAGTCGATCGAGATCAGGTCGCCGTCCGCGAGTACCTGCTTCGGCGACGGGATGGCGTGCACGATCTGCTCGTTGACCGAGGAACAGATCGACGCCGGAAACCCGTGGTAGCCCTTGAACGACGGGACGGCTCCCGCAGCGCGGATCGTCGTCTCGGCGATCTCGTCCAGATCGGCGGTGCTCACCCCGGGGGCCACCGCCTCCCGCATCCGGCGAAGCGCCTCCGCGACCACGAGGCCGGCAGCCCGCATCTTCTCGATCTGCTCAGGAGTCTTCAGCTGGATGTCCAGCTGGGGACGACGCATGGAGGTGCTACCTTTCGTTGCCCAAACAGCGGGGTACGACCCGCGTACCCCGCTGTTCGCACTCTATCCGGCCGACCGCCGGGCGACCTCAGCCCCCGTACGAGCGAAGGGCGTCGATGGCGCGGACCGTGACGTCCTCCACCGGGCCGGTGGCGTCGATGCCGACCAGCTTGCTCTGTGCGCCGTAGTAGTCCACCAACGGCGAGGTCTTCTCGGCGTACTCCCGCAGCCGGGCGGCGATGGTTTCCGGCTTGTCGTCGTCCCGCTGGAACAGCTCCGCGCCACACCGGTCGCAGATGCCCTCCCGGCTGGTCGGGTCGAACTCGACATGCCAGATCTTGCCGCAGCCCCGGCAGGTACGCCGGCCGGAGAGCCGGCGGATCACCTCGTCGTCGTCAACGACCAGTTCGAGCACGATGTCCAGCGCGGTTCCGAGATCCGCGAGGAGCTTGTCCAGTGCGGCGGCCTGCGGGGTGGTGCGCGGGAAACCGTCGAGCAGGAAACCCTCGGCCGCGTCCGGCTCAGCGAGCCGGTCCCGCACCATGTTGATGGTGACCTCGTCCGGAACGAGCTTGCCGGCGTCCATGTATCGCTTGGCCTCGACGCCGAGCGGGGTGCCCTGGGACACGTTGGCCCGGAAGATGTCGCCGGTCGAGATCTTCGGCACGGACAGATGCGCGGCGATGAACTCCGCCTGTGTGCCCTTGCCCGCACCCGGCGGGCCAACCAGAACCAGTCTCATCTACCGCAGGAACCCTTCGTAGTTCCGCTGCATCAGTTGGCTCTCGATCTGCTTGCTCGTCTCCAGAGCCACGCCGACCATGATCAGCACTGCGGTACCGCCGAACGGGAAGTTGAGGTACTGCTGCCGGTCCAGCCAGATGAAGAAGAAGTTCGGCAGGATCGAGATGATCGCGAGGTACAGCGCACCCGGCAGGGTGATGCGACTGAGGATGAAGTCCAGGTAGTCGGCGGTCGGCTTGCCGGGGCGGATGCCCGGCACGAAGCCGCCGTACTTCTTCATGTTGTCTGCGACCTCGGTCGGGTTGAACGTGATCGAGACGTAGAAGTACGTGAAGAAGATGATCAGCAGGAAGTAGACCACGATGTAGATCGGGCTGGTCGGGTCGACCAGGTTGTTCTGGATCCACGCCTGGGTCTTGCCCGGGTCATTCTGGTCGAAGAACTGCAACGCCAGCTGCGGCAGATAGAGCAGCGACGAACCGAAGATGACCGGGATCACACCCGCCTGGTTGACCTTGAGCGGGATGTAGGTCGAGGTACCGCCGTACATCCGCCGGCCGATCATGCGCTTGGCGTACTGCACCGGGATGCGGCGCTGCGCCTGCTCGATGAAGGTCACCGCGGTGATGACCACCAGCACCAGCGCGATGACGAGCATGAACTTCCACCAGCCCTGGCTCTCCTTGATCCGCCAGCCCTCGCTGGGCAGGCGGGCCGCGATGGAGGTGAAGATCAGCACCGACATGCCGTTTCCGACACCCCGGTCGGTGATCAGCTCGCCGAGCCACATGACCATGCCGGTGCCGGCGGTCATCGTCATCACCAGGATGGACAGGGTCAGCCAGTCCGGGACGCCGGTGCCGGTCGGGATGATCTCCTCGTTGCACTGGTTGTTGAACAGCTGCCCGGAGCGGGCCAGCGCCACGAACGCCGAGGCCTGCAGGACACCCAGCCCCAGCGTCAGGTAGCGGGTGTACTGGGTGATCTTCGCCTGGCCGGCCTGGCCCTCCTTACGGAGCTGCTCGAGCCGGGGGATGACCACCGTCAGCAGCTGCAGGATGATCGACGCGGTGATGTAGGGCATGATGCCCAGCGCGAAGATCGACAGCTGCAGCAGCGCGCCGCCGGAGAAGAGGTCGAGCAGGTTCAGTACGCCGGTGGACCCTTCGAGGGTCTCCAGGCACTTCTGCACGTTGCCGTACGAGACGCCCGGGCTGGGCACCGTGGCGCCGAGCCGATAGATCGCGATGATGCCGACTGTGAACAGCAGCTTCTTGCGCAGGTCAGGCGTACGGAACGCACTGAGAAAGGCGGACAGCAACTTCTTCCTCCTGCGCGAGGCGGGCCGCCGGTCGTCCCTGGCGGGTCGGGGTGGGTTCCGGGCAAGTGCCCGATATCCATGGCTGGGAAGGGACTCTAACAGCCCGATCCCGGTCCGGGCAGATGTGCCCGGCCACATAAACCGAATCCGATGTTACCGGGCGCACAAGCCCGTTGTAGACCATGGCGCCCGCCAGCTGGGATCAACTGGCGGGCGCCATGGGTAAAACTGCTCTACAGCTCGGTGACCGAGCCGCCGGCGGCCGTGATCTTCTCCTTGGCCGACGCGCTGAACGCGTGCGCCGACACCTGAAGCGTCACCCCACCAAGATCCCCGGTGCCGAGGACCTTCACCGGCTGCCCCTTGCGGACCGCGCCGGCCTCGACCAGTTCGGTCGGGCCGATCTGGCCACCGTTGGGGAACAGCTCGGCCAGGCGGTCCAGGTTGACGACCTGGAAGACCACCTTGAACTTGTTCTTGAAGCCCTTCAGCTTCGGCAGGCGCATGTGGATGGGCATCTGCCCACCCTCGAACGCCGCCGAGATGTTCTTCCGGGCCTTCGAACCCTTGGTACCGCGACCGGCGGTCTTGCCCTTGGAGCCCTCACCGCGACCCACACGGGTCTTCGCGGTCTTGGCACCAGGCGCTGGACGCAGGTGATGGACCTTGATCGTCATTACTCGACCTCCTCGACCTTCACGAGGTGGTTGACCGTGAAGATCATGCCGCGAATCTCGGGCCGGTCCTCCTTGACCACCACGTCATTGATCCGCTTGAGACCGAGCGAACGCAGCGACTCCCGCTGGTTGCGCTTGGTCCCGATCTCGGAACGGACCTGGGTGACCTTGAGCCGTGCCATCAGGAAGCCACCTCCGCCCGCGAGGCGAGCATGGCCGCCGGCGCGACGTCCTCCACCGGCAGGCCCCGCCGCGCGGCAACGGCCTCCGGGGACTCCAGCCCCTTCAGCGCGGCCACGGTGGCGTGCACGATGTTGATCGGGTTCGACGAGCCGAGGCTCTTCGAGAGCACGTCGTGGATGCCCGCGCACTCCAGCACGGCACGGACCGGACCACCGGCGATGACGCCCGTACCGGCGGAGGCCGGCTTGAGCAGCACCACCCCGGCGGCGTCCTCGCCCGTGACCGGGTGCGGGATCGAGGACCCGATCCGCGGCACCTTGAAGAAGTGCTTCTTGGCCTCCTCGACGCCCTTGGCGATCGCCGCAGGCACCTCCTTGGCCTTTCCGTAGCCCACGCCGACGGAGCCGTCGCCGTCGCCCACGATCACCAGGGCGGTGAAGCTGAAGCGACGACCACCCTTCACGACCTTGGCGACGCGGTTGATCGCGACGACCCGCTCGAGGTGCGGGGTCTTCTCGGCGGGCGCGTTTCCACGGCCGCCCTCACGGCGGTTGTCGCGGCGACCACCCTCGTTGCCACCGGACCCGCCGCCACGGCGCTGTTGACCTGGCATCAGCAGCCTTCCTTCTCTCTCGTGACGGGGATTGTCAGAACTCGAGCCCGGCTTCGCGGGCGGCGTCGGCGAGCGCGGCGACCCGCCCCGCGTACCGGTTGCCGCCGCGGTCGAAGACGACCTTGGAGATGCCAGCGGCCTTGGCCCGCTCGGCCAGCAGGGTGCCGACCTTGCCAGCCAGGGCGCTCTTGTCGCCCTCCGTACCGCGCACCGAGGCGTCCAGGGTCGAGGCCGACGCCAAGGTGTGACCCTTGGTGTCGTCCACGATCTGGGCGACGATGTGCCGCAGCGAACGGGTGACCACCAGGCGGGGACGCGCGGCGGTGCCGCTGACGTTCTTGCGCACTCGGAAGTGCCGCCGCGCCCGCCCGACGGCACGCTTGGCGGCGACGCCGCGGCGGCGCTTGAGCAGCGTGGCGCTCACTTCTTACCTGCCTTTCCGGCCTTGCGTCGGATGATTTCGCCCTGGTACTTCACGCCCTTGCCCTTGTAGGGCTCCGGCGGGCGGATCTTCCGGATGTTGGCGGCGACCTCACCGACGAGCTGCTTGTCGATGCCGGCCACGTGGAACAGCGTCGGCCGCTCCACCGTGAAGGTGATGCCCTCGGGCGCCGGCACGTGCACCGGGTGCGAGAACCCGAGCGCGAACTCCAGGTCCTTGCCCTTGGCGGTGACCCGGTAACCGGTGCCGGCGATCTCCAGGCTCTTACGGTAGCCCTCGGTGACCCCGACGATCATGTTGGCGACCAGGGTACGGCTCAGGCCGTGCAGCTCCTTGGCCTTGCGCTCGTCGTTCGGGCGGTTGACGCTCAGCTGCCCGTCCTCGGCCCGCTCGATGGTGATCGGCTCGGCCAGGGTGTGCGACAGCTCGCCCTTGGGGCCCTTGACCTTTACGGTCCGGCCGTCGATCGTCACGTCGACTCCGGATGGCACCGGGATCGACTTACGTCCAATACGCGACATTTCTACCTGTCTCCCGTTACCAGACGAAGGCGAGGACTTCCCCGCCAACGCTCCGCTTGCGGGCCTGCCGGTCGGTGAGCAGTCCCTGGGACGTCGAAATGATCGCCACGCCCAGCCCACCGAGCACCCGGGGGAGCCCGTCCGACTTGGCGTACACCCGCAGACCGGGCTTGGAGACGCGCTTGATACCGGCCAGGCTCCGCTCCCGGTTCTGGCCGTACTTCAGCTCGACGACCAGTCGCTTGCCGACGGCACCCTCTTCGGGCTCCTCGACTGCCCAGGTGGCGATGTAACCCTCGGACTTGAGGACCTCGGCGATGTTCGCCTTGATCTTCGAGTACGGCATCGTCACCCGGTCGTGGTACGCCTGGTTGGCGTTACGCAGACGCGTGAGCATGTCTGCGATCGGGTCGGTCATCGTCATGAAAACTCGTCAACCTTTCTCGCCGGGGTTCCCGCGACACGTCGCAGGCCTACGGCGAAGAGACAGTCCAGCTGACGCGCCGCAGCGCGCCGGGCTATTACCAGGAAGCCTTGGACACGCCGGGCAGTTCACCGCGGTGGGCCATCTCCCGGATGCACACCCGGCAGAGCCCGAACTTGCGGTAGACCGCCTTGGGACGCCCGCACCGCTGGCAGCGGGTGTACGCGCGAACCGAGAACTTCGGCTTCGCGGCCGCCTTGAGGATCAGCGCCTTCTTGGCCATCTCAGTTCTCCTTGAACGGGAAGCCCAGGAGCTTCAACAGCGCCCGGCCCTCGTCGTCGGTCGTGGCGGTCGTGACCACCGTGATGTCCATGCCCCGCTGGCGATCGATCTTGTCCTGGTCGATCTCGTGGAACACCGACTGCTCGGTCAGACCGAACGTGTAGTTGCCGTGCCCGTCGAGCTTGCGCCCGTCCAGGCCGCGGAAGTCACGGATACGCGGCAGCGCGATGGACAGCAGCCGGTCCAGGAACTCCCACATCCGGTCGCCGCGCAGGGTCACCTTCGCGCCGATCGGCATGCCTTCCCGCAGCTTGAACTGCGCGATGGACTTCGTCGCCCGCCGGACCTGCGGCTTCTGGCCGGTGATGGTGGCCAGGTCGCGGACCGCACCGTCGATGAGCTTGGCGTCCCGGGCGGCCTCGCCCACACCCATGTTCACGACGATCTTGACCAGCCGCGGCACCTGCATCGGGTTGCCGTACTCGTACTGCTCGCGCAGCTGGGCGATGATCTCGTTGCGGTACCGCTCCTTGAGGCGCGGCATCGTCTTGGTTTCGGTAGCCGTGGTCATCACAGGTCCTTACCGGTGCTACGCGCGATGCGAACCTTCTGGCCGTTTTCGTCGATCCGGTAACCGACGCGGGTCGGCTTGCCGTCGGAGTCCACGACCATCACGTTCGAGACGTGGATCGGGGCCTCCTGGGTGACGATGCCACCGGTCTTGGCGCCACGCTGGGTGGTGCTGATGCGAGTGTGCTTCTTGATCCGGTTCACGCCCTCGACCAGGACCTTGTCCTGCCGCGGGTAGGCCGCGATGACCTTACCCTTGGCACCCTTGTCCTTGCCGGCGATGACGACGACCGTGTCGCCCTTCTTGACCTTCACGGTCACAACACCTCCGGCGCGAGAGAGATGATCTTCATGAACCGCTTGTCCCGCAACTCACGGCCGACCGGGCCGAAGATACGGGTACCGCGCGGGTCCCCGCCGTCCTTGATGATGACGGCGGCGTTCTCGTCGAAGCGGATGTACGAACCGTCCGGCCGCCGCTTCTCCTTGGCGGTGCGGACGATGACAGCCCTGACCACGTCGCCCTTCTTCACACCGGCACCCGGGATCGCGTCCTTGACGGTGGCCACGATGACGTCGCCGATGCTCGCGTAGCGCCGACCGGAGCCACCGAGAACCCGGATGCACAGGATCTCCCGGGCACCCGTGTTGTCAGCGACGCGCAGTCGCGACTCCTGCTGAATCACGTCTATCTCCTATGTCTGCCGGTTCTCCGGCCGCCGGGGCGGCCGGAGCCTGGCGGAACCTGCGCCCGACCGTCTGGGCCGAGCTCGAGCCTTCGCTACTTGGCCTTCTCGAGGATCTCCACGAGCCGCCACCGCTTGGTGGCGGAGAGCGGCCGGGTCTCCATGATCAGGACGCGGTCGCCGATGCCGGCGGAGTTCTGCTCGTCGTGGACCTTGAGCTTGCTGGTCCGGCGCATGATCTTGCCGTACAGCGCGTGCTTGACCCGGTCCTCGACCTCGACCACGACGGTCTTTTCCATCTTGTCGCTGACCACGAGGCCCTCACGGACCTTGCGCCGGCCCCGCGTGGCGGTGGTGGTGTTCTCGCTCATCCTGCAGTCACCTCAGTCGGCGCGGCCGAGAGCCCCAGCTCACGCTCACGCATGATCGTGTAGATCCGGGCAATTTCCCGACGGATGACCTGCAGCCGCCGGTTGTTGTCCAGCTGCCCGGTTGCGGCCTGCACGCGGAGGTTGAACAGCTCCGCCTTGGCCTCGCGCAGCTTCGTGACCAGCTCCTCCTCGGAGAGCTCACGCAGCTCGGAGGCCTTAACGCCCGCTGCCATCAGGATTCACCCACTTCGCGCGTAACAATGCGGCACTTCATCGGGAGCTTGTGGATCGCGCGACGCATCGCCTCTCGCGCGATCTGCTCGTTCGGGAAGGACATCTCGAAGAGAACCCGCCCGGGCTTGACGTTCGCGACCCACCACTCGGGCGAGCCCTTACCGGAACCCATCCGGGTTTCCGCCGGCTTCTTGGTGAGGGCCTGGTCCGGGAAGATGGTGATCCAGACCTTGCCGCCACGCTTGATGTGGCGGGTCATCGCGATACGCGCCGACTCGATCTGCCGGTTGGTCACGTACGCCGGTTCCAGAGCCTGGATCCCGAACTCGCCGAACACCACCCGGTTGCCGCCCTTGGACGCGCCGCTGCGGTCCGGGTGGTGCGGCTTGCGGAAGCCCTTCGGGGGCTTGCGCGGCATCAGCATCTGTCAGCCCTCCTGCTGCGTTTCTGCCGGAGCCGAAGCGGCAGCCGCGACAGCAGCGCTGTCCACCGGCTCGCCACTCGGCGTCTCGGCCTGCTGCGCGACGGTCGTCGCGGCAGCCCGGCCGGCCTCGGTGCCACCGGAGGTCGTGCCGGACGAACCCGACCGACCGCGGCGCGGCCGCTCGGGCCGGTCACCGCGCTCCCGGCGCGGGCGCGACGGCGCCTCGGTCGGAGTCTCCCGACCCGGCACCGCGTCACCCTTGTAGATCCAGACCTTCACGCCGATGCGGCCGAAGGTGGTACGGGCCTCGAAGAAGCCGTACTCGATGTTGGCCCGCAGCGTGTGCAGCGGAACCCGACCCTCGCGGTAGAACTCCGTGCGGCTCATCTCGGCGCCGCCGAGGCGACCCGAGACCTGCACCCGGATGCCCTTGCACATCGGGTTCTTCATCGCCGACTGCATCGCCTTACGCATCGCGCGGCGGAAGCTGACCCGGCTGGAGAGCTGCTCGGCAACGCCCTGGGCGACCAGCTGCGCGTCCGACTCGGGGTTCTTCACCTCGATGATGTTCAGCTGCACCTGCTTGCCGGTGAGCTTCTCCAGCTCGCCGCGGATCCGGTCGGCCTCCGCGCCCTTACGGCCGATGACGATGCCCGGCCGTGCGGTGTGGATGTCGACGCGGACCCGGTCGCGGGTGCGCTCGATGTCGACCTTGGAGATGCCGGCGCGCTCCAGCCCCTTGGACATCATCCGGCGGATCTTGACATCCTCGCCGATGTAGTCCTTGTAGAGCTTGTCCGCGAACCAGCGGGACTTCCAGTCGGTCGAGATGCCGAGCCGGAACCCGTGCGGGTGAACCTTCTGACCCATTACTCGGCGCCCTCCGTGTTGCTCTGCGTCTCGGCCGGCGCGGTCTGCTTCGCCGGAGCCGCCTTGTTCGCCGACTTCCTCGGCGCGGCCGGCGCGACCGCCTCGACCGCCACGGTGATGTGGCAGGTGCGCTTACGGATCCGGTACGCCCGGCCCTGCGCCCGTGGCTGGAACCGCTTCATCGTCGGGCCCTCGTCCACGAACGCCTCGCTGACGAGCAGCGCGTCGGGGTCCAGCCGCTCGTTGTTCTCCGCGTTGGCGATCGCGCTCGCGAGCACCTTGTACACCTGCTCGCTCGCAGCCTGCGGCGCGAACTGCAGCACCGTGAGCGCCTCCTTCGCGGGCAGGCCGCGGACGAGGTTGACCACCCGGCGCGCCTTCATCGGCGAGATGCGCACGTACCGCGCAACCGCCCGCGCGCCCGGAAGCACCGGAGCGTCGCCCTTTCCTGGCATCGCTGTAACCCCTTGATCCTCTATCCGTATGCCCGCGGCGTCAGCGCCGGCGGCTCTTCCGGTCGTCCTTTTCGTGACCCTTGAACGTGCGGGTCAGCGCGAACTCGCCGAGCTTGTGCCCGACCATCGCCTCGGTCACGAACACCGGGACGTGCTTACGTCCGTCGTGCACGGCGATCGTGTGCCCCAGCATCTCCGGGATGATCGTCGAGCGCCGCGACCAGGTCTTGATGACGTTCTTCGAGCCCTTCTCGTTCTGCGTCTCCACCTTCTTGAGCAGGTGGTCGTCGATGAACGGGCCCTTCTTCAGGCTGCGAGGCATGTCTTATCTCCCTCAGCCGCGCTTACGCGTGGCGTAGCGGCGGCGGACGATCAGCCGGTCACTCGGCTGGCCCTTACGACGGGTGCGGCCCTCGGGCTTACCCTGCGGGTTGACCGGGTGGCGACCACCGGAGGTCTTGCCCTCACCACCACCGTGCGGGTGGTCGACCGGGTTCATGGCGACACCACGGACGGTCGGGCGCTTGCCCTTCCAACGCATCCGGCCGGCCTTACCCCAGTTGATGTTCGACTGGTCGGCGTTGCCGATCTCACCGACGCTGGCGCGGCAGCGCACGTCCACCCGCCGGATCTCACCGGACGGCATCCGCAGGGTCGCGTACGCGCCCTCGCGGCCGAGCAGCTGGATGCCGACGCCGGCCGAGCGGGCCAGCTTGGCACCGCCACCCGGACGCAGCTCCACGTTGTGGATCGTGGTACCGACCGGGATGTTGCGCAACGGCAGGTTGTTGCCCGGCTTGATGTCGGCACTCGGGCCCGACTCGACCGCGTCGCCCTGCTTCAGGTCCTTCGGCGCGATGATGTAACGCTTCTCGCCGTCGGCGTAGTGCAGCAGCGCGATCCGCGCGGTGCGGTTCGGGTCGTACTCGATGTGCGCGACCTTGGCCGGCACGCCGTCCTTGTCGACCCGCTTGAAGTCGATGATCCGGTACTGGCGCTTGTGGCCACCGCCCTGGTGCCGGGCGGTGATCCGGCCGTGCACGTTCCGGCCGCCCTTCTTGGGCAGCGGCGCCAGCAGCGACTTCTCGGGCGTCGACCGGGTGATCTCGGCGAAGTCGGCGACGCTCGAGCCACGCCGGCCCGGCGTCGTCGGCTTGTACTTACGAATAGCCATTGTCTACACCCCTCAGCTGACCGGGCCGCCGAAGGCCTCGATGCGGTCGCCCTCAGCCAGCTTCACCATCGCCCGCTTGGTGTCCTTGCGCTTGCCGAACCCGGTACGGGTCCGCTTGCGCTTGCCCTCGCGGTTGAGCGTGTTGACCGTCAGGACACGGACGTTGAAGATCTGCTCGATAGCGATCTTGATCGCCGTCTTGTTCGCGTCCGGGTGCACCAGGAAGGTGTACCAGTTGCGGTTCAGCTCGCTGTAGCTCTTCTCCGAGACGACCGGCGCGACGATGATGTCGCGCGGATCGGCGATCGTGCTCACTTGCCACCCTCCTCGGTGGTCTCGGCCGGTACGCCCAGGAACTCGTCCAGGGCCTCCTTGGTGAAGACCACATCGTCGGCCACCAGCACGTCGTAAGTGTTGAGCTGGCCGGCCTCGATCAGGTGCACCCGCTGCTCGTTGCGCAGCGACACCCAGTTCAGCTCGTCGGTGCTGCTCAGCACGACCAGCACCCGCCGGGCGGTGGTCAGCTTGGCGAGCGCGGCCAGGGCGGCCTTGGTCGACGGCTTCTCGCCCGAGACGAACGCCTCGACGACGTGCACCTGCCCGGCGCGCGCCCGGTCCGACAGGGCGCCACGCAGCGCGGCGGCCTTCATCTTCTTCGGGGTGCGCTGGCTGTAGTCACGCGGCACCGGACCGTGGACCACGCCACCGCCGGCGAACTGCGGCGCGCGGATCGAGCCCTGCCGGGCACGACCGGTGCCCTTCTGCTTGTACGGCTTCTTGCCGCCGCCAGCAACCTCGCCCCGGGTCTTGGTCTTGTGGGTGCCCTGCCGGGCGGCAGCGAGCTGCGCCACGACGACCTGGTGCATCAGCGCGATGTTGGCCTGCGCGTCGAAGATGTCGGCGGGCAGCTCGACCGAGCCGGTCTTGGTGCCCTCAGAGTTGAGGACGTCAACGGTGGTCACTTGCCCACACCGCCCTTCTTCGCCTTGGCCTTGGCCGCGGTACGGACCAGGACCAGCGCGCCCTTGGGGCCGGGAATGGCGCCACGGACGAGCAGGAGATTGTTCTCGGTGTCGACCGCCTGGACGGTCAGGTTCTGCACGGTGTAGCGCACGCCACCCATGCGGCCGGCCATCCGGGTGCCCTTGAAGACGCGACCCGGGGTGGCGCAGGCGCCGATCGAGCCCGGCGAGCGGTGCTTGCGCTCGACACCGTGGCTGGCGCGCAGACCGTGGAAGCCGTGCCGCTTCATCGGGCCGGCGTAGCCCTTGCCCTTGGTCTTGCCGGTCACGTCGATCGAGACACCGGCCGGGAACTCCTCGACCGTGACCTCCTGGCCGAGCGAGTAGTCCGCAGCGTCGCTGGTGCGCAGCTCGACGATGTGCCGGCGCGGCGCCACGTCGGCCTTGGCGTAATGCCCACGCAGCGGCTTCTTGGCCTTGCGCGGGTCGATCGTCCCGTACGCCAGCTGGACCGCGGAGTAACCGTCCTTGTCGGCGTCACGAACCTGGGTGATGACGCAGGGGCCGGCCTGAACCACGGTCACCGGGACAACGCGGTTGTTGTCCCAGACCTGGGTCATGCCGAGCTTCGCGCCCAGGATCCCCTTAACTTGCCTGTCCATGTGTCCGGTCCCTACAGCTTGATCTCGATGTCGACGCCAGCCGGCAGGTCGAGGCGCATGAGCGAGTCGACCGTCTTCGGGGTCGGGTCGATGATGTCGATCAGTCGCTTGTGCGTACGCATCTCGAAGTGCTCGCGCGAGTCCTTGTACTTGTGCGGCGAGCGGATGACGCAGAAACGGTTGATCTCCGTGGGCAGCGGCACCGGGCCCGCGACCTGCGCCCCGGTACGCGTCACCGTCTCGACGATCTTCCGAGCCGAGGAGTCGACGACCTCGTGGTCATAGGCCTTGAGCCGGATGCGGATCTTCTGTCCCGCCATGGTGGCTTCTGTTCCTTCTCTCGATGCCGCTGTGTTGCGGGTGTCTGTACCGGCTGGCACAGGCCCTCTTCGCCCACCCCCGCGGTCGGGCGTGTCGCGCCCTGGGGCCAGGCTCCGCCCCGGGCTACCGGAGCGATCCTGACCGCGGTGGGTCCAGGCGCCGATCGCACTGAGGCGACCTGAACGCCGCGCGAGGGTGGTTGACGGACGGGCCGCCAACCACCCCACGCCCGACTGCTCTGCCTACCCGGAGGTTCAGCGAAAGCCGAACACGGGCGGCGAACTGTCGTTACGCAACCTGACTAGTATGCCGCACGACCGGCGGCGGGTCTAATCGGGGTTACCCAGCTCACTTGATGATCTTGGTGACGCGACCAGCGCCAACCGTACGGCCACCCTCCCGGATCGCGAACTTGAGGTTGTCCTCCATCGCGATGGGCTGGATCAGCTTCACGGTCATCGTGGTGTTGTCGCCCGGCATGACCATCTCGGTGCCCTCGGGGAGGGTGACGACACCGGTGACGTCCGTGGTCCGGAAGTAGAACTGCGGACGGTAGTTCTGGAAGAACGGGGTGTGCCGGCCGCCCTCCTCCTTGGAGAGGATGTAGACCGTCGCCTCGAACTCGGTGTGCGGGGTGCTGGTGCCCGGCTTGACGACCACCATGCCGCGCTCGACGTCCTCGCGCTTGATGCCGCGCAGCAGCAGACCGACGTTCTCACCCGCACGGGCCTCGTCGAGCAGCTTGCGGAACATCTCGATGCCGGTGCAGACCGTCTTCTGCGACTTCTCGCGGATACCGACGATCTCCACCTCCTCGTTCGGCTTGAGCACGCCGCGCTCGGCGCGACCGGTGACGACGGTGCCACGACCGGTGATCGTGAACACGTCCTCGATCGGCATCAGGAACGGCTTCTCGGTCTCGCGCTCCGGCTGCGGAATCGCGGTGTCGACCGCGTTCATCAGCTCCATGAGTCGGCCGGTCCACTCCGGGTCGCCCTCGAGGGCCTTGAGCGCCGAGACGCGAACGACCGGCAGGTCGTCGCCCGGGTACTCCTGGGCCGAGAGCAGCTCACGGACCTCGAGCTCGACGAGCTCCAGCAGCTCCTCGTCGTCGACCATGTCGCTCTTGTTCAGCGCCACGACGATGTACGGCACGCCGACCTGGCGGGCCAGCAGCACGTGCTCGCGGGTCTGCGGCATCGGGCCGTCGGTCGCCGCGACCACCAGGATCGCGCCGTCCATCTGGGCGGCACCGGTGATCATGTTCTTGATGTAGTCGGCGTGACCGGGGCAGTCGACGTGCGCGTAGTGCCGCGCCTCGGTCTGGTACTCGACGTGCGCGATCGAGATCGTGATGCCCCGGGCCTTCTCCTCGGGCGCCTTGTCGATCTCGTCGAACGGCGTGTACGGGTTCAGGTCCGGGTACTGGTCGTGCAGGACCTTGGTGATGGCCGCCGTCAGCGTCGTCTTACCGTGGTCGATGTGACCAATGGTGCCGATGTTGACGTGCGGCTTAGTCCGCTCGAACTTCGCCTTCGCCACTGGTGTCCTCCTGTGGACTTCTTGGTTCGTTCGCCCCGGCGCGCCAGGTCGGCGCTTAGGACTCTGTCGACAGCCTTTCCGGCCTGACGGCCGGAGAGCTTTTGTGGGTTCTGCGGCGATGAAGCCTACAGGCCCGGAATTCACACAATCCGACCGAGGTGGTCGCGGTCGGGGAATGCTCCCGCGACCACCGTCGGATCATCCGATCACGTCAGGTGAGCGTCACTCACCCGTCGCCTTGGCGATGATCTCCTTAGCCACGGAGGACGGAACCTCCGCGTAGGAGTCGAACTGCATGCTGTAGCTAGCCCGGCCCTGGGTCTTCGACCGCAGGTCGCCGACGTAGCCGAACATCTCCGACAACGGCACCAGGGCGCGGACGACACGGGCGCCGCTGCGCTCCTCCATCGCCTGGATGATGCCGCGTCGGGAGTTGAGGTCGCCGATGACGTCACCCATGTTCTCCTCGGGAGTGGTGACCTCAACAGCCATCATCGGCTCGAGCAACGCCGGGTCGGCCTTGCGGGCCGCCTCCTTCATCACCATCGAGCCAGCGATCTTGAATGCCATCTCGGACGAGTCGACCTCGTGGTACTGGCCGTCCAGCAGCGTCAGCTTGACGCCCACCAGGGGGAAGCCGGCGAGGATGCCGTACTGCATGGCGTCCTGCGCACCCGCGTCCACCGACGGGATGAACTCCCGGGGGATGCGACCACCGGTGACGGCGTTGGCGAACTCGTAGGTCGGCGCGTCGTTCCCGAGCGGCAACGGCTCCAGGCTGATGATCACCCGGGCGTACTGGCCGGAACCACCGGTCTGCTTCTTGTGGGTGTACTCGACCTTCTCCACCGTGCGGCGGATGGTCTCGCGGTACGCCACCTGCGGCTTACCGATGTTCGCCTCGACGTTGAACTCGCGGCGCATCCGGTCCACCAGGATGTCCAGGTGCAGCTCGCCCATGCCGGAGATGACCGTCTGGCCGGTCTGGTCGTCCAGCTTGACGCGGAAGGTCGGGTCCTCCTCGGCCAGCCGCTGGATGGCGGTGCTGAGCTTCTCCTGGTCAGCCTTCGTCTTCGGCTCGATGGCCACCTCGATGACCGGCTCCGGGAAGGTCATCGACTCCAGGATGACCGGGTTCGCCGGGTCGCACAGGGTGTCACCGGTGGTGGTCTGCTTCAGACCCTGCACCGCGATGATGTCGCCAGCCTTGGCGGAGCTGCGCTCCTCCCGCTTGTTGGCGTGCATCTGGTAGATCTTGCCGACCCGCTCCTTGCGGTCCTTGGTGGAGTTGACCACCTGGGACCCGGACTCGACCACGCCGGAGTAGACCCGGACGTAGGTCAGCTTGCCGAGGTGCTTGTCGGTCTGGATCTTGAATGCCAGACCCGAGAAGGGCTCCGAAGTGGAGGGCTTACGCTGCATCGGCGTCTCGCCGTCGGTCGCCGTGCCCTCGATCGCCGGGATGTCCAGCGGCGACGGCAGGTAGTCGATGACGGCGTCGAGCATGGGCTGCACGCCCTTGTTCTTGAACGCCGAGCCGCAGAGCACCGGGTTGGCCTTGCTGGCGATGGTGGCCCGACGGATGGCGGCCTTGACCTCCTCGACGGAGATCTCCTCGCCCTCCAGGTACTTCTCCATCACCGAGTCGTCGACGTCGGCCAGGGTCTCCATCAGCTTCTCGCGCCACTCGGCGGCGGAGGCGGCCAGATCGGCCGGGATCTCCTCGATCGCGTAGTCCTCACCCTTCTGGGTCTCCCCGCGCCAGGTGAGGGCGCGCATCTCGACCAGGTCGACGACGCCGATGTGGTCGCCCTCGAGCCCGATCGGGATCTGGAGCACCAGCGGAGTGGCGTTCAGCCGGTCGATCATCATCTGCACGCAGCGGAAGAAGTCGGCACCGGTCCGGTCGAGCTTGTTGACGAAGCACATCCGCGGGACGTTGTACTTGTCCGCCTGGCGCCAGACGTTCTCCGTCTGCGGCTCCACGCCGGCCACACCGTCGTAGACCGCAACGGCACCGTCCAGGACCCGCAGCGACCGCTCCACCTCGACCGTGAAGTCGACGTGGCCGGGCGTGTCGATGATCTGGATCGTGTGGCCCTTCCACTCGCACTTCGTGGCGGCGGAAGTGATGGTGATACCGCGCTCCTGCTCCTGCTCCATCCAGTCCATGACGGCAGCGCCCTCGTGGACCTCACCGATCTTGTACGTGATACCGGTGTAGAACAGGATTCGCTCGGTGGTGGTGGTCTTACCGGCATCGATGTGGGCCATGATGCCGATGTTGCGTACGTTGGCGAGCGCGTCTGCGGCGGCCACTTCAATCCCTACTTATCGTCGTCTCGACACAACTGGTGGCGGTCCCGGCACCGGATGGCGCCGGGACCAGGGTGTTACCAGCGGTAGTGCGCGAAGGCCTTGTTGGACTCGGCCATCTTGTGCGTGTCCTCGCGCCGCTTGACGGCGGCACCGAGGCCGTTGCTCGCGTCCAGCAGCTCGTTCATCAGCCGCTCGATCATCGTCTTCTCACGCCGAGCGCGGGCGTAGGTCACCAGCCAACGCAGGCCCAGCGTGGTGGCCCGGGCCGGCCGGACCTCGACCGGAACCTGGTAGGTCGCGCCACCGACACGGCGGCTGCGCACCTCAAGGGTCGGCTTGACGTTGTCCATGGCGCGCTTGAGGGTGACGACCGGATCGGTACCGGACTTCTCCCGGCAGCCCTCCAGGGCGGCGTACACGACGCGCTCGGCGAGCTGACGCTTGCCGCGCAGCAGGATCTTGTTCACCAGCTGCGTGACCAGCGGCGAGTTGTACACCGGGTCAGCGACCAGCGGTCGCCGCGGAGCAGGTCCCTTACGCGGCATGTCAGCTCTTCTCCTTCTTCGCGCCGTAACGGCTGCGCGCCTGCTTGCGGTTACGGACACCCTGGGTGTCCAGCGAACCGCGAACGATCTTGTAACGCACACCGGGGAGGTCCTTCACCCGGCCACCACGCACGAGCACGATCGAGTGCTCCTGCAGGTTGTGCCCGACACCCGGGATGTAGGCGGTCACCTCGACCTGGCTGCTGAGCTTGACACGAGCGACCTTGCGCAGCGCCGAGTTCGGCTTCTTCGGGGTGGTGGTGTACACCCGGGTGCACACCCCCCGCCGCTGCGGGGATCCCTTGAGCGCCGGGGTCTTGGTCTTGGTCGTCTTCGCCTGACGGCCCTTTCGGACCAACTGCTGAATGGTGGGCACCGGGTTTCTCCGCTCCCTTCGGCCGCTTCTCGCGACCGCGCCGTCTGCCGTAGCCGATCTCGTGATCGGCTCTCCTACATTCCGGCCAGGGCCACCTCGCGGAGGTCCCGGCACCCGCGGTCGGGCGTGTCGCCAAACTCACGGTTCCCGTCCGGCGCTTGCGCGCAGACCCGGGGTTTGTCACCGGCACACGGATGGCCGCAGGCCGGATCTTCTGACTCAGACGTGGTGCCGTCCGGATATCG
This sequence comes from Micromonospora sp. NPDC049374, assembly GCF_040677165.1. NCBI lineage: Bacteria > Bacillati > Actinomycetota > Actinomycetes > Micromonosporales > Micromonosporaceae > Micromonospora > Micromonospora sp. NPDC049374. The sequence goes on along the minus strand of NZ_JBFAQH010000002.1, from coordinate 457,797 downwards.
GAAAACCGACTCCAACGCACGCACGAGTTGCCCGGGCGGGCCCGGGCACAAGGGGAAAGAGTACCTACCACAGCCGCGCAGGTCAAAACGGAAGACCTGCCGGACGTCGCATCGCTTGCCGGCTGGTCTCTGTCGCACCGCCCGCCCGTGATGGGCACCTACGGACACGAGTGTACCGGCTCTGCCGGAAACCGGCCCGCGAGCCCCCAGGCTGGCCCCGAACCGATCAAGATCGACTAGGCCCAGTGGCACAGGCCTCAGGAGGCGCAGGCCAGCCGGTGGCCGGCAAGGTCCTAGGCCAGGGCCAGCAGCACCGCCAGCCCCACGCCCACCAGGCAGAGCAGCAGGCCGGTCCCGCCGCAGCTGATTCCCGCGATGGCCAGGCCCCGCCCGGTGAAGCGGACCGCGGGCGGCGGCGCCGGACGGCGGATCTGCCGCAGGCCGAGCAGGCCGGTGACCACGGCGCCCACCCCGGTGAGGCCACCCAGCGCGGCGAAGGCGCCCGCCGCCCAGGCTCCGTTCGCCCCTCCCCCGATGGCGCCGACGCAGATGACCAGGATCGAGACCAGGATCGAGGTGATACCGGCCACCAGCGAGCCGACCGCCAGGCCCGAGGCGACCGGGGGCACGTCGAGGTGCACCACCGCGAACGGCGTACCGGGCACCGGCTCGACCCGCTTCGGCGGTCGGGGAGGATCCTGCGGCGGTGGTGGCGGGGGCTGCCCCCAGCCTGAGCCGCCGCCGGTCCAACCCGGCGCAGCCGGCGCCCCCGGCACCGTCCCGTAGGCAGGCGGACCGGCGGCCGGTGATCCGAGAGTCGCAGGAGCGGGCGGTGCCGAGCCAGGCGGCGGACCGTAAGCCGGCGAGCCAGGCGGCGACCCGTAAGCGGGCGAGCCGGGCGGCGAGCCGTAAGCGGGCGAGCCGGGCGGCGAGCCAGGCGGACCGTAACCCGGCGAACCAGGCGGCGGACCGGCGGGCAGCGGCCCGAGAGCTGGCGGTCCGGACGGCGGGTGGACGGGCGTCGCGCCGGTTGCCGGCGGGGAGGTCGGCGGGACGGTCTGCTCCGGTTCGGGCTGTTCGGGCCCGGGCCGGGCCCATCCCGTCTGATCGGCATCGGGGCGCCCGACGGTGGGCTGAGCGGCTTCGCCGCCCTCGGGGCGCACCGGTTCCGTCACGGGATCCTCCTTGTCGGGCAGCGTCCACGCACCGCGCGACGGACACCGGTCAGGCTACCGTCGGCAGTCAGCCCCTCGATGCCGGGCGCGAGGACGTACCGGTCGCGCCGGTCAGTCGACCTCGGGCGCGAAGTCCTGCCCGTAGGGCGACTCGGCGAGCCGGATCACCCCGATCACCAGCGCCACCACCAGGCTGACCGCGACCAGCACCAGGCCCGTCCAGGCCAGCCGCTCGCCACGACGCAGCCAGGCCGCACCGGTCAGGAAACCCGCCGAGGCGTACGCCTCCCGACGCGCCTGCCGGGCCAGGTACAGGGCCACCGTGGCCGGTACCACGCCCCCGATCAGCAGTCCGGTCAGTGCGGCCATCAGGCCGAGGGCGAAGACCGCCCGGGCCTTGGTCGCCCGGACCGGATCCGGGTCGAGCGGGTGACGCGGTGCCGATGCGGCGGACACCGGTCCGGGTGCGATCGTCATGACCACATGATGCCCCCGTCGACGAATGTTCGCGCCGCACCCGCAAGCACGGCGCAGACCCGCGGCACGGAAATGTGTTCCCCGCCGCGCTTGCGGACGACCCTCGACACGAAGAGGCCCCGGCGTATGCACGCCGGGGCCTCTCACGTCACCGCACGGTCTAGCGGTACGACCCGAAGTCGAAGTCGTCCAGCGGGACCGCCTGACCACTGGCCGGCCCGAAGCCGTAGTCGGTCTCCGGGTAGCCGGTCATCGAGTAGACCTTGGCCTTCGCCTCCTCGGTCGGCTCGACCCGGACGTTGCGGTACTTGCTGATGCCGGTACCGGCCGGGATGAGCTTACCGATGATCACGTTCTCCTTGAGACCGATCAGCGAGTCGCTGCGGGCGTGGATCGCCGCGTCGGTCAGCACCCGGGTGGTCTCCTGGAAGGAGGCCGCCGAGAGCCAGGAGTCGGTGGCCAGCGAGGCCTTGGTGATACCCATCAGCACCGGGCGACCGGCGGCGGGCTCGCCACCCTCGCCGACGAGCCGGCGGTTCTCCGACTCGAACAGCGCCCGGTCGACAAGCACGCCCGGCAGGAACTCGGTCGAGCCGGAGTCGATGACCGTCACCCGCTTGAGCATCTGACGGATGATGATCTCGATGTGCTTGTCGTGGATGAGCACACCCTGCGAGCGGTAGACCTCCTGGACCTCCTGGGTCAGGTGGACCTGGACCGCCCGCGGGCCGAGGATGCGCAGCAGCTCGTGCGGGTCGATGGTGCCCTCGGTGAGCTTCTCGCCGACCTCGACGTGGTCGCCGTCGTGCGCCCGCAGCCGGACCCGCTTCGAGATCTTGTCGTAGACGATCTCGTCGCTGCCGTCGTCCGGGATCACCACGATCTTGCGCGACCGCTCGCCGTCCTCGATCCGGATCCGGCCGGGGGTGTCGGCGATGGGCGCCTTGCCCTTCGGGATCCGGGCCTCGAAGATTTCCTGGACACGCGGCAGACCCTGGGTGATGTCCTCACCCGCGACACCACCGGTGTGGAAGGTACGCATCGTCAGCTGCGTACCCGGCTCACCGATGGACTGGGCGGCGATGATGCCGACCGCCTCACCGACGTCGACGATCTTGCCGGTCGGCAGCGAGCGGCCGTAGCAGGCGCCGCAGACGCCCAGCTTCGACTCGCAGGTGAGCACGCTGCGTACCCGGATCGTCTCGACCCCTGCGGCGACGATCTTGTCGACCAGGATCGAGTTGATGTCCGCGCCCCGCTCGGCGACCACGGTGCCGTCCGGGCCCTTGATGTCGTCGGCCAGGGTACGGGCGTGCACGCTGGTCTCCGCGTGCTCGTGCACCACTAGCCGGCCGTCGAGCTGCTGACCGACCTGCATCGGGATGGCCCGGTCGGTGCCGCAGTCCTCCTCGCGGATGATGACGTCCTGCGAGACGTCCACCAGACGCCGGGTCAGGTAACCCGAGTCGGCGGTACGCAGAGCGGTGTCCGCGAGACCCTTACGGGCACCGTGCGTGGAGATGAAGTACTCCAGCACGGACAGACCCTCCCGGTAGCTGGCCTTGATCGGCCGCGGGATGATCTCGCCCTTCGGGTTGGCCACCAGACCACGGATCGCCGCGATCTGCCGGAGCTGGAGCAGGTTACCGCGAGCACCCGAGTTGATCATCTTCCACAGCGGGTTCTCCTGCGGCAGCGCGGTGTCCATCTCCTTGGCGACCTCGTTTGTCGCCTTGGTCCAGATCTCGATGAGCTCGCCGCGACGCTCCTCGGCGGTCATCAGACCACGCTGGTACTGCTTGTCGATCCGGTCGGCTTCCTTCTCGTACCGCTCCAGGATCTCCCGCTTGCGCGGCGGAGCGATGACGTCCTCCATGCCGATGGTCACACCGGACCAGGTGGCCCAGTGGAAACCGGCCTCCTTGAGCCCGTCGAGGGTGGCCGCCAGGGCAACCTTCGGGAACCGCTCGGCGAGGTCGTTGACGATCGCGGAGAGCTGGCCCTTGCGGATCTCGTAGTTCACGAACCGGTAGCCCTGCGGCAGGGTCTCGTTGAACAGCACCCGACCGAGGGTGGTCTCCACCGTCAGCGGCTCGCCCGGAACCCAGCCCTCAGGCGCGGTCCACGGCTGCCCACCGGCACCGTTGTCCACCTCGACCACGTCCCGCAGCCGGATCTTCACCGGCGCCTGCAGGTGCAGCTCGCCGTTGTCGTACGCCATCCGCGCCTCGGCGTCCGAGCTGAACGCCCGACCCTCCCCGCGCTCACCGGCGGTGAGGTGGGTCAGGTGGTAGAGCCCGATGACCATGTCCTGGGTGGGCATGGTGACCGGCTTGCCGTCGGCCGGCTTGAGGATGTTGTTCGACGACAGCATCAGGATCCGCGCCTCGGCCTGGGCCTCGGCGGACAGCGGCACGTGCACCGCCATCTGGTCACCGTCGAAGTCGGCGTTGAACGCGGTGCAGACCAGCGGGTGGATCTGGATGGCCTTGCCCTCGACCAGCTGCGGCTCGAAGGCCTGGATGCCGAGTCGGTGCAGGGTCGGTGCCCGGTTGAGCAGCACCGGGTGCTCGCCGATGACCTCTTCCAGCACGTCCCACACGACCGGCCGCTGCCGCTCGACCATCCGCTTGGCGGACTTGATGTTCTGCGCGTGGTTGAGGTCGACCAGCCGCTTCATCACGAACGGCTTGAACAGCTCCAGCGCCATCTGCTTGGGCAGGCCGCACTGGTGCAGCTTGAGCTTCGGGCCGACCACGATGACCGAACGGCCGGAGTAGTCGACGCGCTTGCCCAGCAGGTTCTGGCGGAACCGGCCCTGCTTGCCCTTGAGCATGTCGGACAGCGACTTGAGCGGACGGTTACCCGGGCCGGTGACCGGCCGGCCGCGGCGGCCGTTGTCGAACAGCGCGTCGACGGCCTCCTGCAGCATCCGCTTCTCGTTGTTGACGATGATCTCGGGTGCGCCGAGGTCGATCAGCCGCTTGAGCCGGTTGTTCCGGTTGATGACCCGCCGGTAGAGGTCGTTCAGGTCGCTGGTGGCGAAACGGCCACCGTCGAGCTGCACCATCGGGCGCAGGTCCGGCGGGATGACCGGTACGCAGTCCAGCACCATGCCGAGCGGCGAGTTGCGGGTGTTCTGGAACGCCGCCACGACCTTCAGTCGCTTGAGCGCCCGGATCTTCCGCTGTCCCTTACCCGTACGGATGGTCTCCCGCAGGTTCTCGGCCTCGGCCTCAAGGTCCATGTTCTGGACCAGGGCCTTGATCGCCTCGGCACCCATGCCACCGGTGAAGTACTCACCGAACCGGTCGCGCAGCTCACGGTAGAGCAGCTCGTCGGTGACCAGCTGCTTCGAGTCGAGCTTGCGGAAGGTGTCCAGCACCTCGTCCAGGCGGTCGATCTCGCGCTGGGCCCGGTCGCGGATCTGGCGCATCTCGCGCTCTCCGCCCTCCTTGACCTTGCGCCGGACGTCCGCCTTCGCGCCCTCGGCCTCCAGCTCGGCCAGGTCGGCCTCGAGCTTGGCCGCCCGCTTCTCGATCTCCGAGTCGCGGCTGTTCTCCGACTGCCGCTTCTCGGCCAGGATCTCGTTCTCGATGGTCGAGAGGTCACGGTGACGCGCTTCGGCGTCAACGCTCGTCACGACGTACGAGGCGAAGTAAATGATCTTCTCGAGGTCCTTCGGGGCGAGGTCCAGCAGGTAGCCCAGCCGGCTCGGCACGCCCTTGAAGTACCAGATGTGGGTCACCGGGGCAGCCAGCTCGATGTGGCCCATCCGCTCACGGCGGACCTTCGAACGGGTCACCTCGACGCCGCAGCGCTCACAGATGATGCCCTTGAACCGGACCCGCTTGTACTTACCGCAGTAGCACTCCCAGTCCCGCTGCGGACCGAAGATCTTCTCGCAGAAGAGCCCGTCCTTCTCCGGCTTGAGGGTGCGGTAGTTGATCGTCTCGGGCTTCTTGACCTCGCCGTGCGACCACTGACGAATGTCGTCCGCAGTCGCGAGGCCAATGCGCAGCTCGTCGAAGAAGTTGACGTCGAGCACGTTATATCCCTCGTGTCGTGTCTTGGTTCTAGCTAGCTCTCCCGGCAGGGGTCTGGGGCGGCGTGACCCGCGAAGGGATCAAGCCTGACCGCCCGGAGCGGGTTGCGCCGCCCCAGACCCACCACCTACCTCACACTTCCTCGACCGAGCTCGGCTCGCGCCGGGACAGGTCGATACCCAGTTCCTCCGCAGCCCGGAACACCTCGTCGTCGGTCTCGCGCATCTCCAGGGCCACGCCGTCGCTGGAGAGCACCTCAACGTTGAGGCACAGCGACTGCAGCTCCTTGAGCAGCACCTTGAACGACTCCGGGATGCCCGGCTCCGGGATGTTCTCGCCCTTGACGATGGCCTCGTAGACCTTCACCCGGCCGAGAACATCGTCGGACTTGATCGTCAGCAGCTCCTGCAGGGCGTACGCGGCACCGTAGGCCTGCATCGCCCAGCACTCCATCTCACCGAAACGCTGACCACCGAACTGCGCCTTACCACCCAGCGGCTGCTGCGTGATCATCGAGTACGGGCCGGTCGAACGAGCGTGGATCTTGTCGTCGACCAAGTGGTTGAGCTTCAGGATGTAGATGTAGCCGACCGCGATCGGGTCTGGCAGCGGCTCACCGGAACGGCCGTCGAACAGCTGTGCCTTGCCGGAGGAGCCGATCAGCTGCCGACCGTCCCGGTTGGGCAGGGTCGAGGCGAGCAGACCGGAGATCTCTTCCTCGCGGGCACCGTCGAAGACCGGGGTGGCCACGTTGGTGTCCGGTTCGGAGGAGTCGGCGCCGATGCCCTGGAGCTGTCGCTTCCACTCGGCGTCGTCGCCCTCGACCTGCCAGCCCGTCTTGGCCACCCAGCCCAGGTGAGTCTCCAGCACCTGGCCGATGTTCATCCGGCTCGGCACACCCAGCGGGTTGAGCACGATGTCGACCGGGGTGCCGTCCTCCAGGAACGGCATGTCCTCGACCGGCAGGATCTTGGAAATGACGCCCTTGTTGCCGTGGCGGCCGGCGAGCTTGTCACCGTCCTGGATCTTCCGCTTCTGAGCGACGTAGACCCGGACCAGCTCGTTGACGCCCGGCGGCAACTCGTCGCCGTCCTCCCGGGAGAAGGTACGCACGCCGATGACCGTGCCGGTCTCGCCGTGCGGCACCTTCAGGGAGGTGTCCCGAACCTCGCGCGCCTTCTCACCGAAGATCGCGCGAAGCAGCCGCTCCTCCGGGGTCAGCTCGGTCTCGCCCTTGGGCGTGACCTTGCCGACCAGGATGTCGCCAGGGACGACCTCGGCGCCGATCCGGATGATCCCGCGCTCGTCCAGGTCGGCGAGCATCTCCTCGCTGACGTTCGGGATGTCGCGGGTGATCTCCTCCGGGCCGAGCTTGGTGTCCCGGGCGTCGACCTCGTGCTCCTCGATGTGGATCGAGGTGAGCACGTCCTGCTGCACGAGGCGCTGCGACAGGATGATCGCGTCCTCGTAGTTGTGCCCCTCCCAGGTCATGAACGCCACGAGCAGGTTTCGCCCGAGCGCCATCTCACCCTCGTCGGTGCACGGACCGTCGGCGATGACCTGGCCGGCCTCGACCCGGTCCCCCTCGAAGACGACCGGCTTCTGGTTGACGCAGGAGCCGGCGTTGGAGCGGCGGAACTTGTGCAGCAGGTACGTCCGGCGGTGGCCGTCGTCCTGGTGGACGGTGATGTAGTCGGCGCAGAGGTCCTCGACCACGCCACCGACCTCGGCCACGACCACGTCACCGGCGTCGACGGCGGCACGGTACTCCATGCCGGTGCCGACCAGCGGGGACTCGGCCTTGACCAGCGGCACCGCCTGGCGCTGCATGTTCGCGCCCATCAGGGCCCGGTTCGCGTCGTCGTGCTCGAGGAACGGAATCATCGCGGTCGCGACCGAGGTCATCTGCCGCGGCGACACGTCCATGTAGTCCACGGCGGCCGGCGTGACGTCCTCGGTCTCGCCACCCTTACGGCGGACCAGGACGCGGTCTTCGGCGAACGTGCCGTCGGCCCGCAGCGGGGCGTTGGCCTGCGCCTTGACGAACCGGTCCTCCTCGTCCGCGGTCAGGTAGTCGATCTGGTCGGTGACCCGACCGTCGATGACCTTCCGGTACGGCGTCTCGATGAAGCCGAACGGGTTGACCCGGGCGAAGGTGGACAGCGCGCCGATCAGACCGATGTTCGGGCCTTCCGGCGTCTCGATCGGGCACATCCGTCCGTAGTGGGACGGGTGCACGTCGCGGACCTCGAAGCCGGCCCGTTCCCGGGACAGACCACCGGGGCCGAGCGCGCTCAGCCGTCGCCGGTGGGTCAGGCCCGCCAGCGGGTTGGTCTGGTCCATGAACTGGGACAGCTGCGAGGTGCCGAAGAACTCCCGGATCGCGGCGACGACCGGACGGATGTTGATCAGGGTCTGCGGCGTGATCGCCTCGACGTCCTGGGTGGTCATCCGCTCGCGGACGACCCGCTCCATCCGGGACAGGCCGACCCGAACCTGGTTCTGGATCAGCTCGCCCACGGTACGCAGCCGCCGGTTGCCGAAGTGGTCGATGTCGTCGGCCTCGTAGCCCTCCTCACCGGCGTGCAGCCGGCAGAGGTACTCCACGGTGGCGACGATGTCGTCCTCGGTCAGCGTGCCGGTGGTGATCGGCACGTCCAGCTCGAGCTTCTTGTTGAACTTGTACCGACCGACCTTGGCTACGTCGTACCGCTTCGGGTTGAAGAAGAGGTTGTCGAGCAGGGTCTGGGCGTTCTCGCGGGTCGGCGGCTCGCCAGGGCGCAGCTTGCGGTAGATGTCGAGTAGCGCCTCGTCCTGGCCGGCGATGTGGTCCTTCTCGAGCGTGGTCATCATCAGCTCGGACCAGCCGAACTTCTCACGGATCTGCTCGGCCGACCATCCGATGGCCTTGAGCAGCACCGTGACGGCCTGCCGACGCTTACGGTCGATGCGAACGCCGACCGTGTCGCGCTTGTCGATGTCGAACTCCAGCCAGGCACCCCGACTCGGGATGACCTTGACGCTGGAGAGGTCGCGGTCGGAGGTCTTGTCCGGCTGCTTGTCGAAGTAGACGCCCGGCGAGCGGACGAGCTGGCTGACCACCACACGCTCGGTGCCGTTGATGATGAAGGTGCCCTTGGGCGTCATCATCGGGAAGTCACCCATGAACACCGTCTGGCTCTTGATCTCGCCGGTGGTGTTGTTGGTGAACTCCGCGGTCACGAACAGTGGCGCGCAGTAGGTGAGGTCCTTCTCCTTGCACTCCTCGATCGAGGCCTTGACCTCGTCGAAGCGCGGCGCCGAGAAGGAAAGCGACATAGTGCCGGAAAAGTCCTCAATGGGACTGATCTCGTCGAGAATTTCCGCGAGACCCGAGCGTGCGTGCGGGTCGTCCGCCGACCGGCCCTGCCAAGCCTCGTTGCCGACGAGCCAGTCGAAGGACTCGTTCTGAATGGCGAGGAGGTTGGGGACCTCGAGGTGTTCGGTGATCCGACCGAAGGAAACTCGGCGGGGAGCGAATGCGCTCGACGTACGACTGGTCTTCGCAGGGCGGGAAGCTGCCAAGATGCGTCCTTCCGAGGACCGGTGCTGCAGAACGGCTGGTACGCGTGCACTCCAATGACCCCACCAGAAAATATCCACAAACGGACATTTCCGAGCAGGGGTCAAGTCGGAAGGCAGCGCAAACTAGCAGTGTAGCCGAGAGGCTAACCGCTGTCCAGCCCACCCCGCAGGTTGTTGCGGAACGTGCCTCGGGACCCCACGAACGGGTCGCACCGGGCCGCTCGGAACGCAACGTCCCTGCCGGGCCGCCCGGGTCTGCATGGCGAGTGGTGCTGCCGTCGCATTACCCGCGCGGTGGCCGTCGCAAGCGCGGAAGGTCTTGCTGATGTCAGCGTGCCTGGCAGTCCAGTGCCGCGTCAAGAGCCCTTGTCGGCATCGGGCGCTCTTTCCCACGCACGAGCGAGTCCGCCGGCCCGGGTCGGCGCGCCGTGGACCGGGTTCGACGCCCTGCTCACGCCGGTTGCGGGCTGGTCCACGAACACGGCGGGCGGCGATCCACTGTCGGATCGCCGCCCGCCGCGACGTGGCGTGCCCGGTTCGTGCGAGCCGGGACGGCCAGGTGGGGCTCAGGTCACTTGAGGGTGACCTTGGCGCCCTCGCCCTCGAGCTTGGTCTTGGCCTTGTCCGCGGTCTCCTTGTTGACCTTCTCCAGGACCGGCTTCGGGGCGGCCTCGACCAGGTCCTTGGCCTCCTTGAGGCCCAGGCCGGTCAGCTCACGCACGACCTTGATGACCTGGATCTTCTTGCCACCGTCGGCGTCGAGGATGACGTCGAACTCGTCCTTCTCCGGCTCGGCCTCGGCGGCAGCGCCACCGGCGGCCGGACCCGCCATCATCATCGCGGCCGGGGCGGCGGCGGTGACCTCGAAGGTCTCCTCGAACTGCTTCACGAACTCGGAGAGCTCGATCAGCGTCATCTCCTTGAACGCGTCGAGCAGCTCGTCGGTGCTGAGCTTCGCCATGTCTGGCGTCCTTTCCTAATGGTTCAAACTAAAGAACGTGGTGCGTCGACACGGCCTCAGGCCGCCTCGGCGCCTTCCTTCTCGCGCTTGTCCTGCAGGGCGGCCGCCAGGCGGGCGGTCTTCGACAGCGGGGCCTGGAACAGGGCCGCGGCCTTGCTCAGGTTGCCCTTCATCGCGCCGGCCAGCTTGGCCAGCAGTACCTCGCGGGACTCCAGGTCGGCGAGCTTCGTGACCTCGGCCGCGGAAATGGCCTTGCCCTCGAAGACGCCGCCCTTGATGACGAGCTTCGGGTTGGCCTTCGCGAAGTCGCGAAGGCCCTTCGCCGCCTCGACGACGTCGCCCGAAACGAAAGTCAGCGCGGTAGGACCGGTGAACAGCTCGTCGAGGCCGGAGATGCCCGCGTCCGCCGCGGCACGCTTGGCCAGCGTGTTCTTGGCAACCGTGTAGCTGGTCTCCTTGCCGAGCGAGCGCCGCAGCTGGGTGAGCTGGGAGACCGTCAGACCGCGGTACTCGGTCAGCACGGTGGCACCCGCGCTCCGGAAGCTCTCGGTCAGCTCTGCGACGGCCGTGGCCTTGTCGGCCCGGATCGGCTTGTCCGCCATGTCCCTCCTCTCTCGTTGCTCGAGGCTGGTCACCGTCGCAGGCGAACGCCTGTGACGGTGCGGAGGTGTCGCGGCAACAGAAAAGCCCCGGCGCAGGGCGCACGGGGCGAGGACGGCGGAAATCAGATGGTCGGCGGACCACACGATGCTGCCGATGTCGCTTGCCGCCCTACGCGGGTCGCCCGTCTTCGCGGGACCTTCGACCGTGCCGGGGCACGGTGACCAGCGGTCTCTGGGTGGAACTTCGCCCATCAGGCTACGCGACACCTGCGGCGACCGCCAAATCGCCCCCGGACCGCCCGGGCGGCGGCCACGGTCGGCCCGGGCCGATGGCTCGCACCAGCACATACGTCGACGTCTCCGGCCGGCCGCGGCGGTCCCCGCCCCCGCCTCGGCTCGACCGAGGACTCGACCACCCCGCTAGGCGCGCCGAGTGCGGGCGCGGGCGTAGCCGGTCAGCACCACCGCCGCCCAGACCAGCGCCCACGCCGTCAGCAGCAGCGCGGTCGACCCGGACAGCGGGCCGACCAGTGCCCTGGCGGTGGGTAGCAGCGGCGGTGCCAGCCACGGCGCGACCGACCCCGAGAAACCGAGCACCAGCGCGCCGACCGCACCGAGGGTGAGCACCGCCACACCGTAGCCGGCACTGCGGGTGATCGCCCGGCTGGCCAGCGCGCCCAGCACCACGGCCGCCGGCAGAGCGAGCAGGTGCGCCCAGAGACCGAGCGCCACACCTGCGGGAATCGACCGGTCACCGGGCAGGCTCGGACCAGTCACCCCGCCGACCAGCCACGGAAAGACCAGGGCGATCATCACCAGACCGAGACCAGCCACCACCGCGGCGACCAGGCCGGCCGCCTGCTCGCGCGCCGCACCGACCGCGACCAGGGTCAGCCGGCGCTGCACATCCGGTTCCACGTCCAGCAGGATCTTGGTCTGCCAGGCCAGCACGGGGAAGAGCACCACGGCCGATACGCCGTAGGCCTCCGCGGGCTGGGCCCGGCCACCGCCGTACAGGATGCCGAGGGCGAGCAGGCCGGCCAGGAACGGTGCCAGCGCCCGTCCGGTACGCAGGAAGCCGGCGAGCCGGAACCGCACCAGATCGGTCACCGGGCCACCTCGGACGACGGTCCCACCCCCGGCCGCGTGGCCTCGGGTGATGCGCTCTGGCCGCGTACCCGCAGGACGTGATGGCCCTCGGCGCGTAAGCGGGCGACGGTGGCCGGCAACTGCCCGACCGGAACCTCCAGCTCGACCACCGCGACCGCCGCATCGCCCGACGGGGCCCGCTCGACCACCGCCCCGTCGGCCACCAACCACTCCCGCGCGCCGGGCAGCCGGACCGTCTCCCCGCGATGGTCGCTGACCAGCACCGACCCGCCGTCGGTCAACACCTCGTCGACCACCTGCGGGACCAATTCACGCGCCGCGGCGTCCAGGCCCTCCCAGGGCTCGTCGAGGACGAGCAGACCGGGCGGACGCAGCAGGGCCTGGGCCAGGCCGACCTTCTGCGCGGTGCCCTTCGACAACTGGGACAGCCGGGCGGTGCGGAACGGGCCGAGGCCCAGCCGGTCGACCCAGCGTCGCACCGTACGGTCCGCCGCGGACGGGGACAGGCCGGTGATCCGGGCCATCGCCGCGAGGTAACCGTCGACGGTGAACGGCTGGTCGGCCGGGAAGCGCTCCGGCACCCAGCCCACGACCGACGGCCGGTCGAGCACCCGCCCCCGGGACGGTCGCAGGACCCCGGCGGCGAGCTGGAGCAGTGTCGACTTGCCGGCACCGTTGCGGCCCAGCACCACCACCGCCTCGCCCGCCGCCACGCGTACCGTCACCTGCCGCAGCACCCACGGACCGCGCCGGTGATACCGCAGCCCGATGTCCTCCAGCCACATGCCGCGAGCCTGCCACAGCCGACAGACGAACGCGGCCCCGCCACGAGTGGCGGGGCCGCGTCGGTGCGTCGTGCTCAGCTGTCGGCCGAGCCCTCCTGCAGGTTCTTCACCACGTTCGGGTCGACCGGTACGCCCGGTCCCATCGTGGTGGTGAGGGTGACCTTCTTGAGGTACTTGCCCTTCGCGGCCGACGGCTTGGCCCGCAGCACCTCGTCGAGGACGGCCGCGTAGTTGTCGACCAGCTGGGCCTCGGAGAACGAGGCCTTACCGATGATCAGGTGCAGGTTCGAGTGCTTGTCCACCCGGAAGGTGATCTTCCCGCCCTTGATGTCCGACACGGCCTTGGTGACGTCCATCGTCACCGTGCCGGTCTTCGGGTTCGGCATCAGACCGCGCGGGCCCAGGATCCGCGCGATCCGGCCGATCTTGGCCATCTGGTCGGGCGTGGCGATCGCGGCGTCGAAGTCCAGCCAACCGCCCTGGATCCGGGCGACCAGCTCGTCGGTGCCCACCTCGTCGGCACCGGCGGCGACGGCCTCCTCGGCCTTCGCGCCGGCGGCGAAGACGATCACGCGGGCGGTCTTACCGGTGCCGTGCGGCAGGTTGACCGTGCCGCGGACCATCTGGTCCGCCTTGCGGGGGTCGACGCCGAGGCGCATCGCGACCTCGACCGTGGCGTCGAACTTGGTGGCGGTGCTCTCCTTGGCCAGCTTGACGGCCTCGACGGGGGTGTAGAGCTTCGACTTGTCGATGGCCTCGGCGGCCTTGCGGTAGCTCTTGCTGCGCTGCATGTTCTGTCTACTCCTGTGGTCTCTGGCGGGCCGCGATGCTCGCGCGCCCTCCCACGATCCGTACGGGTCGGCGGTGTGGCCGACGTCAGTCGGTGACGTTCAGGCCCATCGACCGGGCGGTGCCGGCGATGATCTTCTCAGCCTGGTCGATGTCGTTGGCGTTGAGGTCGGCCATCTTCTTCTCGGCGATCTCCCGCAGCTGGGCGCGGGTCACCGAGCCGACCTTCTGCGTGTGCGGAACGCCCGAGCCCTTCTGCACACCGGCAGCCTTGATCAGCAGCCGGGCGGCGGGCGGGGTCTTCAGCACGAAGGTGAAGGACCGGTCCTCGTACACGCTGATCTCGGCGGGCACGATGTCGCCCCGCTGCGACTCGGTCTGCGCGTTGTACGACTTGCAGAACTCCATGATGTTCACGCCGTGCTGACCGAGCGCGGGACCGACCGGCGGCGCCGGAGTGGCCTGGCCCGCCGGCAGCTGAAGCGTGAACGTCTTGACGAGCTTCTTCTTCGGAGGCATGTCTCTTCCTGGGGCTTGGAACTGGGAAAGGTTCACACGACACCGCCGTCGAGGCGCGCACGGTCAGCGCGCATGCGACGGCGGCGACGTTCTAGGGTAGCGCAGACCTGGATCCCGGCAGCCACGGAGGTTGACCTCGGCGGGTGAACCGGACGAACGACGACGACCGGCGGCGGTTGCCCGCCGCCAGCGCCGACGGCTCAGATCTTGGCAACCTGGTTGAAGTTCAGCTCCACCGGCGTCTCCCGGCCGAAGATCGACACCAGCACCTTGAGCTTCTGCTGGTCGGCGTTGATCTCGCTGATCGTCGCCGGCAAGGAGGCGAAGGCGCCGTCGGTGACCGTCACCGAGTCGCCGACCTCGAAGTCGAGGACCTTGACCTCCGGCTTGGCCTTCTTCTGCTCGGTCTCGACGGCGGGTGCCAGCCACTTGAGCACCTCGTCGAGGCTCAGCGGCGCCGGACGATCGGCCCGGTCGGTTGCGCCGACGAAGCCGGTGACCCCGGGAGTGTTCCGTACGCAGGAGTAGGACTCCGCGGTCAGCTCCATCCGGACGAGGATGTAGCCGGGGAAGACCTTGGCCTGCACCTGGGAACGCTTGCCGTTCTTGACCTCGACCTCTTCCCGGGTCGGCACCTCGACCTGGTAGATGTAGTCCTCCATGTCGAGGGACGTGATCCGGGTCTCGAGGTTGGTCTTGACCTTGTTCTCGTAGCCGGCGTACGAGTGCACCACGTACCAGTCGCCCGGCGCGTAGCGCAGCTTCTGCCGCAGCTCCGCGACCGGGTCGAAGTCCTCCTCGGGAGCGGGCTCGGTCATGGCGAACTCCGGCTCGCTGGCGGCCTCGACCGACTCGTCACCAGCCGCCGTCGCCACCGTGGACTGCTCGTCCGGGGTCTCGGCGGTCTCGTCGTACTCAGGCACGCTTGCTCACTTCCGTCACTATCGCACGTGTCAGCCGGTCAGCTGGGGTTGCCGAAGACCCACAACACGCCCTTGGCGAAGCCGTAGTCCAGGACGGCCACGATCGTCAGCATCACCGTGACGAACGCGATCACCACCGCCGTGTAGGTCAGCAGCTCCTTGCGGGTCGGCCAGATGACCTTACGCAGTTCGGCCACGACCTCGCGGATGAAACGCGCGATGCGACCGAACAGGCCCACCTTGCTGGAAGCGGAATCCGCCTTGGCCCGCTCACGGGTAGCGGTGCCGCCTCGGGAAACCGGCTCGTTCGCGTCGGTGGCGTCGTCGTCGGCGCTGTCGTTGACGACCTCGTCATTCAGGCGCTCGTCGTCGGCGTCCTCGCCGCGCCGCTTGTTGTCGGCCACTTCGCCCTCCGTCGCGGGATGTCGGTGTCGCACGCGGTGCGCGTGCGCGGCGCTTGGTCACGCCAGCCGGACCAACCGTCCCGGGACGGGCCGCGGCCGGCGGATCAACCGGAAGGGCCCGATGCCTCGGAACCTCCCCGCCGATGCCACCACCACGGGCCGGACGCCACCAGAAGGCGGCGCGACCCACGGAACGGTCAGGCCTGAGGCGCAGGGGTGACAGGACTTGAACCTGCAGCCTGCGGTTTTGGAGACCGCTGCTCTGCCAATTGAGCTACACCCCTGTGCGGCAACGCTCGCCCCACCCGGTCACACTTTCACACGACCAGGCAGGGGTCACTTGCCCCACGGCGGACCAGTGTACGGGTAGCGACCCGACTTTCCCAACCGGTCTACCCGACGCGCCGTACGGTGCTGGTCAGCCGGCCGTGCGCACGGTGGCCCGCGCCTGCGAGAGCACCTTCTCACCGAGGCAGGTGGCGGTCACGTCCAGCCTGGTCAGACCTGCGTCGGTCACCTCACGGACCACCGCGGTCACCACGATCTCGGTGCCGGTGTCGTCGTCAGGGACCGCCACCGGGCGGGTGAACCGCACACCGAAGTCGACCACCGCGTCGGGCGAGCCGGCCCAGGTGGTGACCGCCCGACCGACGAGCGCCATGGTGAACATGCCGTGGGCGATCACACCGGGCAGACCCACCTTGGTGGCGAACCGGTCGCTCCAGTGGATCGGGTTGAAGTCGCCCGAGGCACCGGCGTAACGGACCAGGTCCGCCCGGGTCACCCGGAACGTCTGGGTGGGTAGTTCCACGTCACGCCTCCCCGCGTACGACGAGCTTGGACCAGACCGCGACCACCGACTCGCCGGCGGTCGTGCTGACGTCGGTCCGGGTGGTCAGGAACTCGTGACCGCCACGGCTGGTGATCTCCTCGACGGAGTTGACACAGACCAGTTCGTCGCCGGCCACCACCGGCCGGGTGTACGCGAACCGCTGGTCGCCGTGGACCACCCGGCTGTAGTCGATGCCGAGCGCCGGGTCCTCGATCAGCTGGCGGCTGGCGGCCATGGTGATCACCACCGGGAACGTCGGCGGCGCGACCACGTCCGGGTGTCCCAGCGCGCGGGCGGCCTCCGGATCGTGGTGGGCGGGATCGGTGGCACCGATCGCGGTCGCGAACTCGCGGATCTTCTCGCGGCCCACCTGATAGGGGGCGGTCGGCGGATAGGTCCGGCCGACGAAAGACTGGTCCAGGGGCATGCCGCGAACCTACACGCAAAGCACGATCGCCGATCCCAGCAGTCGGCGTCGGCTCAGCCGCGCCGTCCGCTGCGGACCGGCGATCATGACACGTGCGGAGCCGGGCCGATCGGCCCGGACAGGTTCAGCGCGTCTCGCGGTGCAGGGTGTGCCGCCCGTCCCGGGGGCAGAACTTCTTCAGCTCGATGCGGTCCGGGTCGTTACGGCGGTTCTTGCGCGTGATGTAGTTGCGCTCCTTGCACTCCACACACGCCAAAGTGATCTTCGGCCGGACATCGGTCGCCTTCGCCACGGCGGAGTGCCTTCCTCGCTAACGGATACAACTACGGCGGTGAAGCCTACGCGCCACCTGGTCGGACACGCAAAGCGGGCGCCTGTGGCGCCCGTCCCACCGACCACCGGAGATACTCCGGGGCGGACGAGAGTAGCGGTGGCCGGACTTGAACCGGCGACACAGCGATTATGAGCCGCTTGCTCTGCCATCTGAGCTACACCGCCGCGGTGGGCCCAGCCGGACCCTCTGAGCCCCCTTACGGAATCGAACCGTAGACCTTCTCCTTACCATGGAGACGCTCTGCCGACTGAGCTAAGGGGGCCTGCGCGATCACTCTGTGCCCGCGCAGAGGTAAGAGTACACGGCCCGATCGTGCTGGTGAAATCGGATCCCCAGGGACGCCGTACGCCCAGCTCAAGGCACCACGCGCAGTCTCGGAAGCTCGCTGCTGGAGATCGACTCCGGGTCGATCTGGGCACCGAACCACGCCTCCAGGCGCTCGAACGGCAACGGACGGCTGAACAGGAACCCCTGGCCGACCTCGCACCCGATGTCCTGGAGCAGCTCCAGAGTCAGTTCGCTCTCCACGCCCTCGGCCACCACGGTGAGACCGAACTGCTGGGACAGGGTGACCACGGCGTTGACGATCGCCAGGTCTCCGGGATCGGTGGCCATGCCCTGCACGAAGGAGTGGTCGACCTTCACCTCGTGCACCGGCAGGCGGCGCAGGTGGGCCAGCGAGGAACTGCCGGTGCCGAAGTCGTCCACAGAGAGCCGTACGCCCAGATCCCGCAGACGGCGCAGGGTCGGGATCGGGCGCTCGGTGCCGTCCAGCACGCCGGCTTCCGGAATCTCCAGGGTCAGCAGCTGCGCCGGAACGCCGTACTCCTCGAGCAGCTCCCGGACCTGCTCCGGGAAGCGCTGGTCGGTGAGCGTACGCGCGGAGACGTTGACCGCGACGGCGAGCGACTGGCCGCCGTGCGCCCAGTCCCGGCTGTGCCGCAACCCCTCCCGGAGCACGAACTCGGTGAGCCGGCCGAGCTGGCCGGTGTGCTCGGCCACCGCGACGAAATCCCTCGGCGCCACTGTGCCGTGGGTCGGATGCTCCCAGCGCGCCAGGCATTCCACCCCGACCAGCCGGCGGTGCCGCAAGGTCACCTTGGGTTGGTAATAGATCTCCAACTCGTCGTTGTCGAGGGCGCTGCGGAGGTCGCCAGCGAGCCCGAGCCGATGCAGCGAACGGGATTCCAGCGCGGGGTTGTACAGCTGCACACTCCCCGGGGCCGATTTCGCCACGGTCGCCGCCACGTCCACCCGTTGCAGCAGGGTGGCCGCGTCGCTGCCGTGGTCCGGGTGCACCACCACGCCGACTGCGGTGTCCACGTCCAAGGTCAGGGCGTCGAAGACCATCTCGTCGCGGATCTGCTCCCGCAACTGGCCCCCGAACTCCAGCGCCGCCTCAACGCTCTCCAGCCGCAGGGTCACCAGAAACTCGTCGCCACCGACTCGACCGACCAATGCGGCCGACGGTGCGCAGCCACGCAGCCGATCGGCCACCTCGACCAGCACTCTGTCACCAGCCGCGTGACCGAGCGCCTCGTTGACCTGCCGCAGCCGGTCGACGTCGAACAACAGCAGCGCAACCACCTCGCCGGGAGCTCGGATCCGCACCGCCTCCGCCAGCGCGCCGAGGATCCGGCGGCGGTTGGGCAGCTTGGTGAGCCCATCGTGGTACGCGTCATGCCGCAGCCGGTCCACCAGGCGGGAGTTCTCCAGCGCCACCGCGGCGTGCGCCGCCACCGTCTCGAAGACTGTGACATCGGCGGTGCGGAAGAAGTTGGTGTCGCCGAGCCGGTTGGCAACCTCCAGCGTGCCGATGACCGCCTTGCCCGACCGCAACGGCACGGCGATCACTTCCTTGACGGACGTCGGTTCCAGCGCCTCCCGCAGCTCCGGATCGCCGGCCAGACGGTTGCTCACCGCCACCGTCTCCTGACGAGCCAGGGCGGCAGCGCGCAGCGCCGCTGGGCCGGGCGTGGAGTCCAAAAGCCCCGGCTTGCCCTCCTGAGCGGTCAGCAGCACCTCCGGGTGGCGACCCTGAGCCGGCAGCCAGAGGGTGGCGGATTCCGCCTGCATGAGGCTTCGGATGCGGACCAGCAGTACGTCGATGAGGTTGCCTTCAGGCCCGCTCTCGGTGATCGCCTTGGTCAGCTCGTACATCTCCGACAGGGTGCGGTGCTGCCGGAGGAACTGCGCGTAGGAGCGGTACACCAACGCGAACGCCACGGCCAGGCCGGCAAAGATCAAGAGAGACCACGGATTGCTCCGCCAGGCAATGATGATCAACAGTCCGATGGAGAGGTTGATCGTGACCCCGAGCAACATCGGCAGGCTGGCGGCCCGAATCAGCTCACGGCTCGCCTGCCAGCTTTGCACCACGGTGAAGACCCCAGCCAGGGCTGCAAGCTGAACCATGGTGTGGGTGCCGACGGCGGCGAGCAGTGCGGCCCAGGTGGCCGGTTCGGCGGCCGCAGACGTCGGCAGCACCGTGTAGACGACTGCGGCCAGAGAGGTTGCCGCCGCAGCGCCGGCCACATTGAACCAGAGCTTCACCGGCAGCAGCCTGCGACGCACCTGAATCGCGAGCGAGGCCACCGTGTAAGCCAGGACCACCGACAACGGCGGAAGCACGAACAGCGCGACGACAAGCGGAATCTCAGTGGGGAAGACATCGAACGCCTGTCGCCGGATCACGACGCTAATGGTCGGGATGGCGGCAAGTGCCATCGCCACACTTAGTAGCACGGTGGCCGGAAGCTCCCCCAGCGCCGTGTCAACTGTCAACCCGAGCAACAGGCAGACCACCACGGCACAGAGCGCCAACGGTCCGGTGATGAGCCAGGCGTGCTCCGTCTGTCGAGGAGCGGAACGCGGACGAGACGTCATAGCTCCCCTCGTCGGTTGGGAGTAGCCGAGCGAAGGAGCTATCGCCCGTCAGGGCAGCAGCGAGCCCAGCGCCGGCATGGTCCAGTCGATGCCGGACGTCACGAACTGAGCGTCGGCGGCGGCAACCGCCGCAACGACGAGACCGGCAACCAAGGTGATGGAGCCGAACAGCCGGCCCAAGCGTCGAGCAGACATCTGTGCTCCTAGTGGGGGTCGCAACCGTGATGGAGGCCCCCCGATGGTGCCACAGGCGCTTGGTCGGTGAAAAGCTCAGGCATCCGATGTTGGCGCGGAAGATCGCGCCTGGTGGCAGATTGGCAGCCCACAGGCGGACATTCGAGCAGGTCAGGGTGGTTGAGTCGGCCGCCCGGCTCGAAGAAGACGCCAAGCGCCCATTATTCCCTTACCTGAAGTAGCGGATCTAGCGGACAACGGCCGATGCAACTGTCAACTTGGCGGCCGACAACGCGCTTCGCTGCCGCCCTTCCGACGCGCCCCGCCGTACCGTGCGTCGATGCGGCGGCGTAGGCCGCTCGCAGCCCGTCGGGCCACCCCGCCAATGCAAACACGTTAGGTGGCCCACCGGCAACAGGCCGAGTCCGGGTCGGCACGACCCGCGACGCGTCCACGGGTCGGTCGGCCACCCTGGATCTTGGCCATCGGCAGCGACCAGGGACGCCGAGCGCAGATCACGCAGCCCGATCCAGCGCAGTCGGCAGCATCCGACGAGACGCAGAACAGGACCAATCAGAAACGGCCCCCGATCAGCATCTCTGCTGGTCAGGGGCCGTTGTCACACCTGGTGGCGGGTAGAGGATTCGAACCTCTGTAGCTTTCGCGACGGATTTACAGTCCGCTCCCATTGGCCGCTCGGGCAACCCGCCAGGGCGTACCACCGCGCCGTGGCGCGGCAGCGGAAGCAAGGATAGCGGCTCCACCCGTTGCCGCCGCAACCGGGTACCGTCAGGGTTCGTACCCCTGGGCAACCAGGGCTAAAGGATCACAAACCAGCCGGACAGCAGGAGCATGAGTATGGCAGCGAACCCGTCGTTCGACATCGTGAGCAAGGTCGACCGTCAGGAGGTCGACAACGCCCTCCGGCAGACGGAGAAGGAGCTCGGGACGCGGTTCGACTTTCGGGGAACGGGCGCCGGAATCTCCTGGTCGGGCGAGGAGGCGATCAGCCTCCAGGCGGAGACCGAGGAGCGGGTCCAGGCCGCGTTGGACGTGTTCAAGGAGAAGTTGGTCAAGCGGAACATCTCGCTGAAGTCGCTGGACGCGGGCGACCCGCGCCCGTCGGGCAAGGTTTTCAAGCTCGACGCCAAGGTGATCCAGGGCATCGATCAGGACAAGGCGAAGGCGATCAGCAAGAAGATCCGCGATGAGGGCCCCAAGGGCGTCCAGGCTCAGATCCAGGGCGACCAGCTGCGGGTCACCGGCAAGAAGAGGGACGACCTTCAGGCGGTCATCGCGCTGCTCAAGGCCGAGGACTTCGGCGTGGCCCTCCAGTTCACCAACTACCGCTGAGTCGTCTCGACCGGCCGCGCCGTCAGTCGTTACCAGCGGCTGTTGCGCTCCGCGGCTTGAGGCGCGGAGGAAACCGCCAGCCGTGACCGCCGAGGTCGCGTTGCCGCGGATCTGGTGTGATCTCCAGAGCGTCCGGGGGTTCAGTCGTCGCGCCGGTGCCGCAGCCAGAGGTACGGGACGGGTTGGCCCTCGTTCCACTCGTCCGCTTGGTCCGGCGGCACCAGTTCGAAGCCGGCGGCGGTGTAGCACCGCAGCGCCGGAGTGTTGTCGGGGTGCGATCGCATCAGCACCGCCGGGTGGTGGTCCCGGGCCAGGTTGGTGAGCAGAGCGACCATCCGGCGGCCCAGGCCCCGACCGCGCAGCGCCGGGGCCACGATGAGGCGGGCCAACTCCACCTCGGCCTCGGCGTCGTCGAGCCACAGCTCGCCGTAGCCGGCCGGCTCTCCGTCGACGAGCGCGAGGTACGCGAGCACGTCGGGCTCGTCGCCCCAGCGCCTGACGTCCTCCGATGTCACCCGGTCGCGTGAGCACCAGCGACGGCTCTCCTCCGGTGAGGTCGACCAGCTCGCCACGACGGCCGGGTGGGTCGGGCCCAGCGCGGTCAGCTCCATGACTCGCCTCCTCGGCGCGGGAGGCTACCGCCCAGCGTGCGGCCGGGGAAACCCGGTTTCGTCGGCGGCCGGCCCTGGCCGGAAGCCCGGGCCACCCGCAAGCCCTCCCCTCGCACGCAGGCGGCCTACCGGCCGGCGCGGTTCAGCACTAGCGCACGACGACGAGGAACCGCGCCGGCACCGAGGCGGTCCCGGCGGAGCTGCGCCACGTCCGCCATGATCGTCAACGTCGCCTCGTGCGGATCTACGGGAGCACCGATACGCGGAGCACGCGTCGGGTCCGGATCAACGGGTGAAGATCAGCAGCAGGACGACCGTCAGGATCGCGCTGACCAGGATCGAGCCAAGACAGCCGATCCGGTTGGAGAAGAAGAGGAACATCCGGTCGTCGTACCCATGATGGCGCGGGTCAGGCCGCGGCGGGCTGCTCGGCCCGGACGGCGGTGGCCTCCGCGCGGGCGATGGGGCCGGCCGGCAACGCGGCGACCGCCGCCCCGACGGCGACTGCGGCCCCGGCGAACAGGAAGGCCCACGGCACCCCGCCGGCATGGTCGACGATCAGGCCGGAAACGGCGCCGCCGACCGCGCTCGCACCGACCGACATGGTCACCACCCAGGTGTACGCCTCGTTCAGCATGCTGCTCGGCGAGATCCGCCCGACCAGGGTGTTCTCCAGGGTCAGCGCGGGAGCGATGGCGGCCCCGCCGAACAGCAGGGCGGTGCCCAGCGCGCCCGGCGTGGGCATCACGGCGAAGACGGCGAAGCTGCCGGCGAGCACGGCGAGCAGCCAGGCGAACAGGCGGGTCATGTTGCGGGCCGGCCGGCGGACGCCGAACCAGAAGCCGCCTATCGCGCTGCCGACGCCCCAGACAGCCAGCAGCACGCCGGCGAGGCCGTTCGGGTCGTCGGGGTTGTAGCGGGTGGCGAATGCCGGGACGGTCACGCCGGCCGCCCCGAAGGCGATGCCGATGCTGGCCACGCAGAGCAGCAGCGCCGGAAAGCCGGCGACCCGAAGCGGACCGAGGCCACGGGCATGATGTTCCCGGGAGTGCGGACGCCAGCCGCGCATGGCCTGGCCGAGTGCGACCGACAGGGTGCCGACCAGGGTCACCACCGCGGCGCCGACCAGCGCCGCCCCGGCGTCGGCGACCAGTACGAACCCGGCCACCAGCAGTGGACCGAGCACGAAAACGATCTCGAAGAGGGTGGTTTCGGCGGCGAGGGCGGTATTGCGCAGGTGGTACCGACCGGAGTCGACGTTTGTCAGCCCGTTCCAGGCGCCACGGATCGCGGCGGTCATCGGCGGGTACGTCCCACCGGCCGCCGCCGAAGCGAGCAGGACCAGCGCAAAGGGTGCGGCATCGGCGCGGGCCGCCCAGAGCAGCCCCATCAGGGCCAGCGGATGGGCGATCGCGGTGCCGAGGAGCACCGGGGTGGGACCGATCCGGTCGGCGATCCGGCCGGCCACCGGGCTCAGCGCGGCACCGGAGAGGGCGTAACAGCCGCCGGCCACGGCCGCCAACGAGTAGCGTCCGGTCACCCCTTCGACGACGAGCAGCAGCGCGAGCGGCGTCATGCCGATCCCGAGTCGTCCGATGATGCCGGTGATCAGCAGGGTCGGTGCGCCCGGAATCTGCCAGACAGCCAGATACCGGCGCAGCCCAGCCACAGCGGACCTCCACGAAATGTAATGAGCGAGACTCGGTTAGACCCTAACGCCCCACGCTCGACCGACCACCCGGTCCAGGTCTGTGGTGGCGCTCACCCACCCCCGGTGGCGGATGTGCCGAGGTTGCCGACGGTCTTCCTGGCGTCGTCGCCCGGCACAGCACGCCGCAAGCCCGTCTGCGAGCAGGACGTCGAGGTCGGGTGGCATGTCCGCACGGCTGCTCCCGGTTCCCGGGATGCCGCAATCTGCTCTCTCGAACCGCGTCCGAGCGGCCGACATACCGCAACTCGCGCCGCCCTTCCACCCCCGACGAGACGGTGCCGCCCGCGCCGGGCGGACCGGGCGCGGGCGGCGACGGTGATGATCGGGCAGCGGCGGAGGCGCGCCGGCCCCGGCTGGCCGGGGCAGGTCAGCGCTGGTAGCGCACCGGGCCCAGCTGACTCGCCAACTGCTCCAGCCGGGCGACCCGCTGCTCCATCGGCGGGTGGGTGGCGAAGAGCGCAGCCACCCCGCCGCCCCGGAACGGGTTGGCGATCATGAGGTGCGCGGTGCTGGTGAGCTGCCCCTCGGCCGGCAACGGCCGACGCTGGGCACCCATGTGGATCTTGCGGAGAGCGCTGGCCAGGGCCAGCGGATCCCCGGTCAGTTCGGCACCCGAGGCGTCCGCCTGGAACTCGCGACTACGACTGATCGCCAGTTGGATGACGGTGGCCGCGATCGGCCCCAGAATGATTGTGAGCAGCAGGACCAGCGGGTTCGGGCCGTCCTCGTCGCTGTTGCCGCCCAGCGGAATGAACAGGGCGAGGTTCGCCAGCATGGTGATGATGCCGGCCAGGCCGGCGGCCACGCTGGAGATCAGGATGTCCCGGTTGTAGACGTGCGACAGCTCGTGACCGATGACGCCCCGCAGCTCGCGGTAGTCGAGCAGCTCGACGATCCCCTGGGTGACGCAGACGGCCGCGTTCTGCGGGTTGCGCCCGGTGGCGAACGCGTTGGGCTGGGCGGTCGGGCTCACGTAGAGCCGGGGCATGGGCTGCCGGGCCTCGGCGGCCAACTCCCGAACCATGTGGTACAGCTCGGGGAACTGTGCCTCGCTGACCGGTTGCGCCCGCATCGAGCGAAGTGCCAGCTTGTCGGAGTAGAAGTACGTGACGCCGTTCATCACCAGCGACACGAGAACGG
This sequence comes from Micromonospora sp. NPDC049374, assembly GCF_040677165.1. Lineage (NCBI taxonomy): Bacteria > Bacillati > Actinomycetota > Actinomycetes > Micromonosporales > Micromonosporaceae > Micromonospora > Micromonospora sp. NPDC049374. The sequence goes on along the minus strand of NZ_JBFAQH010000002.1, from coordinate 432,974 downwards.
CGATGACCAGTCCGCCACTGCCGCCGAACCAGTAGCCCACCGCCAGGATCAGCGAGGTGAGCAGGCCGAGCAGCGCGGCGGTCTTCAGACGGTTGTGGTGCACGATCACTCCTTCGGTGCACGGATGCCGGGATCCGCTGACCGGTACAACACACCGGTACCCGTCAACCATCCGTCTCATGACTGAGAGTTACCTGAGGGGCGGATGGCGCGCTGGCCGGCCCGGGTTCAGCTCCCGGCGAGATCGAGCACGACCTGCGGTGCGAAGCCGACGACCAGGGCCACCACGGTCGCCACCGCCAGCGCCGCGGCCACCGCGCGGGCGGGTCGGGCGACAGGGGCCGTGAGGTCCCCGGCCGGGGCGTAGAGCAACGCGGCGGCCCGCAGGTAGTACGCCAGGCCGATGACCGCGTTGACCGCCACCACCAGGGCCAGCCAGCCGGCACCGCCGCCGAGCAGCGACCGGACCACCGTCACCTTGGCGAACAGTCCGGCCAGGCCGGGTGGCAGGCCGGCGAGGCCGATCAGCGCGAACGCCAGCCCGGCACCGACCCACGGGTGCCGCCGTGCCGCACCGCGCAGGTCTTCCAGGCTGCCGCCGTCCGCGCCGGCCGGGCGCAGGGCCACCACGCCGGCGAAGGCGGCCAGTTCCAGCAGCACGAAGAAAACGGCGTACGCCAGGGCGGCGGCGTACACGGCGGTGCGGGCGTCCGCGTCGGTGGTCAGGGCCAGCGCGCCGAGCGGGGCGAGAATGTAGCCGGCCTGGGCCACCGAGGACCAGGCGAGCAGCCGGACGGTACGCCGCTGGCGCAGTGCCACCAGGTTGCCGACGGTCATGGTCAGCGCGGCGACCAGGGCCAGCACCGGCCCGGTCACCTCCGGCGGCAGCGCGTACCGCACCACCGCCAGCAGGGCGATCACCCCGCCGAGCTTCGACGCGGTCGACAGGTACGCGGCCACCGGCAGTGGTGCCCCGTCGTAGGTGGCCGGCGCCCAGGCGTGGAACGGCACCGCCGCCACCTTGAACGCCAGTCCCGCCACCACAAGCGTCACCGCGACCGTGGTCAACGGCAGGTCGAGCAAGGCCTCGTCGGCGAGGAGGGTGCCCAGCCGTTCCAGGTGCAGCCCGCCGGTCACCGCGTAGAGCAGCGCGGCGCCGAGCAGGGTCAGTGTGGTGGCGACCACGCTGACCACGAAGAAGGTCACCGCCGCCTCGGCGCTGGCCAGGCTGCCCCGGCGCAGCCCGACCAGGACGTACAGCGGCAGGGTGAGCACCTCCACCGCCACGATCAGGGTGATCAGGTCGCCGGCCGCGCCGAGCACCACGCCGCCGGTCATCGAGCAGGCGAGCAGGAAGCAGTACTCCCCCACCGGGGTGTTCCCGGCCCGCAGCAGCGGCCCGGACAACGCCAGCACGCCGAGCACGAGCAGCGCCACAAGGGCGGCGACCAGGGCGGCCCGGCCGCCGAAGACGTACGAACAGTCGGTGCCGACGCAGAACGTGCGTCGTTCGGCTCCCGAACCGACCACCCCTGCGCCGACCGCGGTGGCGACCGCCCCGGTGACCGCCGTGCCGACGGTGGCCGGCGGCCGGGCCGCCAGCAGGTCCACCAGCAGCACCAGCACCGCCGTCCCGGCGGCCAGGTACGCCGGCAGCAGCGCCACGTGGTCGACGGCCTGCACCAGACTCGACTCGCTCATCGCGCCACCTCGCTCCGCTCGGCGTCACGACGAGCCACCACCGCACTGAGCCGAATAACTCGCTCGCTACGCTCGCTCATCGCGCCACCTCGCTCCGCTCGGCGTCACGACGAGCCACCACCGCACCGAGCCGAATAACTCGCTCGCTACGCTCGCTCATCGCAGCACTCCCACCAGGGCCTCGACCGGGGCTTCGGCGACGCCCAGCACCAACGTCGGAGCCAGCCCGACGGCCAGCGCGAGCAGCACCAATGGTGCCCAGGCAGCCAGTTCGACCCCGGCCAGCCCGGGCCCGAGCGCGGCGACCGCCGGGGTGGGCTCGCCATGGGTCACCCGCCGCAACAGTCGCAGCAGGTACGCCGCCGTCAGTGCCCCGCCGATCGCGGCCAGCACCGCCAGCGTGGTCCACAGCGCCCCACCCGACTCGACGGCGGCGACCACGGCGAACGCCTCACCCCAGAAGCCGGCCAGCCCGGGCAGCCCCAGCGAGGCGACCGCCGCGAACGCGAGCAGCCCGGACAGCCGCGGGGCGGTCTCCCGCAGCCCGGACAACTCGCTCAGCTCGCCGGTGTGGGCTCGATCCTTGATCGCCCCGGCCAGGAAGAACAGCAGACCCGTGATGATGCCGTGGGCGACGTTGCCGATCAGCGCCGCCTGGATGCCGGTGGCGGTCAGCGTGGCGACTCCCAGCAGGACGAAGCCCATGTGCCCGACGCTGGAGTACGCGATCAGCCGCTTCAGCTCCGTCTGGGCCAGGCAGACCAGCGAGCCGACCAGGATGGCGGCGACGGCGAGCACACCGAGCACGGGTGCCGCCCACCGGGCACCCTCGGGGGCCACCCCGACGGCGACCCGGATCAGACCGTACGTGCCCATCTTGAGCAGCACCCCGGCGAGCAGCACGCTGCCGACCGTCGGTGCCTGGGTGTGCGCGTCGGGCAGCCACGAGTGCAGCGGCCACAGCGGACTCTTCACCGCGAAGGCCAGCGCGAGCAGGGTGAAGGCGGCGAGTTGGGTGGTACGGGACAGCTCCGTGCCGCCGGTCAGCGCCACGACGTCGGCGGTGCCGGCGGCGGCCACCACGACGTACACGCCGACCAGCAGCAGCACCGAACCGAACAGGGCGTAGAGGGCGAACTTCCGCCCCGCCCGCCGCCGCGCGTCCAGCGCCGCCGGGTCGGTGCCGTCGCCTCCCCAGCCGACGATGATCGCGTACATCGGCAGCAGGACGACCTCGAAGAAGAGGAAGAACAGCACCAGATCGAGGGCGAGGAAGGTGCCGAGGATGCCGACCTCGACGACCAGCAGCAACGCCACCAGGGCCCGGCCGTCGCCGCCGCCCGGCACCCGCCAGAGGCTGTAGCCGCAGCACAGCAGGGTGAGCAGAGCGGTGAGCACCACCAGCGGCCAGGAGATGCCGTCCACGCCCAGGTGAAAGCGTAGGTCCAGCCCGGGCACCCAGGGCAGGTCGATCGAATGCCAGGGACGCACCGCTCCGGCGGTGCCCTGCGGCGCGTACGTCGACCAGGCGGTGTCCCGGCCAGCGAGCAGCCACACCGTCGCGACGAGGGTCAGCGCGGCGGCCACGGTGCCCACGATCCGGGCCGCCCGGTCGCGGGGCGTGGCCGCCACCGCCAGCGCGCCGAGCGCCGGCACCGCGAGCACCGAGACCAGCAGGAATTCCCCGGTGTTCATGCCCGCCCTCCGCTGACCTGCGGGCCGACGCGCGGCACCGAGACGCCGAGTTGATGGTTCGCTCGCTGGCGCTCGCTGAGTTGATGATCCGCTCGCTGGCGCTCGCTCATGCCGTCGCTCCGATCAGGGCCGCGGCCAGGCCGATCAGCAGCGCGCCGGCCAGCACCGCGGCCGCGGCCCGGGGCAACGCCGCCCGGTGCAGGACGCCCAACCCGCCGCCGAGGGCACGGGCGGCGCGTCCGGTGCCGGTGACCGCACCGTCCACCACCCGCTCGTCGGCGATACGCGCTGTTCGCGCCATCGCGGTGGTGGGCCGTACGACCAGGGTGTGCTGGACGTCGTCGAGCCGGAACGCGCGGGCGAAGACCGGCCGCAGCGGACCGAGCGTCGCCACCGGGTCGGCACCGCCGCCCCGCCGCCAACCGACCCACGCCAGTCCGGCGCCGATCACGAGCAACGCCAGCGGCAGCAGCACGGTCGGGGTGAGATGGATCAGCCCGTCCGACGGCATCAGGTCCGACATGGCGTCGGAATTAGCCGGCGGGGTGGGTTGCAGTTGGCGGGAGAACCAGCCCGGAAAGCCGGCCAGGCCGAGCAGCGCCGCCGGCACGGCCAACGCCAGCACCGGCCAGCGCAGCACGGCCGGCGGGTCGTGCGGCGCGCCGGCCGCCCGGTGCCCGGGATCGGCCAGCGGGGCGCGGGGCGTACCGAGGAAGGTGCCCAGCAGCAGCCGGGTGGCGTACCAGGCGGTGACGGCGACACCGACCAGCCCGGCGAGCCACACCAGCCAGCCCACCCAGGCCGGTGCCGGGCCGTCGCCGTGCAGGGCGGCCTGCTCGGCGGCGGCGAGCACCCCTTCCTTGCTCCAGAAACCGGAGAGTGGCGGTACGCCGGCCAGCGCACCGAGCCCGATCAGGGTGCACCAGAAGGTCACCGGCATGCCGCGCCGCAGCCCGCCCATCCGGGACATCAGCGTGGTGCCGACGGCGTGGATCACCGCACCGGCGGCGAGGAACAGCAGCGCCTTGAACGCCGCGTGGGTGAGCAGATGGAACAGCGCGGCCGGCGGGGATCCGACGGCGAGTGCCCCGGTCATGTAGCCGATCTGCGAGACCGTCGACCAGGCGAGTACCCGCTTGATGTCATCCTGCGCGGTGGCGGCCAGCGCGCCGAGCAGCAGGGTCACCGAGGCCATCACGCCGAGTACGACCAGCGCGGTCGGGGTGGCCTCGAAAAGCGGCCACAGCCGGGTGACCGCGTACACGCCAGCGGCCACCATCGTGGCGGCGTGGATCAGGGCGGAGATCGGGGTCGGTCCGGCCATCGCATCGGGCAGCCAGGTGTGCAGCGGGAACTGGGCGCTCTTGCCGGCCACCCCGGCGAGCAGCAGCAGGCAGGCCGCGGTGAGCGTGGCGTTGCCGTGGTCGTGGGCGAGCACGTCGGCGATCCGGAAACTGCCCGCCGAGACGCCGAGCAACGCGATGCCGAGCAGGAAGCCGACGTCGCCGACCCGGGTGACCAGGAACGCCTTCATCGCGGCTGCCGGTGCCTCCGGCAGCCGCCGGTCGTGGGCGATGAGCAGGTACGAGCAGAGCCCCATCACCTCCCAGCCGACCAGCAGCAGGATCAGGTCCCCGGAGACCACCACCAGCAGCATCGCGGCGGTGAAGAGGCTGACCTGCGCCGCGTACGGCGGGTAGCGATGGTCGGGCTCGTCGGGCGGCCCCTGCCGGAGATAGCCCGTCGAGTAGATCTGCACCGCCAGGGCGACCGCGGTTACCGCGACGGCGACCAGGGCTGCCGCACCGTCGAGACGTACCCCGAGGGTGACGGTGAGCCCGCCCAGCTCGATCCAGGTGGTCGAGGACTCGGCCGGGCCGTCCAGGGCGACCAGCAGGGCCACCGCCAGGGCGAGGGCACCGGTCGCGGCGGCCACACCGACGGTGGCGGCCACCCGGCGGGCGGTCGCCGCACCGATGGCCGCGCCCCGCGGCGACGGAGGCAGCAGCAGGCCGGTCAGGCCGGCGAGCAGCGGTACGGCCGGCAGCAACGCACCAAACGTCGTGGCGCTCACCGCGGTCCCTCCGGTTCGCTTCCGGCGGCCGGTGACGCCCGTCCGCTCGTCGTGGCGGAGACCGGTTCTGCGGTGTGTGGTTCGGTCAGGGGAATCTCGTCGACGGCGACGCTGGCCCGCATCCGGTAGAGCTGGAGCACGATCGCCAGGCCCACCCCGATCTCGGCGGCGGCCAGCACGATCACGAAGAGCGCGAAGACCTGCCCGCCGTGCGGCAGCACCGCCTTCGCCGTGGTGTCGGCGGTGACCAGGATCAGGTTCACCGCATTGAGCATCAGCTCGACGGCCATCAGCACCAGCACCGCGTTGCGCCGCCGCAGTACGCCGTAGATGCCGAGGCCGAACAGGAGCGCGGCGGTGACGTAGGGGATGACCGGTCTCACCGCGACCGCCCCCGATCGCCCGCCGCGTCGTCCCCGGCGGGCCCGTCGGCGGCCTCCGGGCGGGCGGCGCCGGTGGTCTCCGGGCGGGCGGCGCCGGTGGTCTCCGGGCGGGGAGCGCCGATGTCGGGGCGGGACAACACGATGGCACCCACAAGCGCCGAGAGAAGCAGCACCGACAGCACCTCGAAGGGCAGCACCCAGCTGCTGAAGACCTGCTCACCGAGGCGCTCGGCGGTGCCCGCCTCGGGCAGCTCCACCGTCGTCCAGCGGTACGCGTCGACAAGCAACGCCGCCAGCCCGAGCCCGGCACCACCACCGATGAGCGCGGCCGGCCAGCCGGGGCGGTCCAGGTCGTCGGAGGCGCCGATCGGCGCGCGGGTCAGCATCACGGCGAACAGCAGCAGCACCACCACCGCGCCGACGTAGATCAGCACCTGCACCCAGGCGACCAGTTCGGCGGCGAGTACCAGGTACATGCCGGCCACCGCGCCGAGGCAGACCACCAGGTAGAGGCCCGCACGGACCAGGTGCCGGGTGGCCACCACAAGCACCCCCGAGCCGACCGCCACCGCGCCGAGGGCGAGCAGCAGCGCGTCCACCCCGGTCACGCGGACGTACCTTCGTCGTCGGCGGCGCGGGGTGGCGCGGGCCGGCGCTCAGGGCGTACCGCCGGGGTGGTCGGACGGGCGGCGGGCGCGCTCGGTACGGCGGCCTTGCGCGCGGCGGCGGTCTCCTCCTTGGCCGGCTCGCCGTTGGGGTCGTGGGCCGGGGGCGGCGGCACCGTGGCCATCCACTCGCCCAGGTGATCCTTGTCGTGCAGCAGATCCTTGATGTCGTACTCGGCGTACTCGAACTCGGGCGACCAGTAGAGCGCGTCGAAGGGACAGACCTCGATGCAGATGCCGCAGTACATGCAGAGCGAGAAGTCGATGTCGAACCGGTCGAGCACGTTGCGCTGCCGGGCCCGGGCGGCCCCCGGCACCGCCACCTCCTCCTTGTGCGAGTCGATGTAGATGCACCAGTCCGGACACTCGCGGGCGCAGAGCATGCAGACCGTGCAGTTCTCCTCCAACAGCGCGATCACCCCCCGCGAGCGGGGCGGCAGCTCAGGGGCGACGTCCGGGTACTGCGCCGTGGTGGAGCGTTTCGTCATCGTCTTCAACGTGACGGCGAGCCCCTTGACCAGGCCGCTGCCGGGCAGACCGGTCGCCTCGCTTCGCTCGCGCTCGCTCATGCCGAACATCCTGCCCTGTGGGCACGGCGCGCGCGACCACCCCCCGGAGGTAGCCGGTAGTACGGTCGCCACGGGGAGAACGACGCACCGGAAAGGACCCGTCAATGACCGCCGCGCTGCACGACGACTACCTGGCGCCGGGCGAGTGGACGACGGACGCCCTCGACCGCCTGCCTGACGACGGCCGCCGCCGTGAACTCCTGGACGGACAACTGATCGTGTCGCCCTCCCTCACGCGACTGCACCAATCCATCGCAATGCTGCTCGGCGCCGCCTTGCAGGAGACCTGCCCCGCCGAGTTCGACGTCACCCAGGGGGTGTCGGTGCGGATGTCCCGCAGCCGATCCCTCATTCCCGACCTGCTGGTCACCGAACTGGACGCGGCTGCCCGCAACCCCTCCTCCTACCTGCCGAACGAGGTTCTGCTGGTGGTGGAGATCGTCTCGGAGCGGACCCGCAGCATCGATCGGGTGCTCAAGCCGGCGCTCTACGCCGAGGCGGACATTCCCTTCTTCTGGCGGATCGAGACCGAGGCGGGGATCGTGGTGCACGCCCACCGGCTCGACCCGGTGAAGCGCGTCTACGTCGAACACGCCCGGATGAGCGACGGCATCCTGCTAGCCGATCCGTGGGAGATGGACATCCCGCTCGACCGGATCACCCCTAGGTCCCGCTGACCCGTCACGACGATCTCGGCCGGCTCTCCAGCCCGGCCGGCTCCCGATGCGCCGCCGGAACGCCGCACGCGCTCGCCCAGCCGGCGGACGGGGCATCGGCCATGATGGGACCGGACGGGAGCTGGCACGGCAGAGAGCGGGACGATGACGGAGAACAACGGCGCAGACCGGACGCAGACCGCCGGGAAGTACGTCGAGCCGGGTGAGTTCAAGCGGGACCAGAACTACATCACCACCCGGATCACCGCCGACGCACAGGACGGCTATCCGGTCGAGCCGGGTCGCTACCGCCTGGTGGTCAGCCGCGCCTGCCCGTGGGCGAACCGTCTGATCATCGTGCGGCGCCTGCTCGGCCTGGAGGACGCCATCTCGATGGGCGTCGCCGGTCCGACGCACGACGCACGGAGCTGGACGTTCGATCTCGACCCGGACGGACGGGACCCGGTGCTCGGCATCGAACGCATCCAGGAGGCCTACTTCGCGCGCTACCCGGACTATCCCCGGGGCATCACCGTGCCGGCCATCGTGGACGTGCCCACCGGGCAGGTGGTGACAAACGACTACGCCCGGATGAGCCTGGATCTGTCCACCGAGTGGACCGCGTACCACCGACCCGGTGCCCCGCAGTTGTACCCGGAACACCTGCGCGCCGAGATCGACGAGGTCAACGCCCTGGTCTTCGCCGACGTCAACAACGGCGTCTACCGGTGTGGCTTCGCCGGCAACCAGAAGGCGTACGAGCAGGCGTACCGGCGGCTGTTCGACCGGCTCGACTGGCTCAGTGAGCGACTGGCCGGGCAGCGCTACCTGGTCGGTGACACGATCACCGAGGCCGACGTACGGCTGTTCACCACGCTGGTCCGCTTCGACCCGGTTTACCACGGCCATTTCAAGTGCAACCGGCAGAAGCTGAGCGAGATGCCGGTGCTGTGGGCGTACGCCCGGGATCTGTTCACCACACCCGGCTTCGGTGACACGATCGACTTCGACCACATCAAGCGGCACTACTACGAGGTGCACCGGGACATCAACCCGACCGGCGTGGTGCCGCTCGGCCCCGACCTGTCGAACTGGCTCACCCCGCACGACCGCGAGTCCCTCGGTGGCCGCCCCTTCGGCACCGGCACCCCACCCGCACCCCCCACCCCCACCGAACGCGTAAACCCCACCCACACCCCCCTCCCCACCCCCTAGCCCCCGCCCATGCCCCCGTTGATCATGAAGTTGTTGTCACGACACGCCGAACAGGGCGGCAACAACTTCATGATCAACGCGGAGACGGGGGTGGGGGTGGGGGTGGGGGTGGGGGTGGGGGTGGGGGTGGGGAGAGGGGAGAGGGGGTGGGGTTAGAGGGTTAGGCGGATGGCGGCGGTGAGGACTAGTTGGGCGAGGGCGGCGGGGACCAGGACGAGCCAGCAGAGGCGTTGGAGTTGGTCCTCGCGGAGGCGGGGGTAGGAGACCCGGAGCCAGATGATCACGAAGCTGACCGCGGCGACCTTCAGCAGGGTCCAGAGCCAACCGAGCTGCGCGTCGGCGAACGGGCCCTGCCAGCCGCCGAGGAACAGCACGGTGGTGAGCGCGGCGATCACCACGATGCCGACGTACTCGGCCAGCAGCAGGAACGCGAAGCGCAGGCCGGTGTACTCGGTCAGATAGCCGAAGACCAGCTCCGAGTCGGCAACCGGCATGTCGAAGGGCGGCCGGCGGATCTCGGCCAGGCCGGCCACGAAGAAGATGACCATCGCCGGTGCCTGCCAGAGCAGCCACCAGGGCTGCCACGCCTCGACGATGCCGGAGAGGCTGAGCGTCCCCGCGGCCATCGCCACCGACGCGGCGGCCAGCACCAGCGGCAGCTCGTAGCCGAGTAGCTGCGCCGCACCGCGCAGCCCGCCGAGCAGGCTGTACTTGTTGGCCGATGCCCAGGCCGACATGAGCACGGCCAGCACGCCCACGCCGACCACCGCCAGTACGAAGAACAACCCGACATCGAGCGGCTGCCCGACCAGGTCGTTCGGGCCGAGCGGGATAACCAGCAGGGCCAACAGGTACGGCATCAGCGCCACCGCCGGAGCCAACCGGAACACCGGCCGGTCGGCGGCACGCGGAGTGACGTCCTCCTTCTGGACGAACTTCACCCCGTCGGCGATCAACTGCGCCCAGCCGTGGAACCCGCCCGCGTACATCGGGCCGAGCCGGCCCTGCATGTGCGCCATCACCTTGTGTTCCGCCTGCCCCACCAGCAGCGGCAGAACGAGGAAGGCGGCCAGCACGCCACCGATCCGGACAACCAGTTCCAGCCAGAGCGGCATCAGGCCCCACCTCCGTCATCCGGCGCCGGACCGTCCGTGGCCGCCGGGCCGCCGTGGGCTTCGGGCAGCGGACCGTCCTGGCCGGGCCGGGGCCCCGCCGGGTCACCGGGAGTGCCGGCAGCCCCGGGAGTACGCGGGCCACGGGTGCCCGGTGCCGGACGGGCCGGGCGCTCCCGGGCGGGGCGGGCCGGGGTGCCGCCGCGCGGGCCCTCCCCCACGCCACCGGCACCGGCGGGGGTCGGCACGACTCCCCACTCGCCGGGCGCAGGCACACCCGGCGGCCGGATCGGGCGGCGTCCGCCGCCGGCCTCCGACTCACCCGGCTCCTTCGCACCCGGCCAGGGCTTCGCCACCCGCGAGGCGAGTACGAACTCCTTGCGCAGCGGATGCCCCTCGAACTCCGGGGGCAGCAGCAGCGGACGCAGATCGGCGTGCCCGGCGAAATCGATGCCGAACATCTCGTGGGTTTCGCGCTCGTGCCAGGCGGCCCCCGGGTAGACCGCCACCACGGAGTCGACCGTCGGTGTCTGGCGGGACACCCGGGCGCGCAGCAGCACCCCGTGCCGGTGCGAGGTGGACCAGAGGTGGGCCACCACGTCGAAACCGTCGGCCAACTCGTCGACAGCCGACAGCCAGTCGAAGTAGTCGAAGTCCAGCTCGGTGTCGTCGCGGGCGGCCAGCAGCACGGCCCGCCAGGCATGCGGGGGTACGTCGACGGTGGCCCGGGAATGGACCTCACCGCCGGAGACCGTCGCGGTGGCCTCGACGGGCGCAAGCAGCGCGACGAGCCGCTGGCCGACCTCTTCCGGTGTCATGCCGCTGATCCTAGGCCCTGTGACCGGAGTCCTCGGCCGAGCCGATGCGGAGCCAGGCGGCGGCCGGCAGGGGTGGGAACTGGTCCGGCCGGCGAGGTTCTGCCCGGAGCGGCACCCAACACCGCCGGGCATGTGCCAGGCCCGCAGCGGCGGCCAGGGGGTTCGACACCGGCCATTGCCGACCAACCGGTTCGGTGCACGCGGGCGGGTGACTCTCGCGCGCTTCGCCGGTGCCGATCGTCGGTGGCCACCAGGATGGACCCGTGCGCGCTGTGACCGTCATCCCCGGAGTACCCGGCTCGCTGCGGCTACTCGACGACTACCCGGAACCGGCCCCCGAGGAGGGGCCGATCCTGGTGGAGGCCCTCTCGGTGGGCGTCTGCGGGACGGACATCGAAATCATCGAGGGGCAGTACGGCGAGGCACCACCCGACACCGACCAGTTGGTGCTCGGTCACGAGTCGCTGGGCCGGGTGCTGGAGGATCCGACCGGTACCCGGCAACCCGGCGACCTGGTGGCCGGAATCGTCCGGCACCCCGATCCGATGCCCTGCCCGAACTGCGCAGTGGGCGAGTGGGACATGTGCCGCAACGGCCTGTTCACCGAGCACGGCATCAAGGCGCTGCCGGGCTTCGCCCGCGAGCGGTGGCGGTTGCAGCCCCGCTTCGCCGTGGGACTCGACCCCTCGCTGATCGAGGTGGGCATGCTGCTCGAACCCGCGAGCGTGATGGTCAAGGCGTGGGACCACGTCGACCGGATCGGCCAGCGGGCGGAGTGGCAGCCTCGCACGGCACTGATCACCGGTGCCGGGCCGATCGGTCTGCTCGCCGCGCTGCTGGCCAGCCAGCGGGGTCTCGCCGTGCACGTGCTCGACCTGGCCACCGAGGGTCCCAAGCCGGCGCTCGCCGCCGCGCTCGGTGCGACGTACCACTCCGGGCCACTCGATCGTCTCGATCTCGAACCCGACGTCATCATCGAGTGCACCGGCGCGCCCGTGGTCGTCCTGGAGGCGATGTGCCGGGTCGGTCCCAACGGGATCGTCTGTCTGGCCGGGGTGTCCAGCGGCGGCCGGACGATCGACTTCGACGCGGGTGCGCTGAACCGGACCCTCGTCCTGGAGAACAACGTCGTCTTCGGCTCGGTGAACGCCAACCGACGCCACTGGGAGGGCGCTGCCGAGGCACTGTCCAAGGCCGACCCGGCCTGGCTCGCTTCGCTGATCACCCGTCGGGTACCGCTGGCTGAGTACGCCACCGCCTACTCGCCCGGACCGCAGGACATCAAGGTGGTCCTCGACTTCGCCGCCTGAACGGCCCGGGCGGGTCGGTCAGATGCCGGGAAGCCGGCCGTTGCGGAACAGGTCGACGAAGAGCTGGTGATCGTGGCGGGCACGTACCCCGTACGTGTGGGCGAAGTCGACCAGGTGCCCGACGAAGCCGGCGGTGTCCGCGTCGACGGCGGCGACGATGGCCTCCTCGGTCGAGTAGTCGACCAGGTCGTGGCTGGACTCGTCGTCGGCCACCGAGTGCATCCGGGCGACCGCCCGCCCGAGGTCGGCCAGCACCCCGGCCAGTTCCTCCGGTTCGTTGACGTCCGCCCAGTCGAGGTCGGCCGCGTACGGGGACACCTCGGCGACGAGTTGACCGACGCCGTCGAGTTCGGTGAAGCCCACCCACGGGTCGGCGTGTGCCTGGAGGGCCCGCTGCGACTCGGCGGTGCGGTGTCCCTGGTGCCGGAAGTAGCCGCGGACCCGCTCGTCGTCGATGTACCGCGCCACCGCCGGCACCTGGGCCTGCTTCATGTAGATGACGACGTCGTTCTCCAGCGCCTGAGTATGCCCCTCGAGCAGGAGGTTGTACGACGGCAGTCCGGCCGAGCCGATGCCCACCCCCTTGCGCAGCACCACGTCCTTGATCTGTGCGGCGAGCGGCCGGGCCTGGGCAGTGGTGGGCGGCAGCGTCTCCAGGTACGCCTCGAACGCCGCGCACACCCGCGCTCGCACGGCACCGTCGATCTCGTACACCCCGTCGCCGACGGAGAACCGCCGCTCGTAGTTGTCGATGGTGGTCTGTCCCCGCAGCAGGTCGACCCGGGTGTTCAGCCGCGCCTGCTGGAGCACCCGGCGCAGCACACCGTCGGCGTTGTCCAGGGTGATCGACCCGATGGCGTCGTCCCCGCCGGCGGCGATGGCCCGCAGTTCGACCAGGTACGCGTTCGCGAAGCAGGTCACCAGCTCGCTGATGACCCGGTCGGAGAGCGCCTTGGTGTAGCCGATCAGCGCCACGCTGGCGACGAACCGCCGCAGGTCCCAGGTGAACGGACCGACGTACGCCTCGTCGAAGTCGTTGACGTTGAAGACGAGCTGGCCGGAGCCGTTCATGTAGGTGCCGAAGTTCTCCGCGTGCAGGTCGCCGTGGATCCACACCCGGCTGGTCTGCGCGTCCAGGAAACGGTCGTCGGCGAAGTCGCCACGCTGGTCGGCGTAGAACAGGCTGGCACTGCCCCGGTAGAAGGCGAACGGCGAGGCGGCCATCTTTCGGAACTTGCGCCGGAAGGCGGCCGGGTCGAGCGCCATCAGGGTGCCGAACTCCTCGGTCAGCACCTCGATGATGAAGGCGGAACGCTGCTCCGCGACGTCGGTCATGATCCGTACGCTAGCGAAGCCGCACCACCCGGACGGCCAGCCGAGCGACCGGTCTCGCCGGACCGACCGGACCACCGCCCGCACCCGGCCGGACGGCCTCGTCAGGGATTCGGCGGGCGCACCGGTGGTGCGGTCAGGGAGGCGACGGAGCGGGCCGGCCCGCCGTCGCTGGGCGGCGCGTCGACCGGCGCGGCGAGCGGGTCGGTGCGGGGCACCCCACCGATGCCGGACTGCTCGGCGGCGATCTTCTCCTGAAGGCGGAGGATGCCGTGCAGCAGCGCCTCCGGTCGGGGCGGGCAGCCGGGCACGTAGACGTCGACCGGGATGAGCTGGTCGACGCCCTTGGTCACCGAGTACGAGTCCCAGTAGGGGCCACCGCAGTTGGAGCAGGCACCGAACGAGATCACGTACTTCGGCTCGGGCATCTGGTCGTAGAGCCGCTTGATCGCCGGGGCCATCTTGTCGGTGACGGTGCCGGAGACCACCATCAGGTCGGCCTGCCGGGGGCCGTGCGCGAAGGGGATCACGCCGAGTCGCATGAAGTCGTGGCGGGACATGCTGGTCGCGATGAACTCGATGGCGCAGCAGGCCAGGCCGAAGTTGAACACCCAGAGCGAGTAGCGGCGGCCCCAGTTCAGCACGAACCGGATCGGCTCACCGAGCACCGCAGGCAGCTGCACGACCGCTCCCCCTCCTGTCTCCGACAGTCAACCACAGCGTCCGAGGCCGGAAACCCGGGCCGGCGGGGGGATCGCGCGCTCTGCACCTCGGGGCGATACCCGGCTGGCCCGCCTGTCTCCGACCGGACAGTGGATGCCAGCCATGGCGCGACAACCCGCGCAACCCGAGCTGACAGTTGGGCGTGTGATCGATGTGACCGCGCCGGCGGCATGCTCACGGGGAGGACCAGATGACGGTGACCAGGGAGCCGCGGCTCGACGATCCGCCGCCCGAGGGGACAGCGAGGCACCCGGACGGACCGACGACGGTCGACTTCGATGGTCTGTACCACGCACATTTCCGATCGCTGACCATCCAGCTCACTGCCTACTGCGGTGATCTGGCCCAAGCACAGGACATGGTGCAGGAGGCGTTCTGCCGGGCGTTCGCGCGCTGGTCCCGGGTGTCCCGGTACGAGGACCCGGTGGCGTGGGTCCGCCGGGTGGCGTGGAACCTGACCACCAGCCGCTGGCGGCGGGCGCGGACGGCTCAGGCATGGCTGCACCGGCAGCGTGAGGAGTACGTGCCGGGGCCGGGACCGGACCGCGTCGCATTGACCGCGGCGCTGGCCGGCCTACCCGCCAACCAGCGCCGCGCGGTGGTGCTGCACTACCTGGCCGATCTCAGCGTCGCGCAGATCGCGGCCCATGAGGAAGTGCCGGAGGGCACCGTCAAGTCCTGGCTCCACCGAGGGCGGGCCGCGTTGGCGGCGCAACTCACCACCACGAATGAGGTGAACCACCATGACTGAGCCCGACGACATCCTGGTCGGCGGCGAGTTCGCCAAGTTCCGCGCGGCGTACGCCCCGGTGGTAAATCCGGCCGGGACGGGCGCGGTCCGGCGGACCGTCCGCCGACGCCGCCAGCGGACAGTGGTGGTCACTGCGGCGGCCGTGATACTTGCCGTGGCGATTCCGGTGGGCGCGAACGCCGCCCTGGACTGGCGGCCCGACCCGTCTCCGGCTCCCGCTCAGACCATCGCCCCGAGCCCGTCCGAGAGCACGCCGCCGTCAAAGACGCCGACACCGACTGCGTCAGCGTCGCCGAGCACGGTCAGCCCGACCCGGGCCGCGCCGGACGGGCGGATCAGCCGGTCCGAACTCCTGGCCGCTCAGGTCGACCTACCGGCGTGGGTGCCTGGCTCGACCTGCACGACGGGGCCGACCCGGATCGTCGCCGACTACCTGGACGAGGACGACGTGCTGCTGGACGGCCTTGTCCACGGCGACGTGGACGGCGACGGCGCGGTCGAGACGGTCGCCCTGCTCCGCTGCCAACTCTTCGAGCAGGGCCCGTCCCAAGTGGTGGCGCTCGACCGGGATGCCCACGGCCGGATCGTCGTCCTCGGCCAGGTAGCCCGATCTGCCAAGACGGTCCCCGGGTGGTTGCTGGACATGCAGGTCACCGACCGGGGCACGGTCCGGGTGGAGATGGCCGACCGCGCGCCCGCTACTGACTGGTCGCTGGACTGGTCGCAGCGTCAGTGGCGCGACTACCGGTGGTCCGGAACGCACTTCACCCAGGTGGACGGGCCGACCTCGTTCGGCCCGAACCCGCACCGGGCCGATCTGACGGTCTCCGCCGGCAACGTGACGTGGAGCGCGCCGGACGCGGACGGTGCGCGTACCGGGACGATCGCCGTAACGGTGCGGAACCTCAGCGCGGTCCCGGCCGGCCTGGTCAAACTGCACCTGCGGATGGAGGTGGGCACGGTCGCGGACGGTGGCGACTGGTCGGCCTGCCGGGACGGGGCACCGCCGAAGGGACCGATCGTCTGCCGGTTCGGCCCGCTGGGCCCCGGTGCGGAACGGACCTTCCGGTTCGGACTCCGCAACACGAACAACGGCAGCGGCACCGGTATCGCCGAGGTGACGCCGATCGGCAGCGACGCCGACCCGCTCATGGACCCGAACCACGACAACGACGAGGATCGCTACACGTACGGCTGCACCGCTGTCGGGCTTGACCCAGAAGAGACCGCAACCGGATCGACGACCATCGCGTGCAACAGGTGACACCGCGCGGACGAGCCGCCCGGTGACGGGGACCACGGGAGGACCTTTCAGATGAGAACTCGTACCGGACGTCGGCTGGCCGGCATCCTGCTCGGCACCGGCGCGGTGTTGCTGCCGCTCGCCGCACCGGCCGCCGCCGCGCCCACCACCGGGAGCCCCACCGCCGACATCTCGGTTGGCCGGCTGGTGCTCGAACCAAGCGCCCGCGGCTACCACGGCAGCCTTCCGGTCACGGTGACCAACAACGGCCCGGACGCCACCTACTTCAGCGTCTACGTCGTCGAGCCCGTCGCCGGTTCGCTGGGCAGGCTCGACCCGGCGGAGGCGTGTGGCTTCGGCGCGCCGAAGGACAACCGGCGGACGGCCACCTGCTCGGTGCCGGGCGGGGACATCGAGCCGGGTGAGAGCCGGTCGTTCTCGATCGCCTTCGACGTCCTCACCCCGACCCGGGACGTCGCGATGATCGCGAAGGGCGGGCGCATCTCGGTCAACGTCGGCGACGGCCGGGACGAGGTCGCCGACCGGGCCAGCTTCGCCGCCCGCTTCCGCTCCACCTCGGGCTCGCTGCGCCACCCGGTGCCCTACGTCCAGGACACCCAGGCCCGCGCCGCCATCACCACGGCCGGGTCGGTGACGCTGGCCCGTCAGGCGGACGGCAGCTACCAGGGCCGGCTACCGGTGACCGTGGGGTGGGCCGGTGACACCGCGCACGAGTACCTGCTCGCCGAGGCGACCGGCCTGCCGGCGGGCGTGGTGATCTGGGGCACCGACCCGCAGGACGCGCCGAGCTTCTTCACCAACTTCGTCGTGCCCGGCGACCGCTTCATGACCGGCGAACAGCGGAGCTTCGACGTGCTGCTGCGCGCCGAGCCGGAGACCGTCCCGGGCGACCTCGGAACCGTCTCGTTGCAGCTCAGCACCCAGTGGTACGGCAACTCCGTGGCCGACGCCGACCCAACCGACAACACCGCCTCGTTCACCGTCCGGGTGACCGACGCGGCCTGACCGCTCCCTCGTCCGGCCGGTGCCCACGGGCGCCGGCCGGACGTCGTCGGTCACCAGAACGGGCCCTGACGTCGTCGGATCACCAGGCCAGGCCGTGACGTCGTCGGGTCACCAGGCCGGGCGTTGAAGCAGCCCGACGAACTCCACCAGCAGCCGCTCCCGCACCGCCGCCGGGGCGGCGTCGAGCAGCGTGTTGACCGCCGCCATCCGGTCCGGAGCGCCAGCGCCGTCGCCCAGGCCGAGCCCCTCGGCCAGCCCCGCCACCAGCTCGGGTGTGAGCGCCTCCGGGGTGAGGCTGCCGGCGAGCGCCAGCAGGTCGGGCGGCAGCGCGACCGGCCCGGCGGCGCGGGCCGCGGCGACGGCGTCGACAAGCGCCGGGCCGAACTCGGCCACCCGCGGCGCCACCGCTGCAGTCACCGTGAGATGCACGCTGGCCGGCAGGTCGGCGTACCGGAGCTGGGGCTGGGTGTGCCAACCCCGCGCGGTCAGCTCGTCCACCAGCAGGAACAGGTCGAGCGTGGGGTCCTCGACGGTGAAACAGACCACTGTCGACTCCGGCTCGGCGACCAGCCGCAGCCCGTCGGTGGCCCGTACCGCGTCGGCCAACGTGCGCACCGCGGCCCAGGTGCGCCGGGTCAGCTCCAGGTAGCCGTCGTCGCCCAGGTGCCGCAGGGTGGCGTACGCGGCGGCGATCGGCCCGCCGGAGCGGGTCGAGGAGATCACCGGGTTGATCATGGTGTACCCGGGCCAGTCGGCGTACGCGAAGTACTGCGGGGCGCGCAGTTGCGGATCGCGGTGCAGCAGCACCGAGACGCCCTTCGGCGCGTACGCGTACTTGTGCAGGTCCACCGAGATCGAGGTGACCCCGGGCACGGCGAGGTCGAACGGGGGCACCGGCAGGCCGAGACGACGCAGGTACGGCAGGGTCCAGCCGCCGAAGCAGGCATCCACATGGCAGCGGACCCCGGCGGCGGCGGCCACCTCGGCGATCTGTTCGACCGGGTCCACGACACCGTGCGCGTACGAGGGGGCGGAACAGGCCACCAGCACCGTCTCCGGTCGAACGGCGGCGGCCACGTCGGCGACCGCCGGACGCAGCGTGGTCGGGTCGACCGGCACCGTGTCGAGTGCCACCCGCAGGTAGTGGGCCGCCTTGGCGAACGCGGCATGGGCGCTGGCCGGTACCACGATCCGGGGTGCCGCGATGTCCGGCCGGGCGTCCCGGGCGGTCTTCACGGCCAGGATGAGCGATTCGGTGCCGCCGCTGGTGACGCTGCCGACGACCTCGGGAGCGCTCGTGCCCGGCCCGCCGCCGAGCAGTCGCGCCGCCGCAGCGACAAGCGCGTTCTCCATGGCCAGCAGGGACGGGAAGGCCGTCGGGTCGAGTCCGTTGACGTGGGCGCTCTCGGCGTACGCGGTAGCGGCGAGCGCGTCCAGCCCGGGCACCGCCGGGTCGT
This sequence comes from Micromonospora sp. NPDC049374, assembly GCF_040677165.1. Classification (NCBI taxonomy): domain Bacteria; kingdom Bacillati; phylum Actinomycetota; class Actinomycetes; order Micromonosporales; family Micromonosporaceae; genus Micromonospora; species Micromonospora sp. NPDC049374. The sequence goes on along the minus strand of NZ_JBFAQH010000002.1, from coordinate 414,244 downwards.
AGACGTACGCGAACAGCCGCCCCCCGTGCGTCGGCCGATCCATCGCCCGCAGCTGCCGGATCTCCGCCAGCACCTGCTCCGCCGGCATCCCGTCCGGTCGATTCTCGTCGATCATGGAGTTGTGGCGCCCTTTCCGTGGGTTTCAGCGGCTTCTGTTCCTGCCACGACTGCATGATCGGCGGTGGCTGGGGGCGGGGTGGGGGCGGACAGGCGGTCGGGGGTGAGGTCGTAGGGGCGCAGCAGGAAAGTGGCCAGGCCGATGAGGAGAGCGGGGAGGATGGTGAAGCCGAGCAGGACGCCGAGGCGGGCGGTGTCGGACTGGGTGGCGGCGGTACCGGTGGTGGACGAGACGTAGCCGGTGAGGGCGAGCACCAGTCCGTAGATGCCGGGGCCCAGGGCCAGTCCGAAGGTCTCCCCGGCCGTCCACACCCCGGTGAAGACGCCGGCCTGCCGACGCCCGGTGCGCACGGTGTCGTACGCGATGCAGTCCGGGAGCATGGCCAACGCGAACACCTGCTGTCCGGCGTACCCTACGCCGAGCAACGCGACCAGCAGGTAGACCACGGCGGTGGGCAGCACCGGCGCGGCGACCAACGCCAGTCCACCGGCCGAGAGGATCAGCGACGCCGCCACCAGGGCGGCGAGCTTGCCCACCCGGGCGCCCACCCGGGACCAGAGCGGCATCACCACCAGCGCCGGGCCGACGAAACAGACGAAGAGCACGGTCGGGCCGGTCGTCGAGTCCCGGAGTACGTGGTCGGCGAAGTACTGGACCCCGGCGAGGATCGTGGCCACCCCGGCGGACTGCACCACGAAGCAGAGCAGCAGCGCCCGGAAGGGCCGGCTGCGGGCTGCGACGGTCAGTTGGGCGCGCAGGCTCGGCTCGCTCTCACCGACCGCGCCCTGCGGGGCGGACCGGGTGCCGAGGAAGGCACCGACGGCGCCGAGCGCGATCAGGGCGGCCACGAAGACACCCATCCAACGGTGCCCGGGAACACCTCCGCCGGCCGCGTCGCGCACAAGCGGCGCCACCGCACCGGCGACCAGGATGGCCAGCGCCAGCACCGCGATCCGCCAGGTCATCATCCGGGTACGTTCGGCGTAGTCGCTGGTCAGCTCGGCCGGCATCGCCACGTACGGCACCTGGAAGAAGGCGAACGCGGTCGCGGTGGCCAGGAAGGCGACGGCGACGTACGCCCCGGCGGCGGGACCGGCACCGAACGGCGCGGCGAAGATGGCCCCGAAGAGCACGGCCAGTGCCAACCCACCGAAGAGCAGGTACGGACGACGGGCACCCCACCGCGACCTGGTGCGGTCGGAGATCCGCCCGGCGACCGGGTTGACCAGCACGTCCCATGCCTTCGGCAGCAGCACCAGCAGGGCCGCCACGCCGGCGGCCACCCCGAGGGTGTCGGTGAGGTAGGGCAGCAGCAGCAGACCCGGCACGGTGCCGAAGGCCCCGGTCGCCAGCGAGCCGAGCGCGTAGCCGGCGTGCACCCCCCGGGGCAGCGCGCCCGGTGGGGCTGGGCTCTGGGCGGGCTGTCCGGGGGTGGGCGGTGGGCCGGAGCCACCCGGCGGCGGGGTCATGGGTCCGAATGTTACTCACGTTATGGCGGGGGTCACATCCCCTGCCCGGGCCACCACGCGGCTGTCCGCATGTCCACCCCGGTACCGCGCAGCGGCGTCCCCTCGGCGAGCCAACGCGCCCGCGCCTCGCGGGCCAGCCGGGGCGGCAGCCCGCCGGACGCGTTCACCACCCGGTGCCACGGAGCCCCACCACCGTGGCGTGCCATGATCGCCCCGACCAGCCGCGCCGATGCCCGCCCGGAGCGCTCGGCCAACGCGTCGGCCACCGCCCCGTACGACATCACCCGGCCAGGTGGGATCCGGTCGACCAGTTCCAGCACCGCCTCGACGTACTCGTCAGGTGTCACAAGCGGCCAGACTATGGGAACGGCGCCGGGCCGTGCCGCGACGACAGCGCAGAATGGGCGGGTGCGCGACGCAGTCACGGCGGCCCGGCGGGTCGTTGTCAAGATCGGGTCCTCCTCGTTGACCACCGCCAGTGGCGGTCTGGACGACGGGCGGGTCGACGCGTTGGTCGACGCCCTCGGCCTACGGGCCGCCGACGGCCGCGAGGTGGTGCTGGTCTCCTCCGGCGCGATCGCCGCCGGCCTCGCCCCCCTCGGTCTGCCCCGGCGACCGCGCGACCTGGCCACCCAGCAGGCCGCCGCCAGCGTCGGCCAGGGCCTGCTGATCGGGCGGTACGCGGCCGCCTTCGCCCGGCACGGCCGCACCGTGGGCCAGGTGCTGCTCACCGTCGACGACGTGACCCGGCGGGCCCACTACCGCAACGCGTACCGCACCCTGCGCAAGCTGCTCGACCTGCGGGCGGTGCCGATCGTCAACGAGAACGACACGGTCGCCACCGAGGAGATCCGGTTCGGCGACAACGACCGGCTGGCCGCGCTGGTGGCCGCGCTCGTCGACGCCGACCTGCTGGTGCTCCTCTCCGACGTCGACGCGCTCTGGACCGGCGACCCGACCCGACCCGGCTCCCGCCGCATCCCCGAGGTACGCGACGAGGCGGACCTGGTCGGTGTCGCGATCGGCGGCAGCGGCCGCGCGGGGGTCGGCACCGGTGGCATGGTGACCAAGGTCGAAGCGGCCCGGATCGCCACCGGCTTCGGCATCCCGGTGGTGCTCACCTCCGCCACCAGGGCGGTCGCCGCGCTGGCCGGTGAGCCGGTCGGCACCTTCTTCCACCCCAGCCCCCGACGACCCGCCGCCCGGCTGTTCTGGCTCGCCCACGCCACCGCGCCCCGGGGCCGGCTGCACCTCGACCCGGGCGCGGTGGCCGCGGTGGTGGGGCGGCGCAAGTCGCTGCTGCCGGCGGGGATCACCGCCGTGGACGGCGCCTTCACCGCGGGCGACCCGGTCGACCTCGTCGACACCTCCGGCGCACCGGTGGCCCGAGGGCTGGTCAATTACGACGCGATCGAGCTGCCCGGCCTGCTCGGGCGGTCGACCGCCGACCTCGCCGCGGCGCTCGGCCCGGCGTACGAACGGGAGGTCGTCCACCGCGACGACCTGGTGCTGCTGTAACAGACCGTCCAATCTGAGGAGTTGTGCAATGAGCGTGAGCGAGCAGGGCCGCCGGGCGCGAACGGCGGCGGAGACGCTGGCCGTGGCGACGCGTACCGCCAAGGACGCCGCGCTGCACGCGATGGCCGACGCGCTGGTGGCGCGTACGCCGGAGATCCTGGCGGCGAACGTCGCGGACCTGGCGGCCGGGCGCGACGCCGGGCTGAGCGCGGCCGTGCTGGACCGGCTCGCCCTCGACGAGGGGCGGGTGGCCGGCATCGCCGACGCGCTGCGCCAGATGGCCGCGCTGCCCGACCCGGTGGGCGAGGTGGTCCGGGGCTCGACCCTGCCCAACGGCCTGGAGCTGCGGCAGATCCGGGTGCCGTTCGGGGTGGTCGGCGTCATCTACGAGGGGCGGCCCAACGTGACCGTGGACGCCGCCGGGATCTGCCTGAAGGCCGGCAACGCGGCGCTGCTGCGCGGCTCCTCCTCCGCCGCGCACTCCAACGCGGCCCTGGTGACGGTGTTGCGGGACGCGATCGACGGTGCCGGTCTGCCCGCCGACGCGGTGCAGCTGGTAGACGCCAGCTCCCGCGACTCGGTCAAGGAGCTGATGCGGGCCCGGGGCCTGGTCGACGTGCTGATCCCGCGCGGCGGGGCGTCGCTGATCCGCACCGTGGTCGAGGAGTCGACCGTGCCGGTGATCGAGACCGGGGTGGGCAACTGTCACGTCTACGTGGACGCCGCCGCCGACGTGTCGATGGCGGTCGCGATCACCCTGAACGCGAAGACGCAGCGCCTGTCCACCTGCAACACGGCCGAGTCGCTGCTGGTGCACGCCGACGTCGCCGACGCCTTCCTGCCGGCGATGCTGGCCGCCTTCGCCGAGGCCGGGGTGACCGTGCACGGCGACGCGCGGGTCGCAGCCCACTCCGACGCCGTGGTTCCGGCCACCGACGAGGACTTCGGCACCGAATATCTCGCCGCGGACATCTCCGCCGCCGTCGTGGATTCGCTGGACGCGGCGGTCGCCCACATCCGGCGGTACGGCAGCGGCCACACCGAGGCGATCGTCACCGACTCTCAGTCGGCCGCCCGGGAGTTCGTGGCCCGGGTCGACTCGGCGGCCGTGATGGTCAACGCCTCGACCCGGTTCACCGACGGCGGCGAGTTCGGCTTCGGCGCCGAGATCGGCATCTCCACCCAGAAGCTGCACGCCCGCGGCCCCATGGGCCTCCCCGAGCTGACCAGCACCAAGTACGTCGTAACCGGCACCGGCCACCTCCGCCCCTGACCCACCCCACCGCCACCCACCGCCACCCACCACCGCCCTCCGCGATCTTGCACTTTCGGTCGCCGATACGAACCGATTGCCCCACTTTGAAGAGGCAAGAACTGCAAGATCGCGGGAACGCGGGGTGGGTGGGGGGTGGGGGGTGGGGATGGGGTTAGCGGAAGGCGCGGATGACGGCGAGGGTGGCGTGTACGTCGAACTGGTGGCCGTCGTCGCTGCTCCAGCCGCCGTCACTGCGCTGTGTCTCGGTGAGCCGGCGTCGGGCGGCCACCAGTGTCCACTCCTGATGGTCGACGCCCACCCGGCGCAGCGTCACCGCTAGCCAGGCGGCATCGGTCGCCGACGCCTGCGGCAGCCGCTCCGCCAGCACCGCCTTGATCTGCGCCGACTCGTAGAACATCTGCTGCCGGTGCAGGACGGCCGCGCTGAGCCAACCGGCAGCCAGGAAGGACGGCCAACTACCGTCGGGGCGCAGTTGGGTGGCGAGCGCCTGGCTGGCGGCCTGCACCACCCCGGCGTACGCCCCGCCGACCCGGTGGTCCAGCGGCCCGGCGGCCCGCGCGTCCAGGCCTGCCACGGTGAGCCAGAAGGCGGCGTTGGCGGTCAGGTACAGCCGCGCCTCCGGGTCACCCGGACGGGCCCACTCGGGCGCGGAGTCCGCGAGGGCCGGGTCCTCCTCCCAGCAGCCGTCGGGCTGCTGGCCGGCGGCGAGCCAGTCCAGCGCCCGACGGGCGCTCGGGCGGCCCAGCGCACCGAGGTCGTCCAGTTCGGCGAGGCGGAAGCAGGTGGCGTCGACCGAGGCGACCTCGTCGCCCCAGGATGCCGGCCAGCCGCCGCCGGGTGTCTGCCCGACCTCGGCGCTGTCGAGCACCTCCGGCGGTGGCTGCGTGCCGGTACGCAGCCAGGACAGGCGGGCACGCTCCACCGCATCTCCGTGAGCCACCACGAACCCGATCGCGGCGTCGATGTCGACCACGGCGGCCACGCTACCGGCGCAAACGTGATCTCGCCTCAGGAGGACGGGTAGGTGAGATCCGACCGACGGCAGGGTGGCGGCGAGGGGCCCCTCCCCCATGGACGTGGTGGAGGGGCCCCTCGGCTGTGGATCAGTACGCGGGCAGCGAGGGATCGATCTGCTTGATCCAGGAGAGCACCCCGCCCTGCACGTGCACCGCATCGCGGAAACCGGCCGCCTTCAACGCGGCCAACGCCTCGGCGGAGCGGACGCCGGACTTGCAGTGCAGCACAATCTGCCGGTCCTGCGGAAGCTTGGACAGCGCCTCACCGGAGAGGATCTCGCCCTTGGGGATCAGGGTGGCCCCGGGGATACGGACGATCTCGTACTCGGCCGGCTCCCGGACGTCGACGAGGAAGATGTCCTTGCCGGCGTCCTGCCACTCCTTCAGCTCGGAGGCGGTGATGGTCGCGTCGACCACCGCCTCCTGGGCCTCCACCGACACCGCGCCGCAGAAGTCCTCGTAGTCCTCCATGAGATCGGTGAGTGTCGGGTTCTCACCGCAGAGCACGCAGTTCGGATCCTTCCGGACCTTGATCTTGCGGTAGCTCATCTCCAGGGCGTCGTAGACCATCAACCGGCCGACAAGCGGCTCGCCGATGCCGGCGAGCAGCTTGATCGCCTCGTTGACCTGGATCGAGCCGATCGAGGCGCAGAGCACGCCCAGCACGCCACCCTCGGCGCAGGAGGGCACCATGCCCGGCGGCGGGGGCTCCGGGTAGAGGCAGCGGTAGCAGGGGCCGTGCTCGGCCCAGAACACCGACGCCTGGCCGTCGAAGCGGTAGATCGACCCCCAGACGTACGGCTTGCCGAGCAGCACCGCCGCGTCGTTGACCATGTAGCGGGTGGCGAAGTTGTCGGTGCCGTCGACGATCAGGTCGTACTGGGCGAAGATGTCGCGGACGTTGTCCCGGTCCAGCGCGGTGTTGTGGATCTCGACGTTCACCAGCGGGTTGATCTCGCGGATGCTCGCCGCGGCCGACTCGGCCTTGGACCGGCCGATGTCGGAGACGCCGTGGATGATCTGGCGCTGGAGGTTGGACTCGTCGACGGTGTCGAAGTCGATGATCCCCAGGGTGCCGACCCCCGCCGCGGCCAGGTACATCAGGGCGGGAGAACCGAGACCACCGGCACCGACACAGAGCACCCGGGCGTTCTTCAGCCGCTTCTGCCCGGTGACCCCGACGTCGGGGATGATCAGGTGGCGCGAGTAGCGGCGGATCTCGTCAACGGTCAGCTCGGCGGCGGGTTCGACGAGCGGGGGCAACGACACGGTGGACTCCCCGGGATCGATGGTGGGCAACCGGGCCATTGTCGCTCGCCGACGCGCCCATCGACCATGAGCAGGGACACGTCGCCCGCTATGCGGGAGCGGGAATACCCACCGGGCCGGTAGCGCTCGCCGCCGTGGTCAGCCGATCAGCTCGCCGGCGTACCGGTGCCCGTCGAGGAGCGGCCAGGCGTTCGGCAGGCAGCCGTCCAGGCCGTACGTCTGCTGCTGCATGACCGGCGCCGGGTCCCCCGGTGCCGGACACGCCTCGTGCCCCTCCCCGAATTCGTGCCCGACCTCATGGTTGATCACGTATGCCCGGTAGACCTCCAGCGGTGCGCCGTAATCCGGTACCGCCTCCAGCCAGCGGGCCAGATTGATGATGACCTGCCCGGGCAGCCGGCACGAGGTGTAGCCCTCGGTACTCAGTCCCCCCTCGGCGCACATCGCCTCCGAGGTGCGCGGGGTGGCGAGATAGATGGTGAAGTCGGCCGATTCCGCCTCGGCGATCCGCTGCACGCGCAGCTCCCGGGTGCCGATCCAGCTACGCGGGTCGGCCAGCACCCCGTCGACCGCGGCGGCGAAGGCGGCCGGGTCCTGGCCGGTGCCGCGTTCGACGGCCACCCGGTAGCGGACCACCGGGCCATCCTCGCCATACACCGGCGAGTGGTCACCGGCCAGCGTGAAGCTGCCGGCACCCGCCCACGGATACCTGCTCGGCCCGGACCGCTCCTCGCCTCCCGATCCGGATGCGATCCGGTTGCCGAAGCCCTGGTCCGGGGCGGCCACCCGCTGACCGGTCCGGGCCAGCAGGACCGCCGCGGTGGCGGCCAGCACCAGCACCATGCCCAGCGTCACGACCCTCCGGTACGGAACCACCGGCCTGCGGTGCCGATCCTCGGGCTCCGGCGGGTGGTCCGCGCGGCGATATTCCCGCCAAAGGGGCGAAGAGGGCATGTCATCATCGTCGCACCCTATTCCGGCACATCGCCGCATTTTGATCGACTTGCTGCCGTTCGGACGCGATACCCGCTCAGCGCGGATGGGCTCAGAGCGGGGGACCCGCGTACCGCCGGCCGTCCAGGTACGGCCACGGGTTCGCGACGCAGCCCTTGAGGAAGAGCGTCTGCTGCATCATCACCGGAGCCGGGTCGCCACGGCCCGGGCAGCGCTCGTGCCGGTTACCCAACTCGTGCCCGACCTCGTGATTGACCACGTACGTCCGGTAGAGCGACAGTGGCACGTCGGCCTCGACGAAGTGCGGTACCGACAGCCGCCAGCGGTCCAGGTTAATGATCACCTTTCCCGGTGCGCGGCAGGAGGTGTACGGCCGACCACCGACCCGGATGTCGACACCCCCGGCGGCACACATCCGGCCCGCCGTCCCGGCCGTGGCCAGGTAGACGGTGAAGTCGTGACGAGCCGTGCGCTCGACCTGCCGCAGCCGCAGCCGACCGCTGTCCACCCAACTGCCGGGGCCGGCCAGCGCCGTCCGCACCGCCAGGGCGAACTCGCCCGCGTCCACGCCGGAGCCGGACTCCACGGCCACCCGGTAGCGCCGCAGGCCACCGGCCGTACCCAGCACCGGGCCGGTCCGGTCGTCGTACCCGAAGCGACCCGGGCCGGTCGACGGGATCGAACCGGGCTCCTGCAGGACGGGTGGCGCGGGCGACGGGGACCTCTCCGCAGGCGACGGGGACACCGGCGACGGCGTCGCCACCGGCGCCAGGGCCACGGCCGGCCCGGAGACCACCGGGTCGATCTCGTCGGCCGCCCCTGAGCCCACACCGGTGCCGCCGGCCACCATCGCCACCGCGGCACCGACGGCGGTCACCAGCGCCGCCACCCGGATCAGGGCACCGGTCCCGGGCCGCCTACGACGCCCCCCGCCCGCGGCGGACCCGGTCTGGTCCGCCGCCCGATACTGGTGGCCCCGCCGGACGGCATGACGGCCAGCGGAGTGAGCCGATCGACGACGGCTACCAGGGCTGCGCATCCCGGTCATCCTGCCAGGTCGGCCCGGCGGGCGGGTTCCCTCGTCTCGGCGAGCAGCCCCAGCACGGCCCGGGCCACCAGGCGCGGCACCTCAAGTTGGGCCACGTGACCGACACCATTGATCATCAGGAGTCGGCTGTCCGGGATCACCCGGGCGGCCTGCGGCGCGACCCGCACGTCGACCAACCGGTCCTGCCGTCCCCCGATGACCAGCGAGGGCGCACGCACCGTGCCGGCCATCCGCCACAGCGAGCCCGACCCGGGCAGGTACGACCGCACGAAGCTGGACACCAGGCCACGGAAGGTCCGCACGTACGCCGCCGCGTAGTGCTCCGCCTCGTAGCGGACCCGGATCTCCTCCAGCGCCTCGCTCCGACGCTGGTCGCTGATCCGGGTGAGATCGGCCACGCACGCCTCCATCACCTGCTGGGCCATCACCTCCGGCGCGAGTTGGGCCAGCCGCCAGGCGGCCACCCGTTCGCCTCGGGGGATCGCCAGCAGCGGCAGCATCCGTCCCTGCAACGACCGGCGGAAGTCGAGGAACGGCAGGGCCGGCGACACCAGGGTCAGTGTCCGGACCAGATCCGGCCGGAGGGCGGCCACCCGCACCGAGATCGCCCCACCCAGCGAGTTGCCGAACAGGTGCACCGGCCCGCGGTCGGAGTACTCGATCCAGCGGATCACCCGGTCCGCGAAGACCGGCACGGTGTAGCGGCGGCCCGGCTCGCTGCGACCGAAGCCGGGCAGGTCGATCGCCTGACCGTCCAGCCGCTCGGCGAGCAGGCCCGCCAGGTCGGTCCAGTTCTGCGACGAGCCGCCCAGGCCGTGCACGTACAACGCCGGTTCGGCGTCCGGGCCGGTGGCCGGCGTCTCCCGGACGTAGGTGACAGCTCCGTCGAGTCGTACCTCGCGCCCCGGCCAGGGCGGCGGAACCGAGTGAGCGGGCAACAGCCGTTCGGGCCAGAGGGTGGCAGGCTTCACCGTTCCAGTCTGCCTGGAACGGCTCACGCCAGCAGCGCCTCCAGTCGACGATTGACCGCGGCCAGGGTCGCCCGCACCACCGCCTGCCGGGGATCGCCGGCCACCAGGGCGGACCCGGCCAACTGCTCGACCCACCCGTCGCAGACCAGCAGCACCACCACGGTGGCCACCTCGCAGTTGCCGAACGGCACCACCGCGGCGTGCTCCACGAAGCACCGTCCACGTTCCGCCGTGGGACCGGCGGCGTAGAGCAGCTCGTCGACCGCCGCCGCCGCCGCGACGCCGCACAACCGCAGCACGAAGCCGTCGACGGCAGGCCCGGTGGCGTACCCCGAGGCGTTCTGGTCGCCCGCGACCAGTCGGACCTCGACGTTGGCATCAAGCCCGAACGTGCTCACCTGGACGTGGTCGAGTATCACCCGGGGGCCCGGCGCCCCGCCGGTGTCCAGCGGTCGCGACGGCGCGGACTCGGTCGTGGTGAGTTGCCCGCCGGAGTAGGAGGCACCGAGGGTCACCGGACTGCCCGGCGCACCCGGCTCGTCCACGACCGCGCGGCCCCGGTTCGGCGCCGGTGACTGCCGGCGCCGACGGGTGGTCTCCGGCACGGTCTCCGGCCGGCTCGGCGGAGTCTCCGTCCGGGTGCCGCCGGGTCGGGCCGACGGACGCCGTGGCTCGACGGCCGGGCGCGTCTCACCCGCCTCGCTCCGGCTCTCCGCAGAGCGCCGACGCATCGGCACGGCAGGAACTCCGGGCAGGCCGCGCGGTGCCGCAGCCAGCCCCATCCGCTCCTGCAACAGCCGGGCGACCTGTCGACTCACCTCGGCCGGGTCGGCCCCGTCGGCGAGATCGAGACGCAGGCTGTGCGCACCCGCGGGGGTACGCCGCAGGGCGGCGTCGCGTACGCCCTCGACTCCTCGGACGGCAGCGAGGATCGCGTTGACGTCGAAGCCCTCCGGCCGGTCCCGCAGCGTGGCCGGCTCGTCGTCACGGCGGAGATGAGTGGCGATCCGGGCGAGTTCCGGGGTTTCGGCGGGTGGCTCCACAGCTGGCGGCTCCGGCACGACGGGCACGTCCGGTTCGGCAGGGACGCGCTGCGGCAACACCGCCGTGGTGCTGTCCCTCGAACGGTCGCCGGCCGGCTCAGTCGGCGGGACCGGATCGGGCGCGGACCGGCGTGCCGCATAGGGGGCTGCACTCGTCGGGACGGGCACAGAGGGGGTGCGCTCGCGGCGGCCGGGCTCACCTGGAACCTGGTCGGTCGCAGCCGCCCCGGCGGTCGGGTCCGGCGGGGCGGGAGCCGCGGCGGGCGCGGGTGTCGGCTCGTCCGGAACCGGCCGCAGCCGGAACGGTCGATACCCCGGAGGATCGGCGGCCGACCGGGCCTCGGTGACCGATGGCGTCGAGCCGGGCTCGGATGTCTCACGCCGGCTCGGCGGGCCAGGCTGCGGTGCGCTGCCGGTGGGGGCGGTCGATCGGGGTCCGGCCGGTGGGGCGCTGGTCGGATCGACGGCACCGGACGGCGTCCCGGCGGGCGGGGAACTGGCCGGATGCAGCGCCCACGGCAGGCGCTCGTCGGTCGACTGGCCGCCGGACCGGTTGCCCCAGGGCGGAGCCTCCTCGTGCCGCGTACCCCAGGGCGGGCCCTCGTTCGCCGGTGCACCGCTGACCGGCGGCAGCGCCCACGACGGACGCTCCTCCGCCGGCGGCACCTCGGACGCACGCGCCCACGACGGACGCTGGGGGGCCGGCGGTGCGCTTGTCGGGTCGCCGGCGGCCGGGGGCAGCGCCCAGGACGGACGCTCGTGGGCCGGCGGCACCTCGGACGCACGCGCCCACGAGGGAGGTTGCGGGGTCGGGGGTGCGCTGCTCGGATCGGCGGCCGGCTTGTCCACCGGATCGGGCGCGGTGGATGACTGGCCTTCGGGGACGGGCTCGGCATCCCTGCGGGGTTCGTACGTTCGGGGCCGGTCCGCGCGGACCGGCTCGTACGGACGCGTCGGCTCGGCGCGGACCGGCTCGTACGGGCGGTTGGGCTCACTGGCCCAGTTCCGGGCCGGCACCTCACGGGACCGGCGGTCGGCGGGCTCACCATCGTCGCGCGCCCACGGCGGCGCCCAGTCGCGGGCCGGGCCGGGCTGGGCCCAGCTGGGTCGGTCCGAATCGTCGGCGGGTTGTTCGACAGGCGACCAGCCGGCCGGCTGGTCAACGCCGCCCGACGCGTCCGACCAGCGGGCGGGCTGGTCGGTGCCGGCCGCCGAAGGGCGGTCAGCCGGCCCGGCGGCCTGCTCGGTGACCGGCACGGTCGGCCAGGGCTCGCCGACCGGCTCCGGCGGGAAACCGTCGTCCCAGCCCTGCTGCCGGCCGCCCGTCGGGCCCTCCCCGGACCGTTCGGCGGTGGGCGCGTGCAGGCCGGGCGGCATCTCGAAGCCGGAGGGGGCCGTGCCGACCGGCGGCACCTGCACGGCCGGGGGTGACGAGGTCGGCAGAACGGTACCGGTGGTGACCGGTTGCTCGCCGGACGGAGCCGGGCGGGGCGCCGGTACGACGAGCCGGTCCTGCCCGGGGTCCTGACCCGGCCCAAGCAGGCCGGGCGGTGCGCTGACCGGGGCATGCCGGTTGGCCGGCGTCTGGTCGGCGACGGGCGCGCCGTTCGTCCGGTGGCCGTTGACGTGGTTGCCGTTCACCCGCACGGGCCGCTCCGGCTCCGCCTGCTCACCGACGGGAGCGGGCAGGTCGGCGTGGCGTGACGAGGCGGTGGCCCAGCCGGACGGGGCCTCCGGCCGCGGCCTGGTCGTGTCGGAACCCGGCACGACCTCGGGGCCCCACGACCAGTCGACCGGCGGCGGCGCCCACCCGTTGCCGGAACGGGCCAGGTCATCGCGCTGACCCGTCCCGTCGCCGTGCTCTCCCGGGGTGGCGGCACCGGGTTGCCCTGTTTCACTCACCGCGCGCTCCTTGGTCGCCCCCGCTGAGGCTACCGTGTGGCGACAGTGGCGATAAGTTACAGCGGCGGGCCAATTCCGCGAGGGGCCGAGGGGCCCCGACCGGTTCGGGTGATATGCCGGCCCGTACGACAACCTCGGAGGTTCCCATGACCGCTGTGGGGAACGGCGCCCAGACCGCCGGACGACCCACGCGCCTGCCCCGTTCGGCGCGCCGCAAGCAGCTACTCGCCGCTGCTCAGGAGGTGTTCGTCGCGCACGGTTACCACGCTGCGGCCATGGACGACATCGCCGAGCGGGCCGGGGTCTCCAAGCCGGTGCTGTACCAACACTTCCCCGGCAAGATGGAGCTCTATCTCGCGCTGCTCGACACGCACTGTGACGCAATCGTCGCCAAGGTGCACGACGCCATGGCAAGCACCACCGACAACAAGGAGCGGGTCAGCGCGTCGGTGCGGGCGTACTTCGACTTCGTCGATCACGAGAGCGAGGCCTTCCGCCTGGTCTTCGAGTCGGACCTGCGCAACGAGCCGGCAGTGCGGCAGCGCGTGGAGCGGGTCGAGCAGGGCTGCATCGCGGCGATCACCGACACGATCATCTCCGACACCGGGGTCAGCCGGGCGCACGCCGAGTTGCTCGCCTCGGGCCTGGTCGGCGCGGCCGAGACCGCCGCGCAGTTCTGGTTGGCCGGCGGCCGTCAGGTGCCCAAGGCGGAGGCCGAGGCGTTGGTCGCGGCGCTGTCCTGGCGGGGCATCGCCAGCTTCCCGCTGCAAGGTGAGTCAGCCTGACCTTCGACCTTGTGATCGGATAGCCTTCGCAGGGCGGCCATTTCGCCCGATGGAGGAGGCACAGTGGAGGTCAAGATCGGCGTGCAGTACGCGCCGCGCGAGCTGGTCCTGGAGAGCGCACAGTCGCCGGCCGAGATCGAGCAGATCGTGACCGACGCCGTCGCCAGGGGCGAGGGCACTCTCTCCCTGACCGACGAGAAGGGGCGGCGGGTGATCGTACCGGTCGGCAAGGTCGCCTATGTCGAGATCGCCGAGGCGTCCCCTCGGGCGGTCGGTTTCACCGTCCGCTGACGTTCTGACAGACCGGCGACAGGACCGGCGGGGCGGGGATGTCTCGCCACACCGCCCTGTTGCCGGTCTCTGCTCGGCTGCCGCGCTCGACTCGGTTGTCTCGACTCGGTTGTCGAGCCCGACTCAGTTGTTGAGCCCGACGGCGGCCATCCGCGCGGTGTGCGCGGCGGTCAGCCGCCGGAACAATTCCGCCACGTCGACGTCACCACCTGCGGCGATCAGCCTGGTGAGGGCCCCCTGGTCGGCGGAGGCGACCCGCCCCGCCTGGGACAGCGCCTCGCCGACCAGACGTCGAGCCCACATCGACAGTCGGCCCGCCACGGTCGGATCGGCCCCGATGGCGAGCCGGATCTCGGCGGCGGCGAACTCCGCGTACCGCGACTCGTGCAGCACGTCGAGGACCAGTTGGCGGTCGGGCTCCCCCAGCGCGACGGCGATCTCCCGGAGGAAGTCGTCGGTGATCGCATCACCGACGTACGCCTTGGTGACCGCCTCCGCCCAGTCGCGGGGCTCGGTCGAGTCGTGGTATGCCTGCAACGGCGTGACGTACGCCGCCATCGCGTCGTCCGGCGGCACACCAAGCGCGGTGAGCCGGTCGGCCACCCGCCGGTAATTGGCGATCTCGGCAGCGGCCATCTCACTCAAGGCGGCCCGGCGGCGCAGGTCGGGCGCGAGCCGGGCGTCGGCCGCCATCCGGTCGAAGGCGAGCAGTTCGCCGAGGGCCACCAGGCCGAGCAGGTCGGCGACGGTCTGGCCGGGCGCGTTGGGGGCGGCGTGGCCGGGCGGGGTGGGGGCGGACACGTGCGCAGGCTACCGTCCGGCCGGAGCACCGGCAGGCCCGCACGAACCGCCCTCCACCCGGCTAGATGTGATACAGGTCACTTACAAACCTTTGCGCCGTCGCTCGTCGCCGCGGAATCGGGACTCTGTTTGGCCCGTTCAGGTAGCATGGAGGAGTTGCCGTAGGCGCCGATCCGGCCGGAGTCAACTCCGATCCGGTCGAAGTCCGACCCACGGCGCGCGTGCGGCCCGGTCGCGCCCGGCTCTCTGCCGCCGACCGTGTGGCCCGCGCCATACCGAACGCGCCCTGAGGACATGACGGGGCGCACCCACGAGAGGGCACCCCCAAATCCACATGAGTGAGCCGATTCAAGAAATCACCGACGGCCAGGAACTGGCCCCGACCGCCCCGGTCCGACCGGAGGCACCGACCTTTGCCGAGCTCGGCGCGCGTGCCGAGACCGTCGACGCGCTGGCCGCGGCCGGCATCACCCGCGCCTTCGCCATCCAGGAGTACGCACTGCCGATCGCGCTGCGCGGAGCCGACCTGATCGGGCAGGCACCGACCGGCACCGGCAAGACGCTGGGCTTCGGCGTCCCGCTGCTGGAGCGGGTCTTCGCACCCGACGAGGGCGGCGACGGACTGCCGCAGGCCCTGGTCGTCGTACCGACCCGCGAGCTGGGCATCCAGGTGGCCAAGGACATCGCCGCCGCCAGCCGCACCCGGGGCGTACGCGTGCTGCCGATCTACGGCGGCGTCGCGTACGAGCCGCAGATCGACGCGCTGCGCAAGGGCGTGGAGATCCTCGTCGGCACGCCGGGTCGCCTGCTGGACCTCGCCAAGCAGAAGCACCTGCGCCTGCACGGGGTACGCGCGCTGGTCCTGGACGAGGCCGACCGGATGCTCGACCTCGGATTCCTCGACGACGTCGAGCGGATCCTGGCGATGCTGCCGGAGGATCGGCAGACCATGCTCTTCTCCGCGACCATGCCGGACCCGATCGTGACGCTGTCCCGGCGCTTCCTGCGCCACCCGATCACGATCCACGCCGGGCACAGCGCCGAGACCGGCCCCTCGCCGCAGACGGAGCAGCTCGTCTACCGCACCCACTCGATGAACAAGATCGAGATCGTGGCCCGGATCCTTCAGGCCGAGAGCCGTGGCCTGACCATCATCTTCACCCGGACCAAGCGGGCCGCCGACCGGGTCGCCGAGGACCTGGACTTCCGGGGCTTCGCGGTCGCGGCGGTGCACGGCGACCTCGGTCAGGGTGCCCGCGAGCGGGCCCTGCGGGCCTTCCGGGCCGGAAAGATCGACACCCTGGTCGCCACCGACGTGGCGGCCCGGGGCATCGACGTCAGCGGCGTCACGCACGTGATCAACTACGACTGCCCGGAAGACCAGGACACTTACACCCACCGGATCGGCCGGACCGGTCGGGCCGGCGCGAGCGGCGTCGCGGTGACCTTCGTCGACTGGGACGACATGCCCCGCTGGCGGATCATCGACAAGACGCTCGGACTGGACATGCCCGAGCCGCCGGAGACGTATCACACCTCGCCGCACCTCTACACCGACCTGCACATCTCCACCGAGATCACCGGCACCCTGCCGACCGCCGAGCGCACCCGCGCCGGGTTGGCCGCCGAGGTCGAGGAGGATCTGGGCGGTGGCCGTCCCCGGCGGGGTGAGCCGCGCGGCACCCGCCGCCGCGGTCAAGGCGAGGGCGGCCGTGGTGAGGGTGGTCGGAGTGAGGGCGGCCGTGGCGACGGTGGCCGTGGACGCGGCGGCAGCGGTCGCCGGCAGGACGGTGCCGACACCACGCCAACCGACGCCACCGGGAGTGACGCCGAGGAAGGCACCCGTACCCCCCGACGTCGCCGGCGTCGCCGGGCCGGCGAGGCGGTGGCGGGCGCCGAGACGGCCTCGACGGCCGTCGACAGCACCCCCGCCGAGGCGACCACCGGCCGCGGCGAGGACGTCGCCGGTGAGGCCGCTCCGCGCCCGCGCCGCCGCCGACGCCGCCGTGGTACCGCTGCCGACAGCGGTACGCCGGCCGAGGCAACCACCGACTGACGACGTACCGCCCGAAGCAGCGGCGAGCGGCCAGTGCCACTGGACCGACCCGTCGCCGCCCGGGCGGTACTTCCTTGTCCGGCCCCTTTGCTCTGCTTCACTCCACGCACCGGCTTCGAGTCGAACCGGTGCGTCGGTTGACGCAGTGCTGAGGGATGGCAGCGCGGGCGGCGAGCGGTTAGCGCCTGCCGGCCGACGATGCCGCCCAGTCGTCCCCGGAAAGATGGAGCGATGCCCGAACCACTGGACTCCGCCCTGGCCGAGGTCCGCTCGATGCTGCTCGGACCGGCCCTCACCCGGGCCGTGGCGGCCGGACGGCGGCGCGGCCAGCGTCCCTCGATGATCCGGGCCGAGTTGCGGCCGGTCGCTCTCAAGGCCGGTCAGCGGCTACAGATTTCCACCTCCGACGGGGCCCGGCCACACACCCGGAATCTGAGCCCCGGGCCGGAGGCGAACGCCGCGGTGGAGGCGCTGCTGGCCGAGCCGTTCGGCAACTGGCATGTGGAGACCGCCGACGCCACCCTGCAACTGCGGGTCACCAAATCCGGTGAGGCCCAGGTGCACCGCAGCGCGGCGAGCCAGCCGGCCGCTCCAGCGGCAGCCTCCGGGCACGACCGGGCCAAGGAGTACCTGCTCGATCCGGGCGATCCGCTCTTCGCCGCGATCGGCGGCTCGGCGGCCAAGCGACGACAGGTGGACGCGTTCCTACGGGCGCTGACCGCCACCCTCCCCGACGGGCTGGCCGGGCAGTTGGACCGACCGCTACGAGTGGTCGACCTGGGCTGCGGCAACGCCTACCTGACCTTCGCCGCGTACCGCTATCTGTCCACGTCGGGCGTCGACGTCGAGCTGGTGGGTGTGGACGTGCGCGACGACCAGCGCCGCCGCAACACCGAGCTGGCCGAGCGGCTGGGCTGGGCCGGGCGGGTGCGATTCGTCGCCGGCACGATCGCCGACGCGGCCGTCGAACCGCCACCCGATCTGGTGCTCGCGCTGCACGCCTGCGACACCGCCACCGACGAGGCGCTGGCCCGGGCGGTGGGCTGGCACGCCCGTTGGGTGCTCGCCGCGCCGTGCTGCCACCACGACGTCGCGGCGCAGCTGCGTAACCGGCCGGCTCCGGGGCCGTACGACCTGCTCACCCGGCAGGGCATCCTGCGGGAGCGCTTCGCGGACGTCCTCACCGACGCGCTGCGCGCCGGGCTGCTGCGGCTGCACGGCTACCGGGCCGAGGTGGTCGAGTTCGTCGACTCCGCGCACACTCCACGGAACCTGCTCATCCGGGCCCGACGAACCGGCGCCGACCCGACCGCCGCCCAGCGTGCGGAGTACCGGGAACTGGTCGCCCAGTGGCAGCTCACCCCCCGGCTGGAGACGCTGCTCGCGCAGGTGTCGTCGGCGGTGTGACGGATTCGCGTCTCGCCACCGCAATCGTCTGGTCGATCAGTCAGTTGTCCGGCGTCGTTCCCGTACTACTCTCGAAGAGCGCACCGTCGGGTGCCGGTCGGGAGGGAAGACCCACCGGATGGGTTCGGCAGAGGTTTCGCCGCAGATGGCCTTCGCGCGTTTCGTGCGCCGTGCCATCGACGACGCCCGTGAGGAGCGCGGCTGGACCGTCACCGACCTGGCCGCCCACACCGGCGTCGGTCGCTCGACCGTCTTCCGCTGGCTCGCCGGTGACTGGCAGGACTATCCCGAACTGGCCAAGGTCCGCGGCTTCTGCGCCGCGCTCGACCTGCCGGTGGCGGCTGCCTTCCGCGCTCTCGGTCTGCCCGACGCCGGCCCCGGGTCGTGGCGACGCGGTGACGACGGCCCGGTGGAGGCCGATGTGCGGGTCATCCTGCAACGGCTGGCGGATCCAGCGGTGCCGGCGGAGGAGAAGCACCACATCCGCGACCTGCTGCGCTACCTCGCCCGGCGGCCGATCCGCCGGTCGGTTGACCCCACCGCCGCACCGATCCGCCGGACGGCGGGCTAAGACACCGACACCGTGAACTCTGCCGTGCGTACCTCTCCCCCGGTCGCGAAGTCCAGGTAGAGGCGGTACCGTCCGGGCCCCGGCGTGGTGAGCCAGAACCGGATCGCCCCGTCGACCAGCTCCGCCTCCGGGTGCACGTGCAGGTAGCCGAGGTCACCCTCGCGCAACGCGACGAGGTGACCGTACGCGCCGAGGTAGTGCTCCAGCGCCGGGCTCGCGCCGTCCGCCCCGGTGATCCGGAAGTCGACCGGCACGGTGAGCCCAGGCTGGGGAGCCCCCTGGTACTCGACGGTGAACTCGTCGGCCCTGGTCGTGATCTCCGGACCGGGCAGGTCGCGGGGCGTGTAGCCACCGGGCGCGGCCAGATCCACCCCGAGCGTCGTCGCCGTCTGCCGGCCGTCGTCGGCGAGGGCGGTGAAGTCGGCGTACGCGCGCCAGACGCCGGGCGACGGCAGCGTCAGCGGCACCGACCAGGTGCCGTCCACCGCCATGGTCGGGTGCAGGTGCTGGTAGCCGGACAGGTCCCGACGTACCACGATCACGTGCATCGGCTTGTCGTGCACCACCGCGAACCGGGTGACCGTCCGACGCTGCCCGTCCCGGATCTGGAACCGCAGCTCACCTGCCTGCCCGGCGGTGAACTCGGCGGTCAGCGGGGTGAGGGTGTAACCGTCGCGGCTGACCGCCAGACCGCCGGCCTCGGCCGCCGCGCCCTGGTCGACACCGTGTGAATGTGCGCCGGCACCCGGGGCGTGGGGGTGATCGGCCAGCGCACTGTCGGTGCCGCCGGCCGCCGTGGAACCGCCGCCTCCGTTGATCCGCCCGAGCCCGAACCCGAGCAGCACCGCCAGCACGAGCCCGCCGACCACCAGCGCCAACCGCAGTGTGGCCCGGTCCGGCACGGCCGAGGCCGCGCCAGGGTCCTGGCCAGCCGGAGTCGCGCCGGTGTCCTGGCCGGCGACTGGTCGCTCGGCGGTGCGTACCGACCCGAACGCGGGCGCGTCGGGTGCCTGGTCAGCCATGCGCCCACCGTACCGCCGGCTCGATCGGGCACCCGGCGGGCCGATCGGATCGTGGTTCCGGTCGCATCCTCAGGCGGCCACGGCGAGAGCGAGCGGCAGCACGCCGGAGGCACCGGCGCGGCGGAGTTCCCGGGCCGCCATCGTCATGGTCCAGCCGGAGTCGACCAGGTCGTCCACCAGCAGCACCGGGCCGTCCAGGTCGGCGACGGCCTCGGCGAGGTCGCCGGGCACGGTGAGGGTGCCGTGCAGGGCGCGTACCCGCTGCGCGCTGTTGCCACGCGGACCGTCGGCGGCCACCGGCCCGGCGGGGATCACCTGGCCCAGCAGCGGCAGCCGGCCGACGGCGGCGATCCGCTCGGCCAGCGAACCGACAAGCGTCGGGCGGGTCCGCGAGCCTACCGAGACCAACCCGGTCGGGCGGTTCGGCCAGGGGTCGTCACCGTGCGCCCACGCCTTGAGCACCTCGACCACGGCGGCGGCCACGTCCTCGGGCACCGGGCCGTCCGGCGCACCCGGGCCGACCAGCCCGCGCAGCCGACCACCCCAGCCGAGATCCGACAGCCGGCCGACGGCGCGGCCCGGCAGTGCCTGTTCCGTCGGGGCGATGCGTCCCTTCAGCGGTACGCCGACCGGCTCCAGCCCGGTCGGCCAGAGCTTCTTCGGCGCGATCTGCACCCCGGGGCGGCCGAGGAAGGTCTGCGCAGCGCTAAGCGCTGCCGCCGACACCTCGGGCGGAAACAGCGCCTCGGCGCAACGGTCGCACCGGCCGCAGTCGACCGCTTCCGCATCGTCCAGACATTCCCGCAGGTAGCGCATCCGGCAGCCGGTGGTCGCCGCGTACTCGACCATGGCTTGTTGTTCGGCGCTGCGGGCGGCGGCGACCCGGCCCAGCCGGGCCTCGTCGTAGGTCCAGGGCTCGCCGGTGGCGAGCCAGCCGCCTCGTACCCGGCGGACCGCGCCGTCCACGTCGAGCACCTTGAGCATCAGTTCCAACCGGGCCCGTCGCAGGTCCACCAGGGGCTCCAGGGCCTGCGTGGACAGCGGCCGGTCGGTGTGCAGCGCGGCCAGCACCGCACGGACCTGCTCCTCGGGCGGGAAGGCCAGTGAGGCGAAGTACCGCCAGATGGCCGCATCCTCCACGCCGGGCAGCAACAGCACCTCGGCGTGTTCGACGGCCCGCCCGGCCCGGCCGACCTGCTGGTAGTAGGCGATCGGCGACGGCGGTGCGCCGAGGTGCACGACGAAGCCGAGATCCGGCTTGTCGAAGCCCATGCCGAGCGCGCTGGTGGCCACCAGGGCCTTGATCTTGTTGTCCAGCAGGTCCTGCTCGGCGGCGCGGCGGTCGGCGTCCTCGGCCTGCCCGGTGTACGCGGCCACCGCCCAGCCGCGCGAGCGGAGGAACTCGGCGGTCTCGGTCGCCGAGGCCACCGTCAACGTGTAGACGATGCCGGAACCGGGGAGCTGATCCAGGTGGTCGGCGAGCCAACCGAGCCGGTGCGCCGGGCTCGGCAGGTCGAGCACGCCCAACCGCAGCGACTCCCGGTCCAGGCTGCCACGCAGCACCAGGACGTCCGGTCGCGGCCCGGTCGCCACGGTCGGTTCGGTGCCCAGTTGCTCGGCCACGTCCCGGGTCACCCGGGCGTTGGCGGTGGCGGTCGTCGCGAGCACCGGGGTGCGGTCGGGCAGGTTACCGAGGAAGGTACGCAGCCGGCGGTAGTCCGGCCGGAAGTCGTGCCCCCAGTCCGACACGCAGTGCGCCTCGTCGACCACCAGCAGACCGGTGGTGGCGGCCAGCTGCGGTAGTACGGCGTCCCGGAAGTCCGGGTTGTTGAGCCGTTCCGGGCTGATCAGCAGCACGTCCACCGTGCCGGCGTGGATCTCGGCGGTGATCGCGTCCCACTCGTCCAGGTTCGCCGAGTTGATCGTGCGGGCCCGGATACCGGCCCGGGCCGCGGCGTCGACCTGGTTACGCATCAGGGCCAGCAACGGCGACACGATGACCGTGGGCCCGGCGGGAGCGGCCCGGCCGTGCGTCTCGTCGCCGTCGCGCTCGCGCAACAGCGCGGTCGCCACGAAGTACACGGCCGACTTGCCCCACCCGGTGCGCTGCACACACAGCACCCGCCGGCGGTCCACCACCAGCGCCTCGATCGCCCGCCACTGGTCCTCGCGAAGCCGGGCCTGCGCGCCGGCCAGCCGCCGCAGCACCGCCTCGGCCCGCTCCCGTACCGCCGTCCGTTCCTGGCCCATCCGACGTTTCTACCAGCGCCGCGACAGCAGAGTCGGGCCGCGGCCGGGAGTGTGTTCTACCATTCCCGTTCGATCCCGGAGAGAGAGACGAGATGACTCAGCGAACCGGTACCACCGCCACGACCCGCCGTCTCGCGGCCGTGGCCGCCGCCCTACTGGCCGCGACCATGGTGGCCGGCTGCGACGACGAGACCACCCCCGCGGCGGCTCCACCGCCGCCGGACCCGAAGCAGGAGTTGCTGGCGGCCGTGCCGGGTGAACAGGACCCGGCCTTCCGCTTCACCACAAGCGACTCCTCGGGTGACGTCTCCGGCGTGGTCGACCCGGCGAACCGAGGCATGGACATCGACACCGTCACCAAGGACAAGGACTTCACGCTTGAGATGTCCTTCCGGATGGTCGAGTCACGCACCTGGATGAAGGTGAACTTCAAGGGCGCCAAGGACATCCAGAAGTTGATGAAGCTGCCCACCAAGTGGATGGAGCTGGACCCGGCGAAGATCGAGGGACCGGACTCGCTGCCCACCTACGAGGGCACCGACCCGGGCAACGCCGACGCGATCATCCGCGCCGCCACCGACGTGCAGGCCGGTGAGCCTGGCACGTACACCGGTGTGGTGGACCTGTCCGCCGCGCCGGACCTGGCGGACGCGCTGGAGGGTGTGGCCGCGCTCGACGACGCCGACGGGCAGCTCCCGCTCAGCGCGGTGGTCGGCGCGGACGGCAACCTGTCCTCGCTGACGCTGGAGATCCCGGCCGCCGGCAAGAAGAAGGCGTCCGAGTACGTGGTCGAGTACTTCGACTTCGGCGCCGCCCCGGCGGTGGTCGCGTTCACCGAAAAGCAGGCCCAGCAGGCCCCGACCGCTGCCTACGACATGCTCAACGGCTGATCGGTCAGCGGCCGAGCACCGACCCCCCGTTGACCCCGAGCACCTGGCCGGTGACGTAGCCGGCGGCGGGGCTGGCCAGGTAGCGCACCGACTCGGCGACGTCGTCCGGCACCCCGGCCCGTCCGACCAGGGTCGCGGCCACCCGCTGCGCATGGCCCTCCGGGGTCATCCGGCCGGCGAAGAACTCGGTCTCCGCCACGTAGCCCGGGCTGACCACGTTTACCGTGATCTGGTCCGGCCCGAGCTGGGCCGCGAGGCTGTACGCCCAGCCGTGCAGCGCCGCCTTCGCCGCCGAGTACGCGTCGCCGCCACCGCGCTGCGCGGCGATGGAGCTGACCAGGATCACCCGCCCGCCGGGCCGGCGCAGTGCCGGTCGCAACGCCTCGGTGAGCAGCACCGCGGTGAGCACGTTGGTGTCCAGGGTCGCCCGCCAGTTCGCGGCGATCCCGGCAAGCGTGCCGCTGTCCCCGCTGTGGTAGCCGCCAGCGTTGTTGACCACCACGTCGACCGGCCGTTCACCGACCGCCTCGACCACCTTCAGCACCTCGTCGGGGTCGGTGAGGTCCGTCGTCACGGCACGGATCGCCTCGGGACGGCCACATTCGGCTCCGATCCGCTCGGCCGTGGCCGTGAGCTTCTCCGCGCGCCGGCCCACGACCAGCACCGAGCACCCGTCCACGACGAGCGCCCGCGCCACGGCCGCCCCGATTCCCGTACCGCCGCCGCTGACCACGGCCAACCGCTCGCTCATGCTGTCCTTTCCCGCACCACTCGTCCCGTACCGGTCCGTCCGGATCCGCCACCGTTGTTCCGTAGCGCGAGGGTGGCCGCACCGGACACCGGGCCGGCCCGGACCACAGCGCCGGTCCGGGCCACCGATCATGAGGCTAGCGCGGCGGGACGACACGCCGTTGTGCCGTCCCGCCGACCTCGTGATCAGCCCTGGCGCCGGGTGCCGGGACGCAGGGAGTCACGGAGCAGGGACAGCCGAGGAGCGAGGCTGGCCAGGCCGCCGGGGAAGAAGTAGACGGCCAGGATGAAGACCGTGCCGAGCACGAACAGCGGCTGGGACAGCGGCCGGCTGAGGAACGCCGGCAACGCGTTCACCGCGTCGGAGGTGCCGAACGACACCAGTCGGTGATCGAGGTACATGTAGAGGATGCCGCCCAGCACCGGACCCCAGCGCGTACCGGGACCGCCGAGGACCACCATCACCAGCAGCGACAGGGTCAGTTCGCTGCTGGTGATGTGCGGCGAGGCACCACCGACGATCAGGCAGTAGACCACCCCGCCCGCCGCCGCGAGACCACCGGCCAGGGTGAAGGCGACCAGCTTGAACCGGTACGGATCCAACCCGAGCACGCCGATGCGGCGCTCGTCGTCACGCAGCCCGGCCAGCACCCGCCCGGTCGGCGAGCCACTGACCCGGTGCACCACGAACACCACCACCACGAGATACGCCAGCGCCAACCAGTACAGGTTGACCGTGTTGGCGACCCCTACCAGCCCGTCCGGCAGCCCGGCGACGTCCAGCGGCAACCCCTCCTCACCACCGGTGAGCCCACCGAAGTCCCGGGCCACCAGGATCGCCCCGACCTGCGCGAAGGCCAGCGTCACCATGGCGAAGGCGATGCCGACCGTACGCAGCGCCACCGCGCCGAGCAGCCCGGCGAGGATGGTTCCGCCGACGATGGCCAGCGGCGCGGCCTGCCACAGCGGCAGCCCGACCCGGGTGATCAGGATGTCGGTGCCGTAGACGCCGGCGGCGAAGTAGAGGGCGTGGCCGAAGGAGAGCATCCCGGTACGCCCGAACAGCAGGTCGTAACCGGCCGCCAGACCACCGAAGATCAGACACACGGCGAGCAGTTGCAGGGTGCCCGGCGAGTTCAGCGCGCCCTCGAAGATGCCCGGCAGGTGCAGCGTCGAGTACGGCAGGATCAGCGCCACCGCCAGCGCGACCAGCGGCAGAAACGGGCGGAGTCGGCCCCAACGGCCCGGTTGCTCGGTCAGCTCGTCGGGCACCGCCGCCGGCGGTGCCGGAACCTCGGGACTCTTGACCTCGGTCATGCCGTAACCGCCTTTCCGGCGATGCCCTGCGGGCGCAGCAGCAGCACCACGGCCAGCAACGCCACCACGCAGATGTCGCCCAACCCGGAGGTGCCGTAGTAGTTGACGAACTGTTGCAGCAGCCCGACCGCGACCGCCGCGTACGCGGAGCCGACCACCGAGCCCATGCCGCCGATGACCACCACGATGAATGCGAAGATCAGCAGTGAGCCGCCCTGCTGCGGCGAGACGGTGCCGAAGTAGACGCTGCCCAGCGCCCCGGCCAACGCCGCCGCCGCTCCGCCGATGGCGAAGACCAGGGTGAACGCCTTGCGGACGTCGATACCCAGCGCGGTCACCATCTCCCGGTTCTCCACCCCGGCCCGGATGATCAGGCCGTAGCGGGTCCAGCGGAGAAAGGCGAGGATAGCGCCGAGCACCAGCGCCGCGGCGACGATCAGCAGCAGCCCCCCGTTGGGCACCTGCGCGCCGAATATCGAAGTCACCTCGCGGGTCCATGCCGGGCGCGGGAACGGTCGCGCGTCCGCACCCCAGGTGGCCTGCAACAACGCCACGCCGGCAAGCGAGAGGCCGACGGTGACCAGCACCTGCTCGATGGTGCGTGAGTAGAGCGGCCGGATCAGGACCAACTCGACAAGCACCGCCATCAACGTGCCGGCGGCTACCCCGAAGGCGACCGCGACCACGAAGCCGAGGCCGTCGGGGCCGGCGCCGGGCAGGTTCCCCGCCGCCCACCAGGTGGCGTACGCGCCGACGCCGAGGAAGAGCCCGTGGGCGAAGTTGAGCACGTCGGCCAGGCCGAAGACCAGCGACAGCCCGGAGGCGACCAGGAAGTAGAGGGCTGCCAGGCCGAGGCCGGTCAGCGTCAACAGAATGATCGCGTCCATCAGCTACCGTCCTCCGGGGCCGACGCGGCGCCGGCCGGTCGGTCGGCGCTCCGATCGACGGCGGCCACCCCGGCGGGCTGATGGTCGACCGCCGGCCCGGTCGGGTGATGGTCGACCGCCGGCCCGGTGGACTGGTGGCTCTCCGCCGAGCCGACGCCGAGCAGGGACCGGGTCAGCGCGGTCTCCAACAGCAACTCCTGGGCGTCACCGGCCCAGGCGACCCGCCCGGCGGCGAGCACCACCGCGTCGCGGGCCAGCCGCCGGACCACCGCCAGGTTCTGCTCGACCAGCAGCACCGGCACGGACTCCGCGACCCGTTCCAGCACCTCGGCCACCTCGGTCACCACCTTCGGCGCCAACCCCTTGGTCGGCTCGTCGACCAGCAGCAGCCGGTTGTCGTTGAGCAGCACCCGGCCGATGGCGAGCATCTGCTGCTGCCCGCCGGAGAGCGATCCGGCCCGCTGCCGGGAACGCCGATCCAGCTCGGGGAAGAGTGCGAACACCCGGTCGTACGCCGGGGTGGTGCCGCGCCGCTCGGCGAGCCGCAGGTTCTCCGCGACGGTGAGTCCGGCGAAGACACAGCGGTCCTCCGGCACGTAGCCGAGCCCGCCGCGAACCAGGCGGTGGGTCCGCTGGGACAGCAGGCTCTGGGCGCCCATCCGGACCGTGCCGCGCACCTCGCCGTTACGCGGAGTCAGCCCCACGACGGCGCGCAGCGTGGTGGTCTTGCCCACCCCGTTACGGCCGAGCAGCACAGTGACCCCGGTCGGAGCGACCGTGAACGACACTCCCTGGAGGATGTGCAGCCCGGCGATCCGGACCGACAGGTCCTCGACGGTCAAGACCGGTTCGCTCATGCCGGCACTCCGCTTCGCTGCGCGCCGCCGCCGATCCTGGTGGTTCGCTGGCTGTACCCGCTCATAGCGACTCCCCGAGATAGGCCTCTTGTACGGTCGGGTTGGCCATCACCGTCTCCGGCGTGTCGCACGCCAGCAGCGCGCCGTGGTGCATCACGGCGATCCGGTCGGCCAGTTCGAGGATCACGTCCATGTGGTGCTCCACCATCAGCACCGCCCGACCGCTGTCTCCGGTCAACGAACGGATCACCTGGACCAGTTCCGGCACGTCCTCGGCGCTGACCCCGGCCATCGGCTCGTCGAGCAGCATCACCCGTGGCTCGCCGGCCAGCAGCAGGGCGATCTCCAGCTTCCGCTTCTCGCCGTGGGCGAGGGTGCCGGCCAGCGCCGTACCCCGGTGGGCCAGGCCGACCCGGTCGAGCGCCGCGTCGGCGGCGGCGGCGACCTCCCGGTCGGCCGCCGCCCGCCGCCACAGTTTCAGCGAGCCCCCGCGGTGTGCCTGCACGGCGAGCCGGACGTTCTCCCGCACGCTCAGCGAGCCGAAGACCGAGGACGCCTGGAAGGTACGGCCCAGGCCCAGCCGGGCCCGCCGGTACGGCGGCAGGTCGGAGATGTCCTGCCCGTCCAGGGTGACCCGACCTTCGGTGGCCCGGCGCAGGCCGGTGATCAGGTTGAACAGTGAGGTCTTGCCGGCACCGTTGGGGCCGATCACGCCGAGGAACTCCCCGGGCGCCAGGTCCAGGTAGACGGAGTCGACGATGGAGACCTCACCGATCCGCCAGGTCAGACCGCGGGTGGCGAGCATTTCCGGTCAGCCCTTCATCGCCTGGACCGGCGGTGCGGTCTCGTCACCGGTGAGCGCCTTCTGTGCGGTCGCGCTGAAGGCGTCGCCGCTTCCGGTCAGGCTCGCCTGGTACATCGGCTGGAGCAGCGCGTGGTCCTCCGCGCGGATGGTCATGCTGCCCTTGACGCTCTCGAAGCTCCAGCCCTCAAGTGCGGTGACCATCTTCTCGACGTCGTCGCCACCCTCGGCCACGGCGCGGACCACCATCTGTGCGGCGGCGAAGCCGTCCGGGTGGAACAGGTCGAGCGTGCCGCCGGGAACCTTCGCCTTGGCGGCCTTGGCCGCCTCGGTGTCGCTGGCGCCATCGAAGTAGTGCGACAGGAAGGAGATCTTGCTGCCGGCAGCGCCGAAGGTGGGCCAGGAGGCGCGGATGTCCAGGCCGGTGACGACCGTGGTGGAGGTGAGCACGCCCTGCTGGTCCAGGGTCTGCCACATGGCCGGGGCGGTGGTGCCGGCCCAGGCCACGAAGAGCAGGTCCGGCTTGGCGGACTTGATCTGGCTGGCGAACGGGGTGAACTCGGTGGCGCTGGCCGGTGCCCGGACGGCGCTGACGCTCGCGCCGGCTCCGCCGATGACGGCCTTGACCGCGGCCTCGTTGGCGTCGCCGAACGCACCGTCCTGGGCGAAGACCACGACCTTCTTGCCGGCCGGATCGCCGATGAACGACTTCGCGGTCACCACGTCCTGGTACGACTGCCGGCCGGAGCGGAACGTGTACTTGTTCGCGCCGGTCACCGCGTCGGTGGCGGCCGGGCCGGAGATGAAAAGCACCTTGTTCTGCGCGGCGATCGGGGCTACCTGGAGCGCCACGCCCGACGCCGTCGAACCAGCGATGATCTTGTTGCCCTTGCCGATCAGATCCTTGGCCGCCGAGACCGCCTTCGCCGGATCACCGGCGTCGTCGACCTCGGTGATCTCGATCGCCCGGTCGCCCACCTTGTTGGTGCCGTCGGTGGCGAAGTCCAGGCCGGCCCTGAACCCTTCGATATACTGCTTTCCGTAACTGGCCAGCGCTCCCGACTGGGAGTAGACCAGACCAACCTTCACCGGGGCGGCGCTGTCGCCGCCGCCGTTGGCGGTGTCCTGAGGGCTGCCACAGGCCGTGGCGGCGATCGCCGCGGCCATCATCGTGGCGGCGGAGAGGAACACCCGCCGTGTCGTCCGGACCGTCATTGCGACTCCACGTGAGGACTCGGAGGGAGGAACCTTATGTGTCGGCTCACGCTAGAAGTGACGTCACCCACGGGCCATGTGGTCGAAACACACAAGTAACAGGGGTGGGGTGGGCTCGGGTTACAGCATCGACGACCACGTGGTGACGGCCGGCCGAGGCGACGGGCGTCCCGCCCAGGAGGCCGAGACACGATGTGTCGCCCACCCCCACGCTCGGGTCGGCCAGGCGGGATCGATTGCTGAGGCTGGCGTCCCCGGTCGACGTCACCGAGTCGTCGGCCGCACAACGCCCGGCCCGGACCCGTCGTACACCGGTTGCGGCTATGTCGGGGTATCCCGCCCGCTTGACGGCACGAGTTGCGGCATCCTGCGCACGACGGACCCCGGTGGGTAGGTCTGCGGGGGTGCCCGCCGGCCGGGGGGACGGCGGGCCGATCGGTGCGGGTGGGGTGACGGTCGGGGTCAGTGGCGGGGTAGGGCGGCGCGGGCCGCGACTGCGGTGTCGGGGTGGTCGGTGAAGACGCCGTCCAGGCCGAGGCGGTAGAACAGCTCGTACTCGGACTGGATGTCGCCGCGGGCGTTCGGATCGGTGCCGATCCGGAAGTCGGTCGGGAGGAACTGGTTCTCCGCCCGGAAGGTCCAGGCGTGCACGATCAGCTTCTCCCGGTGCGCATCCCGGATCAGAGTGGTCGGTGCGAGCAGGCCACCGGCGGCGTTCCGCGGCACGATCAGGTCCTTGTGCACCCCGATGCCGTCGGCGTATCGGGAGATCCATCGCAGGCCGGCGGGGGTCGCCAGGTCACGGTACGTGCGGGTGTCCCCGGCCACGGTGAAGTCGTAGGGCTGGCCGGCGGCGTTGAGCAGTTGCGCCAGGCGTACGTCGATCATCCGGTCGAGCCGCCGCAGGTTGGCCGTCTCGAAGGACTGGATGATCACCGGTGAGTTCCGCTTCGACCACCCCACCCGCCGCAGCGCCTCGACCAGCGGCTCCTCCAGCGGCAGGCCGATCGAGGCGAAGTACGTCGGGTGCTTGGTCTCCGGGTAGACACCGATCACCCGGCCACGCGCCCTGCCCTCGACCCGGGCCAGGTCGATCACCTCCTGGAAGGTGGGCACCTGGAACTGGCCGTCGAACGCGGTGTTGGTCACCCGTACCTGGGGCAGCCGCTCCTTGGCTCGCAGCGTCCGCAGTTCGGCGAGCGTGAAGTCCTCGGTGAACCAGCCGGTCACCGACACCCCGTCGATGGTCTTCGTGGCCCGGCGGTCGGCGAACTCCGACCTGGCCGCCACGTCGGTCGTACCGCTGATCTCGTTCTCGTGCCGGGCGACCAGCACACCGTCGGCGGTCGCGACCAGATCCGGTTCGATGTAGTCGGCACCCATCCGGATCGCCAGCCGGTACGCCTCCAGCGTGTGCTCCGGCCGGTAGCCGCTGGCACCCCGGTGGCCGATGACGATGGGCTGGTCACCGACGCGGGCCGGGTCCGTGCCGGCTGTCGGCTTCGCCGTGGCGACCATGGGCGTGGCCACGGCGGCGGCGAGCAGGGTCACCGACACACCGAGGGCGGAAAGGGTACGTCGCAACGCGGTCTCCTGACTCGTCGGGGGGGGGACCGCCTCAGCAGACCCGCCCGGGCTGACCGGCAGTTTGTCCGAACCTGACCATCCGGTGAATCCTCCGTCGCTGCGTCCGGTGAAGCAGAGCAAGGGAGGGTCGACGAGACGGGGCGTCGGGATGCCGGTTCGGGCCCGGAACAGCGGGCAGAATCGGAAGATTGTCTGGTGCGTCGGTTTCTTCGTCACCCGGTGCGGCTCGTGCCGCTGGTTTTCCTGGTGGCGATCCTGATCGGCACCGGCCTGTTGATGCTGCGACCGATGACCATCGAATACCAGCACACCCCGTTCATGACCGCGCTGTTCACCGCCACGTCGGCCATCTCGGTCACCGGCCTGACCGTCACCGACACCCCGAACTACTGGTCCGGATCCGGACTGGTGCTCATCACCGTGCTCACCCAACTGGGCGGGCTCGGCATCCTGACCGGTGCCGCGCTGGTGATCCTCACCGTGTCCCGGCGGCTCGGCCTGCACAACCGGTTGCTGGTGCAGGCCGAGACCGCGGAGTACGGGCTCGGCGACGTACGCCGGCTGCTGCTGCACATCGCCACCACGGTCTTCGCCTGCGAACTGGTGATGGCGCTCCTCGTCACGGCACGTCTCTGGCTGAGTTACGACTACCCGTTCTGGCGGGCCCTCTGGACGGGTTCGTTCCACGCCGTCCAGGCGTTCAACAACTCCGGCTTCTCGCTCTACAGCGACGGTCTGCTGGCCTTCTCCCGTGACCCGTGGGTCAGCCTGCCGTTGGCCCTCGGCGCGATCGTCGGCGGTCTCGGCTTCCCGGCCCTGTTCGAAGCGGTCCGCGAATGGCGGCAGCCGGCCCGTTGGGCGGTCGCCACCAAGTTGACCATCTGGGGCAGCGCGGCGCTTGTCGCGTTCGGTGCGGTCGCTTTCCTGGCCGCCGAGTGGGCCAACCCCTGGACGGTCGGCCAGTACGACGTACCCGGCAAGGTGGTCGCCGCGTTCACGCAGATCGCGCTGGCCCGCACCGGCGGCTTCGAGGTGGTGCCGACCGAACTGCTTCGGGAGGAGAGCTACACCCTGCTGATCGGGTTGATGTTCATCGGTGGCGGCAGCGCCAGCACCGCCGGTGGGATCAAGGTCTCCACCTTCTTCCTGCTCGCCTTCGTCATCTGGGCGGAGGTCCGCGGCGAGCCGGATGTCACGGTCGGGCACCGCCGGATCGCCACCGCCAGCCAGCGGCAGGCCCTCACCGTGGCGCTGCTCAGCGTCGCGATCGTGGCCGCCGGAACCGCCGCGCTGATCGCGATGACCGACAAGCTTCCGTTCTACGGCGCGCTGTTCGAGGTCACGTCAGCGTTCAGCACCACCGGGCTCTCGGTGGGCGTCCTGTCGTCCCTGTCGGACGGTGGCCAGTTACTGCTGATCGTGCTCATGTACGTCGGCCGGGTCGGGCCGCTCACCTTCGGCTCGGCGATCGCCCTGAACACCCGACGCCGGCTGTACCGCTACCCAGAGGAGCAACCCATTGTCGGATAGGAAGTCGGACGCGGGTGGCATCGCCGTGATCGGCCTCGGCCGGTTCGGCAGCCACCTGGCCGAATCGCTCTCCGCCCTCGGCCGCGAGGTGCTGGCCATCGACCGGAACGCCCAGCAGGTGCAGAAATGGTCGCCGATGCTCGATCAGGTGGTGCAGGCCGACGCCACCGACGAGGAGGCCCTGCGCCAGCTCGGCCTGACCGACCTACGCCGGGTGGTGGTGGCCATCGGCGCCTCCGTCGAGGCCAGCGTGCTCACCGTGCTCGCGCTTGTGGAGTTGGGCATTCCGCAGATCTGGGCCCGGGCGACGTCGGGGCAGCACGCGAAGATCCTCTCCTCGGTCGGCGCACACCGCGTGATCTTTCCCGAGGCGGAGACCGGCGAGCGGCTCGCCCACCTGATCATCAGTCGGATGCTCGACTTCGTGGAGTTCGGTGAGGCCTTCGCGGTGGCGCGGATCCGCGTACCGCGGTCACTCGCCGGTCACCCCACCAGCGAGGTCCAGTTGCTGGACCGCTACGGGGTACGGGTGATCGGGCTCAAACGGCCGGGCGAGGATCGGTACCGGTACGCCTCGGACGAGCTGGAACTCGCCGATGACACCATTCTCATCGTGGAGGGGACCATCGAGCAGATCCAGCGTTTCGCCACGCTGTCCTGACCGGTCAGCTCACCGACCCGGGCCCTTGCCGGGCTTGTCGGGCTGCGGCTTCCCCCCACCCTTGCCCTTCCCGTCCTCCGGCTTGGCCTTCTCGGGTTTGGGCTTCTTCTCCTTGGGCTTGCTGTCGCCGGAACCGGCCTTGCCGGCCGTTGCCTTCACCGTCTTCGCAGCCGAGTTGGTGGGTGCCGGCTTGGTGGTGGGCGCGGTGCCGGCCACCCCGGAGACCTGGACCCCGCACACCGCCGTGCCGACCCGGAACTCCACCGGCAGCGGATTCGTCCCGGTGTACCGACCGGTCAGGTTCACCTTCTCGGTGGCACCCGGTGCCAGGGCAGGCCGCTGCGGAGCCGGTTGCACCGCCACCGCCCGGCCCTGCTGCCGCACCGGTGCCGGGGTTGCTGCGGTCACCTTCTGCTCGCCAGGAAACGCGAAGCTCATGGTCCAGTCGCGCAGTTCGCGATCCCCGGTGTTGGTCAGGCTCAACTCCGCGGTGAAATCCTTGCCGGAATCCTTGCGCAGCGCGTACGTCACCTGGCAGGGAATCCCCTGTTCGCCGCCGATGCGCGCCTGGGTGGGCTGGTCGATTCCGCCGCTGGCGGGGCTGTGCGACGTGACACCCCAGACCGCCGCCGTGACGGCCATCAGCCCGGCGGCGGCCGTCACCGCCTCGATCCGACGCCGGCGGCTCAGCCGGCGACGGGTGCGCAGGCCGGCCAGGGGCAGCGCGTCGGTCGCCGCAGACCAGGGCAGGATCGTGGTGCCGGCGTCGGCCAGCGACGACGGGCCGATGTCACCGACGCCGGCGCCCACCGGCACCGTCGGCACCTTGCCGGCCGCCTCACCGAGGACCCGGGCCAGTTCGGCGGTGGCCGGACGGTCCGCCGGTCGCTTCGCCAGGCAGCGCTGGACGAGGTCGGCGACGCCGCCGGGCAGGCCCGGCACGTCGGGCATCGGCTCCGGCTCGCGGTACATGTGCGCGCGCAGCATCTGCGTGGTGGTGTCGGCCTGCCAGGGCAGCCGGCCGGTGAGCATCCGGTACAGCAGCAGCCCGACCGCGTACACGTCGGTCGCCGGGCTGACCTGACCGTTGTCGAGCCGTTCCGGAGCGAGGTACGCCGGGGTGCCGAGCAGGGTGCCGTCGGGCCCCTTCTCACTCTCACCGACCAGCGCGGAGATACCGAAGTCCACCACCTTCACGCCGGTCGCGGTGAGCATCACGTTGCCGGGGGTGACGTCGCGGTGCACCACACCCCGGGCGTGCGCGGTGGCCAGCGCGGAGGCGACCTCGGCCGCCACCGTCACCGCCTCCCGCCAGGGCAGGCGCCCGTCACGGGCCAACCGCGCGGTCAGCGGGCCGCCGTCGATCAGCTCCATCACCACGTACGGCACCGTCAACCCGACCTGTACGGACTCACCGTAGTCGTACACGTTGGTGATGTTGGGGTGGCAGAGCCGGGCGGCGGCCTGGGCCTCGATCCGGATCCGGTGCCGGAACGCCCGGTCGCTGGCCAGCCGGGAGGCGAGCACCTTGACCGCCACCTGCCGGCCGAGCACCTCGTCGTAGCCGCGCCAGACCACCGACATGCCGCCCGCTCCGAGCTGTTCGATGAGCCGGTACCGCTCACCGAGCAGTTGCGCTCCTCTGCTCACCGCACCACCCATGGTCGGCGTTGTTGCCCGACGTGAGGCCGCCTACACCTCTCTGGTCTGATTCGGTCACGGATGTCACCCGATCAGGCGGTGGCGAGCAGTTGGTCCACCGGGGCGTAGTCGTCGGTGAGCACCAGCGCATCGCCGACGAAGTCCGTCAGGTCACCGCCGCTGAGCAGGCTGGCCGGCTCGTTGGCGACGTCGAGGCGGGCCCGTACCGCGGCCAGCGGCAGCGGCGTGTCGGAGGCGACGATCAGGAAGTTGGCGCCCTGCTCGCCGGCCAGCGCCTCCGGCGGTGCGATCAGGGCGACGTGCGTGAACTCGGCGGCGACGGTGGCCACCTCGCTGCGGATGAACCGCAGCGGCGGGTAGTCGATGACGTTCTGCACGTACACCCCACCCGGGCGGGTCACCCGGCGGATCTCGGCGGCCATCTCCCGGGTGGCCAGGTGCCAGGGCACCACCAGGTGTCCGAAGGCGTCGCCCACCACGAAGTCGCGGCTGTCGGTGGCCTCGGCGGCCACCAGCAGCCGGGCGTCGCCCACCAACGCCCGCAGGTCCGGCCCCTGGCGTACGCCGAGCCGCCGCTCCCCCAGCTCGACGAGCCCGCCGTCGATCTCGAACACCAGGTTGTCGGTGCCGGGCCGGGTGGCGGTCAGGTAACGCGGCACGGTGAACCCGCCCCCGCCGAGGTGCAGCGCGTCGAGCCGCTGCCCCTCCGGTGTGATCACATCGGCCACCGCCCCGATCCACCGGGTGTACGCGTACTCCAGGTGGGTCGGGTCGGCCAGGTCCACGTACGAGTGCTGGGCCGAGTTGAGCAGCAGCGTCCGTCCGCTGGCCCGACCCGGATCCGCCTGGACGCGGGCGCAGTGGTACGCCGTTTCGACGTCGCAGGGATTCGGGGCGACCATGGTCAGCCCCGCCCCGGCCAGGCCGAGCACCGCCAGGGCGGCCTTGACCCGGGCCGGTCCGGGCAGGGCGGCCCGGTCCTGCCGGTGCAGGTACACCCCGAGCGCGATGCCGACGACGCCGAGCGAGGCGGCCAACCCGAACAGGATCACGGTGCTGGGCAGGGCGGCCACCAGCACGAAGCCGGTGACCAGGGTGGCCGTGACGGCGCCGAGCGTGCCGATGCCGGAGAGCCGGCCGACCACCTGACCGGTGCGGCGCAGGTCGGCGAGCTGGAGCTTGATCACCAGTGGGCTGACCGAGGAGAGCAGCATCGCGGGCGCGAACACGGCGACCGCGACCAGCAGCAGTACGGCGCTGGCCGCACCGCCACGCAGCACCTCACCGGCGTACCGCACCGCCGGCAGGGTGATCGCGGTGGCGATGCCGGAGAGCACCAGCGCCGGGGCCAGGAGCGTACGCGGGTTACGCCGGTCGGCCAGCCAGCCGCCCGCCCAGGCCCCGTACGCGATCGCCGCCAGGGCGATGCCGATGACCGAGCTGGTCACCTGGAGGGTGACCCCGACGTACGGCCCGACCAGGCGCAACGCGGCGGTCTCCAGCACCAGGACGGCACCGCTGGAGTAGAAGACCAGGAACGCGGCGAGCCCGTTCGGCAGGGCCCGGGGCACCTCCGGCAAGGACGGCGCGGACGGGGCCGCCACGTCAGGCGATGGAGAGTTCATCGTGGCGATGGTACGCAGCGACCCCGGGCCGGCGGGTCAGTACATCGAGAGATGAACGTGGTTCGTGTGGTCGGCGGCCGGGCTGCCACTACCGCTGTACGCCCGCCAGCCGGTGCCCGGGTGCCAGATCTGGCGGTACCAGATCACGTAGAGCACGCCGAGCCGGTCGGCGTTGCGGACGTGCCAGGCGGCCAGGCTGTCACCGTACGACTTGTCGCCACCGGTGGCGGTACGGTCCTCGAATCCGTTCGTCGCGGCGGAGAAGTCACAGGCCCGCCCCTTCGGGTGCTCGCCCGAGCCGCCGCTGCGGTAGCAGGAGACGTGCCGCTTGTATCCGGCGGCCTGGGTCTGCTTCAGCGCGTGCAGGGTGCGTGGCGTGATGCAGCCCGAGGTGGTCGGATCGTCCACCGAGCACGACTCGCCGGGCCAGGAGCCGTCGGAGTTGCGGGGCGCCGGCTTCGCCGAGGTGGAACTGCCGCCGCTGAACCCGCCACCGCTACCCGAGCTGACCGCAGCCAGGGCCGCCTCGGCCTCCTTCTTCTTCTTCGCCATCACGGCCAACTGCTTGGTCTGCTCGCGCACCTCGGCGTTGATCGCGAGCTTCGCCTGCCGAGCCTGCTCACGCGCCTCGGTCAGCTCCCGGATCCGGCGGCCGTCCCGCTGGGCCATCATGTCGAGGTTGGCGGCCCGCTGCACGAACGCCTCCGGAGTCGCGCTGTCCAGCAGTACGGCAGCCGGACTGAGCCGGCCGACCCGGTAGGACTGCGCGGCCACCTCACCGACCATGGCGGTCAGCTCGTCCAGCCGGCCCTCCATCGCGGACAACTCCTTGGCCATCTGCTTCTGCCGCTTCTTGGAGCCGTCCAGCTTGCGCTTGGCGTCGATGTGCGCCTTGGCGGTGGCCTCCAGGGCGTCCCGCAGCTTCTTGCTGCCACCCTCGTTAGGCTCGGCGTACGCCGGCACGGCACCCACGCCGAGCAGCAACGCCACGGCGGCGAGCAGGGCGATCAGCGGCCGGTGGGCGTACCGCCGGACGGGCATGGAGCTGCGCACGAAAGCATCCTTTCGTCGGCCGCCGGCCCCCGATTGATACCTCTGCGCGGCGGCGGCCCCCGCCGGCGCCGGTCGGCGGCCTGCTGGCGGAAGGCCGCCGGTCAGGATACCGGAACCAGCCCTCCCGACCACTCCCCCAACCCGCAACCCCCCACAACCCTCGACCCCCCGCAACCACCCCCTCACCCTCCGCCCACCCCACCCAACCTCCACGGTCCCCCCGCAGCCCCCCGCAGCCCGCGTTGATCATGAGGTTGGCGGCAATCTTGATCTCTCAAGCTGCCGCCAACCTCATGATCAACGCGAGGAAGGGATGAGGGAGGGATGAGGGAGGGATCAGGTGGGGAGGAGGGCGGTGTGGACCTCGGTCCAGACCTCTTCGTTGACGGCTACCAGCAGGCCGTGTTCCGTGTCGGCGGGGTGGTAGTCCGTGCCGTCGAGTCGGCGGGCGACGCCGCCTGCGGCCCGCACCAGCAAGGTGCCTGGGCCGTGGTCCCAGGGCAGGGTCCGCCAGAAGAGCACGAACTGCTGCTCGCCGGTGAGCACGTCGAGATACTCGCGACCGGCGCAGTGCTGCCCCGGTAACAGCTCGCCGAGCCGCGCACCGCCCGCCTCCACCGTGCGTCGTGAGGGCCCCGGCAGGAACTTCGTCATCGCGGCGCCCCGCAACTCACCCATCGGCGGTGCCCCGTCGGGCAGTTGCAACGGTGCACCGTCCAGGTACGTGCCCTCGCCGGTACGGGCGGTCGCCAGCGCGTCGGCAAGTGGGTCGAACACCCACGCGGCCATCGGCTCACCCTCGGTGAGCAGGGAGACCATCAACGCGAACGGGCGGCGGCCCGCCGCGAAGTTCGCGGTGCCGTCGACCGGGTCGACCAGCCACACGTCGCCCGAGGCACGCAGGTGACGCAGCAGGTCGGGATCGTCGGCCACCGCCTCCTCGCCGACCACCACCGAACCGGGGCGCAGCCGGAGCAACCCGGCGCTGATCATCTCCTCGGCCCGCCGGTCGGCGACCGTGACCAGCTCACCGGGGGCCTTCTCGCTCACGTCGGCGGCGTCGAGATGGCGGAACAAGGGCAGCACGACGCGGTCGGCGGTCTCCCGCAGCAGCCCGGCGACGTCGTCGAGCAGGGTGTCAACCACGCGGCGGCAGCTTCACCACGCTGACGAAGAACTCGTCGATCTGCCGGACCACCGAGATGAACTGCTCGAAGTCGACCGGCTTGGTCACGTACGCGTTCGCGTGCAGCTGGTAGCTGCGCAGGATGTCCTCGTCGGCCTGGGAGGTGGTCAGCACCACCACCGGGATCCGGCAGAGCTGCTCATCCTTCTTGATCTCCTCCAGCACCTCCCGGCCGTCGCGCCGGGGCAGGTTCAGGTCGAGCAGGATCAGGTCCGGCGGCTCCGCGTCCGCGTACTGGCCCTCGCGACGCAGGTAGGCCAGCGCCTCGGCACCGTCGGAGACGACGTTGAGCCGGTTGCGCAGCTTGTGCTCCTCGAACGCCTCCTGGGTCATCAACACGTCACCCGGGTCGTCCTCGACCAGGAGCACCTCGATCGGGCTGTTGCCGTCCGCCGGCGCGGTCATCCCACCGCCTCCTTCATGCCACCTGTCCCACCGCCGGTCTGTGACAGGCCAGCGACGGCCGAGGGGCGCTCCGATTCGCCGCCGGCCTCGGCGCCGACGGTACCGCCACCCGCCGGAGCCTCGTCAGCGGCCCGGCCCGGCGCCGCGTCCGTGTCGACCTCCGCCGGATCAGGCCCGTCCGCTGCGTCCCCGTCCGCACCGGTGGCGCTCGTCGCGGCCTCGACGTCGGCGGGCAGCGCGGGCAGGGTGAAACGAATCGCCGTCCCCTCGGGCACGTCGGTGTCCACCCAGACCCGACCACCGTGGTATTCCACGATCTTCTTGACGATCGCCAGCCCGATCCCGGTACCCGGGTACGCGTCCTTGGCGTGCAGCCGCTGGAAGATGACGAAGATCTTGTCGGCGAACTCCGGCTCGATCCCGATGCCGTTGTCCTGGCAGGTGATCTCCCAATCCTCGCCGATCAGCCGGGCCGAGACGTGCACCTTCGGCGGAACATCCGCCCGACGGAACTTCACCGAGTTGCTGACCAGGTTGACCAGCAGGTTGGTCAGCAGGGGCTCCTCGCCGCGGATCACCGGCAGCTCGCCCCAGGTCAGCTCGGCGTCGGCGTACTGCCGGGCCGGCTCGGTCTGTGCCGCCACCTCCGCCATCAGGCGGTTCAGGTCGACATCGGTGAAGCCCGTGGTGAGCCGGCCGATCCGGGAGAAGGCCAGCAGGTCGTTGATCAGCCGCTGCATCCGCTGCGCACCGTCCACCGCGAAGGCGATGTACTGGTCGGCCCGCTCGTCGAGCCGCCCGGCGTAGCGCCGCTGGAGCAGCTGGCAGAAACTCGCCACCTTGCGTAGCGGTTCCTGCAGGTCGTGCGAGGCGACGTAGGCGAACTGCTCCAGGTCACGGTTGGACCGGGTCAGCTCCTCGGCCTGCTTCTGCAACTGGGCGTTGACCCACTCGATCCGCTCCCGTGCCTCACGCACCTCGGCCAGGTCCGCGGCGATCTTCTGCCGCATGGCGTCCACGTCCTCGCCGAGACGCTGGAACTCCGGTGGACCGGCGCCGGTGATGCGGTGGCCGTAGTCGCCGACGGCGACCTCCCGGACCTGCCCGGCCAGGCTGGTCAGCGGACGGATCACCATCCGTTCCAGCGAGGTGAGCAGCACGATCCCGGCGACCAGCACCACGAGCGCCGCGATGACCAGCAGCAGCACCAGCAGGTTGCTGGTGCTGCGTACGTCCGCGGCGGCCTCGTCGCGAACTTCGAGGATGCCGTTCTGAAGCACGTCGACGGCGACCCGGATCTGGTCGAACTGCTGCCGCGACTGGTCGGTGAGCAGTTGCTGACCGGCCGCGGCGCCACCGGTCTCGATGGCTGCGATGACCGGCAGGGCGACCGTCTGCCGCCACTGTTCCGCCCGCTGCTGCACCGTGCCGAACTCGTCGCGCAGCTCCGGGTAGCTGATCAACAGCCGGTCCATCGAGCCGGCCAGTTCCTGCTCGCGCTGCCTTCCGGTGTCGAACGGGGCGAGATCCTCCCGCTCGCCGGTCAGCGCGTACCCCCGGAGCGCGGTTTCCTGGTCGACCAGGACCGCGAGCAGTTCCTGGGACTGGGCCCGCAGCGGACCGGTCTGGTTGAGCACCGCGTCGATGTGCGCCCGGTTGCGGGTGGCGACCACCGCCTCCGCGACGGCCACCCCGATCAACAGCAGCCCGACGACCGCGACGAGCACGGCCAACCGACCGCGCAGGCTCCAGCCGGCACCCGTGGTCGTCACCGGCCACCACCCCGCGTGACCAGCAGCATCGCCACGTCGTCGGCGAACGGCCCGTCGTTGAGCTGCTCGGCCCGACCGACCAGCCAGGCCGGCAGGTCGGGCAGCGGAACCGCCCGACTGGCCGGCTCGGTCAGCAGGCGGGTCAGGCCGGGCACGTCGAGACGTTCGTCGCCCGCGCCCACCCGGCCCTCGATCAGGCCATCGGTGTACATCAGCAGAGACCAGTCCTCGGTGTCGAACTTCAGGTCGAAGGCGACGGGCCGGCGCGGCCGTACGCCGAGCAGCAGACCGCCCGGCGCTGGTACCGGAGTCACCCGCCCGCCGGCGAGCAGCACCGGTGGCGGATGGCCGGCCAGCCGCACCGTCGCCTGACCGGCGTTCAGGTCCAGCCGAGCCGTCGCCACGGTCGCGAAGATCTCCTGAAGCCGGCGCTCGCTCATCAGCACCTGTTCCAGCGCGGGAAGCACCTCGTCGTCCGGCACCCCGGCGAGGATCAGCGCCCGCCAGGCCACCCGCAGCTCGACGCCGAGAGCCGCCTCGTCCACGCCGTGTCCGCAGACGTCACCAATGATCAGATCCACCCGGTCCGGACGGGTCTGCACCACGTCGTAGAAGTCCCCGCCGATCAGGGCGGCATGCCGGCCGGGCCGGTAGAAGGTGTGCACGGCGATCTGGTCGGTCGACATCAGCGGCTGGGGCAGCAGGCCGCGTTCCAACCGGGCCGACTCGGCCTGGCGCAACTCCACCTCACGCAGCCGGCGGGCGTTCTCGTCGGCCCGTTTGCGCTCCACCGCGTAGCGCAGCGCCCGGGTCAGCAGCACCCCGTCGACCTGACCCTTGACCAGGTAGTCCTGTGCTCCTTCGGCAACCGCCACGATGCCCAGGTGCTCGTCGGTGCGACCGGTGAGCACACAGACGGCCGCGCTGCGTGACATCTCCAGCACCTGCCGCAGCCCGTCCAGCCCCTGCGCGTCGGGCAGCCCCAGGTCGAGCAGGACGCAGTCGACCCCGGCGATCCGCCGACGGGCCTCGCTCAGGCTGGTCGCCACCAACAGGTCGATCCCGGAGTTCGTCTCGGCCAGCAGCTCGCCGACCAGGAAGGCGTCACCCTCGTCGTCCTCCACCAGCAGCACACGCAGCCGCTCCCCGGGGGGCAGGTTCGGGTTGCCGCCCAGCCCTCCCTGCGGGTATGGCCACGACACGACGGAGGGACCGGTCATCCCGGTCCCCCGGGCCGGCCGGGTCACCGCCGCGACTGGCGGAAGATCGCTGGTGATGTCGGGCTCCTTCCGAGTGCCCTGCTGATCCTGTATTAGACAACGTTCGCACACAACACGACGGGGCACCCTCAGGTGGCATGGAGGATGATGTCCACCCCAGGACCCCCCTCGCAAGGAGCCACCCGTGGGCGCAACCCCCAGCCCCGCCGCCGACCGCGCCCTCTCCCGGCCGCGTCGACGTCCCCTCGCCGCGCTGGCGGCGCTCGTCGCGCTCGTCGCCGTCGGCGCGGGCGCCCTGCTCGACCTGCGCCCCCCGACGTCCCGGCCGGCCGACACGCCGACCGGCGAGTTCAGCGCGGGGCGCGCGTACCCGCACGTGACGCAGGTCGCCGGCCGGCCGCACGTCGCG
The DNA here is from genome assembly GCF_040677165.1 of Micromonospora sp. NPDC049374. Taxonomy (NCBI): domain Bacteria; kingdom Bacillati; phylum Actinomycetota; class Actinomycetes; order Micromonosporales; family Micromonosporaceae; genus Micromonospora; species Micromonospora sp. NPDC049374. The sequence goes on along the minus strand of NZ_JBFAQH010000002.1, from coordinate 372,649 downwards.
GGCAGCCCGGCCAACGAGGAGGTCCGAGGCTACCTGGAAGGCGTGCTGCGTGACCTCGGGTTGGAGACGCAGGTGCAGGACACCGTCGCCGAGGAGGCCGGACAGCTCAGCGGCGCGGCGGGCGGCGCCACCCTGGCCCGGGTTCGCAACGTGGTGGCGCGACTGCCCGGCACCGACCCCACCGGGACGGTGTTCCTGGTCGCGCACTACGACGCGGTGCAGACCGGGCCGGGTGGCAACGACGACGCCGCGGGGGTCGCGACCATCCTGGAAGTGGCCCGTGCGCTGACCGACAGCTCGGCGCCCCGCAACGACGTCGTCTTCGTCCTCACCGACGCCGAGGAGGCATGCCTCTGCGGCGCCTCGGCGTTCGCCGCCGAGCATCCGCTCGCCGCCGGCAAGGGTGTGGTGCTCAACCTGGAGGCACGGGGCCGCACCGGGCCGGTCATCATGTTCGAGACCTCACCGGAGAACGCGCGCCTGGTCGAGGTCTTCGGTCGGGCCGCGCCGCACCCGGTGGGCACCTCGTTCGCGGTGGAGGTGTACCGCGCGCTGCCCAACGACACCGACTTCACCGCCTTCCTCGACGAGGGGTTCCTCGGGCTCAACTCGGCCTACCTGGACGGCGGTGCGACCTACCACACACCATTGGACACCCCGGCCTCGATGGACCGGGCCAGCCTCCAGCACCACGGTGACAACGCCCTGGGTCTCGTCCGGGAGTTCGGCCGGATCGACCTCGGTGACCTGCGGGCCGGTCACGACGCCACCTACTTCCCCGCGCCCGGCGGCCTCGCCCGCTACCCCGGCTGGCTGGTGCTGCCGCTGGCGCTGCTGGCACTGACTGGCGTGGTCGTGCTCGGCTGGCTGGCCCGACGCCGGAATCGGGTCACGGCCGGTCGGCTGGCCGCCGGCTTCGGCCTGGCCCTGGTGCCGATCGTGGTGGCGCCGGTGGGTGCCCAACTCCTCTGGGCGGCGATCGCCGCTCTCCGGCCGGGCAACGCCGAACTGCTCGACCCGTACCGGCCGACCTGGTACCGGCTGGCCGTACTGTCGCTCGCCGCCGCCGTCGTGTTCGCCTGGTACGCGCTGAGCCGACGCCGGGTCGGGCCAGCCGCGCTGGCCATCGGTGGGCTCGGCTGGCTGGCGCTGCTCGGTGTGCTGCTCGCGTTCCTGGCACCCGGCGGGGCCTACCTGGCGACCCTGCCCGCCCTGGCCGGGGCGCTCGGTGGACTGGTGGCGCTGGCCACCCGCCTCGACGGCCCGGTACCGGTGATCGCGGTGACCGTCGCGGCCGCGGTCGCGGTGATCCTGCTGCTCCCCACCGTGGTGCTGCTCTTCCCGGCGCTGGGCATGGCGATGGGCGGCGTCGCGGCGCTCTTCGCGGTGCTGCTCGGTCTCGCCGCGCTGCCCGTGATCGACCTGCTGCACCCGCAGGCCGGCGGTCAGCGGGGCCTGCTGGCGCTGCGGGCCCGCCGACTCGGTGCCCTGCCGGCCGGGGCCGCCGCGCTGGCCGTGGTGGTCCTCGCCGGGACCGGCATCGCCGTCGACCGGTTCGACGCCGCGCACCCCGCGCCCACCCACCTCATGTACGCGCTGGACGCCGGCACCGGCCAGGCCCGCTGGCTGAGTCACGAGACCGAGCCGCAGCCCTGGACCGACGAGTACGTGGACGGCCCGGTCCAGGTCGCCGACGAGTTCCCCGGGATCGGCGGCGACGAGTTGCTCGGCGGCCCGGCACAGCCCGCCGACCTACCCGCGCCCCGGCTGGACGTGCTGACGGACACCACCACCGCCGGTGAGCGTACGGTGACCCTACGACTCACCCCGCAACGTCAGGTGCGCCTGACCACCCTGCACGTCGACACGTCCACCGCGGAGGTGCGGCGGGCCGAAGTCGCCGGCCGCTCGGTCCCGGTCGAGGTCCGCGACGGCCGCTGGGGCTTCGGGGTGGTCTTCCACGCCCCACCGCCCGAGGGCATCGAGGTCACGCTCACCGTCGCACCGAAGGCGGACCGCATCGCGTTGCGCGCGATGGACGCCAGCGACGGCCTGGACGCCCTCCCCGGCTTCCGCCCCCGCCCCCCAAACGTCGGCGTCGCCGGCTCCCACACCTCCGAAATGCTCGCCGTAGCCCGCACCTACCCGCTCTGAGACGCCTACTTCCAGCGGAAGTGGACGAAGAGGCGGCCGAAGTTTTTGGAGTCCTTCTCGACCCGGTGGTAGAGCTGCTTGACGTCCTTCTGGTCGAGGAAGCGCAGCACGCGCTTCTTGAGCTGGCCGGAGCCCTTGCCCGGGATGATCTCGACGAGGGTGGCCTTTTTGGCCACCGCCTCGTCCATGATCCCGCGCAGTGCACGGTCGATGTCGTGGCCCTTGTTGAAGATGTCGTGCAGGTCCAGCTTCAGCTTCATGCCACGTCCACCGCCCGGTCGGCTCTCATGCGGCCATCGTAGGCACGCCGGGCGCCGGCCTGGCCATCGTGGGCACGCCGGCTGCCGGGTCCCCGCAGACGTCGAGAGGGCAGCCCGGTCGGGCTGCCCTCTCGACGCGTGGGTCCGGGATCAGCGGCCGCCGACCCGGGTCTCGACCCGGCGCAGGGCCGCGGTGTAGTCGTCGTTGGACGAGTGCATGGCCGCCGCGATGCGCAGGTGACGCAGCGCGTCGGTGTACCGGTTGAGCCGTTCCAGCGTCCGGCCCAGCACGTGGTGGGCGTAGTGGTCGCTGGGGTTGCGGTCGACCAGTTCCCGCAGCTGCTCCTCGGCCCGGCTGAGCTGTGCCGACTGGAAGTAGGCCCGGGCCAGCAACTGTCGTACGGCGGCGTTGTCCGGCTCCGCCGCGATGATCGGTTCGAGCAGCCGGGCCGCGCCGCTGGGGTCGCCCGCCTCGAAGAACAGGGTCGCCCGCCGGTACTCGGCCAGAAGATCCATGCCGCCACCCCCTCCGTGTCGCACCACTGCTCCGACGCTGGCACAACACCGGCGGTACCGCGACTGTTCCCGGTCGCTTTCCCTACCTGAGAGACGGTCTTCAGACGGTGGCGAGGTCCCAGGCGCGGACGCCACCGACAATGCCGGCGCTGTTGGGGACCACCACGACGTCGTCACCCATCCGGGTGAGCTGCTCGGGCCGGATCCGCCGCGAGTTCCCTCCGCCCAGGTACAGCCGGTCCCAGCGGAACACCGGGCGCAGCCCCTCCACCACCTGCCGGATCCGCCGGGACCAGAACGCGTCGCCTAGCCGGCGACGCTCGGGCTCACCGACGTACGTGTCGTAGGTGGTGCCCCAGCGCACCGGGGCGTGTGACAGTTCGAGGTGCGGGGCGAGCACCCCACCGTCGAAGAGGGCGCTGCCCAGCCCGGTGCCTAGGGTCAGCACCAGTTCGCAGCCGGTGCCGGCGACCACCCCGGCACCGTGCACCTCGGCGTCGTTGAGCACCAGCGCCGGCAGGCCGAACGCGGCCGAGAGCGCGCTGCGGGCGTCGAACCCGGACCACTCGGCGAGCAGCGCCGGGTCGACCCGGCTGCGTGGGCCCGAACGGGTCACGTAGTGCGGGGTGGCCACCACCACGCCGTGTCGGATCATGCCGGGCATCCCCACCGTCACCCGACCGGCCGCCGGCAACCGATCGCCGAGTTCCACGAGCGTCCGGACGAACAGCTCCGGCGGCAGGGGGTACGGCGTCGGCACCCGCATCGGCTGCGCCCGCATGGTGCCCGCGCCGTCGAGGACGGACGCCTTGATCCCGCCGCCCCCGCAGTCGATCGCCAGAGTGGTCAACACGCACGTGAGTCTGCCTCGTCCCGGGGGTTCACCGCGCGGCGACGGGTAGGCTCGGCTCCTTGTGAGCGCCACGCTGATCGCCAGGGACCTCGCCGCCGGGCACGGGGAACGAACCCTTTTCACCGGACTGGACCTCGTGGTCGCGCCGGGCGACGTGGTCGGCCTGGTCGGTGCGAACGGTGCCGGCAAGTCGACGCTGCTGCGTACGCTCGCCGGTCTGTTGCCGGTCGACGCCGGCAGCGTCTCGGTGAGCCCGCCCGGCGCGAGCGTCGGGCACCTGCCGCAGGAGCCGGAGCGCCGCCCCGGGGAGACGGTTCGGGCGTTCCTGGCCCGCCGCACCGGTGTCACCGGGGCGCAGTCCGCCCTCGACGCGGCGACCGCCGCGCTCACCGCCGGCGCGCCGGGCGCGGACGACGCGTACGCCGCCGCACTGGAGAGCTGGCTCGGGCTCGGCGGTGCCGACCTGGACGAGCGGGCCGAGGAGGTCGCCGCCGAACTCGGCCTCGCCGTCGACCTCGACCAGGAGATGACAAGCCTCTCCGGCGGCCAGGCGGCCCGCGCCGGTCTGGCGTCGCTGCTGCTCAGCCGGTACGACATCTTCCTGCTCGACGAGCCGACGAACGATCTGGACCTGGCCGGGCTGGACCGGCTGGAGAACTTCGTCACCGGGCTGCGCGCCGGCACGGTGCTGGTCAGCCACGACCGCGAGTTCCTGGCCCGCACGGTGACCTCGGTGCTTGAGCTGGACCTGCACCAGCAGCAGGTGAACCACTTCGGCGGTGGCTACGCGGCGTACCTGGAGGAGCGGGAGGTGGCCCGCCGCCAGGCGCGCGCCGACTTCGAGGAGTACGCCGACACGCGGGCTGGGCTTCAGGCACGGGCGCGTACCCAGCGGGCCTGGATGGAGAAGGGGGTCCGCAACGCCCGGCGCAAGGCCACCGACAACGACAAGATCGGCCGCAAGTTCCGGTCCGAGGCGTCCGAGAAGCAGGCGGCGAAGGCCCGGCAGACCGAGCGTCTGATCGAACGCCTGGAGGTGGTGGAGGAGCCACGCAAGGAGTGGGAGCTGCGGATGGAGATCGCCGCCGCGCCCCGCGCCGGCGCCGTCGTGGCCACGCTCCGCGATGCCGTGGTACGCCGGGGCGACTTCACCCTCGGCCCGGTGAACCTTCAGATCGACTGGGCGGACCGGGTGGCGGTGACCGGGGCGAACGGTTCCGGCAAGTCGACCCTGCTGGCCGCCCTGCTCGGCCGCTTGCCGCTGGACGCCGGCCAGGCGGCGCTCGGGCCGGGCGTGGTGGTCGGCGAGGTGGACCAGGCCCGTGGACTGTTCCTCGGTGACGCGCCGTTGCTGGACGCGTTCCGGGCGGCGGTGCCGGACATGTCCCCGGCGGACGCGCGTACGCTGCTGGCCAAGTTCGGCCTGCGCGCGCAGCACGTGCTGCGACCGGCCGCGACGCTCTCCCCGGGCGAACGGACCCGGGCCGCGTTGGCCCTGTTGCAGGGGCGCGGCGTCAACCTGCTGGTGCTGGACGAGCCGACGAACCACCTCGATCTGCCGGCCATCGAGCAACTGGAGTCCGCACTGGCCAGTTTCCCGGGCACGCTGCTGCTGGTGACCCATGACCGACGGATGCTGGAGGCGGTACGTCTCGACCGGCGGTTGCGGGTGGACGCCGGGCGGATCACCGAGTTTTGATCCGGCGGAATCCGGACGACGGGGCGACAATGACCCCATGCTCAGGTGGGAGTACGCCCTGTTGGTGCGCCGCCGCCAGGCCGCCACCAACGACCTCGGCTTCGAGGTCATCTTCTCCTGGTACGGCCCCGACGGATCCATGATCGACGTCACGCCGTACGGCGACACCGCGCTGGCCCATCTCAACCGGGCCGGCGACCAGGGCTGGGAGCTGGTCGCGATGAGCGAGGACCCGTCCCTGCCGGGTAACAACGAGTTGCACCGCTATCACCTGAAGCGGCCCCGGACGGCGGCCGCACCGCGGCAGCGGATGCGTACGGGACGCCCCCGACGGCCCATCGCGCGTTGACCCGGCACGAATTTCAGGGACAACCAGCGCATACCGGGCAGCTATCCGGGTAACGGGCCGGCCGGAGGTGGCCGGTATGGTCGCGTTGGCACACACTCCGTCCTCCGCCGAGCGACTGCGGGCGGTGGACGGGTTCCTCACCGAGGCGTGGCTGGACCAGGTCCGCCACGACGAGCGACTGCGCCCACTCGGTGTCGAGGTCCGCTTCGACCGGGGCGTCGCCCACCTGACCGGCGAGGTCGACGAGCCGGCGCAGCTGCGACTGGTACGCGAGCAGGTCGGCCGGTTGGCCGGCGTCTTCGGTGTCTGGTGCCGGGTGCGGGTCGGCGGACGCCACCCGGTGGTGGTCGACCTGGGTTGCGGCGCCACCAAGCAGTGGCCGGGCAATCTCGGGCTCGACATCTTCCCCGCCCCGGGGGTGGACGCGGTCGCCGACCTGTCCGGCTCCCTGCCGCTGGCCGACGACTCGGTCGACGTGCTGTTCGCGGTGCACATCCTGGAGCACCTGATCGACTTCCTGCCCCTGCTGGACGAGTGTCACCGGGTGCTCCGCCCCGGGGGCGTGCTGCACGTGATGAGCCCCTGGTGGGGGCATGTGAACGCGGTGGCCGACCCGACCCACGTGCGGCTGCTGGACGTGCAGACCATCAAGGGCATCTGCGTGATGCGACCCCCGGGGACCCCGCGCTGGCACCCCCTGCACGCCGGCAGCGACGGTGCGTCCATTTTCGCCGACCTCACTCCGCTGGGACCGGACGACGACGGCCCCTCCGCCACCCACCTGGCCCGCTTCTTCGACTAGGCGTCCCTGACCAGTGCCCTGACACCGCTGGTGTCCAGGGCATTCGTCTGTTTCGGCACAGGTCACCAATATTTCTCGCGGGTAACACCGGCAGGCCGCGCCATTGATCGAAACTGATCTAACCCCGGGTAACTCGCCGGTAACAGCTAGCTCCACCAGCCACCCCCGCGGAGGTATGACCGTGCCCAGACGTCTCGCCACCATCCTCGCCTCTGGCGTACTCGCGCTGCTCACCGCCCTCGCCGTGGCCTCCCCCGCCGCGGCGGCCGTCACTCCACAGCAGAAGCTGTCCGTCCTGTCCAGTTGGACCCAGACCAGCGCCAGCAGCTACAACGCCTGGTACTCCGCCCGCCAGAACCGCGCACCCTGGGCCGAGTACAACTTCGACTGGTCAACCGACTACTGCTCGTCGAGCCCGGACAATCCGCTCGGTTTCAAGTTCGACCTCTCCTGTGCCCGGCACGACTTCGGCTACCGCAACTACAAGGCGGTCGGCCAGTTCAGTGCCAACAAGCCGCGCCTCGACAGCGCCTTCTACGAGGATCTGAAGCGGTCCTGCGCCACCTACAACTCCGTCGTCCGGCCAGCCTGCCTGAGCTTGGCGTGGACCTACTACCAGGCGGTCGCCATCTTCGGGTCGGTAGCCGCCGTCCAGCAGTCCGACATCGACCGGGCCGCCCGGATGAAGGCCGACGCCGAGCGCCGCGCTCGCGCCTGAACCATCGGTGACGGACGCCCGGCAGCAACCGCGGCCGGGCGTCCCGCCGATCAGAGACCGACGGTCGCTCAGGCGTGCTCGGTGTGCCGGTCGACGGTGCTGGGTTGAGGCGGAGCGGAGCGACCCGCCCCCGAGGCGAACCGCCCCGAATCGGCCGCCAGGTCGGGATGCTCGACGCCGAGCGCCAACGCGACCGCCTCGTCCAGCCCCAGTTCGGCACCCTCGCCGTACGCCTCGTCGAAGGGGGCGTCGCCCAGCACCCGCCGCAGCGCCGCCTGCCGCTCCGTCCAGTACGTCTCGAAGATGCCCGGTGTCGAGCGCAGGCCCGCCCGGGTCGCCTGGGCGGCACCGAAAAGCCGGGCCGCGGTCAGCGGCTGGTCGCCGACCGCGCAGCGCACCGCGACCGCGTTCAACGTGTCGCAGGCCCGTCCGTGGAAGCCGTGATTCATCCGCGACCGGAGTGCCGCCAGCAGATGCTCATGCGCGGCCACCAGGTCTCCCCGAGCCAGCGCGACCATGCCGAGCAGCATGTCCACCGAGCGGCGCCCCCGATCGACCGGCCGGGACGCCTCCACCGGTCGGGCCGCGCCGAGCAGTTCCGCCGCCTCGTCCAGCGCGCCCCGCCGCCACAGCAACTCGGCCAGGCGGAACACGGCGAACAACGCCTCCGACTCGACCCCCTGATCCTGCGCCCAGTCGATGACCTCCCGGCAGACCCGCTCCGCCTCGGCGAACTGTCCCATGTCGACAAGTGGGGCGGCCCGACCGGCGAGCACCCGGGCCAGCAGACCGGCGTCCGCGGCCTGACGGGCCGCCGCCTCCGCCCGCTGCGAGAAACGCAGCTCCTCGCCGAACTCGCCGTCGCCGCCGGCGTGCAGCGAATGCATGTGGTACGCCGCCGCCAGTTCGTCCTCCGGGATCACCTCGCCGGTCTCGGCCAGCCGGCCGTACAACCGGAACAGCCAGAGCCGCCCTTCCCGGGCCAGTCCGCGCTCGCGCCACCACTGGTCCAGCCCGCCGGCCAGCCGCAGGCCGACCCGGGCGCTGCCACCCGTGGCACACCATCGCAGTGCGGCACGCAGCTCACCGGCGAGTGGATCCAGCGCGTACAGCGACAGCGTCACCGGCTGCGCGTCCGGGCCGAGGTGTGCCCGCTCCAGGGCGTGCGCCGACCAGGCCACATGTCGGTCTCGGGCCGCCTGCTCCTCGCCGGCCTCGGCGAGCCGGCGCGCCGCGTACGCCCGGATCGGGTCGAGCATCCGGTACGTGCAGCCGGCCGCGTGCGGCTCCGCCAGCACCATGGACTTGTCGACCAGCACCGACAGCGGGTCGAGCGGATCGTCGTCGAGCAGCCACTCCACCGTGGGCAGGTCGACCGGGCCGGCGAAGACCGCCAACCAGCGCAGCAGTCGCGCGGCCCGCGGCCCGAGCGTCCGGTAGGACCAGGTCACCGTCGCCTGCATGGTCAGGTGCCGTTCGACCGCTGAGCGGGCCGCCGCCCGGGTCACCGGGGCCGAAGGGTCGACACCGGTGGCCGCCGCGGCCAGGTCGACCGTGTCCCGCTGGTTGCCGGTGTTACCCCGATCGGCTGGTGGCGGCAGCGGATCCTCGCGGCCGGCGTCAAGCGTGCCGAGCACGTCGTCGAGACGCTCGGCGAGCTGACCGACCGAGAGCACCCGCAGCCGGGCCGCAGCCAGCTCGATGGCGAGCGGCAACCCGTCCAGTCGCCGCACCACCCGCCGTACGTCGGCCGACTCGGACGGGTCGGGCTGCCGCCCGCCGCGGGCCGCCGCCGTACGGTCCAACAGCAGCGCCACCGCGTCGCTCTCGGTGCCGTCCGGCGCCGGATCGACGGACAGCGGCGGAATCCGCCACACCACCTCGCCGGGCAACCCCAGCGGTTCCCGGGTCGTCGCCAGCACCCGCACCCCACCGCCGCCCGACAGCAGCCGGGACACCGCCTCGGCGCAGGACGCCGGCTGGGCGTCGCAGGTGTCGAGCACGATCAGCATCCGGCGGGGAGCCGCGTACTCCACAAGCGTGTCGACCATCGGGCGGCCCGGCTCCGGACGCAGCCCGAGTACGGCGGCGACCGCGAAGGCGACCAGCCCGGGGTCGGTGACCGCGGCGATGTCGACGAACCAGACCCCGTCCGGGTACTCGTCCACCAGGTCGGTGGCGAACTCCACGGCCAGCCGCGTCTTGCCGCTGCCGCCCGCGCCCAGCACGGTGACCAGCCGGTGCCGGGCGACGAGTCGCCTCAGCTCGGCGCGTTCGGTCTGCCGACCGACGAACGTGGTGACCTGGATCGGCAGGTTGTGCGCCACCGCGTCGGCGGTACGCGGTCGTGGAAACTGCCGCTCCAGGCCGGGTGCGACGAGCTGGAAGAGCCGTTCCCGGTCGTCGAAGCCACGCAGCCGGTGCAGCCCGAGGTCGAGCAGGGAGGCGCCGGCCGGCAGTGGACGGGCCCGCCGCGCCGTGGCACCGGAGCAGAGGATCTGCCCGCCGTGCGCGGCGGCGGCGACGCGGGCCGCCCGGTGCACCTCGGGACTGGCGTACTCGCCGTCGCGTGGCTCCGCCCAACCGGTGTGCAGTCCCATCCGGACCCGGGGAGCCGCCTCGGGCGTCGGCCAGTCGTGCTCACCGAGCGCCCGCTGCGCGGTCAGACAGGCGGTCAACGCCGCTCCGGCGTCGTCGAAGGCCAGAAAGAACGAGTCGCCCTCGGTCAGCAGCTCCGCGCCCTCGGTCGCCGCGATCGTCCGCCGCAGCAGCCGTCGATGCTCGGCCAGCACCGGCCGGTAGCCCGACCCGAGCAGTTGCGCCAACCGGGTGGAGCCCTCGATGTCGGTGAAAACGAAGGTCACCCAGCCGGTCGGGAGGTGGATCCGTGGCGGCATGCGTGGAACCTCCCCCCTGGTCTCGGCACCATACTTCCCGAGACCAGATCATCACGCATCGTGAGAACGGCCGGCCGAGACTCCGACCCAAGGTGCCATCGGACCCGGCGTCCGGGCAAGGGCGGCATCACCCGTACCACCCATTCACGAACGTTGCCGGCGCGGTCAGCAGCCGCAGCCGCCACCACAGCAACCGCCACCGGCCGGGGCGGACGAGGCACCGGACCCGCCACCACCGCGACCGGTGACCGCGACCGTGGAAAGCAGTTTCACCGTGTCGGCGTGCCCCTGCGGGCAGGGCGCCGGCTCACCGGCCCGCGCCATCGGACGGTTGACCTCGAAGGTGGCGCCGCAGGCGCGGCAACGGAACTCGTACCGGGGCATGACATCAGCCTACGACCGGACCTGACGTCGGCGGGGACATGGGTGATACTCAACGGGTGGCAGACGGCGAAGAGCGCACCACCCTTCGGCCCCTCCGACCGGCCACGCCGCGCGCCGACTCCGGCGCCGGCCCGGACGGGCCGGCGACCAGGCTGCCCCGACCCCGCCGGCCCTGGCTGAGTTCCGGCAAGCCGGCCGACGACGCGGCGGCCGGCACCGCGCCCGCCGGCACCGCGCCCGCCGGCACCCCAGCCGCCGGCACCCCAGCCGCCGGCACCGCGCCCGACACCACTGCGGCGGACGGCCCGAAGAGCGGCGCCACGACCGGGCCGGATGAGGTCTCCGACGCCGGATCGAAGCCGAGGACCACTGTCGAGGGGTCCACTCCGGAGTCCGGTGCACCGGTAGCCCGGCGTCGCCGGGTGCGCTTCGGGCACGCCGTACGCCTGCCGGGGCCTCGCGCCGCGGCCCGAGCGACCCGCGACTGGTCGCGCCGACCCAGTGGTCGGCTGACCCTGCCCGGCGTGTTTCTGCTCGCTCTGGTCGCCGCGACCGCCACGGCCGGCGCGCTGCTGGTGCCCGCCACCCTCGGTGCCCCGCGCCCGGTGGCGGCCGACGCCACCGCCGACGTGCCCGACGCGCTGCCCAGCGACCTGCCGCCGTCCGGTGCGGTACCGCCACCGGGGCAGTTCCCGCCTCCCACCGCGACCCTTCCGCCGGGCGTGGCCCCGCCGGGCACCGCCGGGCCGGCCGGTGGACGCCCGTCCGACGCCCTGGCCGGCTGGGCCCGCGACACGGGTGCCAAGGTCGGCATCGACCCGATCGCCATGCAGGCGTACGGCTACGCCGAGCTGGTGCTTGCCGAAACCGATCGCGCCTGCGGTCTGAGTTGGACCACGTTGGCCGCGATCGGTCTGGTCGAGTCCCGGCACGGCCAGGCCAACAACGCCCAGCTCGGCGCGGACGGCCGGGCGGTCCCGGAAATCATCGGTCTGCCGCTGGACGGTCAGGGCAACCGGATGCGGATCGCCGACACCGACCGGGGCGAGTTGGACCGCGACACCACCTACGACCGGGCGATCGGGCCGATGCAGTTCATTCCGACCACCTGGGGGGAGATCGGCGCGGACGCGGACAACGACGGTCGCAAGGACCCGCACAACATCCACGACGCCGCGCTCGCCGCCGGCATGTACCTGTGCAAGGGCGGCCGCAACCTCACCATTCCGGGTGACTGGTGGAACGCGATCCTGTCGTACAACGATGTCCGAAGGTACGCCCAGGACGTCTTCGACGCCGCCAACCGGTACGGACAGGCCAGTCGCACGTGAAGTGATCGTCCGCATACATTGGAGAACTGGACACTTCCCCCCGGCTGCGGTTAACGGCAAGCTAGACGGGTGATGGTGCGCGAGTGGGACCCCAGGACCGCGTCGTCCGCCGAGATCGCGTCGCTGCTGGACACGCTGAACGCGGTTCTGGCGGCCGATCTCCCGCAGGATCCGCCGTGGCGGGAGAGTTCCCTGCGGGAGTACCTCGCCGAGGTGATGCCGGGCGAACGGCGGATCTCCTGGATCGCCCAGGAGGATCCGGATGCCGACGGCACCCCGGGGGCGATCCTCGGTCAGGTGCATGTGCTGCTGCTCGGCAACATCGGCGTGCTTGAGGTCCTGGTTCACCCGACCGTACGGCGCAGTGGCCTGGGCCGTGATCTCGTCCTGCGCGCGGCCCGCCGCGTCTACCAGGAGGGCTTCGAGTCGATCGGGGTGGAGGTGGTCGGCGACACTCCTGCCGTCGCCTTCTACGAATCGCTCGGCTTCGGCCGGGAGTACGTCGAGACCCGCAGCGTCCTAGACCTCTCCGGCGTCGACTGGGCCGAGTTGGCGGAGATGTCCATCGGGCTCGGTGCGGGCTACCGCGTCGAATTCCACCCCGGCGGCCCGCCGGACGAGCTGATCGAGGCGTACGCGCGGGCCAAGGCCGAGATCCGGGACATCGAGGACGGCGAGCTACGACCCAGTTCGTATGATCCGCAGCGGCTCCGGGACAGCCTCGACTGCCTGCACCGAAGGGGCATGAAGCCGTACATCGTGCTCGCTCTGCACGAGCAGACCGGCGAGGTGGCCGGTCTGACCGAGGTGGTCGTGCCGGCTCAGCACCCGACCCGCGCCGACCAGTACGACACGATCGTGGTGCAGGATCACCGGGGCTACGGCATCGACCGGGCGATCAAGGCCCGGATGCTGTTGGAGCTGCGCTCGGCCGAGCCGCAGCTGACCGAGGTGCAAACCTGGAACGCGCAGGCAAACGAGGCCATGCTCAAGGTCAACGCCGAGTTGGGCTACCGCACCGACCGGGACTGGTGCGAATACAGCATCGACGTCGCCGAGCTGGTCCACCGCCTCGACGCGACCCGCTGACCGGTCGGCTCCTCGGCCGTCAGTTCTGGTACCAGGTACGCGGGTCAGGCGGCGGCGGCACGTTTCGGTACCTGGCCACCCGCACCTCCCACTGACTGCGACGCCGCCGCGCCTCCCGGTCGGCCCGGGAACGATGGTAGGTCTCCGGCGGTCGAGCCAGCCCATAGATGTCCGCCCACCATTCGCCCGGTTCGGGGTCGAGAATGGTGTTCAGGTGCGCCGGGTAGCGACGCTCCGCGCCGTCCCGGGTGTCGTCCCAGACCTCCATCGGCAGCACGACCCGCCCCTCCTGGTCGACGACCACGAGGTAGAGCCCGGCCGCACCCAGCAGCCGCTCCAGCACGGCCAGGCTCGGGGTCAGGCTGCCGGCCTCGACGCGCGCGACGGTCGACGGAGCGACCTTGGCGAAGCGGGCCATCCGCAGCTGACTGAGCCCGACGATCCGTCGGGCGCGTCGCACCAGACCGGCGATTGGAAACGGCCCCACCGTGGGACCAAGGTCCGGCGGCTCGAAGATGCTGGACATGCACCAGACCTTGCCGCTGCCGAGACCAGCGCGGCAACCCCTGTGGAAAAGCCTGTGGATAACCCGCCCTCGCCGCACAGCCCGCGCCACCCCCGCAGCCGTCGGCTCGGCCGGGAGCGGCTCTCCCGGCGACCCCGGGGCACGGAGGCGACGATCGGCCCGCTACCGTCAGCAACGATCACTTGGAGTGACGGCGGCGGCGTTCCCTCGACCCCAACCAATAACACCTACGCGCCCTTTGCTCTGCTTCAATCCACGCAAAGGGCTGTGACCAGCGATGACTCAGGGCGCGGCGACGCCGCCATCGCACTCTACAACTACTCTCCGCGAGCTGTGCGTGGGTTGAAGCAGAGCAAAGGATGTGCGGGGTAGGTCGGCGGAAGGAACAGAAGGTACTCAGGGTGACGGCTAGTCGGGCGCACTCCGACCGGCTGTCGCCGGGCGCGCTCGGACGAAGCCGGGCGTGCGGTGCGGGCGGCCGGTCAGTAGCGCTGGCGGAGCAGTTGGGCAGCCTCGACGGCCCAGTAGGTGAGGATGATCTGGGCACCGGCGCGGCGGATCGAGGTGAGGGTTTCCAGCATCACCCGCTCCCGGTCGATCCAGCCGTTCGCGGCAGCCGCCTCGACCATCGCGTACTCGCCGGAGACCTGGTAGGCCGCCACGGGGACGTCAACGGCGGCGCGGACCGCCGCCACCACGTCGAGGTACGGCAGCGCCGGCTTGACCATCACCAGGTCGGCACCCTCGGCGACGTCCAGCGCGACCTCGCGCAGCGACTCGCGCAGGTTCGCCGGATCCTGCTGGTAGGTCCGCCGGTCCCCCTCCAGCGCCGATTCCACCGCGTCGCGGAAGGGGCCGTAGAAGGCCGAGGCGTACTTCACGGCGTACGCGAGCACGGCCACATCGGTGTGACCGGCCGCGTCGAGCGCCCGGCGTACCACCCCGACCTGGCCGTCCATCATCCCGGACGGCCCGACCACCCCGACCCCGGCGGCGGCCTGGGCCACCGCCATCTCGGCGTAGGCGGCGAGGGTGGCGTCGTTGTCGACCTCACCGGACGGGGTGAGCAGCCCGCAGTGCCCGTGCGAGGTGAACTCGTCCAGGCAGAGATCGCTCATCACCACCGTGGCGTCGCCCACCTCGGCCACCACGTCACGGATCGCGACGTTGAGGATGCCGTCCGGGTCGATGCCGCCGGAGCCGCGTTCGTCGCGCGACGCCGGCACTCCGAACAGCATGATCCCGCCGACGCCGGCCTGCACCGCCTCCACCGCCGCCTTGCGCAGCGAGTCGCGCGAGTGCTGGAGCACACCCGGCAGCGAAGCGATGGCGCGCGGCTCGGTCAGCCCCTCCTTGACGAACATCGGCACGACCAGCTCGGCCGGGTCGACGCGGGTTTCGGAGACCAGCCGACGCATCGCCGCGGTGCGGCGCAGTCGGCGGGGCCGAATCTCTGGGTACGGCACGAACCCTCCCTGACGACCAGCCGGTGCCGAGACGGCTACCGGAACCTCAGCGCGGTCGGCCCCTGCACCTTCGAACCGCGACGCTGCTTCGCCGGCATCGCGGCGAGCTTCTCCCGCAGCTCGACGGCGTAGCCGGCGAGCGCCTCCACCAGATCGGGCACCGACGCGTGCGGAGGCTGGACGTCGACCCGCAGGCCGAACTCCGTCGCGGTCTCCGCCGTCTTGGGCCCGATGACAGCGACAACGGTACGCGTGTGCGGCTTGCCGGCGATGCCGACCAGGTTCCGGACCGTGGAGGACGAGGTGAACAGCACCGCGTCGAACCCACCCGACTTGATCGCGTCCCGGATCTCGGCGGGCGGCGGAGCGGCCCGGACCGTCCGGTAAGCGGTCACGTCGTCGACCTCCCAGCCGCGCTCGGTGAGCCCGGCGGCGAGCGTCTCGGTGGCGATGTCGGCACGCGGCAGCAGCACCCGGCCGACCGGATCGAGCACCTCGTCGTGCGGCGAGAACTCGGCCAGCAGCCCCTCGGAGGACTGCTCACCGGAGGGGATCAGCTCCGGCTGGATGCCGAAGGCACGGACGGCGTCGGCGGTGGCGTCGCCGATACAGGCGATCTTGACGCCGCCGAAGTGCCGGGCGTCCAGGCCGTGCTCGGCGAACTTCTCCCAGACCGCCCGCACCGCGTTGACCGACGTGAAGATCACCCAGGCGTACCTGCCGTCGACCAGGCCCTTGACCGCCCGCTCCATCTGCGCGGGGGTACGCGGCGGCTCGACCGCGATGGTCGGCACCTCGCAGGGAATCGCCCCGTACGCACGCAGCCGGGCGCTCATCGCGCCGGCCTGCTCCTTGGTGCGAGGCACCAGCACCTTCCAGCCGTACAGCGGGCGGTTCTCCCACCAGCTGAGCTTGTCCCGCTGGCCCACACCGTCGCCGACGGTCAGCACGACCCGACCGGTGAAGCCGAGTGCCGCCGCGACGAAGGAGTCCACGGTCGACGTGGTGGTGTACTGCGTCTCCCCGGTGCCGTCCCCGGTCACCCCGACGTCGGTGCCGCCGTCCACCCCGGCGGCGAGCAGCCCGTCACGGATCGCGGCCAGATCGCCGGCGTCGACCGCCAACGCCAGCGAGCCGCGCTGCACGGCCGCGGCCAGCGCGTCGAAGTCCAGGGCACTGACGTCCTCGACGTCGGCGGCGGTGCGTACGCCCGGCAGCGGCACACCCGCATAGGTGGCCACCCCCTCGGCCTGACCGACTCCGGGAACCACCTCGAAGTGCGCGGCGGTACGCGCCACCGCCTGCACCTCCTTGACCACCGAGTCGTGGCCGAACGGGTCGCCGGCCACCAGGTGCACCGCGTTCTGCCCGGAGCGGGCCGCCGAGATCAGGATCTTGGCCACGTCGCCCGGCGCGCCCTCGGCCGGGGTGAACTGGGCGTCGGAGCTGGCCTCGGCCCGGACGACGTCGAGCAGCGACTCGGGGACTCCCCGGTCGTACACCACCTGGTCGGCGTCGACCAGGGCGTCGTGCGCCCGGCGGGTCAGCAGGCCCGGGTCGCCGGGTCCTGCCCCGACGAACGCGATACGGCCTACGGGCTTACGGGTGCGGGTCATTCTGTGCTCCCAAATTGCTGGGTCCCCGGGCCGTCGTGTCCTTGCGGGCCGAGGATCGAGTCGGCGCCGAGGTCGAGGAGTTCGGCGGCGAGTGCCTTACCGATCTCCGCCGCATCGGCGGGCGTACCGGTGCGGGACAGCCGGACCTCATGGGTGCCGTCCGGGCTGATCACCGCCCCGCGCAGGTAGATCTCATCGCCGTTCTCGCCTTCCGCGAGTTCGGCGTGGGCGGCGACCGGAGCGGAGCATCCGGCCTCCAGGGTGGCCAGCATCGCCCGTTCCGCGGTGACCGCGGCGCGGGACGGCGCATGGTCGAGCAGGGCGAGCAGTTCGACCAGATCCGGGTCGTCGACCCGGCACTCGACCGCCAGGGCACCCTGGGCGGGTGCCGGCAGCATCAGCATCGGGTCGAGCGTCTCGGTGATGACGTCGCTCCGGTCGATGCGGGCCAGGCCCGCTCGGGCCAGGACGACGGCGTCCAGGTCGGCCTCCGGGCCCAGCACCCGGGCCAGCCGGGTGTCGATGTTGCCCCGGATCGGGGTGACCGACAGTGGCATGCCCAGCGCGTGCAGCTGGGCGATCCGGCGCAGCGCGCCGGTGCCGACGACCGCGCCGGGACGGAGTTCGGCGAGAGTCCTGCCGTCGCGGGCGATCAGCGCGTCGCGCGGATCCTGGCGTGCCGGCACCGCGGCGATGTGCAGCCCCGCCGCGGTCGCGGTGGGCAGGTCCTTGTACGAGTGGACCGCGAAGTCGATCGTCCCGGCGACCAGTGCGTCACGCAGCGCGGAGACGAACACGCCGACCCCGAGCCGGTGCACCGGCGCGCTGGACCGGTCACCGGCGGTCACCACCTCGATCAGTTCGACGGGGCGTCCGGTACGGGCCGTCAGCGCCTTGGCGACGTGCCCCGACTGGGCCATCGCCAGCTTGCTGCCCCGGGTACCGAGGCGCAGCGGGGCCTCGTTCATCGCTCGCCTCCGGTGGGTGGGGTGATGTCTGGCACGGTGTCCACCGGCGAGGTCTGCGGGACCTGGAGATCGAACAGTTCCCGCAGCAGGGCCGTGTACTGGTCACCGCCGGGTTCGGCGGCGAGCTGACGGACCCGGACGGTCGGCTGGTGCAGTAGCCGTTGGACCACTCGGTGCACGGTACGGGCCACCTCGGCGCGCTGGTCGTCGCTGAGGTCGGGACGGCGTTGCGCGAGCCGGCGCAGCTCGGCGGTGACCACGTCGTCGGCCCGGCCGCGCAGCGCGGCGACGGTCGGTGCCACGTCGGCACCACGCAGCCAGCTGAGGAAGGACTCGACCTCGCCGGCCACGATCCGCTCGACGGCGGCGGCGTCCGCGGCGACCGGACCGTCGGCGAGCAGCGCGGCCATCCGATCGATGTCGATCACCTCGACGCCGGGCAGCTCGGCGACGCCGGGGCCGACGTCTCGCGGTACCGCGAGGTCGAGCAGGACCAGCGGGCCACGTCCGGCGGCGCGGTCGGCAGCCGCAGCGGCGACCACCTCGCGGGTGAGGACCGGCTCGGGGGAGGCGGTGGCGGCCACCACGATGTCCACCGTGCCGAGCGTGTCGGCCAGCTCGGCCATCGGTCGCGCACCGGCACCGTACGACTCGGCCAACCGGACGGCGCGGTCGGTGCTCCGGTTCGTCACGGTCAGCGGGCCGGCGCCGAGCCGGGACAGCGTCGCCACGCCCAGCGAGCCCATCGCCCCGGCACCGACGATCAGCGCGGGACGGCCGGTGAGGTCGTCGTCGAGGTGACCGGCGGCGAGCCCAAGTGCGGCGGTGACCACGCTCTGGCCGGCGCGGTCGATGCCGGTCTCCGAGTGGGCCCGCTTGCCGACCCGCAGCGCCTGCTGCATCAGCTCGTGCAGCAGCCGCCCGGCGGTGTCGGCCGCACTGGCCCAGTGGTAGGCGTCACGGAGCTGCCCGAGGATCTGCGCCTCGCCGATCACCATCGAGTCCAGGCCGGCGGCGACCCGGAAGACGTGATCCACCGCGGCCGCGTCGTAGTGCACGTAGAGATGGTTCGCCAGCGCGGCCGGCTGACAGCCCGCCTGCTCGGCGAGGACGGCGCAGATGTCGCCGAGGCCGCCGTGGAAGCCGGACACCGCCGCGTAGACCTCCACCCGGTTGCAGGTGGAGACGAGGACGGCCTCACTCACGTACGGCTGCGCGACCAGGCGCCCCAGGGTGCGGTCGAGCCCGCTGGGTGACACCGCGAGTCGTTCCAGGGTGGCGACCGGTGCGGTGCGGTAGGACGCGCCCACGACGAGGAGTTTCACGTGCCGATCGCCTCCTGGCTCTCGGTGACCGCGAGACCACCGGGCAGGGCGGTGAGGGCGGACCCACCGGCGGCGGGAAGCGCGGTCAGGGATGCCTTGCGGTGCTCGTGGAACGACAGGATCTGCAACTCGATGGCCAGGTCGACCTTTCGCACGTCGACCCCTTCGGGGACCGAGAGTACGCACGGTGCGAAGTTCAGGATGCTCGTCACACCGACCGCGACCAACTGATCCGCCACCCGTTGTGCGGCGGTGGCCGGGGTGGCGATGACACCGATCGCGATGGATTCCTCGGCGGCCACCCGGGGCAGTTCGTCGATGTGCTGTACGACCAGGCCGTTGATCTCCTCGCCGACCCGCTCCTGGTCGGCGTCGAAGAGGGCGGCGATCCGGAACCCGCGGCTGGCGAAGCCGTCGTAGCCGGCCAAGGCGTGACCGAGGTTACCCACCCCGACCAGGGCGACGGCCCGGCGCTGGGTGAGCCCGAGCACGTACTCGATCTGGTCGATCAGCAGCCCGACGTCGTAGCCGACGCCCCGGGTGCCGTACGAGCCGAGCTGGGAAAGGTCCTTGCGGAGCTTGGCCGAGTTCACCCCGGCGGCGTTTGCCAATCCCTCACTGGAAACCGTCTCGTGACCGGTTTCGGCGAGGTTGTGCAGGGCACGGAGATATTCGGGGAGCCGGGCCACCGTCGCCTCCGGCAGATCCGGGAGCGCCGGTACGGCACCTGCGCGACCGGGCGCGCCAGGGTGACGGTGCTGACTCATGAGACTCCGTGCGGTGCGATCCTCGACCAGCTCCACCGGCCGGCCGTTTCGGGACTCCCGCTGGCGACCGATGTTGCCGGCTGTGCTAGCAGGGCGCGTCGGAACTACAGAGTAGGCGCTTGTGAAGACGTGCACAAATCGCGATCTTGCTGGCACGGCCCGCGCCCCCACCGGCCCCTCCATCCCACAAGATCGATCACCACCTCGCCATGAGCACCCGCACGATTATCGCTCAATCCCGACTTCCCTGACCAATCACACGCAGCCCTCGGCTCCCATTCCAATTGGCCGATCATGAAGTTATCGCCCCGACACGCCGATTTTGCGCGCAACAACTTCATGATCAGCGCGGTGGGACGGGGGGATTGGTGGCGAGGGTCACGGCCTCGGTGAGGGTGTCGGCGACGGGGTGGCCGGCGGCGAGCAGTCGGGAGCGGTCGGTGAAACCGCCGGTGTAGAGGACGGCGCGGGCACCTACGGAAAGCGCCGCGTCGGCGTCGTCAAGCGAGTCGCCGATCAGCACCACCGACCGGCCATCGACACCCAGGGCGTCGAGATGCCGCGCCAGTGACTCTGCCTTGCGGTCGCCGCCCACCTGCGCCCGCAGCCCGTCGACCCGGGCGAACCGGCCGGTCAGACCGTACGTCTCGACGGTGGGTACCAACTCGTCGTGAAACCACATCGACAACAGGGACTGGCTGCCCGGCCAGGCCGCCATCGCGTCCACGGCGTCGTGCGCCAGCTCACAGGTGGTCAGACCCACCCGGTACGCGTCGTGGAAGATCTTGTCCAGCCGACCGAAGGCGTCGTCGTCCACCGCTCGGCCGAGGACCTCCGCGTAGTAGTCGGCGATCGGCCGGCGGAACCGGACCCGGTGCTCGTCCGGGCTGACGCTCGGCCCGCCCTCGCTGGCGAACACCGCGTTGGTGCAGGCCACCACGAGGCTGAGGTCGTTGAGCAGGGTGCCGTTCCAGTCCCACACCAGATGAGGGCTCGCAGGGGTCATCGCCGCACCCTATCCGGCACCGCGATGGTGCGAGGGTCTCAGAGCTGCGGGGTGGTCAGGTCCCGCAGCAGCCGTTCCTCCTCGACTCGCCAGTAGCCGTGCTCCCGGCCGTCGAGCAGCACCACCGGCAGCCGGTCGCCGTACTCACGTTCCAGCTCCACGTCACCGCTGACGTCCCGTTCGGTCCACCGGTCGCCGGTGACCGCGACCACCCGGTCGAGCGCCGCCTTGGCGTCCTCGCAGAGGTGACAGCCGGGGCGGGTGATCAGCGTCAGGCGGGGTTCACGCATCGGTCTCCTCCGTCGTACCGAGCAGGGTCTTGCGTACCTTCCCGATCACCGAGCGCGGTAGCACGTCGACGAACTCGACCTCGGTCGGGCACTTGAATCTGGCCAGATTACGCGTGCAGTGGGCGATCAGCTCGGTACCGGCCACCGCGGCCTGCGGTACCGGCACCACGTACGCCCGGACAGTCTCCCCGGTCCTCGGGTGCGGCACGCCCACTACGGCGGACTCCGCCACCGCCGGATGCGCCGACAACACCAGCTCCACCTCGTGGGGGTACACGTTGAAACCGTTGACCAGGATCAGCTCACCGACCCGGTCGACCAGGAAGAGGTCGCCATCGGCATCGGCGTACGCGATGTCGCCGGTCGCCCACCAGCCGTCGGCGTCCGGTCCGCCCGCGCCGTCCGGCCAGTACCCGGAGAACAGATTGGCGCCGCGGACCACGAGTTGACCCGGATCGGTGCCCGCGGCCGGGTCGGTGAGGTCCATCTCGTCCGGGTCGTCGTCGGGCGCGGCGACCCCGTCGCGCCACAGCTCCGTGCCGTCCGCCCCGATCAGCCGCACCTGCACGCCGGGCAATGGGCGGCCGATCGATCCGGGCCTGGGTTCGCCGCCTACCAGGGTCGAGGTGAGCACCGGCGCGGTCTCGGTCAGGCCGTACCCAACGTGCACCGGGCGACCGGCGGCCTCGGTGAAGCGCGCCGCGTCGGCCGGCTCCAGCGGCGCCGCGCCGCTGACCACGATCCGCACCGCGGCCATCGCCGCGGCGAGGCTGTCGGCGTCCGCCCGGGACCAGGTCTGCACCATCGACGGTACGCCCACCAGCACGCTCACCCGGTGCCGGGCGATCTCGGCGAGCGCCGCCTCGGAGCCCGGATCGTCGACGAGCACTCCGGTCGCACCGTGGTGGATCACCGCGCCCAGCCCGGCGTTCAGCCCGTAGGCGTGGAACAGCGGCAGGGCCAGCAGCACCGTGTCGTCCGGCCCGACCACCGGTGGCTCGATCCGGCCGACCTGTTCGTGGTTGGCCGCCAACGCCCCGTGCGAGAGCATGGCGCCCTTCGGCCAGCCCGAGGTGCCCGAGGTGTAGAGCAGCACCGCCAGGTCGTCGGCACTCCGGACCGGGAACCTCTGGTCGCCACCGGCCGTCGGCGCGCTGGTGTGCACCGCCACCAGCGCGGGCAGGTTCAGCTCCCCGACCAGAGCCCGGATCCGCTCGGTAGCGATCAGCACCGAAGCTCCCGAGTCCGCCAGGACGTGCTGTAGCTCGCGCGCGGTCAGGCCGGGATTCACCGGTACCGCCGTCATGCCAGCCCGCAGCGCACCGAGCAGGCTGATCACGAAATCCGGCACGTTGGGCAGCGCCACGGCGACCCGCGCGCCCGGCCGGGTCGCGTCGACCCCCGGCAGCGCGTCGGCCAGTGCCCGGGCCGCACCGCTCACCGCCTCGTCCAGTTCGGACCAGGTGATCGTCCGATCCTGCCAGTGCAGTGCGGGCTTGCCGGCCTGCAACTCCGCCGCCCGGCGGAGACGGTCGGCGAGGTTGGGACCGGAAACTGAGTCAGGATCCTGCACGGTGGCTGAGTCTGGCACAGCCCGATCCGCACGGCCACGCCCGCGAGACACCGGCCGCCGCCACTCGCCGCACCGGGATGAACGCGCCAACCGTCCACCAGGGCACGTCGAGTCCCGTACACGGAACCCGACCACGTCACCGACGGTGCGGTACAGCCGGGACGGCAACGCACCTCAGGTGTCCCGGTCCGGTTCCGGCACTGCCCTGCACCGGTCCGGGGCGCCCACCATCGATTCGGCCCCCTCACCAGGACGAACATGGACTCCACTGGGGATCAGCCGGACCGCCAGTTGTCAACCACACCCGACGGACAACCGGTCCGCCAGGTCGGCGACACGTCGGGAAATACTTCGGCCCTGTGTAACGGACTTGCCACGCGCGGGTGACGTTGGCCCTATCATCACTCGGGTCGGCTCACCCCATTTGCCGTGAGTCGACACCCCTCAGCCCGAGGAGGCCCCCGTGCCGTTGAGCGCATTGGACCAGCACCTCAAGGGGATCTGCCGCCCGCCGGCACACCCCGGAGCCACCCTGCCCGACGGGGCAACGACCGGTCGGCCGGTCGTCGCCAGCCCGGCGGCCACCGGCGGAACGGAGGCGGCGCGATGACGACCTTCGGTTTCGCCGAGCGTCCGGTCGGCCTGACCAATCCGGCCGCCCGCACTCCGATGAACGAACGCGGCGGCGCGCACGGCGCACCCGACGCGTCGGCCAACCTCACCGTCCGGGGCGACGGCACCGTGCGTCGGGTGGGCAGCCGGCCCCATCAGAACGAACCGCCACATCGACCACCCGTACCCGGGGGGAACGCCAAAGCCGCCGGCGGGCGGGTCGTCTCCCCGAACCGCCCGACGATGCCGGCCCAGGCTCGGCGCAGTGGGGACGCACCGGTCACCGAGGTGTCCACCACCGAGACGGCGGTCCTGCCGGCGGTGCCGGAGACGACCGGCACCTCGACCGGATTCCCGAGCCGCCCGGATCCGTCCGACCCGGCGACCGAGGTCTGGGCCCTCGTCGAACGTGCCCAGGCGGGTGAATCCGAGGCGTTCGGGCTGATCTACGACCGTTACGTGGACACCGTGTTCCGCTTCGTCTACTTCCGGGTCGGCAATCGACAACTCGCCGAGGACCTCACCTCGGACACCTTCCTGCGCGCCCTCAAGCGGATCGGTAGCTTCACCTGGCAGGGCCGCGACCTCGGGGCCTGGCTGGTCACCATCGCGCGCAACCTGGTCGCCGACCACTTCAAGTCCGGCCGGTACCGGCTGGAGGTGACCACCGGCGATGTCCTCGACGCCGATCGGGAGGATCGAGGACCGGAGGGCAGCCCGGAGGCGGCGGTGGTGGAGCACATCACAAACGTCGCCCTGCTCAGCGCGGTGAAACGCCTCAACCCCGAGCAGCAGGAGTGCATCGTGCTCCGCTTTCTCCAGGGCTTCTCGGTGGCCGAGACCGCACGGGCGATGGGCAAGAACGAGGGCGCGATCAAGGCATTGCAGTACCGAGCGGTCCGGGCCCTGGCCCGGCTGCTCCCGGACGGCTTCCAGCCGTGATCTCCCCGTACCGCGACGATGGCCGCCCAGCCCCGCCCGCTCCGGGCTCCCATGACCTGACAGCGATCACTTTGCGTAATTTCGGCGCCGGCCGGGCCGTAACCCGCCCCCGGCACGGCGCGTTTCTCCGGGTGCGACCGGTGACAGGTCGGGAACCCACGGGGTCCTCCGGATGATCTGCGACGGAGCCGACGACGGCCCTTCGCCGTGATGTCACGAGGTCATCGGTCGCTGGCGGTGAACGCGGCCGACCGGCCGTGACCAGCGAGAGGAGGTGCCACGGTGGACAACGCCCTCTTCTCCCGTCGGCGCGCCGAGCGCTTCGCGCAGCTTCTCGACGAAGCCAACGGCGGCCGACGTCATCACGTGCGATCCAGGGACGACGACCGGCTCGCGCCGCTCGTGACGCTCGGCCGGCACCTCGGCGCCAACCCGCCGGCCGCCGAGGTCGACCCGGAATTCCGCACCGGCCTGCGGGCGATGTTGCTGGCCACCGCCACTCGCGAGGGTGTCGGGACGCCTGCCGCGGCCCGGCCGGCCGAGAAGGCGGCTTCCAGCCGTGGGTCGCTACTACCCGCGGTGACCGCCCGCCGGGCCCGCGCCCGCGGTGCGATTCTGATCGGCATCGCCGCCGGTGCGGTGGCCGTTTCCGGCATCTCGGCGGCCAGTGAGAACGCGGTGCCCGGTGACGCGCTGTACGGGATGAAGCGGGGCACCGAACGGGCGCAACTCGCACTCACCAGCTCCGACATCAGCCGGGGTCAGCTCTTCCTCGACTTCGCCCGCACCCGACTGGCCGAGGCGGCCACGTTGCGGGGCAACCCGAGCGGGTACAGCGCCGTGTTGGACGACATGGACGCGGACACCCGACAGGGCGTACGCGTGCTCACCGGGGCGGCCGCCCAACGCTCGGATCCCGCGGCGCTGGCCGCGGTCGACGCATTCCTCACCGACCAGCGGCGTTCGCTGAGCGCGCTGGAGGGTCGGGGCTCCCGGATCGACCGGGTACGCACCAGCGAATCACTGGCTCTGCTGGAGTCTGTCGCCGAGCGGGCCGACGCCATGCGCGCCGCCATCGCCTGTGGCGGGGCGCTCACCGTCACCAGCGACACCCTGGGCCCGATCCCCGCCGTCTGCTCCTGACCGCCGGGCACTGCGAGCCTGCCGGGAATCGGTCCGTCTCGTCAGGCGCGCCCGGCAGCCGGTCACCCGTGCGACCGGTCA
Source organism: Micromonospora sp. NPDC049374 (assembly GCF_040677165.1). NCBI lineage: Bacteria > Bacillati > Actinomycetota > Actinomycetes > Micromonosporales > Micromonosporaceae > Micromonospora > Micromonospora sp. NPDC049374. The sequence continues at coordinate 347,282 of NZ_JBFAQH010000002.1, read as the reverse complement.
GGGACCGAACGGGTCGGGCCGGCGCTCCAGCAACTGGTGCAGGGTCTGCTGAATGGTCTCCCGTACCTGGTCGGCGAGGTTGAACACGACCAGCGGATCGTCTGCGGAATCCATCAGGTGGGCGGTCGGGATCGGCGGGCAGAACTCGATCAGCCACTTGCTCGGCAACGGCACCATGCCCAGCGGCCCGAGCCAGGGGAAGGTCGGTGTCACGGGAAAATAGGGAAGCTTGAGCAGCCGGGCCAGTGGCTTGATGTCGGCGAGCATCGGGTAGATCTCCTCGCCGCCGACGATCGCCACCGGGATGATCGCGGTGCCGGTGCGCAGCGCCGCCGAGACGAAGCCGCCCCGCCCGAAGCGTTGCAGCTTGTAGCGTTCCGCGTACAGCTTGCCGACGCCCTTGAAGCCCTCCGGGAAGACACCCACCAGTTCGCCGTTGCGCATGAGCCGCTCGGCGTCCGGGTTGCAGGCCATCGTGCCGCCGGTCTTGCGGGCGATCTCGGAGACCACCGGCATCCGGAAGACCAGGTCCGCACCGAGCAGCCGCAGGTAGCGGTGGTCGGGATGCTCGTGGTGCAGCGCGGTGGAGAGGATCAACGCGTCCAGGGCCACGGTGCCGGAGTGGTTGCCGACGATCAGCCCCGCCCCATCCGTGGGTACGTTCTCCAGGCCGGTGACGTCGGTGCGGAACCAGTCGCGGTAGAGCCGGCGCAGCAGCGGATGGAAGACCGCCGCGGTCAGGTCCCGGTCGAAACCGAACTCGTCCACCTCGTAGTCGCCGGCCAGCCGTCGCCGTAGGAAGGCCAGGCCGGTGGCGACCCGGCGGTCCCAGACGTCACCCGCGCCCGCCTGGTCCGGTACGGCCGGGCGGTGCCCGTTCCGCCGCGCCGGGTCCGCGTCGGGGCGCACCGGCGCCGGCACCGCGTACCGGTCGTCGAGGCGCCCCTCGTCATGCCGTTTCTCGGGCTCGGTCACGACCGCTCCCGGACGGCGGCGCGAACCTGCCGGATGTGGTCCAGCACCAACTGCTCGGCGGCGGCCAACTGGGCCCGGGTCACCACGGCACGCCCGTGGTGCGCCCGGATGAAGTCATCGAAGGCGGCAGCGGTCGACCGGGGTGTGAAGGCGAACTCCCGTTCCAGCCGGGAGATGTCCACCACCCGGCCGTGCACGAAGAGGTCGACCTGGTCGAGGCCGTAGCGGCCGAAACCCATCACCCGGGCGAGCGCGACGGCACCGGACAGGCCCGGCTCCAGCACCGGCACGGCGACCCGCCCGGCTCGGCGGATCGCCTGGGACAGCGCCAGCACCCCCGGTCCTGCGACATTGAAGGTGCCGGGATGGTCTTCGACCACCGACCGGCGCAACACCTCCAGCGCGTCCTCGAAATGCAGGAACTGCAACCGGGCGTCCCGACCGAAGATGGTCGGCACCACCGGTTGCGCGAAGTAGCGGGTGAGCGTGGTGTCCGCCGTCGAGCCGATGAACGGTGCGAAGCGCAGCACGGTGGCGGTGACGTCACCGCGTCGGCGGCGGAAGCCTCGGACGTACCCCTCGATGTCGAGGATGTCGCGACCGAAGCCGCCCCGCGGTACCTCGCGCGGCTCGGTCTCTTCGGTGAAGACGGCAGGATCACGGAACGAGGCACCGTACGCCGCGGTGGAGGAGCGAATCACGATCTTGCGCAGCCGTGGTGCTCGCTGGCACGCGGCGAGCAGCTGCATGGTGCCGATGACGTTCTGCTCCTTCATCGCCATCCGGCCGCCGTGCTGCGGATCCGGAGAGCTGACCAGGGCCAGATGCACCACGGTGTCCACGTCGAGGTCGGCGAGGAGGCTACCCACCGAGCCGACGTCGACCCGGATCCGCTCCACCCGGTCGAGCAGTGCGTCGATCTCGGCCCCCGGCTCCGGTAGGTCGATGCCGATGACCCGGTCGATCCCCGGGTCGGCGGCGAGCCGGGCCGCGACGTGCGCGCCGAGATAGCGACTGACCCCGGTCACGACGACGACCCCCGGAGGGCTCTGGGAGCCACCGGGGGTCATGTCTCGCACCTACCCCGGCAGGTGGGACCGAGCCGGGGCAGCCACGGCCTGATCACCTGAGCCTCCGAGGGTCGACAGTTGGCGAGGGACGGACGCCGGGACCAGGCCCGGCGTCGGTCACTTGCCGAGACGGCGACGCTGGACGCGGGTCTTACGCAGCAGCTTGCGGTGCTTCTTCTTAGCCATGCGCTTGCGGCGCTTCTTGACCACCGAGCCCATACGACAGCCTTTCGATGCAACGTGCGGCGCGACCGGGAGGACACCACGAACCCGTGGCGTCAGCGACCGCTTGCGGACAGGGATCGGACCGGCGGGGTGGGCGGCGGGGCGCACCAGCGGTCACGATCGGAGTCCAGCGTAGCGGGACTGCGTCAGCAGGACCAACGCGCCCCCGCTCGATGCCCGTTCGACCGGGTCCGCGCGACCCGGCCGCGCCAGGGTCAGGCGGTCTCCTGGAAGGCGCCGCGCAGGTACTCGTGCACCGCGTGCTCCGGCACCCGGAATGACCTGCCCACCCGCACGGCGGTCAGCTCACCGCTGTGCACCAGGCGGTAAACCGTCATCTTCGACACCCGCATGACCGTCGCCACCTCGGCGACGGTCAGGAACTTGACCTCCGACAGCCGACCGTCGGACTGCGACCCGGCCATGGCTCACCCGACCCATCCCATGCCCGGCGCGTGCCGCCACACGGGTCCTCCCGCGCGGCCGGCGACGCGCGTGTTACCAGTACGGTAGCGGGACGGCTGTGACCGGCGCGATCCCTTCCTGCAACTGATCATGGATCGGTTCCGGCCTGGCGGCGAAAAACCCCTGGTCGGGTGCCGTACCCGGGATTTCGGCAACGATCAACCTCGGCCGCGGGTATCGGAGATGTCACTCGGTGCGCAGGGCCACCACCGGGTCGAGTCGACCGGCCCGCTGCGCGGGTACCACCCCGAAAACGATGCCGACCGCCGCCGAGACGCCGAACGCCAGTGCCAGCGACCACCAGGTCACCGCCGCCGGGATGGGTGAGAGGGCGGCCACCAGCAGCGCGCCGCCCACCCCGAGGGCCATCCCGGTGAGTCCACCGACGGAGGTCAGCAGCACCGCCTCCAGCAGGAACTGCACGCCGATGTCCCGGGGACGGGCGCCGACCGCCTTGCGCAGCCCGATCTCCCGGGTCCGCTCCCGGACCGAGACGAGCATGATGTTGGAGACGCCAACCCCACCGACCAGCAGCGAGATGCCCGCGATGGCGGCCAGTACGCCGGTCAGGATGCCGAGGATGTCGCCCAGCACACCGAGGATCTGCTCCTGCGTGACGGCACTGAACTCGGTACCCGGGTGTCGACCGTTCAGCTCGGCCACGATCCGCTCGCCCAGTTCGTCGATCCGTTCCCGGTCCGGAGCCTTCACCGCGATGGCGTCGACCCGCTGGGTGCCGTAGAGCCGTTGCGCCGCCGTCACCGGTACGTGCACCTCGTCGTCCCGGTCGACGCCGAGGCTCTGCCCGAGCGGGACGAAGACGCCGATCACCCGGAAGCGGACGCCGGCCACGTTGATCTGCTGGCCGACCGCCTCCCGGTCCGGGAAGAGGGACCGGGCCACCGAGTCGCCGAGCACCGCTACCCGCCGGCCGGTGTCCACGTCGGAACGGGTCAGGTAACGCCCCCGGGCCAGTTCCCGGGCGAAGACCGTGGGGGTCGTCTCCAACACCCCCTGGACGGTGGTGAAGTCCTCCCGGTTACCGGCCCGCACGGTCGCACCGGAGGCGACCGTCACGGCCACCCGGCTCGGATCACCGACCACCCGGCCGACGGCGTCCACGTCCTGGAGGGTGAGCGGGGAGAGCGCCGGTGCGCTGCCCACGTCCAGTCGCCCCGGCACGACCAGCAGCAGGTTGGAGCCGAGCCCTTCCACCTGCTGTTCCACCCGCTGCTTGGTGCCGGTGCCGATGGCCACCAGCAACACCACGGAGGCCACCCCGATGACCACCCCGAGCATGGTCAGGGCGCTGCGCATCCGGTTCGCCCGCAGCGCGTCCCACGCCACCCGCCACGCCTCGGCCAACCTCACGCGCCGGCCCCGCCGTCCGCCGCGCTGTCGGCGACGACCACGCCGTCCCGCATCGCGACCCGTCGCCGGGCCCGGGCCGCCACCTCCGCGTCGTGGGTGACCATCACCAGCGCCACCCCGGACTCGACGTTGAGCCGTTCCAGCAGTTCCACCACGGCGGCGCCGGTGGTGCTGTCCAGGTTGCCGGTCGGCTCGTCGGCCAGCAGCACCGTCGGGTTCGTGACCAGCGCCCGGGCGATCGCGACCCGCTGCTGCTCACCGCCGGAAAGCTGGTTGGGCCGGTGGTGCAGCCGGTGCCCCAGGCCGACCCGCCCGAGCATCGCGGCGGCGCGCTCACGCCGCTGGCGCGCGCCCACGCCCCGGTACACCAGCGGCAGTGCCACGTTGTCCACCGCGGAGGTACGCGGCAGCAGGTGGAACGCCTGGAACACGAAACCGATGGTCTCGTTGCGCAGCCGGGCCAGTTCCGGCGCGGAGAGGCTGCCCACCTCCCGACCACCGATCACCAGCCGGCCGCCGCTGGGCTGGTCCAAGCCGCCGAGCAGGTGCATGAGCGTGGACTTGCCGGACCCGGAGGGCCCGGTCAGCGCCACGTAGTCGCCGGCTGCGACGGTCAACGACACACCCCGCAGGGCGGGCACGGAGACCCCGTCCAACTCGTACGTCCGGGACACGTCGAACGCCTCGATCGCCGGCTCCCGGCTCACCCGATCTCCTGGCCCTCGCGGACCTGGTCGGTGCCCCGGATCACGATCCGGTCGCCGGCCTGCACCCCGTCGACGATCTGCACCAGGTCCTGACCCTGTACGCCGACGGTGACCACCGCCCGGTCGGCGCGGCCGTCGCGGACCAGCCAGACGGTGTCCCGACCGTCGACCGAGAAGACCGCCGACGCGGGCACGGTCACCGCGTCCGCCTCCTCCCGGACCCGCAGCCGCAGCACCGCGTTCATCCCGGGACGCGGGGTGGGTGCCGGCTCGGCCTCACCGAAGCTGCCGGGGCCGAGGGAGAGTCGTACCCGGTAGCTCACCCCACCCCGGGCCGACGTGGTGGGCAGTACGTCGATCGAGCGGACCGTGGCCGCGTAGCTGGCACCGGTGACGGCGTCCAGCTCGACGGTCCCGGTGAGCCCGGGCCGGACCAGCAGCACGTCCGTCTCGTCGACCTCGGCGAGCAGACCCAGCTCGCGGGTGTCCACCACGGTAAGCACCGGGGTACCGGCGGTGACCCGACCACCCACCGGTACCGCGGTGTCCACGCCCGGCGGCGGGCCGGCCGGCGCGCCGAGTGCCTCCGCGCCGGTCCCCGTCGGCATTCCGCCCGACTCCAGCAGGCCGGCGAGCGCCCCCGCCGAGCCACCGCCGGTGTTGACGCCGCCCGGTTGCACCACCCCGGCGATCGGCGCGCGCAGGGTCAACGCGTCGACGGTCGCCTTGGCCAGGTCGTACGCCTGCTGGGCCTGAAGTCGCTGGGCGGTGGCGAGCGCGCTGACGGCGGAGTTCAGGTTGCGGACACCGCGTTGCACCTCCCGTACCGCGCGGTCGGCGGCCCGGGCCGCCGAGTCGTACCGGCGCTGTGCCGCCTCGACCTGGGTGAGCAGCGCCTTCCGCAGCTCCGGATCGCTGATCTTCGCCGCCGCGGCACGGGCGGCGGCGTGCGTCTCGTCGGCGGCGCGGTCGGTACCGCGCAGGGAACCGGCGAGGTTGCCGCCGCCCCCGCCGCCGGCGCGCTTCGCGGCGGCCAGCGCGGTGCGCGCCTGACGGAGCCGTTCCCGGGCCGACGGTGAGCTGATCACGGCGAGCACCTGGCCCCGCTTGACCCGCTGCCCCGGCTTCACCCGGAGCCGGGACAGCGTGCCGTCGGCCGGAGCGGTCAGGGTGGCCGCCGCCCGGGCGACGACCGTCGCCGGGGCGTCGATCTCCTCAGCCACGGCGGCCCGGGCCGCAGCGGCGAGCGTGATCGACGGCTCGTCGCCACCACAGGAGGCGGCGGTGGTGAGGGTCAGTACGGTAACGGCGAGCAGGACGGTGAGCAGGCGAAGCCGCGTGGCTGGCAGCCGCGGCGAGTCGGAGCGGCGCACGCGACACATGCTACGAGCCCCTGTCGATGTCGCCCCGGTCAGGGCACCAGGTCAGCGCACGGCCGCGCGGATGTACGCGACACACTCCTTGTGCAGGTCGGACCAGGGCTCGTCGAAGATCTCCTCGGCGGTCTGCCGCGGAATCCGGCGGTCGTGCAGTACGACCTTGGCGAAGGCCAGCAGGCGTTCCTCACCGAAGCGCTCAAGGAAGTAGCGGGCGGCGAGGTACGCGATCCCGTAGCTGCCGGTCACCGCCTTGTCCGTGGTGTCCTCGTCCGGGGCGATCGTGTCGAGCTTGCCGTCCCAGTCCCCCTTGACCAGCCGCCGGGTGTCGCTCAGTCCGGCGTACCGGGCGATGGGCTGGCCGTCGACCGCCGCGAGTTCCGCCAGACCCTCGACCAGCCACCAGCTGGACTCGTCCGAGTAGTCCCGTTTCTCGGGCAACGTGGCGGCGTGGGCCAACTCGTGCCGGAGCACCTCGTCGAGGCCGGGGCCGTAGTCGAAACTGTCGGGCGCGAGCACCAGCTCGTAGTGCCCCCCACCGACATTCACCGCGTACCCGGCGCTCCACTCCGGATGGTCTCCGCCGTACCAGCGCTTCCACTCCTTCGTTCCGGCGTAGAAGATCCGGTATCGGTCCGGTTTCGTGCCGCCCACCACGTACTCGTCGGCCACCTTCGCCGCGGCTTCGGCCCGCTTCAGCAGGCCCGGCAGGCGGTTCCGGTGCGCCGGAGGAACGGCGACGATCGTGCGCTTACCCGTCTTGGTGGCCAGCGCGCTGACCTCCCAGGGCAGGCTGCCCGGCTGCCCGTTGGCCCGGTCACCGACGGTCGGTGCGGGCTTCGACCTACCGATGGCGAGCATCCGGGGCTCGGCCCCGTCGCGCCACCGGGTCTCGACGATCAGTGGGCTGGGCCGGCAGTCCGGCGTCACGAAGCAGTACTGGAACTCGACTGCCAGCCGCCACTCGCCGGCCTTGCCGGCCGTCATGGGCAGGCTGCTCGGCCGGGCCTCCCAGCGGGTCACCCGCAGCGCCCGCAGCGCGGCGAACCGTTGGCGCAGGTCGCCCCGGGCGGCGGGGGCCGCGATCCCCAGGAACCCGGACCGGTCGCCACTGAGCAGTGCGGCGGACTGCTTGTCGAGCTGCGCGGTGATCCGTTCGGCGACCTGCCGGGCGGCGACTGTGGTCGGGTTCTCCGTCGGGGAGGCGGCCGTGGCCGGCTCACCGACCTCCACGTGGGACAGCGCGCCGGTCAGCAGCACCACCGGTATGCCGCCGCTCAGCGTCAGCAGCACGGCACCTAGTGCCGCCCACAGTGGCCACCGCCGCCGAGGTCGGCTCGCGGGTGCCGGAACGTCGACGGGTGCCGGAACGTCGACGGGTGCCGGAACGTCGACGGGTGCCGGAACGTCAGCGGGTGCCGCCGCCATCGGTGGATGCGTCGTCTCGGACGCCGGCATCGAGTGGTCGTCGCCCGCAGGGCCCCCGTAATTCACCGGCGAAGGGTACGGCTTCCGGCGTCGGCAGCGAAAGGGCGATCGACCGGATGTCGCTGCCGTCCGCCAGGTCAGCCCGAGCCGGGCTCCCCCGAGGCGGGCCAGGACGAGAACGCGACGCCCAGCGCGGCGATCATCTGGTCGAAGGAACGGTCGAGTTCACGGGGCAGCCCGAAGTCGCCGGCCGCCTCCAGTGCGACGAAACCGTGCACGGCCGCGCGGAACATCCGGACCCCGTCCACCGCGGCGGCGCCGTCGATGCCGTACCCCCGCAGGATGGCGTAGACGACGCCGACCGCCCGCTCCCCGGCGGCCAGGTGTGCCGGGTCGGCCGGATCCGGTACCCGCTGGGTGGCCGGATAGCGGCCGGGGTGCCGCCGGGCGTACGAGCGGTAGGCGGCGGCGACGGCCCGCAGAGCGTCCTCGCCGCTGCGGCCGGCGGCGGCGGTGGTCATCTCGTCGGCGATCTCGGCGGTGGCCAGCGCGGACAGTTGCTGCGCGAGCGCCTCGGCGCCCTTGACGTGCTTGTAGAGGCTGGGCAGTGCCACGCCGAGCCGGTTCGCCAGCGCGGCCAGGGTGAGCCGGTGATATCCGACCTCGTCGACGAGCCGGGCCGCCTCGCGCACCACGACCTGCGCGTTGAGCCCCGCCCTAGGCACGGTTGGCCGCCGCGAGGAAGCCGATCAACTCGTTCGCCATCGCCTCCGGACGGTCGGCGTGCGGGTAGTGCCCGGCGTCGGTGAGCATCCGCGCCTCGGCGACCGGAAAGAGCCGGCGGGCGGCGCGCGCCTCGGCACCCGGGTCGGGGAAGTCGGGGTCCTTCGTGCCCATCAGTACCAGCACCGGCTGGCGCACCTGCGGGGCGCGGGCGGTCCAGTGCGGCGGCACCGGGTGGATCACGCCCCGCACGGGCACCATCCGGCCGGGGCGACGCAGCGCCGTCACCAGCTGCCTGCGGTACTCCGCGTCATCGGCCGGACGGTGCACGGGAAAGAGCGTGCGGTGGAACAGGCCGAACAGCCGTGGACTGCGCAGCACCACGGGCTGCGCCAGCCGCAGGAAGGGGTTGAGCTTCGGCTGGTTGACGAACGCGCCGACCAGCACGATGCCGTTGACCAGGGCCGGCGCGTCGGCGGCGGCGAAGACCACCGCCGCGCCGCTGGACGAGTTGCCCACCAGGACGGCCGGACCGCCACCGAGGTCGCGAACCACCGCGAGCAGGTCGCCACCCACCTCCACCGGGGCGTACGACGGCCAGTCGGCGCTGGAATCGCCGTGCCCGCGTACGTCGACCGAGGCAACCCGGTAGCCCGCCGCCACCAGCAACGGGATCAGATGCCGGTAGGAGTGGCGGTTCTCCCCCATGCCGTGCGAGAGCACCACCAGCGGCCCCTGCCCGTGCACCTCGTACGCGATCCGACCGCCGGCACGCTCGACCAAGCTAGTTGTCATAGCCATCAGGCTAATGGCATTAGCCTGTGCGGTCAAGGGCGTGCCGCGTACCGCCGACCGGCTCGATCGGCGGTACGGGTGCGGACGGGGTTACTTCTTCGAGGCGAGCGCGCGGGCGAAGAAGGCCAGGTTGGCGGGGCGCTCGGCGAGACGGCGCATCAGATAGCCGTACCAGTCGTCGCCGTACGGCACATAGGTACGCACCGTGAAGCCCTCGCCGACCAGGCGGGCCTGCTCCTCCGGCCGGATGCCGTAGAGCATCTGGAACTCGAAGCGGTCGGGGTCACGGTCGAACCAGCGTGCCCGGTCCTCACCGATGGCGATCAGGCGCGGATCGTGGGTGGCCAGCATCGGATAGCCGTCGCCGGACATCAGGATGTTGAGGCACCGGACGTACGACTTGTCGACCTCGCGGGCCGACTGGTAGGCCACCGACTCCGGCTCCCGGTACGCGCCCTTGCACAGCCGCACCCGCGATCCGGCCGACGCCAACTCGCGGCAGTCGGACTCGGTCCGCCGCAGGTAAGCCTGCAGCACCGCGCCGGTGGACGGGTGGTCCTTACGGAGCTTGGTCAGGATGTCCAGGGTCGAGTCGGTGGTGGTGTGGTCCTCCATGTCGAGGGTGACCGTGGTGCCCGCCGCCTCGGCGGCGGCGCAGATCGCCCGGGCGTTGTCATAGGCGAGTTGCTCGTCGAACGCCTGGCCGAGCGCGGAGAGCTTCACACTCACCTCGGCGGCGGGCGTCAACTTCGCCTCGGCGAGCATCCGCAGCAGCGTGAGGTACTCGTCCCGGGTGGCGCTGGCCTGTTCACCGGTGACGGTGTCCTCGCCGAGATTGTCGAGGGTGACCGCGAGACCGTCGTCGACGAGTTCGCGGGTCGCGCGCAACGCGTCGTCGGTCTTGGCGCCGGCGACGAACCGGCCAACGAGGTCCCGGGAGAACGGGGCCGTCGCGACGAGCCGCTCGACCCGGGATGACCGGGAGGCAGCGAGGATGACGGAACGGAGCATGAGCCGAGCGTAACGCCCACCCGACCGCCAGGTACGTTCCCCGTCACCCCGGGCCCGGGGCGGACGGGATGGCGTTCATCGGTTACAACCATGTCGTGGAACAACGCCCCCGCCGCCGACTTCGATCGGCCTCCGTGCAGCTCGGCGCGCTCACCGCCCTGGCGCTCGCCCTCTCCGGCTGCAACATGACCTCCGACGACGACGATGACGACTGCGCCCTCGGCCCGACCGGTGGCGGCGAAACCGTGGCCCTGGCGCTGCGGGTGCCCGCGCCCGCTGCCGAGACCGGCGTCGGCCGTGCCGCGCCCGAGCCGGTCGGCTCGGCCGTGCCCGAACGCGGCGGCTTCGGCACCCACCTCGCCTCCTGCGGCGGCTGAGCGTGCGTCGCGAGCCGACCACACCGCGCGCCGACTGGAACACCACCATCCGCGAGCAGGGTCTGGTCTACGTCGACACGGAACTGCCCGACGGTGGGGTGATGTCGTACTGGGACGAGACCGCCGCGTACGCCTTCGAGCTGGACGAGGTGCTGCGGCTGGAGGAGGCCACCGAGGAACTGCACCGGATGTCGGTGGCCGCCGCCGAACACGTGGTGGCGCGCAACCGGTACGCCGAGTTCGGCATCCCGGAGTGGGCCGCCGAGGCGGTGGCCCGCTCGCTGCGGGAGACGCCGCCGACCCTCTACGGCCGCTTCGACCTCTGGTACGACGGCAGCTGGCCGCCGAAGCTGCTGGAGTACAACGCCGACACCCCGACCGCGCTTGTCGAGGCGAGCATCATCCAGTGGTACTGGCTGGAGCACACCCGACCGGAACTGGACCAGTGGAACAGCCTGCACGAACGGCTCGTCGCCAGCTGGGCGAAGATCGGCGCCGGGCTGCACGACCGACGGGTGCACGTGGTCTGGTCGAACGAGGAGGAGACCGGAGAGGACCACATGACCGCCGGCTACCTGGCCGAGACCGCCCGCCAGGCGGGGCTGGACGTCGAGCTGCTGCCGATCCAGGATCTCGGTTGGAACGGCCGACGCTTCGTCGACACCGCCGACCGCCCGGTCACCACCTGCTTCAAGCTCTACCCGTGGGAGTGGATGCTCGCCGAGCCGTACGGCCCGCTGGCGCTGGAGCCGGGCACCCCGACCACCTGGATCGAGCCGGCGTGGAAGCTGTTGTTGTCAAACAAGGCGCTGCTGGCCGTGCTGTGGGAGTTGTACCCGGGGCACGAGCTGCTGCTGCCCGCGTACCTGGACTCGCCGCGCGGGATGCCCGAGTACGTCGCCAAGCCGCTGCTCGGTCGGGAGGGCGCCGCGGTGCGGATCGTCACCCCCACCGAGGAGATCAGCAATCCGGGTGACTACGGCGACGAGGGCTTCTGCTACCAGGAGTTCCGGGCGCTGCCCGAGTTCGCCGGGAGCCGCATGGTGCTGGGCAGTTGGATCGTCGACGGAGAGTCGGCGGGTGCCGGGCTGCGGGAGAGCGCGAGCCTGATCACCGACGGCTACGCGCGGTTCCTGCCGCACTACATCGACGCGCCACGCCCGGGATGAGTCGTCTACGGTTGGGGCGTGAACTTCGACGCGTACGCCCGGACCGGGGTTGACCTCGTCAACGCGCGCCTGGACGACCTCGACGATCTGCGCGCCATCTTCTGCGACGACCAGGAGTGGATGCGCGACGAGGTCGCGGAACGGGACCTGCCGACCTTCCGGCGCGCGCAGAAGCGACTGCGTGACGTCTTCGAGTACGGCACCTCGGGGCGGGACGCCGAGGCGGTGAGCGAACTGAACTCCCTGCTGGAGACGTTCCCGGTGCAGCCGCGCATCTCGGGGCACGACTCCAGCGACTGGCACATGCACGTGACCAGCCGGGGTGCCTCGGTCAGCTCGGAGTATCTGGCCGGCGCGGTGTGGGGCCTGTCGGTGTGGCTGTGCGAGTACGGCAGCGCCCGATTCGGCGTCTGCGCCGACGACCGCTGCGGCAACGTCTACCTGGACACCTCGTCGAACTGCTGCCGGCGGTTCTGCTCGGAGCGCTGCGCCACCCGTTCACACGTGGCCGCTCATCGGGCCCGCAAGCGTGCCGCCGTGCCCAGCCAGCCGGACCCGCTGGCACCGGTTTCCTGAACCCCGTCGGCGGGGCTGGCGACGGTCAGGCGTCGACCGGGGACGGCGTGCTGAGGTGCTGACGGGCGAACGCCAGCGCCTCGCGCAGATCCGCCTCGCGGACCTGTCGACTCTTCGCCCCCCGGGTGGTCACCTCCACCGCCACCGAACCGGTGAAGCCCCGCCCGGCCAGCGAACGCAGCAGCTCGGCGCAGGGCTGGTTGCCGCGTCCCGGCACCAGGTGCTCGTCGCGGCCCTCGCCGGTGCCGTCGCCGAGGTGCACGTGCGCCAGACCGTCACCCATCCGGTCGGCCATCGCCAACGCGTCGGTGTGCGAGGCCGCACAGTGCGACAGGTCGAGCGTGTACGAGGCGTAACCGGCCTCGGTGGGGTCCCAACCGGGCATGTACGGGACGAACTGGCGGCCGGCCATCCGCACCGGGTACATGTTCTCCACCGCGAACCGCAGGCCACCGAACTCGCCGGCCACCCGGTCGAGCCCCTCGGCGAAGCCTCGCGCGTACTCCCGCTGCCAGGTGAACGGCGGGTGCACCACGACGGTCGGCGCCTCAAGCGTCTCGGCCAGCACCGCCGCCCGGCGGAGCCGCTCCCACGGATCAGGGCTCCACACCCGCTGCGTGACCAGTAGACACGGAGCGTGTACGGAGAGCACCGGCACCCCGTAGTGATCGGAGAGTCCCCGCAGCGCGCCCGCGTCCTGGCTGACCGCGTCGGTCCACACCATCACCTCAAGGCCGTCGTAGCCGTGCGTAGCGGCCAGCTGAAACGCCGCCGCGGTCCGCTCAGGGAAGACCGAGGAACTGGACAGGAGCACCGGGACGCGGGAAGTCACACCACCGAGGGTAGCCGGGATGCGTTCGGGCATCATGACGAGAACCGGCAAAGCGGACAGCCGGGACGATCAGGATCACACCGGAGCCAGTCGATCCATCCGGCTGAGGATCACACCCTCCCGCAGTGCCCACGGACAGACGTCCAGGGAGTCCACGCCGAGTCGACGCATCACCGACTCGGCGACCACGGCTCCGGCCAGCAGTTGGTGGGCGCGCCCCGCGCTGACCCCCTCCAACTCGACCAGCTGCACGGGCGGGATGTGCCGGATGAAGCCCAGCACCTGTCGCAGCCCGGACCGGGTGAGCCGGCGCCGGGCCCAGAGCCCGGCGCCGCTGGGTGCCGCACCGGCGAGCCGGGCCAGCGTACGGAACGTCTTGGAGGTGGCCACCGGCCGTTCCCAACCCACCTCGGTCATCCGCTCGACCACCGGATCGAGGTGAGCGTCGACGTACTGCCGCAACTCCTCCACCGTCTCCGGTGCGGGCGGGACGGTGCTCTCCGGATCCACCCCGAGCCGGTCGCGGGTCAGCCGACCGGCGCCCAGGGGCAGCGACACCGCGACGTCCGGGTCCTCGTCGATACCGGCCGCGATCTCCAGCGAGCCGCCACCGATGTCCAGCACCAGCAGCCGCCCGGCGGACCAACCGAACCACCGCCGGACCGCGAGGAAGGTCATCCGCGCCTCGTCGGCGCCGGAGAGCACCTCGAGCCGTACGCCGGTGGAATCCCGCACCCGGGTCAGCACATCGGCCGCGTTGGTGGCGTCCCGCACCGCGGAGGTGGCGAAGGCGATCAGATCGTCGACCTTCAGTCCGGCGGCCGACGTACGCGCCGCCTCCACCGCCGTGACCAGGGCGTCCGCGCCGGCCTCGCGAAGCGCGCCGTCCGGGCCGATCTGCTCGGCGAGCCGCAGCACGGCCTTCTCCGAATGCGCCGGCCACGGGTGTGCGCCGCGGTGGGCGTCGACCACCAGCAGGTGCACCGTGTTGGAACCGACGTCGAGGACACCCAGTCGCATGGGAGAACCCTAGGCCCACCCGGCTCGCGCCATTCGGCGACCTGCCCGCCACACCACGCGTACGCTGGCCGGGTGACAGGGCAGATCGAACTCCGCGTGCTGGTGGACGACCCGGCCGACCCGCGCAGCCGGGAGGTGCCGCTGGACTTCCCCCGAGAGTGGATCGAGTTCGTCGACCCGGCGGACGAGCGGCATCTGATCCGGGCCGACCTGACCTGGTTGCTGTCCCGGTGGACGTGCATCTTCGGCCAGGGCTGCCACGGCATCATCGCCGGCCGGTCGGCCGACGGCTGCTGCTCCCACGGTGCGTTCTTCACCGACTCCGACGACGAGTCGCGGGTACGCGCCGCGGTGAAGCGGCTGACCCCGCAGACCTGGCAGCACTATCGGCGGGGGTTCAAGAACTGGACCGAGAACGACACCGTCGACGGCAAGACCCCGGCACGGCGGACCGCCACCCAGGAAGCGGACGGGCCCTGCGTCTTCCTCAACGACGCGGACTTCCCGGGCGGGGGCGGCTGCGCGCTGCACGCCCAGGCGCTGCGCGACGGGGCGCATCCGCTGGAGTACAAGCCGGACGTGTGCTGGCAACTGCCGATCCGCCGTGATCAGGAATGGGTTAAGCGGCCGGACAACACGAAGGTGCTGGTGTCCACGCTGGCCGAGTTCGACCGGCGCGGCTGGGGGGCCGGCGGGCACGACCTCGACTGGTGGTGCACCTCCTCCACCGACGCGCACGTCGGGGCGGACCCGATGTACCTGTCGTACGCCCCGGAGCTGACCGCGCTCATCGGCGAGTCCGCGTACGCCAGGCTGGCCGAGCTGTGCGCGGCGCGGACCCGGCTGGGCCTCGTCGCCCGGCACCCGGCGGACGGCATCTGACGCGGTCGTCGCGCGGCACGGGGTGGGTGGCTGCGGCGTCACGCATCGCCACCGCGCCGAGCCAGTGACAGATCGTCACAACGATGGCAGTCAGGAGCGGGTGCGGATCGGGTCGGCTCAGGGCTCGAACTTGTAGCCGAGGCCGCGCACCGTGACGATGTGGCGCGGGGTGGAGGGCTCCGGCTCGATCTTGGAGCGCAGCCGCTTCACGTGCACGTCAAGCGTCTTCGTGTCGCCGACGTAGTCGGCACCCCAGACGCGGTCGATCAACTGCCCCCGAGTGAGCACCCGACCCGCGTTGCGTAGCAGCAGCTCAAGCAGCTCGAACTCCTTGAGCGGCAACTGCACCGCGCCGCCGTCCACGGTCACCACGTGCCGCTCGATGTCCATCCGGACCGGCCCGGCGGCGAGGGTCGGCGCGCCCGACTCGGGCGCCTCCGGGGTCTGCCGGCGCAACACCGCGCGGATCCGGGCGACCAGTTCCCGGGGGGAGTACGGCTTGGTCACGTAGTCGTCGGCACCGATCTCCAGGCCGACCACCTTGTCGATCTCGCTGTCCCGAGCGGTGACCATGATGATCGGCACGGGCGAGCGCTGGCGCAGCTGCCGGCAGACCTCGGTACCGGACATCTCCGGCAGCATCAGGTCGAGCAGGACGATGTCGGCACCGGTCCGGTCGAACTCGGTGAGAGCCGACGTCCCCGTGGCTGCCACGGAGACCTCGAACCCCTCCTTGCGGAGCATGTACGACAGTGCGTCCGAGAACGACTCCTCGTCCTCGACCACCAGAACGCGGCTCAACGGCGTTTCCTTTCATCGGTCGGACCGGGCGGCGCCCGGTCTGATCCAGGTGCGGTTCAGACCTGCCGGAGCTCGGCCGGACCGGCCTCGATCCCAGCAGGCGGCAGTGTCGCCAGCAGGTCGTCCGGCGGGCGGGCGGGCAGCCGGAGGGTGAACGTCGACCCACCACCAAGAGTGCTCGCCACCTCCACCCGACCGCCATGGTTGCTCGCGATGTGCTTGACGATCGCCAGTCCGAGGCCGGTGCCGCCGGTTGCCCGCGAGCGCGCCTGATCGGCCCGGTAGAACCGCTCGAAGATGCGGTCGACGTCGGTGGGGGCGATGCCGATGCCCTGGTCGGTGACCGCGATCTCCACCTGCTCCCCGGCGGCCCGGGCGGCGATACGTACCGTCGTGTCCTCGCCGGAGTAGTTGAGGGCGTTCTCCACCAGATTCGCCACCGCGGTGGCGAGTTGGTTGTCGCTGCCGTACACGGTCAGGCCCCGCTCCGCTTCGACGGTCACCTCGATCCGGCGGGCGGCGGCGGCGGTCCGGGTGCGATCGATCACCTCGGAGATCACCCAGTCCACCGCGACCGGCTCGGGGGCCGGCTGCGGTTCGGCGCCCTGAAGTCGGGTCAGCTCCAGCAATTCCTGCACCAGCCGCCCCAACCGGGTCGACTCGTGCTGGATGCGCTCGGCGAACCGCCGGGCGGCGACCAGATCCTCGGAGAGATCCGGGCGTCCCTCGTCGGCCGGCTCGGTGGCGTCCAGCAGTGCCTCGGCGAGCAGTTGCAACGCACCGATCGGGGTCTTCAGTTCGTGGCTGACGTTGGCCACGAAGTCTCGGCGCACCCGGGCCAACCGGTGCGACTCGGTCACGTCAGCCGCTTCCACCGCGATGTAGCCGTTGCCCAGCCCCATCGCCCTCAGGTGCACGCCGAGCGGGTTCTCCCCGGCGTTGTCGCGACCTCGGGGCAGGTCGAGCTCGATCTCGCGCCGCACGCCGGTGCGCCGCACCTGCCCCGCCAGGGTACGGATCAGCGGGTGCGCCATGATCGAACCCGGTCGCCCACCGGTCCGCAGCAGCCCCATCGCCCGGGCCGCCGGATTGACCAGTACGGGCACATCGTCCGCGTCGAGCACCACGACCCCCGCACGCAGCGAATCGATCGCGCGGCGGCCCAGCCCGACCTGCACTTCGTCGACGATCGCGAGCCTCCCCTTACCGAACCGGAAACCGGCCCACCTGCTCCCCGTGGACCCGGTCGACCGGCGCGTCGTCGAGATCATGCGGGACAACCACAGGCCAGCGACCACCCCGACCACCAGGGCCGAAGCCATACTCACCGTCACCGCCCACGTCACTCGGCGATCGTAGGGTCATTGTTAACCCGGCTATCGCCCAGAACAGGACGAAGCACTCTCACTTCCGGGAAAGTTCACCCGCGCGTCCGGCGTAGTTCATCAGCGTTCACCTCCGGTCCGCCCGGGAGTCATAGCTTGGGCGGCGTACCTGCGCGAACCCCCGCCGGCGTGATCGCCGGCCCCGACGAACAGGACGTGAGAATGCGCGACGAGTTCCGGGCCGAACTTCAGGCCGTCAGCCAACTGCTGGTCGAGATGGCCGAGGGAGTTCGGGCGGCGCTACGGCAGGCGACCCGGGCCCTGCTCACCGCCGATCGCCGGGCGGCCGAGTCCGTGATCGAGCGGGACGCGGAGATCGACGGGCTGTACCGGCAGGTGGAGGAGCGCGTCTGCGACCTGCTGGCCCGCCAGGCACCGGTCGCCTCCGACCTACGCGCCATGATCACTGCGCTGCACGTCGCCGCCGATCTGGAGCGGATGGGCGACCTGGCCGACCACGTTGCCAAGACCGCGCTGCGCCGGCACCCGTCGCCGGCCGTACCGGCGGAGCTGCGCCCGGTCTTCACGGACATGGCGGGCATCGCCGACCGGATGGCCGAGAAGATCGCCTCGGTGCTGGCCCACCCCGACGCCGACCTCGCCGCCGAACTGGACAGCGACGACGACGCCATGGACGAGCTGCACAAGGGGTTGTTCGGGGTGCTGCTCGGTGCGGACTGGCCGTACGGGGTGGAGACCGCGATCGACGCCACCCTGCTCGGCCGCTTCTACGAGCGCTTCGCCGACCACGCGGTCAACAGCGCCGAGCACGTGGTCTACCTGATCACCGGCGAACCCGTCACCTCCCCCTGAGCACGACGAGGGGCCCCAGCCAGCGCCGGGGCCCCTTCGGTCCGCCACGAAGTCCTCGGCCGACTCAGCGCCCCTGGTTGGCTACGGCGGCGGCGGCCTCCTTGGCGGCCTCCGGGTCGAGGTAGGTGCCGCCCAGCGTGTGGGGACGCAGCAGCGGGTCCAGGTCGTAGCGCAGCGGGATTCCGGTGGGGATGTTGAGCTTCGCGATCGCCTCGTCACTGATCTGGTCCAGGTGCTTGACCAGCGCCCGCAACGAGTTGCCGTGCGCGGCCACCAGCACCGTACGGCCGGCCAGGATGTCCGGCACGATCGAGTCGTACCAGTACGGCAGCATCCGCTCGACGACGTCCTTGAGGCACTCGGTACGCGGCATCAGCTCGGTCGGCAGCAGCGCGTACCGCGGGTCGCCGACCTGCGACCACTCGTCGTCGTCCGCGATCGGCGGTGGCGGGGTGTCGTACGACCGGCGCCAGAGCATGAACTGCTCCTCGCCGTACTCCTCCAGGGTCTGCTTCTTGTTCTTGCCCTGCAACGCCCCGTAGTGGCGTTCGTTGAGCCGCCACGACCGGCGCACGGCGATCCAGTGCCGGTCGGCGGCGTTGAGCGCCAACTCGGCGGTCCGGATGGCGCGGCGCATCACGCTGGTGTGCACCACGTCCGGCAGCAGGCCGTGCTCGCGCAGCAGTTCGCCGCCGCGGCGCGCCTCGTCCTCCCCCTTCGCGGTCAGGTCGACGTCGACCCAGCCGGTGAAGAGGTTCTTGGCGTTCCAGTCGCTCTCGCCGTGCCGAAGCAGGACCAGCGTCCCGACGGTGGGCCCCTCGCTAGCTGTCATGCCGATCATCCTGCCGCAACCCGCAATGGCACGCGCGGGAAGGGTGGTGACGACCACCACGTGGAAATACAGGTGACCTTGATTCCGGCGCGCCACTAGGTTGGTAAGGATCCAACAGATCACCAGGCATTACGGAAACGGGGGCGCCGGCGTGCGCGCGATGCGGGGTTGGTTCCGGGACACCACAGGTGGGCTACCGAGGACCTTCTGGTACCTCTGGACGGGCTCCCTGATCAATCGACTCGGCTCGTTCGTCCTGGTCTTCCTCGCCATCTACCTGACCCAGGAACGAGGCTTCTCCGCCTCGCAGGCCGGTCTGGTGCTCGGCGCGTGGGGCGTCGGCGGTGCGGTCGGCACCACCGCCGGCGGCACCCTGACCGACCGGTGGGGTCGCCGGCCGACCCTGCTCACCGCCCATCTCGGCGCCGCGACCATGATGCTCGCCCTGGGCTTCGCCCGTGACCTGTGGACGGTCGCGGCGGGCGCGTTGCTGCTCGGCCTCTTCGCCGAGGCGGCCCGCCCCGCGTTCGGCGCCATGATGATCGACGTGGTGCCGGAGCGGGACCGGCTGCGCGCCTTCTCGCTCAACTACTGGGCGATCAACCTCGGCTTCGCCTGCGCCGCCGTGCTCGCCGGGTTCGCCGCGCAGGCCGGCTACCTGCTGCTCTTCGTGGTCAACGCGGCCACCACAGTGGTCACCGCACTGATCATCTTCGTGAAGGTCAAGGAGACCCGGACGGTCACCGTCGGCATGCCGCGCGGCGGCGCACCGGCCGGAGCTCTGCGGACCATCCTGAGTGACCGGGTGTACCTCGGCTTCGTCGCCCTGAACCTCCTCGGGGCGCTGGTCTTCCTCCAGCACATCTCGATGCTGCCGATCGCGATGGCCGACTCCGGCCTGAGCCCCGCCACGTACGGATCGGTGATCGCACTGAATGGCGTGCTGATCGTGGCCGGCCAACTCTTCGTGCCCCGGCTGATCAAGGGGCGCAGCCGGTCACACGTGCTCGCCCTGGCCGCGGTGGTGATGGGCGCGGGCTTCGGGCTGACCGCGTTCGCCGAGGTCGCCTGGTTCTACGGACTGACGGTGCTGATCTGGACCCTCGGCGAGATGCTCAACTCGCCGTCCAACGCCACCCTCATCGCCGAGCTCTCCCCCGCCGAGCTGCGCGGTCGCTACCAGGGCGTCTTCTCGCTCTCCTGGCAACTGGCCGGGGCAGCCGCGCCGATCCTCGGCGGACTGGTCCGGGAACAGGCCGGCAACGCGACTCTCTGGGCCGGCTGCGCCGCGATCGGTCTGGTGATGGCGGTGGGCCACCTGCTCTCCGGGCCGGCACGGGAGCGGCGTGCCGTCGCCCTGCGTACCGCCGGTGCTGCCCCGGTGGTGACGGTGCAGTCGACCGCGCCGCAGCCCGCCGCCCCGCAGGCGGCCGAGCCGGTGGCCACCTCCCGGGGGTGACCCCCACCACCCGACGTCGCTCCCGTCGGCCGACCCCGGCAAGATCTGTTAGGTGTCCGAACAGATAGGCGGGGTCGGGACGCCGACCGAACAGCAGCACGAACGGCCGCCGGTGGGGGCGCTTCGTCGCTGGCTGACCGACACCGCGGGTGGGCTACCTGCGACCTTCTGGTATCTCTGGGCCGGCCTGCTGATCAACCGGGCCGGCGCGTTCGCGATGCTCTTCCTGTCGCTCTACCTGACCGCGGCCCGGGGGGCCAGCGAGTCGCTGGCCGGCGTGGTGGTCGGCGCGTACGGCGCGGGTGGTGCGGCCGGAGTGCTGCTCGGTGGGGTACTGGCCGACCGTTGGGGTCGACGCTCGACCCTGGTGGCAGCTCACCTGGTCACCGCCGCCCTGATGGTGGCGCTGGCCCTCAGCCAGCACCTGGGCGTGATCGCGGCACTCGCCCTACTGGTCGGGGTGACGCACTCCATGCCGAGCCCGGCCTTCGTCGCGGCGATCGTCGACGTGGTGCCGGAGCATCGTCGGTCCCGCGCCTTCAACCTGCAGTTCTGGGCGTTCAATCTCGGCATGGCCGTCGCGTCGCTGCTGGCCGGCCTGCTGGCCGAGGCGAGCTACGTGGCCCTCTTCCTGGTCGACGCGGTCGCCACGTTGGCCACCGCCGCGCTCATCGCCTGGAAGGTCCCGGAGACGCTAACCCGCCGACAGTCGCGGCCGAGTCCGGCCGCCGGCACCCGCCGCCCGCGTCGCCCCGGTCTGCACACCGCCTTGACCGATCGGCACTTCCTGGTCTTCGTCGGGCTGACCTTCGTCCTGGCCGTACTGACCATGCAGGCGTCGACGATCATGCCGCTGGCCATGCGTGCCGACGGGCTGGGGCCGTCGTCGTACGGCGCGGTGGTGGCCCTCGGCGGCGTCCTGATCGTGCTCGGGCAGTTATTCGTACCCCGACTCATCGACCGCCACCGGAAAGCCCACGTGCTGGCCCTGTCGACGGCGCTGCTCGCCGTCGGCTTCGGTGCCCTCGCGGTCGCCGACGACCTCGTGTTCTACCTGGGCGCCTGCCTGGTCTGGACGGTCGGCTCGATGCTGGCCGCGCCACCCAACGCGCAGATCAACGCGGACCTGGCGCCACCGGCGCTGCGGGCCCGCTACCAGTCGGTGTTCTACCTGGCCTTCCCTGCGGCGTCATTCATCGCGCCGACGCTCGGCGGCTTCAGCCTGCAACGGTGGGGCGACGGGCACTGGCTGCTGATCGGCGCGCTGGGTCTGCTGGCTGCCGGCGCGCACCTGCTCGCCGGGCCGACGCGGGAACGACGCGTGACCAGCCTGCGTCACCAGGGGGAACAGGCCGAGCCGTCGCTGGCCGGGCAGTCCTGCGCGCACGCGTAATGCCCGGCACGAAGTCGCACCGGGCATTTCACGTCGTACGACCGGCGGCGGCGGGCGACACTCACCCCCGTAAGCGACGCCCGCTCGCGCCGCCGGTCCAAACAGGTGGGCCACCGTCCCCCAACGGTGTCGGTCCACCCGTCCCCCGCGCCTCGCCCGGCTGCACAGATCTGATCGATCCGCCGCTCCCCCGAACGGTTCCGAGCGTGGCGCGGTGCAATAAAGTTAGTGCGGCCCGACCTCGCGATTCAACCTGAGCGACTGTCTCGCCCGTCACAGCGCAGTCCCCTTCGAGACGGCGCTTAGGCCCTCGGTCAAGGCCAACAGCGGGTACCCGGGTGCTATTCCCGCAAACCTCTCACCCGTCCTCCCGATCGGGTGATTCGGTCCGGAAGAAGTTGCTCTGCCGGCCGTCCCGCATCTGCTCCTGGTAGATCAGGTTCAGCCGTCGCAGGTCGAAGGTGTGAAACCACTCGTCCCAGGTGATCTCGCGGATCCGGCTGCTTTCCCGGTAGCCCGGAATGTTGAACGTCAGCACCCCGGCCCGGCCCGCACGCTCGGTACCGCTGATCGTCGCCGGCTTGGCCCCCCGCTCCCGGGCCCACCGTCGAATCACGTCATGGTTGGTGGTGACCAGGCTGCGGCCGGGGCGCTCCGGCCGGTCCTGGAGCGAGGTGATCAGCTGCGACGACCGGACCGACCGCGAAGTCGACCGTCCGGTCCGCGCCGCGCCACCGCGGGCCGGGCGGGCCTCGGCCGGCCGGCGGGTGGGTGCCGCCTTTCGGGCGCGGGTGGCCGCCGTACCGGTCCCACCGGCCGTCGTGCCGCTCGCCGCCGACTTGCGCGGGGCCGATCTCCTCGCCCCCGCCGTGCTCTTCCGCGCCGTACCCGTCGTGGACCGGCGCGCCGCACTTGTCGCCTTGCGGGCGGTGCCGGCGGTCGACCTAGCCGCCGCGCCGGTCGCCTTGCGCGCCGGAGCGGCCCGTTTCGCCGGCGCCGTCTTGGCTCGCCCCGGTGCCGCCTTGGTCCGCCCTGGTGCTGCCTTGGCTCGCCCCGGCGCGGTCCGGCCGGACGCCGGCTGTCTCGTGCCGGATGCCTTCGTGGCGCCGGCCCGACCGGCCGGACCGCTGCTGCGGCGCCCGGCGCCGCTTGATCGCAGCGTCTTCGCCAGGGTCTTCACCAGTTCCGGCTTACGCAGGGCCGAGATGCCGGAGACCCCGTGTCGCCGCAGTTGTCCCCGGATGTCGTCCACCCGCATGCGGGAGATCTCCGCCTCGGAGATCCGTGGCGTGTTCGGGGTCTGGTTGCCCCCCTGCCGTTTGGTCCTGGTCGCGGTCCCGCCGCGACCCGAGCTGCTTCGCTGAGCCATGGACGCTCACGCTCCTCGCCACTCGCCGTCTCGGCGCGGCGGGTCCCAACGCCGCACCGCGCGCAGCGGCTTACCCGTCAGGAGCGGTCCGAACCTCCGCGTCCGTCAAGAGGCGTCCGAACCTCCGGCGGCCGGCGGAGCCGACCGGGCGGCCTCCGAGGGCTCGAACAGGTGCGCGAAGGCGGCCAGATTGGCGGTCGACTCCCCCCGCTTCACCCGCCACTCCCACTCCCGGCGGATCGAGCTGCCGAACCCGATCTCCAGCATCGTGTCGAAGGACTCGTCGGCGTAGGTCAGCACCGCGCCGAGCAGCCGATCCAACTCGTCGGCGTCGACACCGTCGGGGTTGATCCGACCGGTGAGATAGACGTCGCCGACCGCGTCGATGGAGAACGACACGGCGTACATCTTGGCGTTGCGCTGCAACAACCAGGCCCACAGTTCCTCGCGCCGCTCGTCCGGCTGGCGCATCACGAACGCCTCGATCCGCAGCGCGTGCTCGCCGACGATCAGGTTGCAGATCGTCTTGAGCTTGTGCGTACCGGGCAGGGTCACCGCGTACGACCCCGGGCCGGTGGACTCGCAGGCGAGTTCCCGCTCCGCGCAGACGGACTCGATCAGTGCACCGAGGTCGCTCATCCGGCCAACTCTACGGCGATCACCACCACACCGCCCGGCTGCCGGGCCTGCGGTCAGCAGCGGGAGGCGGTGAGTTCGGCGGCGAGGCCGGCCCGGTGGTCGGCGATCGCCTCACCGTAGACGCTTAGCAGTCCGGCTGCGGTGCGATACCAGGAGAAGGCCCGGGCGTGCCGGGCGGCACCGACGGACAACTCGGCCCGCCGGGCCCGGTCGGGCAGCAGGCGGGCCAGCGTACCCGCCCAGTCCGCCGGGTCGTGTCCGCGCACCAGCACCCCGCTGACCTGGTCACGCACCGCGGTCACCAGTCCGCCGACGGCAGCGGCCACCACGGGCGTACCGCAGGCCTGGGCCTCCAGCGCGACCAGGCCGAAGGATTCGTTGTACGACGGCACCGCGACCAGGTCGGCCGCCTGGTAGAGCAGGGGCAGTTCCGCTCCGGTGCGCGGTGGCAGGAAGTGCACCCGGTCGGTGACGCCGAGCGAGGCGGCCAGTTCGATAAGCGCGGTGGGCCGGTCCAGCCCGGTGCCACTGGGGCCGCCGCAGATCACCACCGCGACCTCACGGGCCAGTTCGGGATCCCGCGCACGCAGGGCGGCGATCGCTCGGATGAGTACGTCGGGTGCCTTCAGCGGTTGGATCCGCCCGACGAAGGCGACCAGATGACCACGGGTCGGCAGGCCCAGCCGAGCCCGGGCGGCCGTGGTCGCCGCGTCCCGGTCGCCGGCGGCGGGACGGAACCGCTCCAGGTCCACGCCGGGCTCGACCACCGTGACCCGGGTGGGGTCCGCGTCGTACCGGCCGATCAGGTCCCGCGCCTCGACCCGGGTGTTCGCCACCAGCCGGTCCGCCTCCGCGACCACCTGTTCCTCACCGATCACCCGCGCCTTCGGCTCCGGCCGGTCACCGGCGGCGAGCTGCGCATTCTTCACCTTGGCCAGGGTGTGCGCAGTGTGCACCAGCGGCACCCCCCAGCGATCCTTGGCCAGCCAGCCGACCTGCCCGGAGAGCCAGTAGTGGGAGTGGATGAGGTCGTAGTGGCCCGGCGGGCGGGCCGCTTCGGCCCGCAGCACGCCCGCGGTGAAGGCGCAGAGCTGACCGGGCAGTTCCTCCTTGGTCAGGCCCTCCAGCGGGCCGGCCATCACGTGCCGGACGTGCACCCCGGGCGCCACCTCCACCACCGGCGGCAGGTCGCCCGAGGTGGCCCGGGTGAAGATCTCGACCTCGACGTTCGCCTCGGCCAACCGCCGGGAGACCTCCAGGATGTAGACGTTCATGCCGCCCGCGTCCCCGGTGCCCGGCTGGTGCAGCGGCGAGGTGTGTACCGACAGGGTCGCGATCCGCCGGGGTCGCGGCCACGGCAGGGAACCGCGCTGACGACCGACACCGGTGTGCTCTTCCGCCACGTCCGCTCCCTTTGCCACGGTTGATGCCGTCCCCGCACGACCGGCGCTCCTGCGTCAACACTCCACGCCGGATGTCATCTTCCCGATCGGCGGCGGGAAATACGTCGGGCAGCCCCTCGGGCGTGACCGACCTCATGGCGACCGTGCCGCCCGCCGTCCGACGGCGGGGAGCGAGAATGGCCGGATGAGTCGTGTCGCGATCGTCACCGGAGCGTCCAGCGGGATCGGCGCCGCCACCGCCCGGCGGCTCGCCGGTGAGGGTTTCCACGTGCTCGCCGCGGCACGGCGTACCGACCGGCTGGCCGAACTGGTCGCGGAGATCACCGCCACCGGCGGGTCCGCCACCGCAGTGGCCTGTGACGTCACCTCCGACGATTCGGTGGCCGACCTCGCCCGGGCCGCGCAGCAGGCCGGTGGGCCGGTGACCCTCCTGGTGAACAATGCGGGCGGAGCACGTGGGCTGGATCCGGTGGAGTCCGGCGCGATCGGTGACTGGCAGTGGATGTACGACGTCAACGTGCTCGGCACGCTGCGGGTCACCCAGGCGCTGTTACCGGCGTTGGAGAGTTCCGGGTCCGGCACCATCGTCGTCGTCTCGTCGACCGCCGGCTTCACCGTGTACGAGGGTGGGGGCGGCTACACGGCGGCGAAGCACGCGCAGACCGCGATCGCCGGCACGTTACGGCTGGAGTTGTGTGGGCGTCCGGTGCGGGTGATCGAAATCGACCCGGGCATGGTGAAGACCGACGAGTTCTCGTTGACCCGCTTCGGCGGGGACGGCGAGCGGGCGGAGGCGGTCTACGCCGGTGTCGCCGAGCCACTGCTCGCCGAGGACGTCGCCGACTGCATCGCCTGGTGCGCCACCCGACCGCAGCACGTCAACGTGGACCGTCTCGTGGTCCGGCCGCTGGCTCAGGCCGCCCAGCACAAGGTGCACCGGACGGGCTGATGGTGGCGCCGGCGCCCCGGCCGCTCGGTGCGGTGACCCGGGGGACCACGCATCCCAACCGGCTCCGCCGGGTCGACAACTGGATCGTGGAGTCCTGCGCCGAGTCGCTGCGCGCCGCACCGGACCCGCTGGTGGTGGACCTCGGTTACGGTGCGGCCCCGGTGACCGCAGTGGAGTTGCGGGCCCGGCTCGCCGCCCGCGTCCGCGCCGACGTGCGGGTGGTCGGGCTGGAGATCGATCCGGTACGCGTCGCCGACGCGCAGCCCGCCGCCGATCCACCCGGGCTCACCTTCGCCCGTGGCGGCTTCGAGCTGGCCGGTCTGCGTCCCGCCCTGGTCCGCGCGTTCAACGTGCTGCGTCAGTACGACGAGAGCCAGGTGACCGGCGCGTGGGCCACGATGTGCGCCGGACTGGCACCGGGCGGGCTGCTGGTGGAGGGGACCTGTGACGAGTTGGGACGCCTCGGCGGGTGGGTGCTGCTCGATGCCGACGGGCCGCGCTCGCTGACCCTGGCCGCCCGGCTGGCCACGCTGGAAACTCCGGCCGAGCTGGCCGAGCGGCTGCCAAAGGCGCTGATCCACCGCAACGTACCGGGTGAGCGGATCCACGACCTGATCCGGGCCTTGGACGACGCCTGGCACGCCGCCGTCGGCTACACCCCCTTCGGCCCCCGCCAGCGCTGGCTGCACACCGTGTCTGCCGTGCGCGCCCGGGGCTGGCCCATCCTGGACCGCCCCCGCCACTGGCGCCACGGCCGCCTCACCGTCCCCTGGCCCACAATCTCCCCCACCTAACCCCCACCCCCACCCCCACCCCCACCCCCTGCCTGCCCACCCGGCCTGCCGCGTCGATCATGAAGTTATTGCACGGGAAAGGGCTTGCCGGATACAACAACCTCATGATCGACGAGGTGCTAAGGGTGGGACGGACGGACCCGGGTGGGGGTGTTAGAGGGTGCAGTTGATGAGGACGGGTTCGGGGTGGAGGGTTACGCCGAAGCGGGTCTGGACGCCGTCGCGGATCTCGCGGGCCAGGGTGAGCAGGGCCTGGGTGCTGGCGGTGCCGGTGGGGTTGGTCAGGGCGAGGGTGTGCTTGCTGGAGATGGCCGTGCCCTCGGGGCCGGGATACCCCTTGCCGAAACCGGCCTTGTCGATCAGCCATGCCGCGCTGACCTTGACCAGGTCACCGGCACCGGGCCACGCTGGCGGCTCACCCAGCCCGGCGGCCCGCTGCCGCAACTGTTCGTACGCCCCGGCGTCGAGGACCGGGTTGGTGAAGAACGAGCCGACGGAGCGGGTGTCGGGGTCGTCCGCGTCGAGCACCATGCCCTTGCCCGCGCGTAGTCCCAGCACCGTGGCCCGGGCCTGGGCCAGCGGCACCCGGTCACCGACCTCGACGCCGAGCGCCCGGGCAAGCTCCGCGTAGCGCACCGCGCCGGACAGCGGCGAGCGGGCCAGCCGGAAGTCCACCGAGAGCACCACCCAGCGCTCGTTGTACTTGAAGATGCTGGACCGGTAGGCGAAGCCGCAGTCGGCGGCATCGACCTGCCCGACGGTCCCGGCCGTCCGGTCGTAGACCTGCACGGCGGTGATGGTCTCGGCGACCTCCTGCCCGTACGCCCCGACGTTCTGGATCGGGGTGGCACCGGTCGAGCCGGGGATGCCGGACAGGCACTCCAGCCCCGACCAGCCGTTGCGCACCGTCGCGGCGACCAGGTCGTCCCAGGGCTCGCCAGCCTCGACCCGTACCGTCACGGTCTGCTCGTCCTCGGTGAGTACCCGCAGCCCCCGGGAGCGGACGAGGACCACCGTGCCGGGGAAGCCACCGTCACCGATCACCACGTTGCTACCGCCGGCGACCAGGAGGATCTCGGAGCCCGCCTCGCGTACCCGGCTGACGATCTCGTCGGCGTTGATGGCGGTGACGACCCGGCCGGCGGGTCCCCCCAGGCACAATGTCGTGTATTGCGCCAGATCGTCCGTGCTGGCTGGTTGCGCGGCGGCTGTCGGCTGGGCGTAGACGTCAGACACGCCTCTCACCCTAGGCTGAGGGGTAGCCGTGGCACCCACTGGTGGCCCGGTCACCCCCGGGAGGATGGCGATGAGCAGAATGCACGGCACCAAGGATTTCTGGATCGGCGCGCTCCGGGCGGAGGGCCCGGCGTTCGCCGCCGCGGTGGCCGAGGCGCCACCCGAGACACCTGTGCTGTCCTGCCCCGGTTGGACCGTGACTGATCTGACCCGCCATCTCGCCGGGATCTACCGGTGGGTGCACGACGTGGCCGGCTCGGGCGATCCGTCGGCACCGCAGCAGAGCCGATCACAGCCGGTCGAGGCGGCGGCGGGCGTCACCGCCGTCCAGCAGTGGCAGCAGGCGTACGACGAACTGATGGCGCTCTTCGACTCCCTCGACCCGGAGGCTCCGGCCTGGAACTGGGCTCCGCAGCCGAAGAAGGCGGCCTTCTGGCCGCGCCGGATGGCCCATGAGACGGCGGTGCACCGCTGGGACGCCCAACTCGCCATCGCCGCGGGTGAGCCGGTCGAGGCCAAGCTCGCGGCCGACGGGGTGAGCGAGGTGCTGGACACCTGGCTGCCGGCGGGCCGGCGCAGGTCGGGCGGCCCGTGGGCGGGTGTGGTCCGGTTGACCGCCACCGACGCCGACCAGGAGTGGTATCTGCGGCTGCGCGGCGAGGGGGTCGCCCTGCTCGACACCGGCACCATCCTCGACCACGACGACCACCACGCCCGGGTGCAGGTCACCGGCACCGCCAGCGACCTGCTGCTGGCGCTCTGGGGCCGGGTCAGCTTCGACACCCTGACCGTCACCGGCGACCGAACCCTGCTCGACGGGGTCCGCACCGGCTGACCCCCTCCCAGCCTCGTCGATCATGAGGTTGGCGGCGAAGTCGATCTACCCGGCTGCCGCCAACCTCATGATCAACCGGGGCGGAGGTGCGGGGGTGAGTGCGGGGGGTTGTGGCCATTCTGTGATGGGTGGCGAGAGAGCGCTCTCTTGACAGCGGTCCGGGGCGGACCGCAGGCTACGAGAGAGCGCTCTCAGAAACTTTCGACCACCACCCCGACCTGAGAGGGGTCATCAGACAATGGGCACATTCCCGCGTCACCGCCTCGCGGCGGTCGCTCTGGCCGCCACCGGCGTCCTGCTCGTCACCAGCGGCTGCGGCGGCGGCGACGAGGCCGCCGGGGACGGCAAGATAACGCTCACCGTCGACGTCTTCGGGCAGTTCGGCTACGAGCAGCTCTACCAGCAGTACATGGACGCCAACCCGAACATCAAGATCGTCGAGCGGGGCACCGGCGGCAACCTCGACGAATACTCGCCGAAGCTGACCCAGTGGCTCGCCGCGGGCAAGGGCGCCGGTGACGTGGTGGCCATCGAAGAGGGCCTGATGGTCGAGTACAAGGCAAACCCGGACAACTTCGTGAACCTGCTCGACCACGGTGCCGCCGACCTCAAGGGCAACTTCCTGGAGTGGAAGTGGAACCAGGGGCTCACCGCCGACGGGCAGAAGCTGATCGGGCTCGGCACCGATGTGGGCGGCATGGCCATGTGCTACCGCACCGACCTGTTCGAGAAGGCGGGCCTGCCGACCGACCGTGAGCAGGTCTCCGCACTCTGGCCGACCTGGGAGGACTACATCGCCACCGGCGAGAAGTTCAAGGCCGCCGACACCGGCGCGTCGTTCCTGGACGCGGCTACCAACACCTTCAACACCATCGTGCTCCAGACGGCCGGCAACGCGCAGGGCTACCACTACTACGACACCAGCGACAACCTGGTCGTGGACACCAACCCGGCGGTCAAGCAGGCCTGGGACATCACCATGAACATCGTCAACGCCGGCCTGTCCGGCAAGTACGGTTCCTGGTCGGAGGAGTGGGTCTCCGCCTTCAAGCAGGCCAAGTTCGCCACCATCGCCTGCCCCGCCTGGATGACCGGCGTGATCGAGGGCAACGCCGGGCCGGAGGCCAAGGGCAAGTGGGACATCGCCCGGGTGCCGGGCAACGGTGGCAACTGGGGCGGCTCGCACTTGGCCGTACCGCAGCAGAGCAAGCACCAGGACGAGGCGGTAAAGCTGGTCAAGTTCCTGACCAGCGCCGAGGGGCACATCGGCGCCTTCAAGGCCAAGGGCCCGCTGCCGTCCTCGCCGCAGGCGCTGGACGACCCCGCCATCGCCGAGGCCACAAACGCGTACTTCTCGGACGCACCGGTCGGCAAGATCTTCGGTGAGGGCGCGAAGACGCTGAAGCCGGTCTACATGGGCCCGAAGAACCAGGCCGTCCGCACCGAGGTGGAGAACGCGGTACGCACCGTCGAACTGGGCCAGCGCAACCCCGAGCAGGGCTGGCAGGACGCGATCAACAACGCCAAGAAGGCCGCCGCCAAGTAACCGGCCCGACGGCCCCATCCCCGCCGCCGGTCCAGGGTCCGCCGCGTCTCGACGCGTACGGCGACTCACCCTGGACCGGCGCGGGGCGGAGGCTTGGAAAGGAGTCAACGGGTCATGGCGTTGCAGCTCGACGCGCGACCGCCGGCCAGACCGGCATCGCGTGACACCCGCCCGTCCCGGGCCGGCCGGCTGAGCCGGATCGACGCGAAGTACTCGCCCTACCTCTACATCGCCCCGTTCTTCGTGATCTTCGCGATCTTCGGGGCCTGGCCGCTGGCGTACACCTTCTGGGTTTCCCTGCACGACTGGGACCTGTTGGGCAGCAATCCCACCTTCGTCGGCGCGGAGAACTACACCCGGCTGCTGGCGGACAGCGACTTCTGGCACTCGGTGGTCAACACCCTTGGCATCTTCGTCATCAGCACGGTCCCGCAGCTGCTCGCCGCGCTCTGGCTGGCGAACCTGCTCAACCGGCAGCTTCGGATGCGTACCGGGTGGCGGATGGCGGTGCTGGTGCCCAACGTCACCTCCACGGCTGCCGTGGCGATCGTGTTCGGGGTGCTGTTCGGCCGCGAGTTCGGCATGGTCAACTGGCTGCTCGACCTGATCGGCGTCGACGGCATCGGGTGGAAGTCCAACCGGTTCGCCTCCTGGGTCGCCATCTCGACCATGGTCGACTGGCGCTGGACCGGCTACAACGCGCTGATCTTCCTGGCCGCCATGCAGGCCATTCCCCGCGACCTCTACGAGGCGGCGGCGATCGACGGCGCGAACCGGGCCCGGCAGTTCTGGACCATCACCGTGCCACTGCTCAAGCCGACGATCATCTTCTGCGTCATCATCTCCACCATCGGCGGGCTGCAACTGTTCACCGAGCCCCGGCTGTTCCACTCCGGCACCAACGCGATCCGCGGCGGTCCGATGCGCGAGTCGCAGACGATGACCATGTACATGTTCGAGAACGCCTTCGCGCCCTACTACAACTTCGGCTACGGGTCGGCGGTCGCCTGGCTGCTCTTCGCCCTGATCGCCATCGTCGCGGCGATAAACGTGCTGATCATCCGCCGGCTCGGCGCCGGCGCCCGGCCGGACACCGTCAAGCGGAAGGGAGGCTCTCGATGAGCGAGCGAATCATGCGGCTCAGTGCGGTGGTGGCTCATCGTGACGCCGAGCGCAGCGAGGTGGCGCGATGAGCGAGCGCAGCGAGCGAATCAGCCGGCTCAGTGCGGTGGTGGCTCATCGTGACGCCGAGCGCAGCGAGGTGGCGCGATGAGCCGGCTGTGGCGGGCGAGCCCGCTGACGTACTTCGCACTTGTCGCCGCCGCTGGCATGTCGGTCTTCCCGATCTACTGGATGTTCGTGGTGGCCAGCCGGTCCAGCGACGCGATGGGGCAGCTACCACCGCCGGTGACTCCCGGCGGCAATCTGGGCGCCAACATCTCCCGGCTCTTCGGCAACACCGACGCCTACTTCCTGACCGGTCTGATCAACTCGGCGATCGTGGCCACGGTGGTCACCGCCTCGGTGGTGCTCTTCTCCACCCTGGCCGGGTTCGCCTTCGCCAAGCTGCGGTTCCGAGGCAGCAACGCGCTGCTGATGATCATCATTGCCACCATGATGGTGCCCACCCAGCTCGGCATCATCCCGCTGTACATGCTGATGACGAAGCTGAACCTGAACGACCGGCTGCCGGCCGTGATCATGCCCGCGCTGGTGACCGGGTTCGGGGTGTTCATGATGCGGCAGTACGCCGGGCAGGCGGTCAGCAGCGAGCTGATCGAGGCAGCGCGGGTGGACGGTTGCGGTACCGCCCGCATCTACTGGAACGTGGTGGTGCCGGCACTGCGGCCGGCCGCCGCCGTACTGGGCCTGCTCACCTTCATGACCACCTGGAACGACTTCCTCTGGCCGTACGCGGTGCTCAACGACCCGGAGAATCCCACCGTGCAGCTATCGTTGCGGGCCCTGTCTGACGGCTACTACCAGGACATGTCCCAGGTCTTCACCGGCACGGCCATCGCCACGCTGCCTCTGCTGCTGGTATTCGTCCTGTTCGGCCGCCAGATCATCGGCGGGATCATGGAAGGTGCGGTCAAGGCGTGACTGAGCTGAGATTTCCGGACAATTTTCTCTGGGGTGCGGCCACTGCGGCGTACCAGATCGAGGGGGCGGCCCGCGACGACGGGCGCGGCGAGTCGATCTGGGACACCTTCAGCCGTACGCCGGGCAAGGTGCACGCCGGCCACACCGGTGACGTGGCCTGCGACCACTACCACCGGTACGCCGACGACGTCGCGATGATGGCGGAGCTGGGGTTGCAGGCGTACCGCTTCTCGGTGTCCTGGCCGCGCATCCAGCCCGACGGCAGTGGCCCGGTCAACCCGCGTGGCCTGGACTTCTACGACCGGCTGACGGACGCGCTGCTGGGCCGGGGCATCGACCCGATCATCACGCTCTACCACTGGGACCTGCCGCAGACCCTTCAGGATCGGGGCGGGTGGACCAGCCGGGACACCGCGGAGCACTTCGCCACCTACGCCTCCGCGTTGTACGCCCGCCTGGGCGACCGGATCGGCACCTGGACCACGCTCAACGAGCCGTGGTGCTCGGCGTACCTCGGCTACGGCAACGGTGTGCACGCCCCCGGGGTGCAGGATCCGGGTGCCGCCTTCAGCGCTGTACACCACCTGCTGCTGGCGCACGGCCTGGCGACCCAGGCGTTGCGCGCGGGCGGTGCCGGTCGGGTCGGCGTCACGCTCAATCCCGCCGATGTGCGCCCCGCCGATCCCAACAGCGCCGCCGACGCCGCCGCCGCACGCCTGGTCGACGGTCTGCACAACCGGATCTTCCTCGATCCGCTGCTGGTCGGCGGGTACCCGGACGACGTCCGGGAACATGTCGCGCGGTTCGTCGAACCCACCTTCGTCCAGGACGACGACGAGAAGATCATCGCGGCGCCGATCGACCTGCTCGGGATCAACTACTACGCGCCGACCTACGTCGCCGGCCGGACGGACGGTGCCGGTGGCGGCGGGGCGTACCCCGGCACCGAGGGACAGGTGCAGTTCCTGGCACCGGTCGGGCCGTTGACCGACATGGGCTGGATGATCGAGCCGGCCGGACTGACCCGGCTGCTGGAACGCATCGCCACCGACTACCCGGCGGTGCCGCTGCTGATCACCGAGAACGGTGCGGCCTTCCCGGACAAGGCCACCTCGGACGTGACCAGCCCGATGCAGGACACCGACCGAATCGCCTACCTCGACGGCCACCTGCGCGCCGCGCACGAGGCCATCGCCCGGGGCGTCGACCTGCGCGGCTATCTCGTATGGTCATTGCTTGACAACTTCGAGTGGGCCGAGGGGTACCGTAAGCGATTCGGCATCGTGCACGTCGACTACCTCACTCAGCGGCGTACACCGAAGTCCAGCGCCCGGTGGTACCAGGAGGTGATCTCCCGGAACGGGCTGTGACGAGGTGGTGGTTTCTCCGATGACGGGGGCGCAGCGGCCCACTCTGGAAGCGGTGGCACGACGGGCCGGGGTGTCCCGGGCCACCGTTTCCCGGGTGGTAAACGGTTCGACCACGGTCGCCGAGCCGATCCAGGAGGCGGTCCGCCAGGCGGTCGCCGAGCTGGGGTACGTGCCGAACCTGGCCGCACGTACCCTCGTCACCCAGCGGACCGACTCGATCGCCCTGGTGATGCCGGAGGAGGCCACCCGGGTCTTCTCCGACGACCAGGTCTTCCCGGGAATCATCCGCGGCGCCGCGCAGGAGTTGGAGGCCGCCGACAAACAGCTGGTGCTGATGCTGGCCGGGTCGCCGGCCGGGCACGAACGGGTCGCCCGGTACACCACCGGTCGGCACGTCGACGGGGTGCTGTTCGCCTCGCTGCACGGGGCTGATCCGCTGCCCGGCCGGCTGGCCGCGCTGGGCATCCCGGTGGTGTGCAGCGGCCGACCGCTCGACGGGGCGGACGTGCCGTACATCGACGTCGACCAGGTCGGCGGGGTCACCCGCGCGGTGCGGCACCTGATCGACAGCGGTCGACGCCGGATCGCCACCATCGCCGGGCCGCAGGACATGGTCGCCGGCATCGAACGGCTGGCCGGCTACCGGGACACCGTCGCCGCCGCCGGGCTGCCCGAGATGGTGGCGGTGGGCGACTTCACCCGCGAGTCCGGGGCGGCGGCGATGCGCGAGTTGCTCGCCGCCCACCCCGACCTGGACGCCGTCTTCGCCGCGTCGGACCTGATGGCCCACGCCGCCCTGCGTACGCTGCGGGAGGCGGGGCGGCGGGTGCCCGAGGACGTGGCGGTGATCGGCTTCGACGACATCGAGACCGCCGCGTACACCGATCCACCGTTGACGACCGTCCGGCAACCGATAGTGGAGCTGGGCCGGCAGGGCACCCGGCTGCTGCTCCGCCTCGCCGCCGGAGAACAGGTCGAGCCGGCGCTCATCCTGCCCACCGAGCTGATCGTCCGCGAGTCCGCCTGAATCCGCACGACGGCGGTGTGCAGGGCGTACGTGGGTACGTTTCTTGTCGCTCGGGCGACAAGAAACGTACCCAGCTTCAGGTTCAATCGATAGATGCGGATACCTGGGGACGACGCCGACGCGTTGCAGTGGTTGCTGTTCGAGCAGTCGGGGATCGTCAGCTGGGCGCAGGCAACCGCCGAACTGCCCCCGGCGAAGGTCCGGCACCTGCTGGCGACAGGGCGGTGGGGCAGGGTGTGTCGGGGAATCCTGCGGGCCGCCTCGACCGATGAGCCTTACCGTCGAGAGCAGCACTGGTGGGTGGCGGTGCTGGCGGCTGGTCCGGGTGCGGTGCTCGCCGGGCTGGCGGCGGCGACAGCGGGCGGGCTACGTGGCAACTGGCGCTACGAGACCGTCGACGTGCTGGTCCCGCATCACCGACGTCGGGCAGACCTGCTGCGTCGGCTGCCGCTCGGCCTTCCTTCGGCCCGGGTACGCCGGTCCCGGCAACTGCCGGCCGAGGACCGACAGCGTGGGCGGCCCGACCGCACGTCTATGGCACGGTCCCTTGTGGATGCGGCGCAGTGGGCGCGTACTGACGAGGATGCGCAACAGATTCTCGCGGCCGGCTGCCAGCAGCGGCGGGCGACCCCGGCGGAGGTCGGCGCGGTCCTCGCCCGACTTCCCCAGGCCCGGCGGCGCGTCCTGATCCGACAGACGCAGCACGACATCGCCGGTGGCGCCGAGGCGCTCTCCGAGATCGACCTGATCCGACTCTGCCGGCGCCACCACCTCCCGGTGCCGACCGCTCAGCAGCGTCGTCGGGACGCCGATGGACGGATCCGCTATCTGGACGCCTACTGGCCGCAGTGGCGACTGCACGTGGAGATCGACGGTACGCACCACATGGACACCCGACACTGGGCGGCAGACCTGCGCCGGCAGAACCGAGTTTGGATTGAGGGCGACCGCATCCTCCGGTTCACCGCCTTCGACGTCCGGCACCGCCCCGACGACGTCGCCGCCCAACTCCGTGCCGCCCTGACAGCCGCCGGCTGGCCGGGCTGAGGGTGGGTACGTTTGTTGCTGCCTCAGCGACAAGAAACGTACCCACGGCCCTCGATGAATCGGCGAGCAGCGCGAGTCGTAGCGGCGCTGCGGCGGAAAGGGGGCGCGGCGGCCGGTCGGTTTGGCTAGCCTGCCGCGCATGCCTGAACCGTCCGCCCTGATCCGTCCGGCCCACCCCGACGACGCCCCGGCCGTGGTGGCGCTGCGTACCCTCGTGTTTCCCTTTCTGGTGCGTGGGGCTGCGTCCACCCGCCAGCTGATCTCGACGCCACCGGCGGAGCAGCACTGGGGCGGTTTCGTCGCCGAGGTCGCCGGGCAGGTCGTCGGCTGGGTGTCGGCGTCCCGCAACACCAACACCAGCGCGGCCGTCGGCGAGGTGTCCCTGTTGCACGTGCACCCCGACCAGCGGCGACGCGGGATCGGCGGGGCACTGCTGGGCCGGGCGCTGGAGCACCTCGCGCCGCTCGACCTGGCCCGGCTACGTGGGCGTGCGCTGCCGGAGGCGCTGCCGTTCGTCCGCCGGCACGGCTTCACCCCGAGTCGCCAGGAGCGCTTCTCGGCCCTGGAACTGCACGCGCTGCCGCCGCTGCCGGCAGCCCCCGACGACGTCCGGCTGGTCCCGCTGGCCGAGGTCGACCCTCATCAGGTCCACCGGGTTGACGTGCTGGCCAGCGCCGACGAACCCGGCGACGTGGCCTCCGACGCCATCGAATACGCCACCTGGTGCGCCGACACCTGGGACAACGTCGGGCTGGACCGGCAGGCCAGCATGGGCGCCGAGGTCGCCGGCGAGTTGGTGGCGATCAGCCTGGTGAAGCGCGACGGCGCGCGGATGTGGTCGGACTACACCGGTACCGTGCCGGGCTTCCGGGGCCGGGGGCTGGCCAGGTTGGTGAAGCTGGCCGCGCTGCACCGGGCGGCGGCGCGCGGCGTCACCGTCGCCTACACCGGCAACGACGCGGCGAACGCGGCGATGCTGGCGGTCAACGACCGGCTCGGCTACCGGCGGGTGGCCAGCCAGTGGTCCTGCGTACGCGAGCTGCGCCCCGCCGGGTCAGCCCTCCGTGATGGGTTGGCCGAGTGAGCGGCGGGCCAGCAGGGTGGCGCCGGCCACCGCGGCCGGCATCAGCAGTACCGCGCCGAGTGGAATCAGGAAGCAGACGAAGACCGCGACTCCGAAGCCGAGTGCGGTGGGGCGGTCGGCCTTCAGGGCCGCGCGCCGGTGCGGCAGTCGCTTGCCGCGCCGGGAGAAGGGCGCGCCGGTCAGCTCCACGGCGAGCAGCCAGCCGCCCACCAACGCGCCGATGACCGGCACCACGGTCTGGCCGACAAGCGGAATGAAACCGGCGGCGAACAACGGCAGACCGAACAACGCCGCCAGCGCGACCAGGCGGAGCGAGTCGGCGGCGCTGCGTCGCAGCGACGGCCAGAACGGGACCTCGACCGCGTCCGGCGTACCGCCGTAGCGCCGCTCCACCCGCTCGGAGATCTTCTCGTAGAAGGGATCGCCGATGACCAGGGTGACCGCCGTGAAGGTGAGGACGGTGAGCAGGCCGCCGAGGCCGAGAAAGGCCAGCGCCGCGATCACCCGGACCACGCTGCGCGGCGTCGCCGCCCAGTCGTCGGCGAACGGGGTGGCCGCGGCAGCCAGGTCGCCGACGAAGAAGATCAGGAGAGCGTACGCGGCCACGAAGATCGCCCCGGAGATCAGCGCCGGGACGACGCCGAGCAGCATCAGACCTGGGTTGCGTACGTACAGACCGACGCCCCGCAGCAGCAGCGTGGCCCCGCCGACGAAGCGGCGGCCCGCGCCCACGGCGGTGGAGGGAAGCTCGGATGCGTGCACGCCCAGGAGCGTAGTCACTCGCCGGCACATCCACCGGTTGACGGATCACCGGAATCAACCGGAGCGAGCCAAGATCACCTACAGCTGGTCGATTCGTCGCCGGCCGCCTCTGGCGACCCTTGAGCGGTACCCGGAACCGACGGCGAGAGGCGGCTGCCATGCCGGTGATCGAGGTGACCAGCCTGCACAAGCGGTACGGCGAGACGGTGGCGGTGCACGACGTGTCGTTCCACGTCGAGGCCGGCGAGATCTTCGGCGTACTCGGCCCGAACGGCGCCGGCAAGACCACCACGGTGGAGTGCGTCGCCGGGCTGCGCGTCCCAGACGGGGGCGAGGTGTCGGTCCTCGGACTCGACCCTCGCCGGGACGCCACCCGGTTGCGCCAGCAGGTCGGCGTGCAACTTCAGGAGAGCCAGCTACCTGACCGGCTCCGGGTCGCCGAGGCACTGGAGCTGTACGCGTCGTTCTACCGCGAGCCGGCCGACCCGGCGCAGCTCATCGACGAGTTGGGGCTCGACGGGAAGCGGAACACCCCGTACGAGAAGCTCTCCGGTGGTCAGAAGCAGCGGCTCTCCATCGCGTTGGCACTTGTCGGCAACCCGCGGATCGCCATCCTGGACGAGCTGACCACCGGGTTGGATCCGCAGGCACGCCGGGACACCTGGGGTCTGATCGAGAGAGTTCGGGACCGCGGGGTGACCATCCTGCTGGTCACCCACTTCATGGAGGAAGCCGAGCGGCTCTGCGACCGCCTCGCAGTGATCGACAAGGGGCGGGTGGTGGCCCTCGACACCCCGGCCGGGCTGGTTTCGGCCGTGGCGCCCGAGCAGCGCATCCGGTTCCGCCCGTCCGCACCACTGGACGACCGGCTGCTGACCGATCTGCCGCAGGTCACGGCCGTTACGCGCAGCGGCAGCCAGATCGTGGTGACCGGCACCGGTGACGTGCTGCACGCGGTCACCTCGGTGCTCGCCCGCCACCAGATCACCGCCGCCGACCTACGGCTGGAGCAGGCCACGCTTGACGACGCGTTCGTCGAGCTGACCGGGCGCCGGTTCGTCGACTGAAGGGGACACGATGCACGCCTTCGGCCAGATCCTCAAGACTGAGGCAAAGCTGCACCTACGGGACATCCCGACGTTGGTGCTCACCGTCGCTCTGCCCACCCTGATCCTGGTGGTGCTCGGGCTGATCCCCTCACTCCGCGAACCCAGTCCGGATTTCGGCAACCAGTCGTTCGTCACGTACTTCACCCCGTCACTGCTGGTGATCACGCTGGCCATGGTCGGCATCAACGCCCTGCCCACCGTGCTGGCCACCTACCGGGAGCGCGGCATCCTGCGCCGGCTGGCCACCACCCCGGCAAGTCCGCTGGCGCTGCTGACCGCTCAACTCGTACTGGCCCTGGTGGGCATCCTGGCCAGCGCGGTGCTCCTCGCGGTGATCGCCCGGCTGGCGTTCGGCACCCCGTTGCCACAGCACCCGCTCGGGTTCGCGGTGGCGCTCATTCTGGGTACGGCCGCACTGCTCGCGGTGGGGCTGCTGGTGGCGGCGGTCGCGCCCACCGCCAAGGCGGCCCAGGCGCTGGCCGTACCGCTGTTCATGGTGATCATGTTCTTCGGTGGGGTGTACCTGCCCCGGTTCCTGCTGCCCGATTTCCTCGCCGACCTCGGCGCCTACACGCCGCCCGGGATCCAGGCGCTGCTCGACGCCTGGACCGGCACCGCACCGCACCCGCTGCACCTGGGGATAATGGCGCTGATCGCCGTGGCGGCCGGCGCCGCAGCGGCGAAGCTGTTCCGCTGGGAGTGAGCGCATGGTGAGCGGGGACGGGACGACCTACGGCGGCGGCGGATCGACGGCCAGCCGCGACGAGAAGATGCCCACCGACGACGACCGGCTGGCCAACTGGCGGGCCCGGGAGGCGCGGCTACAACGGGTGCTGCCCTTCGGCGGCCTGCTCGTGGGGTCGTTGCTGGCCGCCTTCGCACCGGCACCGCGCGGGCTGCCGATGCCGCTCACCCTGGTCATCGCTGGGTTGACCGCCTGCTGGATCACCTGGTTCGTCATCCTGCATCCGCGGTGGCAGGGGCGGCAGGGGCCAAGGACGGTCTACTACGTCGGGCTGCTCGCCTTCGCCGCCGTCCTGGTGGCCGCAAGCCCCTGGTACGGCTTCTTCGCCTGGGTCGGCTTCCTGCACGCCTTCCTCGTGCTAAACGGGCGGTGGCGGTTCGTGGGTATGGCCGCGACATCGGTGCTGGTCGCCACCGCGCAGGGCGGCGGACTGCCGTCCTCCTGGTCGAACTGGCCGCTGTGGCTGGTGTTGGTGCTGGTCAACGTGGTCCTGGCCGGTGCGGTGAGCTGGTTCAACCTCGTCGGTGAACGAGAGGACGCCAGGCGCAAGCGGTTGGTGGCGGAACTCGCCACCACCAACCGCCAGCTCGCCGAGACGATCCGGGAGAACGAAGGGCTGCACGCCCAGCTCATCACCCAGGCCCGCGAGGCCGGCGTACTGGACGAGCGGCAGCGGATGGCCCAGGAGATCCACGACACCCTGGCACAGGGTCTGACCGGCATCATCACCCAACTGGAGGCGGCCGAGCAGACCCGCGACCGCTCCGCCGACTGGCGCCGGCACGTGGACAACGCCCTGGCGCTGGCCCGGGAGAGCCTCACCGAAGCCCGCCGGTCGGTCCGGGCGCTGCGCCCCGAGCCACTGGAGACGGCCCGGCTACCCGACGCGCTCTCCGAGCTGGGCGAGCGCTGGTCGGCCCGGCACGGGGTGGCGGCCAGCGTCAGCACCACCGGGACACCCCGGCCGCTGCATCCGGAGATCGAGGTGACGCTGCTGCGCGCCGCGCAGGAGGCGTTGAGCAACGTGGCCCGGCACGCCGCCGCGTCCCGGGTCGGGCTCACCCTGTCGTACATGTCGGACGTGGTCACCTTGGACGTCCGCGACGACGGATCCGGATTCGATGTGACAAACCGGTCGACCCCGGATCAGAACGGAAGCTACGGCCTGACCGCGATGCGGCAGCGGGTCAACCGGGTCGGTGGCCAGCTGGCCGTCGAGTCCGAACCGGGCGGCGGGACCGCCGTCTCGGCCTCCGTACCGGCCCTGCCCGGAGCCGCGGCATGACTGATCCGGTACGCCTGCTCATCGTCGACGATCATCCGGTGGTGCGGGACGGGCTGCGCGGCATGTTCGCCGGCGACCCCGGGTTCGAGGTGGTCGGCGAGGCGGCGGACGGTGCCGAGGCCCTGACGATGGCCGCCCGCCACCGCCCCGACGTGGTGCTGATGGACCTGCGGATGCCGGGGATGGACGGGGTGACCGCGATCGGTCGCCTCGTCGACGCGGACAACCCGGCGAAGGTGCTCGTACTGACCACGTACGACACGGACGCGGACGTGCTCCCGGCGATCGAGGCCGGCGCCACCGGCTACCTGCTCAAGGACGCACCTCGCGACGAACTGGTCCGGGCGGTACGGGCCGCCGCCCGAGGCGAGTCGGTGCTCTCGCCCAGCGTGGCCGGCCGACTGATGGGTCGCCTGCGGACACCGCGCCAGTCGACCGAGGAACCGCTCAGCCAGCGCGAGTTGGAGGTGCTCACCCTGGTGGCCCGCGGCTCGTCCAACCGCGAGGCCGCCGCGCGCCTGTTCATCAGCGAGGCCACGGTGAAGACCCACCTGCTGCACGTCTACGCCAAGCTCGGGGTCAACGACCGGGCCGCCGCGGTGGCCGCCGCGTACGACCGGGGGTTGTTGACCCCGGGCGGACGGTGAGCGTCGGTGCGGGCGTCGCGGTTGCTCTCCCTGCTGCTGCTGTTGCAGGCGCGTGAGGCGCTGACGGCGGCGGAACTGGCCCGCGAGCTGGAGGTCTCCGAGCGGACGGTCTACCGGGACGTGCTGGAGCTCTCCGCCGCCGGGGTGCCGATCTACGCGGACCGGGGACGAGCCGGCGGCTACCGGCTGCTCGGCGGCTACCGGACCCGGCTGACCGGGATGACCCGGGACGAGGCGGAGGCGCTCTTCCTGGCCGGGCTGCCCGGCCCGGCCGGTGACATGGGGTTGGCCGACGCGGTAGCGGCGGCGGAGCTGAAGCTCCTCGCGGCGCTACCGCCGAGCCTGCGCGACGCCCCCGCGCGCACCGGCCAGCGGTTCCACCTGGACGTGCCAGGCTGGTTCCGGGAAACCGGGCCGCCGCCGTGGCTGAGCGACCTGGCCGGCGCGGTCTGGCGGGACCGGGTGGTACGGCTGC
This sequence comes from Micromonospora sp. NPDC049374, assembly GCF_040677165.1. Classification (NCBI taxonomy): domain Bacteria; kingdom Bacillati; phylum Actinomycetota; class Actinomycetes; order Micromonosporales; family Micromonosporaceae; genus Micromonospora; species Micromonospora sp. NPDC049374. The sequence continues at coordinate 305,172 of NZ_JBFAQH010000002.1, read as the reverse complement.
GCTACCGCCGCGGCGACCGCGAGGTCGAGCGGGAGCCGCACCCGTACGGGCTGGTCCTGAAGAGCGGCGTCTGGTATCTCGTGGCCCGGGTCGACGACGCGTACCGCACGTACCGGGTGGACCGGGTCACCCACGTCGAGGTGGGGACGGAGACCTTCGACCGGGACGCCGGCTTCGACCTGGCGGGGTACTGGCGGGAGCAGGCCGAGGCGTTCCTGCGAAGCATGCTCCGGGTCGAGGTGACGATCCGGTTGAGCCCTGCTGGCCTGCGCCGGCTCCGCTTCCTCGCCGACGCCCCCTTCGTGTACGACGAGGCGTTCGCCGCCGCAGGCGAACCCGACGGGCAGGGTTGGGTGGTGACCCGCCTGCCCGTCGAGTCCGTCGAGGTCGCGTACTCGCAACTGCTGTCGCTGGGTCCTGAGGTGGAAGTGCTCGACCCGCCCGAGCTGCGCGCACGCCTGGCCGACGCCGCCCGGCGGGCCACCGCGATCTACGGTGGCCCGCCGGCTCAGCGGTAGCCGGTCACGTCCGCCGGCTTGTCCGCCTCGACGACCTCGGTGAGGTACCGGAACGCGTCCGGCCGGCTCCCGTCGACGTCGGTGAACCCGTACACCTGGGACAGCTCGCCGGCCGAGACGGAGGACTGGTTCCAGCGGGCCCGGTCCTCGTCGGCGGCCAGCGCGGCGACCGCACGCCCGACGAAGGCCGGGGTTTCCGAGATCAGGAAGTGTGGATCCTTGGCGGCACCGTCGCGCCAGTTCTCCTCGGTGACGCCGAAGTGCTCCAGCATCGCCTCGGACCGGATCCAGCCCGGCGTCAGCGCGACGGCGGTGCCGCCGTGCGGCTTCAGCTCGTGCCCCCAGCAGTACGCGAGCCGGTTGACCGACGCCTTTGCGAGGTCGTAGAAGACCGACAGCCGGTAGTGGGTGTCGTTGTATGCCTTCGTGCCGTCGCCGATCTCTACGACCAGTCCGCCGGGGCGACGAATCAACAGCGGGAGCGCGAAGTGGCTGGTGATGACGTGGGTGTCCACCGCCAGCCGCAGGGTGCGGAAGCCACCGTCGAGCGGCTGCTCCCAGACCGGCTTCTCCCAGTTGATCAGCGGGTCGGCGCCCCAGACGTCGTTGACCAGCACGTCGAGCCGGCCCTGCTCAGCGTCGATCCGGTCGACCAGCGCGCGAACCTCGTCGGCGACCAGGTGGTCGACCCGGACGCCGATGCCCGTGCCGCCGACGGCCGTCACCAGTTCGGCGGTCTCCTCGATGGTCTCCGGCCGGTCCAGCTCCGAGCGGCCGGCGGTCCGGCTGCTGCGACCGGTCGCGTAGACCGTCGCGCCCGCCGCGCCGAGCTGCACCGCGATCTGCCGGCCAGCGCCCCGGGTGGCGCCCGCGACCAAAGCGACCTTTCCTGTCAGCGGTTTCGTTGTCATGCGTCCGACCCTGACAGCTAAACCTGACACCCGATGTCCGGTTTCCTGATCCGGTGTCATGAGAACGGACGGACCGGCCGGGCAGATCGCCCGGCCGGTCCGCCGCATCACCGCGTCGTCACTCCGTGACGGTCGCCTCCAGGTGGTACGGGTTCGCCAGCAGAGGGCTGGTGCGGCGTGCCTCGACGACGAACTCCCACACGCCCGGCTTCGGCGTGGCGTAGGTGCGGCTGAACGGGTCGCAGCCGCTGCCGTCCATAAAGTTGGTGTAGCAGTAGACGGTGCCAGCGCTGGACTTCTCCGCCTGGAGACCATCCGGCCCGTACGCCCACCAACGGGTCTGGCTGCCGTCGGCGATGCCGGAAAGGTTCACGGTCATGCTGGTGGCGTCGGCCGGAACCGCGACGCTGTAGATGACCGTGTCGTTGCGGTCGACGCTGCCGTCCACGGCCCAGGTAGTGCCCGCGGCCAGCGGGGCAGCGGCCTGGACGGCCAGCATGGCGAACTGCTCGACGGCCCGCGTCGTGGCGTTGTCGATGGTCAGCACGGCGCTGTGAATGCCCTGGGTGGTCGGGGCGGCGGTCACCTTGACGACCGTCGGCACGTCCTTCACGAGGGTGACCTTGCTGGACACGGAGAAGGTGTCGCCGTCGCCCTGGATCCCGAGAACGTAGTCCGCTGCCCCATCCTTGCCACTGGTCCGGGTGAGGGTGATGTCGTAGGTGCGGGACTCACCCACACTCTGGCCGCCGCTGCCGGGTGCGCAGCTGTTGTACAGGCCGCTGCCGGTGTGCGGCGTGACCAGCTTGTCGGAGAGGACGGTGCAGACCGGCGCGGAGACGGTGACGTCGTCGATGTCGGCCACGCCCTTGGACAGGTACTTCCAGGCGTGCACCACATCGAACTGGCCACGGCCCTGGGCGATGGCCGGCTCGTCCTTGTTGAAGTCGGCCGTCGAGAAGATGGCCTGACGCAGCTCCGGCGGGGTGACGTCGATGCCGTTCTGCTTGGCAGCGGAGAGCAGCAGCGCGGCCGCACCGGCGGCCTGCGGGGAAGCCATCGAGGTGCCCTGCAGCATGGCGTAGCCGACCGGCAGGGTGTAGCCGGTGTCGGCCACCGCACCGCCGACGAGCCAGTTCGGGTAGGGGGCAATGGCCGCGCCGGGAGCGGTGATCTCCGGCTTGAAGCCGCCGTCCTCACGCGGGCCGCGGGAGGAGAACGGGAAGACGGACCGGGCCTGGGTCACGAACGAGCCGTAGTTGGCCCACCACGTGTGCTTGGAAACCGAGGCACCCACGCTTACCACGTTGCCGGCGGCGGACGGATCGCCGTGGCTGTTGGTGCCGGCGCCGGAGTTGCCGGCGGAGATGAACATCTGGACGCCGGTGGTTTCGATCAGGCGGTCGTAGAGCAACGCCATCGCGCTCTGCCCGTCGTTCAGCGCGGGCGCCGAGCCGATGGACATGTTGATGACGTCGACGCCGTAGTCGGTCGCCAGGGCCACCATGCCGTCGGTGAGGGCCGCCGAGGAGCAGCCGCTGTTGGAGCAGGCCCGCATGGAGACCAGCTTGGCACCGGGCGCCTGGCCATCCATCTGCCCGCCGAGGATCCCGTTCGCGGCGGTGATGCCGGCCACGTGGGTGCCGTGGCCATTGTCGAGGGTGTTGATATTGACACCGATGATCGACGAGCTGAGCCGCCGGGCCTCGACGGTGAAGGGCTGGCGCTCGTTGAGCTCGGTCGCCGGATCGTCGGTACCGATGTAGCCGATCTGCTGGTTCTCCCGGTACGGCCGGTACCGCTCGTCGTCGGTGAACACGTAGTCCTGGTTGAGGTCGATCCAGACCGCGTTGTCGGACTCCCGGTACGCGACACCCAGGGTTCCGGTGAGGGTGGGGTCGACGTAGCCGGCGATGGCGAGGTTCTTGCGGTTCAGGTACATGTCGTCGCTGCCGCCGTCGGGCAGCGTCCAGGTGACGTCGTACTTGTCGACCACCGGCCCGGTGACCTTGTTGCTGTTGGTGTACAGCAACCAGGTGCGGTCGAACAGCAGGTCGATGAAGTTCAGCGGATTGGTGCCGGTGACCGTGTCCACCAGCTTGCGCTCGCCGGTCGTGGTGGTGGCCAGCGCCGGGTGGGTCGGGTCGATGCCGGTGTCCATGACGCCGATGGTCACGCCGCGGCCGTCGTAGGTGGGGTGCTCCGTCTTGAACGCCACCGAGCCGGTCTCCCGGGTCGGCATGTACGGGTTGTTGTCCGGAGTCGCCGCGGACGGCGCGGATGGCCGGCTCCCTCCGTCGCCGCCAGCGCTGGCGGAGTCGACAGTCGTCTCCTCCAGCTTGAGCAGCTCGTCGGCGTCCACCCGGAGTACGGTGTCGAGGGCCACGACCTGGTCAACGAGGGCGAACGGCACGTTCGCCTTGACGTAGCCGATCTCCGGTTCGACCCCGGTGATCTCGGCCCCGAGCTCGGTGAGCTGGCGAGCGGCCTCGTCGGTGCTGCCCGACTTCACGGCGACCATCAGGGTGACGAAGTCGGGGACCGGCTGGTCGGCCTGGGCCGGCATGCTGCGGGTCCGGAACTGGGCGGCGTACTTGGCGATCAGGGCCCGGTCGTGGCTGCCCAGCTTGTCGGCCACGCCTCCCGGCGCGGTTGAGGGTTCAGCGTGGGCCGGGCCGGAGGACAGGGACAGGCCGCTCACGGCGAGCGTGGCGGCGAGTGCTGCGGCGATGTGACGCGCGCGGCCCGATAGGCGTCTGGCAGGAGAGGTCACTCGGCATCCTTAGCGGCAGGGATGAGCTGACGCGCACACATTGCCATCGCCGACGGCGGATCCCGAGCCCCTGACCTGGCAGTTCATTGCCATGGCATAAATCTGCCAACGGCGGGAGCGCGCTGAGCGAAGGTGACGTCGGCAGCTCCGCTCGCGGTCTCGGGCCAGCTCTCAGATCCAGTTGCGTCGGGCGGCCTGCCAGCCCAACTGGATCCTGCTCTCCACCCCGGCAAGGCTCAGGAGCCGCTGCACCCGGCGCTGGACCGTCCGCATGCTCACTCCCAGTTGCGACGCCATCGCCTGGTCCGTGCAGCCGGCCAGGAGCAGGGCCAGCATCTGGCGGTCCTCCGCCTGCAGCGGGCTGTCGGGGAGGGCGGACAACGCGGCCGGCATCGGCAACGCCGACTCCCAGATCCGGTCGACGATCCAGGCGAGGCAGTTCACCACCGGGCGGGATCGGATCACGAGGAGCACGGGTTCCTCGGACGCCACATCGGGCGGCACGAGCGCCGCCTGCCGCCGGTCGAAGACCATCAACTTGAACGGGACGGGTGCCACCCGCATCTCCTCGCCGAGCGCGGCCCACTCCTCCAGCAGCAGCGGGATCTGCGGACTTCCCGGGTCCAACAGGTCGCGGTCGTACACCACGCGGTAGCGCACCCCGGCACGCAGCGCCTCCCGCTGGGCGACGTTGTCGGTGGCCGGTACCGCGACTGCAGGGCGCCTGGTGAGCGCACGGATGTCCTGGGTAGTTTCGCGCTGCAACATGGCATAGCGATTTGCGATGGCCCGGGCACCCTGGATCACTTCGACGGAGTCGGCGCCGCGCCAGGCCGGGCCATAGGCTTCGAAGCGCTCGGCAAGCAGCGAGATAACGCTCTGCGCCCGGCGCAGTTCGTCCATCCGTTGCAGAGCCAGGAGTTTGAGGGCGGGGTCCGGAGGCGCTGCGCGAATCAGAACCGCCGGGTCAGCCTGCACGTCCACGAGCCCTTTGCCCTGCAGGCCCGCCAGCGCGCGGTGGACCTCGGGACAGGGCAACCCCGTCCGCTCGGCGAGTTCGTCCGCGTTGGTCGCCGGCGCCGTGGCCAGCGCCAGATAGATCTGCTCCTCACACGGTTCGACGCCAACAGCCTCCAGCATTCTGGCCCCTCCACCCGGCAGTCCTGATCACGGGCGGCCCGCCGTGCAGCAGTGTAGCCAGCGGTCGGCGCAGGTCAAGGCCATGTCCGAGGACGGGTGGACCCGGGCCTCTGGGCCGACGTGCAGGTCGATCTGGAGCCGACCGGACAGCGAACTGGTCGGCATGCTGGCGTGACGGCCCATCGCAGGCGAGGCTACCCGTTGAGGAAGTCGGAGATTCGCCCGCGCAGGTCCGCGCGTTCCGTCCAGAGCACACCGGGGCGGTCGTACCGGTGCAGGGTGGCCCGGGGCAGCGCGGCGGCGAGCTGTTCGGCCACCTCCACCGGATGCAGGTCGTCGCCCTCGGCGGCGATGACCAGTGCCGGCGCGGTCACTCGGGCGAGCACCCCGACGTCGGGCAACGGCGCCTGCTCCGGCAGGTCGACCAGCCCGGCGGCGAGGCCGTCGCGCAGCAGATGGTCCAGCCGTTGCCGCAGGTAGGCCCAGCCAGCCGGCGTGTTGCGTACGGCCGGCGGCAGCTCGGTGGAGACGGCTTCCGCCACCGCCGAGGCGTCCCCGCTCTCCACGGCCGACAGCAGCTCGGTCAGCCGCGCCCGGGCGACCGGTCCGCGCGGCCGGTCGAGCGCTGCGGGCAGGAAGAAGACGAGCCGCTCGAACCGCTGCGGGCTCTCGGCGAGCAGGCGGCACAGCGCACCGGCGCCCAGGCTGGCCCCGAAGGCGCGCGTCGCGCCGCCGAGGTCGGCGATCGCCCGCAGGTCGCGGGCCAGGTCCAGGTAGCTCCACGGCCCGTCGGGCGCGTCGGAGCGCCCGTGGCCACGAAACTGGAAGAAGATTCGACGACCGGTGACACCGCTGCCGAAGGGTCGGGTGGTGGCGATGCCGTTGGCCAGCCCGTGCGCGAAGACGGTGACCGGGTCACCGACGCCGGTGACCAGCCGCTCCAGTCGTACGCCGTGCGGGGTGGCGATCAGTTCGGTTTCCGGATCGGGCAACGGCGGCCGGCCGGTACGCGGGGCACCCGGGCCGGGACCCCAGGTGCGTGGTCCGCCGTCCGGCGGTGGTGGCCAGCGGAAGGCTCTCACCAGGACCCTCTGTTGTCGCCCAGGTCGCGTAGCCCGACCCGGACGTCGAGCAGGTAGATCAGACCTGCCGCCACACCGATCAGCCCGAAGATGCTGAGGGTGGAGCGGGTGAGCAGGGTGAGCAGGAGAGTGACCGCCAGGATCGCGATCCAGCCGCCCTTCGGCAGGGTGCCGATGGCCGGGAAGGCATCGGAGCGCTGCGTCACGGCGTGCACGAGAGCCACCCCCTGCACGATCAGTGCGAAGACGAACAGGATCAGCTCGATCACGTAGCGGACGTCGAAGACGAAGATCGGCGCGGCGTTGGCCATGACGGCAAGCTTATGCCGGCGACCCCGGATCCGTGGCGGCAGGACGGTCCTGGGGTCGCCGGCTGCTGACTCACTGGCTCCGCTTGGTGCCCCGGGGAAGCTTCGCCGACGGGCTGTCGGTCCGCTTGGCGCCGGTCTGCCGGGTGGTCGACTTCGCCCGGGTGGTCTTCTTCGCGGCGGCCGGCTTGGCCTCCACGATCTCGGCCACCTCGGCCGGGCTCGGTACCTCGGCCGGTGCGGACTTCCCGACGGTCGCGGTCGTCTCGACGGTCGCCGTCGGCGTGGTCGTCTCGGTCGCCTCGATGTCGGAGTTCACCGTGTCGGCGGCCTCCAGCACACCGGCGCCCACGACCCGCTCACCCCGCGCCACCAGCGCGCCGTACGCGGCCAGCGCCCGCTCCTGAGCGGCCTGGGCACCGGCAACGACGACCGCCGCGTTGCGGCTGGCCAGCTCGCGCAGTCGGTCCAGGTCGGCCGCTTCCCGCAGCTTGTGCAGGTCGGCCGTCTCGCGAAGCTTGTTGAGATCCGCAGCCTCGCGGAGCTTGGCCAGGTCGGCGTGCTCACGGAGCCGGTTCAGATCGGCCGTCGGGGCGGCCTTCTGCCGCAGCGACTCGGCCGTCCGGTTGGCGTTGCGCAGCGTGTCGTTGGCCTTCTGGCGCAGCTCGAAGCCGGTGACGACGGCCTTGCCGCCGAGCTCGTTGACGACCCGACCACCGTCGGCGACGACGCGGTCACGCAGCTCACCGACCACGGTGGGCAGTTTGCGCAGCTGCTGTAGGGCCAGTTCACCTGCGCCGGCCGCAGCGTAGATCGGGGCAGGGATGCGATTGGTCTTCGGCTGGGTCATGACTACTTCTCCTCCTGGACCGCGGTCGCGGTCTTGCGGACCACCTTGCGGGCGGCCTTCCTGGCTGGGGTGCTGTTCGGGGCGGGAGCGGAACCTGCTTCGGTCACGGCGACCGACTCGAGGACCGCCTCGGTCGGGGTGCCCGCCGCAGTGGTGGGTCCGGTGGCGGCCAGATTGGCCACGTCGGGGGCGGTGACGTCATCCGCGTCGGAGGTGCCGGCCTCGCCAGTCGCGCCGAATCTGCCGGTTTGGTCGCCCGCGGCCGGGCTGGCGGTCGCACCGCTCGCGCCGGGCATCGTCGCGGTCGCTTCGGCCAGTCGCGCGTTCTCTCGGCGAAATGTCTCGTAGATCTGGGTAAGGGACTGTTTCTGAGCCATCGTCAGGTCTGGATCGACGGCGATGGCGGCAAGCACACCCTGGCCCTCCTTGTCGTCGAGCAGACCGGCCCGCAGGTACATCGCCGGAGTGGAGACCCGCAGCGCGCTGGCGAGTTGCTGAAGCACCTCGGCGCTCGGCCGGCGCAGGCCGCGCTCGATCTGACTGAGGTAGGGGTTGCTGACCCCCGCCTGCTCGGCCAGTTGCCGGAGCGAAATCTTCGCGTTGCGTCGCAGGTCACGAATGAACCCGCCGACGTCGGGAAGGTCCTTGGGAGTGGCCATGACTCAACGCTAACCCGCGCCGCTAGCAGCTGCAAGCAAAGTGCTAGCCGGAGTTAGCGATGTCTCATCGCCGGCTTGCGGACCCCTCACGCCCGCTCGTACCGTCCTGCGGTGACCAAGATCCAGGTAAATGGAGCCCTACTGGCGTACGACGAGGCCGGCAGCGGATCTCCGGTCGTCCTGCTGCACGCCGGGATCGCAGACCGCCGGATGTGGCGGGACCAGATCGCCCCGCTCGCGACCCGACACCGGGTGATCACCCTCGACCTGCGCGGCTACGGGGAGTCCGAACTGCCGCCGAGCGCGTTCGCCCACCACGACGACGTGGTCGGCCTGCTCGACGCCCTCGGACTGGCCGACGCGGCGCTGGTCGGCTGCTCCTTCGGCGGGGCGGTGGCGATCGACACCGCGCTCGCCCACCCGCACCGGGTGACCGCCCTCGCCCTGCTCGGTACCGCGGTGTCCGGCCACGAATGGTCGGAGCAGACGAACGATCTGTGGGAGGCCCTGGTCGGCGATGTCGACCCGGAGGATTTCGCCGCGACGGCCGCGGGTGAGGTGCGGTTCTGGGTGGTCGGCCCGGAACGCGAGCCCACCGACGTCGACCCTGAGCTGGTCGCCTTCGCCACCGCGATGGACGAACGCGCACTCGCCGCCGAGTTGGCGCTCAGCGCGGTGGACGTGGCCGAACTCGACCCGCCGGCCATCGGGCGGCTTTCCGAACTGACCATGCCCGTCCTGGTCGCGGCCGGCGCGCTGGACCTGCCCGACATCCGCCACCTGGCCGATCGCATCGCCGCCGAGGCACCACACGCAGTACGCCTACCCGACGTACCAAACGCCGCCCACCTACTCCCCCTGGAACACCCCACCCAGATCAACCCCGCCCTCCTCACCTTCCTCCCCTAACTCCCCACCCCCACCCGCCCCCGCACCACCCACCACCCACCCCACCCCAGCCCCGCGCGATCTTGCACTTTCGGTCGCCGATACGCCCCTTTCGGTGCGCTTTGCGGGGACGAAAAGTGCAAGATCGACCGGGCGGTGGGGGTGGGTGGGGTGGGTGGGGTGGGTGGAGCAGGGGTGGGGTGGGGTGGGGTTACCAGAGGGGGCGGGTGGCGCCTACGGGGAGGCCGCCGCCGAAGATCGGCACCTCGGCGAACTCCGCCAGCACCGGCGCGTCGACACCGAGCCGGCGCAGGGCCGAGACCAGGACCGGCATCCGGGCACGGCCGGCGCCGTCGTCGATCTTCAGCGCCACGGCGCCGACCCCGGGCAAGGCCACGGCGATGACACCCTCCGCGCCGATCTTCGCCAGCAGCCCGGGTACGCCACGCATCAGCCGGGTGTCGTCCGCCTGCGTACCGCCGACCACCTCCGGGTGGGCCCGCATCGCGTCGGCCACCAGACCCGCCCCGGTGTCACCTTCGGCCGCGACCAACCGCAGGTATGCCGTGGCCAGTCCGGTCAACGACGCGGACAGCACCGGAGCGCCGCAGCCGTCGACGCCGACGGCCACCGCCTCCTCGCCGGTGAACTCCGCCACCGTGTCGCGCAGCCGCAGTTGAAGGGGATGGTCGGTCCGCCAGTAGCCTTCCATCGGCCAGCCGGCGACACGGCAGGTCAACAGCATTCCGGCGTGCTTGCCGGAGCAGTTCATCTGGATCCGGGTCGGGCCGCCGCCGGCCCGCAGTACCGCCATCCGGGCGAGCTCGCCGGCCGGCAGGTCCGGCGGGCAGTGCAGGGCGTCCTCGCCGAGCCCGGCACCCGCGAGCAGCCCGGCGACCCTGGCCAGGTGGAACTCCTCCCCCGCGTGGCTGGCCGAGACGATGGCCAGGTCGGCGGGCTCGCTCAGGGACAGCCCGGTGCGCAGCATCCCGACCGTCTGCATCGGCTTGTTCGACGAGCGCGGGAAGATCGGCGAGGTGACGTCGCCCGCGACGGCCAGCGGCGCGCCGGCGCTGTCGAGCACCACCACCGAGCCGCGGTGTACGCCCTCCACGAAGCCGGACCGGACCACCTCGGCGAGCGGTACGCCGCCCTCGTACGTCTTTCCCACAACGTGGACGGTACCCAGGTGTCCGGCCGCTCTCACGCCGGGGTGAGCAGGGACTCCACCTCCGGGCGTAAAGAATGCCGGGCGACTCGCGCCTTACAGGCCGAGCAGCTCACGGGCCTCGACGGTGTTCAACGGTGGACGCTGCGCGAGTTGGGCGAAGCCGACCGCACGCGCGACCAGCTGCATGTTCGACTCCACCGGGCGGCCCTTCGCGTACGTGACCGTGTCCTCCATACCGACCCGCAGGTGACCGCCGGCGGAGAGCGCGGCCAGCAGCACCGGAAGGCTGGTACGGCCGATGCCGGTCGCCGAGAACGTGGTGCCCTCCGGCAGATCCCGGAGCATCTGCTGGGCCGCGACGAGCGTCGCTGTGGTTCCCGGCATGCCTCCCGGCACACCCATCACGAAGTCGACGTGGACGTGGCCGCCGTGCGGCAGGCCATACTTCCCCAACAGGCGTTGGAGGGCGCTGAGGTGGCCGAGATCGAAGATCTCGTACTCCGGCACGATGCCTCGCTCCTGCATCCGGGTGTGCAGGTCGACGACGAACTCCCAGCGGTTGAGGAAGACCTCGTCACCGAAGTTAACCGTACCCATGGTGCAGGAGGCCATGTCCGGCGCCGCGTCCAGCACGGCGAGCCGGTCGGCCTCCGGGTCGGTGACCGCGCCGCCGGTGGACAGCTGCACGATCAGATCGGTGCTCTCCCGCAGCGACGCCACGGTCGCCCGGAGCCGGCCCTTGTCCAGGGTCGGCCGCGCCTCGCCGTCGCGGATGTGCACGTGGATCACGGAGGCACCCAGCGCCTCGCACTCCTTCGCCGTGAGCAGCAGCTCGTCGAGGGTCACCGGCAGCGCCGGCACCTCGGCCTTCGCCGACTCCGCGCCGGTGGGGGCAACCGTGATCAACGTCCCTGTCGTCATGCCGGCGATCCTAGAGCGCCCGCTGCCACCAGCGGTGTCGGTGGGCAGCCGCACCAGGCGACCGCCGGCTCCGGGACACCGGCGCGGGTCGTGCCGTCGGGCGGCCGGGCCGGAAGATGGTGCCCGTCCGGCCAGCGGCTGCCCGATCCGGGAACACGCTCTACGCGGGGTCGATGGCGGCGGCGCTGTCGCCGACGCGGAGCGCGGCATCGTCGGGCACCGAGCGCTTGACCACCGCGAGCGCGACCTGGCCCAACTCGTGGTGCAGCACCGCCGTGCCGACGAAGCCGACCGTGCGGCCCTCCAGGGTCACCGGGGTACCGGCGACCGGCAGCTGGTCGGTGGACACCCCGTCGAGGTGCAGCAGGACCAGTCGGCGCGGCGGACGGCCCATGTTGTGCACCCGGGCGACCGTCTCCTGCCCCCGGTAGCAGCCCTTGTCCAGGTGCACGGCCGGGGCGATCAGGTTCACCTCGGCGGGGATCGTCCGGTGGTCGGTGTCGACGCCGACCCGGGCCCGCCGGGCGGCCACCCGCACCGCCTCGTACGCCCACAGCCCGACCGGGGGCACCCCGTTGTCGCGCAGCCGCGTGACAACCTGATCCATCGCGGGCCGGGGCACCAGCAGGTCCACCCCGAGCGGGCCGCGCCGGGCCCACCCGCCCTGCGGCAGCGGCTGCACGTCGTAACGGGCGGTCGGGCGGGGCGGCAGCTCACCGGACCGGAACTTCGGGCCGGGCAGCCCCACCACGTCCGGCTCGGCGAGCGGCGGCACGTCGAGCAGGGCCACCACCTCGGCGGCCTTCGGCCCGACCAGCGACAGCAGCGCGTGCTCGGCGGTGGCGTCGCGCGGGTCGACCTGGCTGAAGAACCGCATCTTCTCCAGGTACGTCAGCAGCCCCGCGGTCGCCCCCGGCTCGGTGTCGAGCCAGATGGTGTCACCGTCCTCAGCCACCATGGCGTGCTGTTCGACGTGGCCGTGCGGCGAGAGCACGAGGAGTTCGGTGCCCTGCCCGGGGCCCAACTCGGCCAGGTGCTGGGTGGTGAGGGTGTGCAGCCAGGAGATGCGCTCCGCACCCGGCACCGCGACGACGCCCCGGTGGGACCGGTCCACCAGGCCGACCTCGGTGTCCAACTGGCGCTGCTCGCGCATCGGGTCGCCGTAGTGCGCGGCCACGCCCCGCACCCCGGCTACGGCGTGCGCCGGCTCCGGCTGGTCCCGGCTGGCCTCGTCGATGCTCTCCACGGCCACCGCGCCCGCGATGTCGATCATGCCTGCTCCCCGTCTCCGCACCGCGCGCACAAGCCGAAGAAGGAGACGTGCCCGATGTCCACCCGGAAGCCCCGTTCCCCGGCCAGTTGGTCGGAGAGCGGACGCATCAGTTCCGGATCCATCTCGTCGATCGCGCCGCACTCGCGGCAGACCAGGTGCACGTGTTGGTCCTCACCGGCGGCGTGGTAGGTCGGCGACCCGTGCGAGAGGTGGGTGTGGGTGACCAGGCCGAGCCGCTCCAGCAGCTCCAGCGTGCGGTAGATGGTGGTGATGTTGACCCCGGCGGCGACCTCGCGTACGGCGGTGTGCACCTGCTCAGGGGTGGCGTGCCCCAGGTCCAGCACCGCCTGGAGGATCAGCTGTCGTTGCGCCGTCAGCCGCAGCCCACGGGCGCGGAGCAGTTCCGCGAGGGAGGATTCGGACACCCCCCGATCATAGTTCGGCCGGGCGCGTACCTCCCGGCACGACCGGCACCACACTATGCTCGGCCCCCGTGGTGACCTCGCGGATCGGCGTGCTGGGTCGCGGGCGGCTGCCGGCCGACGAGCCGGTGCTGCGCGCCGACGATCTCGGCGTACTGCGAGGTGACGGACTCTTCGAGACCATGCACCTACGCGACGGGCGAGCCTGGCTGCGCCAGGAGCACCTGGCCCGGCTGCGGATCGGCGCGGCCGCCGTGGAACTGACCCTGCCGGCGGACGCCGCCCTGGTCGAGCTGCTTGACCAGGTCGCCGCCGATTGGCCGGCCGAGGTGGAGGGCGCCCTGCGGCTGATCTGCACCCGGGGGCCGGAGAGCGGCGGCCCGCCCACCGTGTACGCCACCCTGTCGGAGGTCGCCCCCGCGGCCCGGCGGGCCCGGCACGACGGGGTACACGTGGCCACCCTCTCCCTGGGGGTGCCCGCCGAGGCCCGTCCGGAACTGGACTGGCTGCCGGTGGGCATCAAGTCCACGTCGTACGGGGCGAGCAGCGCCGCCCGGCGCTGGGCCGCCCGGGCCGGCGTGGACGACGTGCTGTGGATCTCCTCCGACGGGTACGCCCTGGAGGGACCGACCGCCAACCTCGTCTGGCTGGCCGGGGAGACGCTGTGCACGGTGCCCGCCGGACGCACCGGAATCCTGCCCGGCACCACCGTCGCCTGGCTGCTCGCCCACGCCGCCGACATCGGCTGCGGGGCCGCCGAACGCATGGTCACCCCGGCGGCTCTGCGCGAGGCCGACGGGGTGTGGCTCACCTCGTCGGTACGCGGCCTGGTCGCAGTGCGCACCCTCGACGGTGAGCCGCTGTCTCCCAGCCCGCTTACCCGGGCGTTGCAGGAGTTGCTCGGCTTTCCGCTGCCGTAGGCCGCGTTTCCTGAGGCCCGCCGGAGCTGGTGCGGGGTCCAGCACGTCCACCGGGCCCGGCCGAGGCCCCGGCGGGGCACACGAACGGGCCCGGTTCGAGGCGGATCAGCCGGCGACCCGGGTGAGGCGGGCGGACAGGTGCGGGGACAACGGCTGGCCGACGGCGGCCATGTCCTGCGCGTAGAGGAGGGCACCCTCGACGATGCCGAAGAGGCGGTGACCGGCGGTGACCTCCTTGGCGGTGGAGGTGCGCACGACCGCGTCGGTGACGAACTCCACCTGGGTGCCCTTGCGCCGGCCGATGTGCAGCTCCATCACCCCGGTGGGAGTGGTCAGCAGGGCCTCCAGCTCGTCGGTGGCCCGGTCACCGTCAAGCACCGGGCGCCACCAGCCGACCTCCCGGCCGGCCGGCCGCACCGGACGGCTCTGCGCGTCGAGGATCCACGCCCGCGACTCGTAGTGCAGGAACGGCCGCCCGTCGTGGCTGATCCGGATCTCCTGGGCGAAGTCGAAGTCCTCGATGGTGGGGTAGCCACCCCGCCCCCGACCTCGCCACACACCGATGTACGGCAGCAGGCCGTCGAGCGTGGGGTGCAGCTTCGGACCGACCCGCAGGTCGTGGCTCTCCTCGAAGGGGTACGCCTCCACCGGCGGCGCGTTCAGCCAGGGCGGCGGCGCCAACGGATTGTCGTCACTCCTCGCACTCACCGGACCACCTTCGTTCGCGACTGCGGGGCTCGCAAAACCGGCTCACTCCTCGCACTCACCGGACCACCTTCGTTCGCGACTGCGGGGCTCGCAAAACCGGCTCACTCCTCGCACTCACCGGATCACCACTTGCCTCTCGATATGCGTACCGCCAGGTAGACCAGGCCACCGGCGAGCGCGCCCAGGCCGGCGACCAGCAGGCTGACGAACCCGATCTCGGTGACCATCCGGGCCATCCTATGCTGGCAGGCATGGCCCGCACTCTCGTCGTCAAGGCCACCGCCGGCGCCGACGCACCGGAACGGTGCGCCCAGGCGTTCACCGTGGCGGCCACCGCAGCCGCCGCCGGGGTGCCCGTCTCACTCTGGCTGACCGGGGAGTCGACCTGGTTCGCGTTGCCCGGCCGGGCGCAGAACTTCGAACTGCCGCACTCGGCCCCGCTGGCCGAGTTGCTGCACGTGATCCTCGCCACCGGCACGGTGACGGCCTGTACCCAGTGCGCCGCTCGCCGGGACATCGACTCCGGTGACGTGATCCCCGGGGTACGGATCGCCGGGGCGGCCGTCTTCGTCGAGGAGACGATGGCCGAGGGCGCGCAGGCGCTCGTCTACTGACTCGCCGGACAGTGCCCGGGCAGGCTCGCCGGGTCCTGTCCGGGAAGGCGACGGAACCCGCCCGACAAGGCGGGCGAATGCCTACGATTCGGTTGTGACCGAGGCCACCCAGCAGTTCTTCGCGACCCTGCCGGCCCGCGCCCCGGAGGTGCTGCGTTCCCCGGTCGCGGGAACGCTGCGCATCGACCTGTCCGACGGGCACCGCACCGAGCACTGGCTGGTCCGGATGCGGCCGGGAGCCGCCGAGGTCAGCCAGGGCGCGGATCCGGGTGACGCCACCTGGTACTGCGGCGTGAATCTCTTCGACCGGCTGGTCACCGGACGCGCGCAGGCGATCTCCGCGGTGTTCCGCAACGAGAGCACCTTCCGCGGAGACCCGGTGCTCTTTCTCGCCTTCCGCCGATTCTTTCCGTCCGCACCCGGCACCCGCGACCCGCGCGAGGTCGCCCGCGAGCACGCCAGGTGGACCCGGTGAAGGAACTGGTCAGCATCCTTGACGGCAACACCTTCCTGGTCAGCGACCGCCGTGGGGACGTCGAGCCGTCGCTGGACTTCCCCACCGGGTTGTTCGCCTTCGACACCCGTTTCCTGTCCACCTGGCTACTGCTGATCGACGGTGAACGGCTGCACGCCCTCTCCATCGACGACACCGAGTCCCACCGGACCCGCTACTTCCTGGTGCCGGGCGAGCCGACCCACTTCCTGGACGCGAAGGTCTCGATAATCAGGAGTCGAGCGATCAGCGGCGACCTGTCCGAGGAACTGACCGTGCTCAACCACTCCGGGCAGGAGATGAGCTTCACCGTCCGGCTGGAGATTGCCGCCGACTTCGCGGACATCTTCGAGATCAAGGACACCCAGAGTAAAAAGGGGCACAACACCGCCGCGCCCGGCGAGAACTCGCTGCGGCTGACCTACCGGCGGGACGCGTTCCACCGCGAGACGACGATCGAGAGCAGCGCCGCCGCCCAGGTCGACCGCCGGGGCATGACCTTTCCGATCCGGATCGCGCCGCACGGCGAGTGGACCACCCGATTGACGGTCACCGTCACCATCTACGGTGCCCGCGGTCAGGACGTCCGCTCCCTGCTGCCCTTCGCGGGCAACCGGACGACCGCGGCGATCGAGGCGGAACACGCCGAGTTCGTCGCCCGGGCGCCCAAGCTGGGCTGCGACTGCGAACCGATGGCCGGGGCGTACCGCCGCAGCCTGAACGACCTGGCCGCACTGCGGTACGAGTCGATCGCGCTCGGCGTTCGCCTGATGGCCGCCGGCCTGCCGTGGTTCATGACGCTGTTCGGCCGGGACAGCATCTTCACCTCACTTCAGGTGCTGCCGTTCGTGCCGGAACTGATCCCACCGACGTTGACCATGCTGGCCGGGCTCCAGGGCCACCGGGTGGACGACTTCCGCGACGAGGAGCCGGGAAAGATCCTGCACGAGTTGCGCTACGGGGAGACGGCCGGCTTCGAGGAGCAGCCCCACTCGCCCTACTACGGCGCGGCCGACTCGAGCGCCCTGTTCGTGATCCTGCTCGACGAGTACGAGCGGTGGACCGGCGACGTCGAGTTGGTCAAACGCTTGGAGGCCTCGGTACGGGGCGCGCTGACCTGGATCGACACGTACGGGGACCTGCTCGGCACCGGGTACGTCTGGTACCAGACCCGCAACCCCAAGGCCGGCCTGGAGAACCAGTGCTGGAAGGACTCCTGGGACGCGATCTGCTACTCCGACGGCCGGCTGCCGAGCTTCCCCCGGGCGACCTGCGAGTTGCAGGGCTACGCCTACGACGCCAAGCTGCGCGGCGCCCGGCTGGCCCGCCTGTGCTGGAACGACCCGGTCTACGCCGACCGGCTGGAACGCGAGGCCGCCGAGTTGAAGGAACGCTTCAACCGGGACTTCTGGCTGCCGGACAAGGAGTACTACGCGCTCGCCCTGGACTCCGACGGCAGCCCGGTCGACGCGCTCAGTTCCAACATCGGACACCTGCTCTGGAGCGGCATCGTCGACGATTCCCGGGCCCAGCGGGTCGCCGAACATCTGCTCGGTCCCCGGCTCTTCTCCGGCTGGGGCGTCCGTACCCTCGCCGACGACCAGGGTCGCTACAACCCGATCGGCTACCACGTCGGCACCGTCTGGCCGTTCGACAATTCGATCATCGCGTGGGGTCTGTGGAAGTACGGTCTGCGGGAGGAGGCGGGTCGGATCTGCGAGTCGATGTTCGCGGCGTCCCGCTACTTCTTCGGCCGGCTCCCGGAGGCCTTCGCCGGCTACGAACGTGACCTGACCGACTACCCGGTGGAGTATCCGACCGCATGCAGCCCGCAGGCCTGGTCGGCGGGCACCCCGCTGCTGCTGCTGCGGGTGATGCTCGGGCTCGAACCGCAGGGCGAGCACCTGATCATCGACCCGTACGTGCCGGCCGGGATGGGCCGGGTGGAACTGTTGGACATCCCCGGTCGGTGGGGCCGGGTGGACGCGCTGGGCCGCAGCCGCGACGAGGGGCCGAGCCGACCGTCATGAGCGACAGCCTGCTTCGGCGGCGAGGTGGCGGGGCTCAGCCGGCGCAACCCGTCGTCGCGGAGACCACCACCTGTTCCGGCTGGAAGTCGGCCAGCACCGCGACGCCGTCGCGCCGGTAGGCGTACACCTGCGGGGTTTCCACCACCGGTGTGCCGCCGGCCAGCGGCGCGAGCGCGGCCTGCGGCGCCGTGGCCAGCTGATCGACGACGGAGCGGATCGTACGGGTCACGCCGCCGTCGGGGCAGGGGGCGCTCACCACCCACTCCGGGTCGCCGGCGCTGCCGTTCAGCGCGCGCACCGCCTCGGTCAGCGCGCCGAGCTCGGGGCCGCCCTGGGCGGACCCGGCGCTGTCGTAGTCGTCGCCCACCGGACGGCACCCGGTGTCGACGATGAACCGGATCCGGCCGTCGGTCGCCGGCCGCCCGGTCACGGTGACGAACTCGCCCGCGTCGCCGCGCAGGCGGGGACCGTCGGGGGTGAGCCGGACACCGGCCCGCCACCGCGCGGGCAGCCGGTCGGCGACCTGCTGCAGCAGAGCCTGCTCCTCGCCGGCCGGCGCGGCCAGATCGACCGCGCGGGTCAGCGTCGCGCCGTCGGCGAACGGGCTGATCCGGCAGCCCCGGTCGACCTCCGGTGGGACCAGCGCCGGCACACCGCCGCCAGCCGCCGCCACGATTTCACCGATCGCGCCATCGACCACCGGCCCGGCCTGCGTGAGGGTGCGTTGTTCCCGGACGGTCGGCGGATCTCCGTCCGACGAAATCCAGGTGAGGCCGGCCAGCAGCAGCGCCCAGACCGCCGTCACCGCGATCAGCCAGCGCGGCCACCGGGGGCCGGCGGCCGGTGGTCGGGGACCGGTCGGTGGGGGATACCCGGTGTGGACGGCGTTGCTCACCCGGCCATCGTGTCACGCCTGGTGCGACCGCCCGTCGGGACGCCCGTCGCCGGCCTCCGGCGGCACGCTCAGCCGGTAACCGACACCGCGTACGGTCTGCACCTGCGGCCCGTCGGGCAACGTCCGCAGCTTGCGACGCAGCCGCTTCACCGCTGAGTGCAGGATCGCGGTGTCGCCGAGGTAGGCGCCGCCCCAGACGGAGGCGAACAGCCGCTCGTAGCTCCACACCGTGACGGGTGGACTGACCAGGCGAGCCAACAGTTCCCGCTCGGTACGGGTCAGCCCCAGCGGCGCACCGCGCCAGGTGACCAGGTGACCTGCCCGGTCGACCATCAGGTCCCCCCAGGTCGCCGGACGGTCCGCGGGACGTTCGGCGGGCTCGTCGCCGGGCTCGCCCGGCTCCGCCGACGGGGCGGGGAACACCGCCCGCAGTTGGGCGAGGTCTGCGCAGATCACCACCGGCCCGACACCCTCCAGTCGCTGCACCACGCGCTGCCGGACGGTGGCGTCGGAGCTGACGCAGACCAGGATCGGAAACTCTGAACTGGACACGATGCCTCCCCCAAGGGCACCCCTGACCTGAGACTCCCACCGATCGCCAGTGACGGTCACCGATGGCGCCCAGTTTCAGCCTAACGGTCAGGATCGCGCCTCGTCACTGACCGAGTACTGACCGACGCCGTCCATTGATCACCGACGGTCGGGGCAAGAGCATGACTTTCAGCGGGCGGAGGCACCACCACCGGCCACCCACATCGCCCCGGCCGCTGCGCGCAGCCGCGTCGCGGCGCGCGGGTGTGCGGGCCCGAACGGATCGGGACCGACGACGTGGGGAGGAACCTTGTTCACACGACCATCCACCCGGTCGCCACGATGGCGGGCGGTGGCGGTGCTGACCGCTGCCGTGCTGGGCGTCACCGGCCAGCCCGCGCTCGCCGCGCCGGCCCAACCGCCGGTGGCGCACCGGGCCGCCGTCGACCCGGCGCTGCTCGACCAGCTCGGCACCACGTCGACCGCACCGTTCCTGGTCTATCTGGCCGACACCGCGCCGTTGGCGCAGGCCAGCCGGATGCGTGACCCCGACGCCCGGGCCGGTGAGGTGCACCGCCTGCTCACCACCACGGCCACCCGCACCCAACGCGACCTGCGTACGCTGCTCGACGAGCGCAAGGTGCCGCACACCGCGTACTGGATCGCCAACGCGGTGCGGGTCGAGGGCGACAAGGCACTGCTCGACGAGATCGCCCGCCGGCCCGAGGTGGCCCGGATCGAGCCGAGCCGCAGCTACCCGCTGGTCCGGCCCACCGCGACCGAGACCGCTCGGGCGCGTACCGCCGCCGTCGAATGGGGACTGACCAACATCGGCGCACCACGGGTGTGGGACGAGTTCGGTGCCCGCGGCGAAGGCGTCGTGGTGGCCAACATTGACAGTGGCGTGCGCTACGACCACGCCGCCCTCGTCGGCTCCTACCGGGGCAACCTCGGCGGTGGCAGCTTCGACCACGCGTACAACTGGTTCGACCCGGCCGGCGTGTGCGCCGGCACCGCGCCCTGCGACAACAACGACCACGGCACCCACACCATGGGCACCATGGTCGGTGACGACGGTGCGGGCAACCAGATCGGCGTCGCCCCCGGCGCGAAGTGGATCGCCGCCAAGGGCTGCGAGTCGGACGACTGCTCCGACGCCTCGCTGCTCGCCGCCGGTCAGTGGGTGCTCGCCCCCACCGACGCCAACGGCCAGAACCCCCGGCCGGACCTGCGGCCCGACATCGTGAACAACTCCTGGGGCGGTGACGGTGGTGACCCCTGGTACCAGCAGACCGTGACCGCCTGGCGGGCCGCCGGCATCTTCCCCGTCTTCTCCTCCGGTAACGACGGTCCGGCCTGTGGCAGCGCCGGCTCACCGGGTGACTACACCGACGCGTACGCCGTCGGCGCGTACGACGTGAACAACGTGATCGCCGGTTTCTCCGGGCGCGGCTCCGGAACCGACCCGCTGAAGCCGAACATCGCCGCCCCCGGCAGCAGCGTCCGGTCCAGCGTCCCCAG
Source organism: Micromonospora sp. NPDC049374 (assembly GCF_040677165.1). NCBI lineage: Bacteria > Bacillati > Actinomycetota > Actinomycetes > Micromonosporales > Micromonosporaceae > Micromonospora > Micromonospora sp. NPDC049374. The sequence continues at coordinate 284,544 of NZ_JBFAQH010000002.1, read as the reverse complement.
CGGCGGATACGCCTCGTTCAGCGGCACTTCGATGGCCGCGCCGCACGTGGCCGGCACGGTGGCACTGCTCTGGGCGGCCGCACCCGGACTGCGCGGGGACCTGGCCGCGACCGAGGAGTTGCTGGACCGGACGGCCCGCGATGTCGACGCCACCACCTGCGGCGGCACGCCGGCCGACAACAACGTCTTCGGGGAGGGACGGCTCGACGCGTACGCGGCGGTGCGGGACGCACCCCGTGGACCGGTCGGCCGGGTCACCGGGGTGGTCACCGACTCCGGTGACGACGACCCGCTGTCCGGCGCGACGGTGACCGACGGCACCCGCAGCACCACCACCGACACCGACGGCCGGTACGCGCTCACCCTGCCGGCCGGCGAGATCACGCTCTCGGTCAGCGCCTTCGGCTACGCCGACGAGTCGGCGACCGTCACGGTGCCCGACGGTGGCACCGTCACCCGGGACTTCGCCCTGCTGGCCACCCCGGCGGTCACGGTGAGTGGAAAGGTCACCGACGGTTCCGGCCACGGCTGGCCGCTGTACGCCAAGATCGAGGTGGCGGGTCGGCCCGGCGATCCCGTCTTCACCGACCCGGTGACCGGCCGCTATTCCGTCACCCTGCCCGGCAACACCTCGTACCGGATGACCGTGACCGCCCGGTACCCGGGCTACCGCACCATCATCCGTGAGGTGGCGGTGGGCGGCGACGCCACCAAGGTCAATGTGGCGGTACCCGTCGACGCCGCCTGCACCGCCGCCGGCTACACGGCACAGTTCGGCACGCCGCTGCTCACCGAGAGCTTCGACGGCACGAGCGCGCCGCCCGGCTGGCGGGTGGAGAACCGCACGGACTCCGGCGGCTGGGTCTTTGACGATCCCCGCTCCCGGGGCAACCTCACCGGCGGCACCGGCGGCTTCGCCATCATCGACAGCGACGCCCTCGGCTCCGGCAACACGCAGGACACCGACCTGATCGCCCCACCGGTCGACCTGTCCGCGACGGCCGCACCGGTGCTGCGGTTCCGCAGCGACTGGCGGGCCGTCGGCATCAGCGACACCGCCGACATCGACGTTTCCACCGACGGCGGGGCCAACTGGACCAACGTCTGGCACCAGACCGCCAGCCGGCGTGGCCCTCGGGTCGAGGAGGTACCGCTCGACCCGGCCGCGAACGCCGCGTCCGCGTTGGTCCGCTTCCGGTTCAAGGGCACCTTCGCCTGGTGGTGGCAGGTGGACGACGTGGAGGTGGTAAACCGCGAGTGCTCGCCCGTGCCCGGCGGGCTGGTGGTCGGCACCACCACCGACCGCAACACCGGTGACCCGCTCAACGGCGTGACGGTGGCCAGCGACCATCGCCCCGAGGACCGGGCGGTCTCGGCGGCCACGCCCGAGGACCCGGCCGAGCCGGACGGCTTCTACTGGCTCTTCTCCGGGCTCACCGGCACCCACCCGTTCACCGCCGACCGCACCCCGTACACGCCGGTCACCAAGGAGGTGGCGGTCACCGCCGACCGGGTCAAGCGGGCGAACTTCGCCCTCGCGGCCGGCCGACTGACGGTCAGTCCGACGTCGATCGAGTCGCATCAGCCGTACGGCAGCAACCGCACCACCCGGGTGACGGTTCGCAACACCGGTACCGCGCCGGCCAGCATCGACCTGCTGGAACGCGCCGGCCAGTTCGAACTGCTCAGGCGTGACGGCGCGCCGCTGCGGCAGCAGAAGATGAAGGGGATCAGCAAGGCCCGCACCGGCACCGCGTACGGCGGAGCGACACCGCAGGCCGCCACCGCCGAGGACGAGGCGTGGAGCGAGATCGCCAAACTGCCGGCGTCGATCTACGACAACGCCGCCGCCTGGCTGGACGGGAAGATCTATTCGGTCGGTGGTGGCGGTGGCACCGGCACCGAGCGCAAGGCATGGGTGTACGACCCCGCGCCGGGCGCCTGGACCGCCCTGCCCGACCTGCCGACGGTGCGCTCCAAGCCCGCTGCGGCGGCGGTCGACGGCAAGCTCTACGTGATCGGCGGCTGGGGCGCTGACGACGCCACCGTCGCCACGGTCGACGTGTTCGACCCGGCCAGCGGCACGTGGAGCACCCTGCCGGGGGCGACCAACCCGGACCCGGTCGCGGCGGCCGGCTCGGCAGTGGTCGGCGGGAAGGTGTACCTGGTGGGCGGCTGCGCCGACGCCACCTGCACCGACAGCGACGGACTGGTGGTGTTCGACCCGGCGACCGGCTCGTTCAGCACCGGTGCCGCCTATCCACACCCGGTGTCGTGGTTGGCCTGCGGCGGGATCGGCGCCTCGGTCTACTGTGCCGGCGGCACGGGCAGCACCGAGTACACCGACGCCTACCGGTACGACCCCGCTGCCGACAGCTGGAGTCCGCTGCCGGAGCTGCCGCTGGAGCTGTGGGGCTCGCAGTACGCGGCAGCCGGCGGGCTGCTGGTGCTGGCCGGCGGGGTGACCGACGGATCGACGGCGGTCACCAACCGTACGGTCGGCTTCGACCCGGTCACCGGGGCCTGGCGTGACCTGCCCAACGCCCAGTTCAGCCGGTACCGGGGGGCCGCCACCTGCGGCGCGTACAAGATCGGCGGGTCGCCCAGCTCCTTCGTGGGCAGCGCGGACAGCGAGCGGCTCGGTGGCCTGGAACTTTGCGCAGCCGAGGCCGATCTGCCCTGGCTGGACAGTTCCCCGGCCAGCTTCACCCTCGCACCGGGCGAGTCGAGGACGGTGACCGTCACCCTGACGGCCACCGAGGCGGCGGGCGTCGCCCAACCCGGTCGGTACGCGGGCGAACTCGCCATCGCCTCCGACAGCCCCTACCCGGTCACGCCGGTCTCGGTGGAGATGAACGTGTCGCCGCCGGCCAGCTGGGGCAAGATCCGGGGCACCGTCACCGGCACCACCTGCGGTGGCGTCACGGTCGGTATCCCGGCGACGGTACGGGTGAACCTGATCTCGGCCGGCACCGGAACCACCCTGACGGCCGACGGCAACGGCCGTTACGCCTGGTGGCTGCCGAAGGGCCGCTACGAGGTGATCGTGGCCAAGGACGGCTGGGTGCCGCAGGTGCAGCGCCACCGCATCGAGGCGGGCATCGTCGGCACGCTCGACTTCGCCCTGGAGCCCGCCTCCACCTGCACCAGAGCCACCGGAATCTGACCCCACCCGCACAGCGGGGCGCCGACCCTCACGGGCCGGCGCCCCGCCCGGGGCTCCCCCGCCGGGGCGCCCCGCGAAGGACGCCCCGCGAAGGGACGCCCCGCAGTTTCGGGGATGTTGCTGCATCCGCCTGTGGACCTGTGGTCGAGGCAGCAACATCAGCGAAGTTGCACGGCGCGGTGGTCGGTGCACGGCGCGTGGCCCGCATTCCTCCTCGGGAGGAGTGCGGGCCACGGGACCGATCAGAGCGTGTCAGTCGGTGACGGTGACGGCCACCTCGTTGATGCCGCGACCGGCGGTCACGGTGGTGTCTCCGTTGCCCTGGCGGGAGAGCGCCCGCAACGTCCAGGCACCCGGCGCGGCGAAGAAGCGGAACTGACCGGCCGGCGAGGTCACCACCTCGGCGGTGAACTCACCGGTCGAGTCGAGCAGGCGGACGTACGCGCCCGGCACCGCCTCGCCCTCCGCGGAGCGGACCACACCGGTGATGACGGTCTCCCGCTCCAGGTCGAGGCCGGCAGGCAGCGGGGCGGCCTGATCGGGGGCCGCGCAGCCGGCGGCGGTGCTCGCTGCGGTCGGTGCGGTCATCTCAGGCCTCCCCCGGCTCGTCGCCGAGCGCCACCGGCACACCGACCAGCGAGCCGTACTCGGTCCACGATCCGTCGTAGTTCTTCACGTTGCGGTGGCCGAGCAGTTCCTGGAGCACGAACCAGGTGTGCGAGGAGCGCTCGCCGATGCGGCAGTAGGCGATGGTCTCCTTGCTGTCGTCCAGCCCGGCCTCGCCGTAGATCTTGCGCAGCGCGTCGTCGGACTTGAAGGTGCCGTCCTCGTTGGCCGCCTTCGACCACGGCACGCTGATCGCGGTCGGGATGTGGCCGCCGCGCTGCGCCTGCTCCTGCGGCAGGTGGGCGGGGGCGAGCAGGCGGCCGGCGTACTCGTCGGGGCTCCGCACGTCGACCAGGTTCTTGGTGCCGATCGCGTCGACCACCTCGTCGCGGAAGGCCCGGATGCTGGTGTCCGGCTCGCTGGCGACGTACTGCGTGGCCGGGCGGGTCACCGTGTCGTTGACCAGCGGACGGGCGTCCAGCTCCCACTTCTTGCGACCACCGTCGAGCAGCTTGACGGCGCGGTGGCCGTAGAGCTTGAAGTACCAGTACGCGTACGCGGCGAACCAGTTGTTGTTGCCGCCGTAGAGGATGACGGTGTCGTCGTTGCTGATGCCCCGCTCGGACAGCAGCGCCTCGAACTGGGTCTTGTTGACGAAGTCCCGGCGGACCGGGTCCTGGAGGTCGTTCTTCCAGTCCAACTTGATGGCACCGGCGATGTGGCCGGAGTCGTAGGCCGAGGTGTCCTCGTCGACTTCGACGAAGACGACGCCCGGGGCGTCGAGGTTCTTCTCGGCCCACTCGGCCGAGACGAGTGCGGTGTCGCGACTCATCAGATCACTCCCTGGTGAGGATGGATGGTGAGCCAGCGCGCGGAGATCGTGGAATGTGAAGGTGTCGCACCACGCGCGGGACCCATAGCTCGGAACGGATCACGGGTTCGTGCGACGGCGCCGCTGCCGGGCGTCCGGTGGGGTGCACCGGGAACGAGGTACGCGTGCCCTGAGTGCCTTGGCCGCTAGGCGGCCCGAGACAGCCCCGCCGTCAGATGACGGGGCGACACAGGCAGGTGGCCACGCGGCACAGGTCGACCGCGCGCCGTTTGGTGAGGAGCGTCCCCATGAGCAGGGAGCCTACCAGCGATCCCAGATATCTCTACCGGGCCGACCAGCATCCGGGACGCCGAGCCGGTGGTCAGCCGACCGAGTTGATCGGCACGTCCCGTGCGTCCGCGGTCACCGTCAGCCCCTGCGGCTGCGGCCGGACCTCGCGAACGGTGAGCTGGAACGGCAACTCCGGCAGCGGCACGTCGACCGAGATGCTGCGCGCGAAGTTGTTCACCAGGATGCGGGCCAACGGCACGTTCGGCAGCCCTTCGGCGTCCAGGTCGTCGAACTTCAGCGACACCTGTCCCTGCTCACCGACGACGATGTCGGCGGTGCCGGTGACGGTCAGCCGCTGGCCGAGGATGTCCACCGGCGCGGTGACGGCGAGTTGCCCGTCCCGCTCGCCGAGGGTCAGCCCCTCCCGGTCCAGCAGGGCCGACAGGCTCTGGTAGCTGATGGTGCCGGTGCCGTTTACCGTCTCGGCCACGACCTCACCCTGACCGGTGCGCAGGGTGTCCAGCGAGGCCCGCACGTTCCGGGCGTCGACGTCCAGACTGGGCAGCGCGACCGCGTCGCCCTGCACCGAGGCCTGCACGTCCCGCAAGATGATCGAGATGCGCTCGTACCGGCCGTCGAGCACCTGGGTGAGGAACGGGAAACCGCCCACCTCGACCTCGGGTGGCGCGGATTGCGCCCCCTGCTCGGCGACCTGCTGGCGCACCTCGTCGGCGATGGTGCGCTCGGCCACGCTCGCCGCCACCCGGTCGGCGATGGCGATCAGTCCGGCGAGCACGAGCAGCAGGACGACGAACCCGATCAGTACCTTGCGTCCACGTCGCCGCGGCCGCCGTTCGTACGTCTGCTCCTGCTCCACGCCGCCTCCTGTCTCGTCGTGCCTCGATGCCGCAAGCGGTGGACCGGTGGTACCCGTGGTCCGGACTTCTCAATCGCGCGGCCGGACGGCCGCGACGTTGCCGGTGGTCAGAGCACCAGCCGGCACATCAGGTACGCGGCTGGCGCCGCCATCGCGAAACCACCGAGTGGCCCCTGGACGTGCCGTACGGCCCAGACCGACGGCATTTCCCCGGCCATCAGCCGGCCCGCCTCCGCGTAGCTGACGGCGAGGTCGGCCAGCACGGCGACGACGGCCGCCACCAGGCCGATGATCGCGGCCCGGGTAGGGGTGAACGGAGTGACCAGGTAACCACCGAGAAGCGCGCTGATCAGCGTGCCGACCATGGCGCCGCCGACCACCCCCGCCGCTCCCCTGGGCACCTGGGGCGCCAGCCGCGGCCAGGCCGCGACGGCGTCGGTCACCCGGGCGACGGTGAGCGCCACGCCGGCCGCGGTCAGGCAGACGGCGATCGCCTGGGTGCCGGCCGGAATCCGGCTGAGCACGATGAGCGTGGCGAACGCGACCACTCCGAACACGGTGGTGGCGGTGGTCCGCAGCGAGTCGGTCACCCGGACCCGGTCCACCCGTCGGACCAGTTGACCGAGCACCGCGGCGAGCACCCCGCCGACCGCGATGTAGAGCAGCGGGGCCAACCGGGCCTCGGCCGACCGTACGGCCACCACGTCGGCCGCCACCGCGGTCACCGCGCCGACCCCGAGGACGACCGCCAGTGCCGGTGGCCGGGTGACCATGGTCCAGACGAGCACGAACAGCACCTGCCCGGCGAGCACCACGAGGGTGAAGGGCAGCCGGTGCCCGGGGCTGGACGTCTGCGCGGCAACGACCAGGCCGAGACCGAGCAGCGCGGCGAAGCCGCCGATGGCGAGGGAGAGCTGCCGGCGTACCTCGACCGGTGGTTCCGCCTCCTCCTCGTCGTCGGCGTCCGCCTCGTCGTCGACCCGGCGAGCCGAACCGCCGCGGCGCAGGCGGCGCGGGCCACGCGAGGGCCGCTCGTCGGTCTCCACGGCCGGACCGGTGCGCGGCGCCGAGCCTCCCGGGGCGGACGGATCCTCGGCCCACGGGTCACGGCCGGTCTCGGGCGAGTTGGAGGGAAACACCCACCGATCGTGCCAGACCAACCTCACATCGCGGATGCCAGCGTTTCCGCGACGTTAAAACCTGGGCCGCGATCAGGGGCAGATGGGGCAAAGAGGAAACCGCGCCAGGGTCGTACGCGAGCAATCGGTTACGCTCAACGGCGAAACCCGCCCGTCAGCGACGCCGGGACCCACGGAAGTTCCCAGCGCCACACCCCGCAGGAGTGCCGCTGGTCGCGCGCGGCCTGTCTTGGGCCGCCGGGACGGAGGTGATCGTGGAGATCCTGCTGTTGGTGACCGCACGGGCAGGCGAACCATCCGCAGTGCTACCGGCACTGGACCTGCTGCCGCACTCGGTCCGCACCGCACCCCGCGATGTCCGCACCCTGGTCGCCGGCCCGAGCCCGGACGCCGTGCTGGTCGACGCCCGCTCCGAGTTGAGCGAGGCCCGGGCCACCTGCCGGATGCTGCACGCCACCGGGCTCGGCGTACCGCTGGTCGCGGTGGTCACCGAGGCCGGCTTGATCGCACTGAACGCCGACTGGGGCGTCGACGACGTCATCCTCGCCTCCGCCGGCCCGGCCGAGGTGGAGGCCCGGCTGCGGCTCGCGGTCGGCAGGCTGAGCAACGCGACCGCCGGTGCCGGTGGTTCCATCCGGGCCGGCGAGCTGATGATCGATCCGGACACTTACGCGGCGAAGCTCAAGGGCCGCCCGCTCGACCTCACCTACAAGGAGTTCGAGCTGCTGAAGTTCCTCGCCCAGCACCCGGGGCGGGTGTTCACCCGCGACCAACTGCTGCGCGAGGTGTGGGGTTACGACTACTTCGGCGGCACCCGGACGGTCGACGTGCACGTGCGTCGCCTGCGAGCCAAGCTCGGCTCCGAGTACGAGTCGATGATCGGCACCGTCCGGCAGGTGGGTTACAAGTTCGTGGTGCCGTCGTCGCGGAACCTGCCGGAGGCCGCCGAGCACGCGCCGCTGCCGATGCGAGCACTCACCGTCGAAGGCTAAATTTCCTATATGCCCTTTTTGGTCGACTGGTGCGTCTTATGGTGACTGCCAGTTGACCAGCGGGGGGCATTGGTGGGCGGTTACCAGATGGGGGCGGCGCGGGCCGTCGGGATCATCACGCTCGTGGTGACGGCGGTCCTCGGATCGGCGTACCTGCTCGGACGAAGCCTGGTACCGGACGCGTCGCGGAACGACACCGCCGTCACCGCGACCGGTGCCGACCACCCCGAGTACGCGGACCAGTCGGCTGCCATCGACGCCGAGCCCGACACCACCCGTACGCCCGCTGCCGGGCCGAGCGGGTCGCAGCGCACCGACGAGCAGGAGCAGGACCCGACCGTCGGCCCGATGGGTACCCGGGTGAGCACCGGCACCGCCGCTGTCGCGCTCACCTTCGACGACGGACCGCACCCCGACTACACCCCTCAGGTCCTCGCGATCCTGCGGGAATACCACGTCACGGCCACCTTCTGCGTGGTCGGCAAGAACGCCCAGGCGTACCCCTGGCTCGTCGAGCAGATCGTCGCCGAGGGACACACCCTCTGCAACCACAGCTGGGACCATGACGTCGCCCTGGGCGCCCGGTCGTCCGAGTGGATCCGCGCCGACCTGATGCGGACCAGCGAGGCGATCCGCGCCGCCGTTCCCGACGCGCCGATCGCCTGGTACCGGCAGCCCGGCGGTGCCTGGACCTACTCGGTCATCTCCGTCTCCCGCGACCTCGGCATGGCACCGCTGCACTGGAACCTGGACCCCTCCGACTGGCGGGCGCCGGGCGCGACCCGGATCGCCGCCTCCGTGGTCAACGGGGTGCGGCCCGGCTCGATCGTCCTGCTGCACGATGCGGGCGGCGACCGCCAGGGCACCGTCGACTCGTTGTACCGGATCCTGCCCGAACTGGCCGGCCGGTTCGAAGTTCAGGCGTTGCCACCGCGCGGTCTGTGACGGGGGTACCAACCGTCCCTCCGGGCGGCGTACCCGGGGTGCGGTTACGGTGATGCGATGAGCAGCACCCAGTCGGGCATCGACCAGGTCAGCCGCGTCGACCGGCTCGACCCGGCGGAGATCACCGAAGTGCTGGCGCTCGCCCGCACGGCCGGTGACGCCGACGGGGCGGACCCGATGGACGAGCACGTGCTGCTCCGCCTGCGCGACGAGCACGCTGCGGCGAGCCACCTGGTGGCCCGCTCCGCCGACGGCACGCTCACCGGGTACGCGCACCTCGACACGACCGACCCGGACCGCGGCGTCGGCGTGGAGCTGACGGTGCACCCGGCGTACCGGCGGCGGGGCACCGGACGGGCGCTGGTCCGGGGGGTGCTGGCCAACGCCGCCGGGCCACTGCGGGCGTGGGCGCACGGCGACCACCCCTCGGCCGCTGCCCTCGCGGTCGACCTCGGATTCCACCGCGCCCGGGTGCTCTGGCAGCTGCGTCGACCGCTCGTCGCCCCGCTTACCGAACCGCGCCTGCCCGACGGGGTCACGCTGCGCGCATTCCGCCCCGGCAGCGACGACGAAGCCTGGTTGACGCTCAACGCGCGAGCCTTCGCCGACCATCCGGAGCAGGGCCGGTGGACCGCCGAGGACCTGCGGGTACGCCTGGCCGAACCGTGGTTCGACCCGGCCGGTTTCCTGCTCGCCGTCGAGTCGGCGACCGGCCGGCTGCTCGGCTTCCACTGGACCAAGGTGCACGAGCGACCCGGCTCCGCCCGCATCGGTGAGGTGTACGTGCTCGGGGTGGAGCCCGCCGCGCACGGCGGCGGGCTGGGCCGGGCCCTGACCACGGCCGGGCTGGCGTACCTGCGCGACCGACGCGGGCTGGACCGGGTGATGCTCTACGTCGACGAGTCGAACACCGGCGCGGTGGCGCTCTACGAGCGGCTCGGCTTCGCCCGCTGGTCCGCCCACGTCAACTACCAGCTCGGCTGATCCGTCGGGGTCAGGGCAGGTAGAACCGGGGCCGGTCGGGGTCGGACAGATCGAGCCGGGGCGTGATCGGGGTGACCGCGTCGCGGTCCGCCGCCGCCGCTGCCACCGCGGCGAGATCGGGGCAGGCGGCCAGCTCGCCGAGGGTGACCAGGGTTGGCGGGAGCATGGTCAGCGCACCGGCCGCGGCCCGCCTGCCCGCCTCGACGGGCCGGATCCACAGCGTGTGGTCGGCCTCACCGGAGACGTCGCGGGTCCGCTGTCCCTCGGGCAACAGCGCCACGAAGAAGTACGTGTCGAACCGCCGCGGCTCGAATTCCGGGGTCACCCAGCGGCTCCACGGCAGCAGCAGGTCCGACCGGAGGGTGAGCCCGCGCCCGGCGAGCAGGTCGGCGAACCCGGTTCGCCGCTGTTCCAGGTCGGCCCGGGCGGCCTCCCAGGCGTCGTCGCTGACGTCGCCGACGACCCGCGTCGCGTCCGGCCCGGCGAGCAGCACCCCCGCCTCCTCGAAGACCTCGCGGGCCGCCGCGCAGACCACCGCCTGCGCCGCGGCCGGGGCCAGCCCGAGGCGTACCCCCCAGTCCGTCGGTGTCGGGCCGGCCCAGTCCAGGTGCGTCGTGGAGTCCGAGGGATCCACGCCACCACCCGGAAAGGCGTACATGCCACCGAACGTCATCGCCGCGACCCGGCGGATCAGGTAGACCTCGAAGCCGTCGTCGGCCGGGCGGAGCAACAGCACGGTGGCGGCCACCCTGGGCACCGCCGGTACCGCACCGGAGGCCCGGAACCGGCGGGCGTGCTCCACCAGCGCGGGCGGCGCCGGGAAGCCACGGTCGATCGTCATGCGCCGAGACTAGTCCCGACCCGTGGATGCCCAGTACAGCCCTCTGCTGATCTTCGGTAGCGTCGCGCCATGACTCGTTGGGGCATCCTGGCCACCGGCCACATCGCCGCCCGCTTCGCCGAGGATCTCCGGCTGGTGCCGGGGGCCGAGCTTGTCGCGGTCGGTTCCCGCACCGCCGAGACCGCGGAACGCTTCGCGGAACGGCACGGCGCACCACGGGCGTACGGCTCCTGGGCGGAACTGGCCGCAGACGCCGACGTCGACGTGATCTACGTCGCCACGCCGCACGCCGCCCACCACGAGGCGGCCCTGACCTGCCTCACCGCCGGCCGGCCGGTGCTGGTGGAGAAGCCGTTCACCCTCGACCTGGCCACCAGCACCGAACTCATCGACACCGCCCGCGCCGCCGGGGTCTTCCTCATGGAGGCGATGTGGATGCGGTGCAACCCGCTCATCCAGCGGGTCTGCCAGCTGATCGCCGACGGCGCGATCGGCACGTTGACCGGGGTCCGGGCCGACTTCGGCGTCGCCGGCCCCTTCCCGCCCGAACACCGGATGCGCGCCCGGGCGCTGGGCGGCGGCGCCCTGCTGGATCTCGGTGTCTACCCGATCAGCCTGGCCCACCTGCTGCTCGGCACGCCGCAGCACGTACGGTCCTGGGCGAAGCTGGGTCCGGAGGGCACGGACGAGAACACCGGCCTGGTCTTCGGCTACGACTCCGGTGCCGTGGCCACGTTGAGCTGCGGCATGGTGGGAGCCACCGGGCTCACCGCCTCGATCACCGGCAGCACCGGGCGGATCGATCTGCCCGAGCCGTTCTTCCGGCCCGACGGGTTCACCCTGTACCGGGCCGACACGGAGCCGGAGACGATCACCGAGGAGCTGGTCGGCTCGGGCTACCAGCACGAGGCCATCGAGGTGCAGCGGTGCCTGGCCGAGGGGCTGACCGAGAGCCCGTTGGTACCGCACTCGGCCACCCTGGAGATCATGGGCCTGCTGGACGACATCCGCGCCCAGATCGGCGTCTCCTACATCTGAACGGCCGGTCGACGGGCCCCTGGGACGTCCCAGGGGCCCGTCGACACAGCTCAGCTGAAGACCGGACGGACCAGGAAGTACATCAGCGCACCGATCGAGCCGGCGGCCGGGAAGGTCAGGATCCAGGCTCCGATGATGTTGCCGGCCACGCCCCACCGCACGGCGGAGAGCCGCTTGGTGGCACCGACGCCCATGATCGCCGAGGTGATCGTGTGCGTGGTCGAGATCGGGGCACCGAGCACCAGGGCGTTGAAGTAGAGCACACCACTGGCCACGGTCTCGGCCGCGAAACCCTCCGGCGGGCGCAGGTCGATGATCTTCCGGCCCAGGGTCCGGATGATCCGCCAGCCACCGGCGTAGGTGCCGGCCGCCAGCACCGCCGCCGAGGTCCAGAACGCCCACTCCGGGATGTAGGTGGCGTCGTCCTGGAAGCCACCGACGAAGAGGGCGAGCACCACGATGCCGATGGTCTTGGCGGCGTCCTGCATGCCGTGGCCGACCGACATGGCCGCCGCCGAGACGGTCTGGGCCCAGCGGAAACCGCGGTTGAGCTTGCCCGGATGCCCGTTCCGGAAGACCCACTGCACCGCGATCATCACGATGTAGCCGAGGATGAAGCCGACCATCGGCGACAGGATCATCGGGATGATCACGCTCTCGCCGATGCCGGTCCAGAGCACGGTGCCGGAGGCGGCGACGGTCGAGCCGACCAGGCCACCGATCAGGGCGTGCGAGGACGACGAGGGCAGACCGAAGTACCAGGTGATGATGTTCCAGGTGATCGCGCCGATCACCCCGGCGAAGACGATGCCGAGGCTGGAGACGCCGGTGGGCAGCTCGACCAGGCCGCTGCCGACGGTCTTGGCGACCTCGGCGCCGAAATGGGCGCCGATGAAGTTGCCGACCGCAGCCATGGCCAGGGCGACCCGGGGTGTCAGCGCCCGGGTGGAGATGCTTGTCGCGATCGCGTTGGCGGCGTCGTGGAAGCCGTTGGTGTAGTCGAACACCAGGGCCACCCCGATCACCGCCAGTACGGCGATGAGCTCGGGACTCACAGGATCAGGACTCCTTGACCGCGATGGTCTCGACCGTGTTGGCGACGTGCTCGAAGGCGTCGCAGGCGGCCTCCAGCTCGTCGGCGACCTCCTTCATCTTCAGCACGGTCAACGCGTCGTACTCCCCGGAGAAGAGGCGCACCAGCAGCATCCGGTAGGCCTGGTCGCCGTCGTTCTCCAGCCGGTTGATCTCGATCCAGTAGTCCTCAAGATCCTTCATCGACTTCAGTCGGGGCATCGCGTCGGCGGTCAGCTTCGCCTGCTGGTCGAGCACGTGCACCAGCTCGTGCATCTCCCGTGGCAACGACGGCAGCTTGGTCAGCCCGTAGAGGTAGAGCAGGTTGCCCACCGCCTCCAGGTGGTCCATCACGTCGTCGAGCAGAGAGCCGAGCCGGTAGATGTCCTCCCGGTCGAAGGGGGTGACGAAGGTGGAGTTGATCTTCTTGTACAGATCATGGGTGATCTGGTCGCTGTCGTGCTCCACCTCGGTGAGCCGCTCGCTCACCGACTGCACCTCGACATCGGGCAGGGCCAGCTCGTTGAGCAGCTCGGTACCCCGGACCAGATTCTGCGCGGCCCTGGTGAAGAGCTCGTAGAAAGCGCCCTCGTTGGGGCGGAAGGAAAACCTCACAGCACGGACCTCGTCGTGTCGGGTGGAAGGGGTGGCGGCCGCCGCTCCGGCGCCCTGCTGAGGGGAATGCTAGGGAACCGTCAGATCGGCGATTTTTCGGCCCACCCTTGGCCAGATTGCATTCACCGCTCGTTCAACTTCCGTTCACCTTCACCGGCCCCGTGGTTCCCAGCAGCCGCTCCCGTTCCCGCTCGATGTCGAAGTCGGCTGACGGATACCCCAGATCAAGAGTGTCGAACGTCTCACGCAGCAGGTGCGCCACCGCCCAGTCCCGGTACCACTTGCGATCCGCCGGCACCACGTACCACGGCACCCGGTCCGTACCGCACCTGGCGAGCACCTCGGCGTACGCGGCCTGGTAGTCGTCCCACCGGGCCCGGGCGTCGACGTCGGACGGGTGGTACTTCCAGTGCTTGGTCGGATCGTCCAGGCGGGCCAGCAGCCGGCTCGCCTGTTCGGCGTTGGAGATGTGCAGGAAGACCTTCACCACGATCACCCCGCCGTCGGTCAACTCCCGCTCGAACTCGTCGATCTCCGCGTACCGGGGCCGCCAGACGTCCTCCGGAGCCCGTTCCTGAACCCGGGGCACCAGCACGTCCTCGTAGTGCGAGCGGTTGAAAACCCCCAGGTTGCCGGGGGGCGGCAGGGCCCGGCGGATCCGCCACAGGAAGTGGTGCCGCAGCTCCTCGGCGGTCGGCGGGCCGAACGCCCGGATGTGCACGCCGAGCGGATTCATCGCCCCGACCACCCGTTTGATCGTGCCGTCCTTGCCACCGCAGTCCATCGCCTGGAGCACCAGCAGCACCCGCCGGCCGACGCCCGGGTCGGCCTTCGCGTCGGCGAACAGCATCTCCTGTTGCCCGGCCAGCCCCGCACCCAGCCGGGCGAGCTGCCGGCGGGCCCACGCCTTGCGGTCCGGCCCGGTCACCTCGGGGCCGGGCAACCCCGGAGTCGAGCGGGGATCTATCCCCGCGAGGTCCACCGGTCCACCGGGCCGCGCCCGGAGCAGGTCGCGTACCGCGCCACCGTTCGGCGCCACCACCTCGAAAACACCGTCGTCCACCATCGGAGCATCATCACCCGCCCGCCGCCGGTCCGCGCGACGGAGTCGGGTCGTGCCCTGGGCTGGGAGCCGATGCGGGCGACGGTCCGCCCGCCGGAGCAGGCAGCGGTCAGACCACCAGGGCCAGCCACTTGCGGTACGAGGTGGCGAACGGCTCGGTGCCGTCGCCGAGCGCGCCGAACAGCCAGCGCGCCGCCGCCTCGGCCTCCACCACCAGGTCGTCGGGATACCCGTAGCGGGCCCGGTGCTCGGCGAACTCGTCCTCGTCGCGCAGCTCGACCAGGCCGGTCTCGCGACGCCGGACCACGTCCAGGTCGAGGTCGACCAGATGCACGGTGTCCTCGCCCTCCCAGCGGGCCGGGCTGGCGATGTCGCAGTAGACCTCGCTGGTGCGCGGCGGTGGGTTGAACATGCCCGTCCACCAGGCGTGGTGGGGCACCAGCAGCACGAACGGAATCTGCTCGACGGACGGCCGGCCGTGGTAGACCGAGCTGGTGCCGGCCGACACGCCGAGCCAGACGCCGAGGTCGTCCTCGGCCAACCGACGGGCCGGGTAGTCGCGGTGGGCGCTGCCGTCGAACTTGCGGTAGATCACACGGATCACGTCGCTCGGCATGAGTCGCACCCTAGCCGATTCCGCCCACGCCTCGCCGTCGGGAAGTTACCGGACGACAAGGCGATATTCGCGCTGCGCGCGAGCGCGACACGGCCTGCTCGGTACCGACCGCGTCCGCCCCGGCGGGTACCGTGCCACGGTGACTCCGCCCCGCACCGCCACCGGCACCGGCACCGCCCGCGACAAGGCACGTCGGCGGGGCGACCGGCCGGGCGGAGCCGAGCTGTTGTCCGCCGCGGTCGGGGCCGTGCCCGGCGGTACGGCCCGTCCGGGCCAGCAGCGGATGACCGCGGCGATCGAGGAATGCGTCAGCACCGGTGACCACCTGCTGGTGCAGGCCGGCACCGGCACCGGCAAGTCCCTGGCGTACCTCGCTCCGGCGTTGACGGTGGACGGACCCGTGGTGGTCTCCACCGCCACCCTGGCGTTGCAGTCCCAGCTGGTGGAGCACGATCTGCCTCGGTTGGCCGACGCCGTCGAGCCGTTGCTCCGGCGCCGCCCCACGTTCGCCGTGCTGAAGGGCCGCCACCACTACCTCTGTCTGGCCCGGCTGGAGAACTCCACGGCGGACGAACCGGAGGACACCCTCTTCGACGCCCCGGCCGAGCGCCCCGGCGGCACGCGCTGGCTCGGTGAGGCCGGCCGGCTGGGCAAGCAGATCCAGCGGCTGCGGGACTGGGCCCTGGAGACCGACACCGGTGACCGCGACGAGTTGGACCCGGGCGTCGACGACCAGACCTGGCGGTTGGTCTCCATGCCCGCCCGCGAGTGCGTCGGTGCCTCCCGCTGCCCGTACGGAGCGGAGTGCTTCGCCGAGGCGTCCCGGGCGCGGGCCCGGGAGGCGGACATCGTGGTGACCAATCACAGCCTGCTCGCGGTCGACATGCTCGCCGGCCGGCACATCGTTCCGCCCCACCGGCTGCTGGTCGTCGATGAGGCCCACGAGCTGGCGGACCGGGTCTCCTCGGCGGCCCAGGCGGAGCTGACCCCTGAGCTGATCGACCGGTCCGCTCGACGGGCCCGCCCGCTGCTGCGCCCGGAGACGGCCGAGGCGTTGACCGCATCGGGTGACGCCCTCGCGGTCGGGTTGGCCGAGGCGCCGGTCGGGCGGATCACCAGCGGGCTGCCCGGCCCGCTGCGGGAGGCCTGCACGCTGTTGGACGCCGCCACCCGTACCGCCCTGGACAGCATCGGCGACGTCAAGGCCGACGACCCCGACCCGGTGCGCAAGCAGCAGGCCAAGGCCGTCCTGGACGAGTTGTCCACCACGGCCCAGCGGCTACTGGACGAGGCCGAGCACGACGTGGCCTGGGTGGAGCGCAACGACGTGACCGGACGGCGGGCACTTGTCGTGGCGCCGCTCTCGGTCGCCGGCACCCTGGCCACCCACCTCTACGACGAGCGGACCGTGGTGGCCACCTCGGCCACGCTCGCGCTCGGAGGGCGGTTCGACACGGTCGCCCGGGCCCTGGGCCTCGACTCGCCCCCACCCGGCCCACCGTCGCCGGCCGCCGCCGCCCTCGCCGAGGCCACCCGGCGGCCGACCGGCCCCGACGAGGCGGCCGCTGGCACCGCACCGGGCCGGCCGGAGGGCGCGGACGGGTTGACGGACTCCGGGCTCGGGTGGCGTTCGCTGGACGTTGGCTCGCCGTTCGACTATCCCCGGCAGGGCATCCTCTACGTGGCCGCCCACCTGCCCCGCCCGGGGGCTTCCGGGCTGCCCGAGGCCGCCGGGGAGGAACTGCTCACGCTGGTCACCGCGCTCGGTGGGCGTACGCTCGGGCTCTTCTCCTCGCGGCGGGCCGCGCAGCAGGCGGCGGAGCTGTTGCGCGCCCGGACCGACCTGCCGGTGCTGCTTCAGGGTGAGGAGGCGCTGCCGCTGCTGGTCCGACGTTTCCGCGAGGAACGGTCGAGCTGCCTGTTCGGGGTGATGTCGTTGTGGCAGGGCGTCGACGTTCCAGGCGATTCGTGCCAACTGGTGGTGATCGACCGGCTTCCGTTCCCTCGCCCCGACGAACCGCTCGCCGCAGCCCGCGCGGCGGCGGTCGACGCGCAGGGCGGCTCCGGATTCGCCGCGGTGAGCGTCCCGATCGCGGCGGTTCGGCTCGCACAGGGCGTGGGCCGGCTGATCCGGGCCAACGGCGACCGGGGCGTGGTGGCGGTGCTCGACTCCCGGCTGGAGACGGCCCGCAGCTACGGCTCGTTCCTCCGTCGCTCACTGCCCCCGTTCTGGTACACGACCCGCCCGGAGGTGGTCCGGGGCGCGCTGACCCGCCTCGCCGAGAGCTGAGCCGGCTGGCGGTGTACGCCGGCGATCGGGGGCCGCACCCGGCGCGCGACCGGGATCAGGGCGCCCGGGAGGCGACGACGACGGCGTCGGGCGGGGTGTCGGGGACGCGCCGGGCGGCGAGGCGGCGTACCGCCGTGTTGAGCACCGCGATGATGGGCACCGCGACCAGCGCGCCGGTGATCCCGGCGAGGACCACGCCGGCCGCCAGACCGATGATCACTGCGAGCGGGTGGATGGCGACCGCCCTGCCCATGATCAACGGCTGGAGGATGTGCCCCTCCACCTGCTGTACGCCGATCACCACGCCCAGGATGATCAACGCGGTCACCGGGCCGCTGTCGACCAACGCCACAAGCACCGCCACGCCCCCGGAGAGGGTCGCACCGACGATCGGGATGAACGCGCCGAGGAAGACCAGGGCGGCCAACGGGAAGGCGAACGGGATGTCGAAGATGACCAGGAAGATGCCGATACCGACGGCGTCGATGAAGGCGACCAGCACCGTCGCCCGGACGTAGGCGACCAACGTCGCCCAGGCGGCCCGACCGGCGTCGTCCACCTTCCAGCGCGCGGCGACGGGCAGCAGCCGGACCAGAAACCGCCAGA
This sequence comes from Micromonospora sp. NPDC049374, assembly GCF_040677165.1. Taxonomy (NCBI): domain Bacteria; kingdom Bacillati; phylum Actinomycetota; class Actinomycetes; order Micromonosporales; family Micromonosporaceae; genus Micromonospora; species Micromonospora sp. NPDC049374. Next base: position 266,593 of record NZ_JBFAQH010000002.1, on the reverse strand, counting down.
TGATGTTGCCGTCGCGCAGGAAGAAGAAGGTGGCGAAGAGGACCAGCACCGTGCCGGTCAGCACCTCGGCCAGCGTGGCAGCGGTGGAGAGCGCGCCACTGGTGAACCGCTCGGTGTTGTTGTCGACCCACCGCTGGGTCTCCTCGATGTACCGGTCGAGGTCGTTGTCCGACAGGTGCAGCGGCCCGGTCTTGAGCCAGTCCTGGATCTGCTGCAGGCCCTGGGTCGACTTAGCGGTCAGTTCCGGAACGCCCTTGATGAACTCGTTGACCACCAGGGTGAGCGTGCCGATCACCGCGGCCAGCCCGGCGACCAGCACCACCGCGGTCGCCAGGGACCGCGGCAGGCGGGCGCGTAGCAGCCAGCCGACCGCGGGTGCCAGCAGCGCCGACAGCAGCAGCGCCACCGCCAACGGGATGATCACGATGCTGATCGTGCCGACGAGCTTCAGCAGCGCCCAGAAGACGATGCCGATGACGATCAGCCGCCAGCACCACGCGGCGGCGATCCGCAGCGCGTGCGGCACGTCGGCGTCGTCGCGACTGGAGGTGGAGTTGTGCAGCGGGGTGGGCGGCTCGGCACCGACCACGGTCGCCGCCGCCGGTGCCACCGGCCCGGGGCTCGACGGCGAGGCCGGGCCGGCCGGCTCCGGCACGTCGGGCGGCGTCTGACGACCCGCTCTAACCGACTCCCGGCCCGACTCGTACGCGCGACGCAGCCGTCCGCGTATCCGCTCGAAGCGGCTCAAGCGCACCTCCCGGCAGATCGGCCTGCGCACTGCGTCAGGTCGGACAGGATACGCCCGACCACGCAACGGTAGGACGAATTCGCCACCCACAGTGCCCCGCCCGACCGGTCCGCTAACCCGGTGACCACCGACGGCCGACGGGGGACGACACGGTAGCGTCTGCGGCGTGACCGCCGATCCGAACCTCGACTCCGGCCTGCCCATCCGGCTGCTGCACGACCGCGTGCTGGTGCGGATGGAGGGCAGCGAAGGCGAGCGGCGTTCCAGCGCCGGCATCGTGATTCCCGCCACCGCTGCGGTGGGCAAACGCCTGGCGTGGGCCACCGCCGTCGGGGTCGGCCCCAACGTGCGCTCCATCGTCTCCGGCGACCGGGTGCTCTTCGACCCCGATGACCGATCCGAGGTCGAGTTGCACGGCCGTGGCTATGTGCTGCTGCGCGAACGCGACGTGCACGCGGTGGCCGCCGAACGGATCGAGGAGAACGCAACCGGTCTCTATCTCTGACCGGGCTTCAGGACCCGCTCCCGGCCCACGCGTCGTTTGCCGCGCTCCCCGACGGGAAGCCAGCCGCACCACCGGCCTGGGGAGGGACGATGCCGGTATTCGTGAAGAAGGTGCTGGCCTGGGGAAGCCTCGCGTTTCTGATCTACTTCATGGCGTTCCGGCCGGAGGGCGCCGCACAGATGTTCAAGGCCATCGGTGCGGCCCTGATGATGATGGCCCAGGGACTCGGAGACTTCCTCACCAGCCTGATGACCTGAGCACCACAGCCTGATGATCGGAGCACCACCGGCCGCCGACCCGGTCACCGGCCGGCCCGGGATCAGCGGTGACCGGGTGGGCGGGCGGTCAGCGGTGACCGGGTGGCCAGGGAGCGGCGGGACGTGGGCCGTACCAGCCGGGTTGGCCGTATCCGGCGGGGAACGCGGGCGGCGGAGGTGGCGGGGTGAGCACCACCGGGATCGGGACCACCGGCTCCTCGGGTGCCTCCACCGCCCGCTGCGAACCGTCCGGAAACCGCAGGTGGTAGCGGTGCCCGTCCCAGACGCCGACCGGCGACTGCGGGTCCCGGCCGACGAAGTACGACCGGTACGCGGCGATGGAGTTGAGCAGCTCCTGTTCCTCCCGGGCCGTCCGGTCCCGGTCGACGGGGCGGCGGTCCAGACCTCGGGTGGCGCCGTCCCGAAGCAGCGCCAACCGGGTCGCCGCGAACTGATAGCCGCGCATCGCCCGTAGACCGGCGTCACCAGCCACCCGCCGGGCCCACACCCGCGCCGCGTGTCGTCGGCCGAGGCTGCTCAACGCGGCCACCTCCGGTGGCGTGAGCCAACCGGCCCGGACGTAGTCCGGCAGCACCCGCTCGGTGAGCCGCCCCTCCCAGGCCCGCAGCCACACCGCCAGGCCGACCATGCCGAAGAAGATCGGGACCATCACGCCGACGAAACCGAAGAGCGAGATCAGCACCTGACCGGTGGCCTGGGTCAGCGTCGGCAGCAGGTTCCACGTCCCGTGCAGCATCATCGCCAGCAGCAGCCCGGCGACCGGGGCGAAGAACCGCACCCGACGGTCCGCCGACCGCGCGGCGATACCGAGCCCGATACCGGCCATCGAGGTGAACAACGGATGGGCGAACCCGAAGAGCAGGATCCGGACGATGAAGATGGCGATGACCTGTTGCGCCCCGGTCGCCGGCCCGTACTGCTCAACCCCCGAGGCGTATCCGTACCCACCCAGGTAGAGAATGTTCTCCACCATCGCGAAGCCGATCGCGGACAGCCCGCAGTAGACCAGGCCGTCGGTGATGCCAGACCATTCCCGCCGCCGAAAGATCAACAGCAGGATCGGGCCGAGAGTCTTGGTCAGTTCCTCGATGAAGGGCGCGACCAGGACGGCGGTGAGAGCGACGGGCAGGCCCTGGTCCTCGAACCAGCCGGCCGCCGTCTCGTTCACCGTCAGGGACGCCGCAGTGGAGACGAAGGCACCCCAGGCGAAGCAGAAGACCAGGTACTTCAACGGCTCTGGCTCGTAGCGGTCGAGCCAGAGGAAGCAGGCCACAAGCACCGGGACCGGCAGTACCGCCGCAGCGGTACCGACCAGCAGCGCCTCCGGGCCGAGGCTGGTGCCGAGCGTGAAGAGCATGAAGATCGCGCAGGCCGCGATCAGGATGATCACCCCGATCAGCACCAGCGCCCGGCGCCAGCTCAGGCGGCGTCGCGGCATTCCGGGTCCGCCATCACCCACGCCTGGGGCGGCGGGCACGGACGGCGACGGCGGCAGTGATCCGCCGGACGGGGTGACGGCCATGCGGTCAGCGTAGTCATGCCCGGCCCGCCGGGCCGGGCGCATGGCCGCCCCCGGTGACTCAGCCGACCGGGGGCGCGGTGGGCCGCTGCACGGCCGGTTCCGGCCCGGCCGGTGCCCCCGGTCGCTCCAGTTCACCGAAGGAGCGCCGCACCAGCCGGTTCGCCTCCTCCTGGCTGATACCGGAGGCCACCAACAGGTCACTGGCGGTAGTACGCACCTGCGCCACCACCACGCTGCCGGAGAACCCGACCCCTTCGCCGTACGCCCGACCGGCCTCACTGACGGCGCGCAGCGACCGCTCCCGGGCCTGTTCGGGCTCCTCGCCCTGGGCGAACTCCTGCTGGAGCAGGCGTACCGCCTCGGCGAGGTGACCGACCGCGTCCGGCATCGGCTCCGGGAGTGGCTCGTCGTCCTCCACCAGGGTCACCGCGCGACGGATCAGCGTGCCGCTGTTACGCATCGCCCGTTCGATCGGGTCGGCCGCCTCCGCGTAGTGGGTGAGTTCGCTGCGTCGGTGCCAGCGGGCCGGGGAGAGCATTGCGGTTTCCTTCGCACCCTCGATCGCCTCCGAAAAGGTGGCCAACTCCTCCTTGTTGTCACGCAGCCGCTCCAGCGCACTCTGGATCTTGTCGCGATCCTGTTCCCGCAGCCCCTCGGCGGCGAGGTCGAGCTGGTCGGCGAGCAGGCTGAGCGCCGGCCTGGCGGCTCGGTTGAGCACCCGTAGTGGGTTGAGCGGCAGCAGTATCGCGGTGACCAGCAGGGCGATGCTGCCGCCGACGATCGCGTCGATGAACCGGGGTATCTCCAGGTCCTCGACCGACGGGCTGAGCGTCACGATCAGCACCGCGGTCGCCGCGGCCTGGATGACGATGGCGACGCTGCCCCCGGCGAAGACGGTCAGCACGATGGCGGAGGTGACCACCAGGCCGAGTTGCCACGGCCCGGTGCCGAGGAAGTAGATCAGCAGGTCGCCGACGAACACCCCGACGCCGACCCCAAGGATCAGCTCGATGGTCCGGCGGAACCGCTGGCCCACCGAGACGGCCAGGGTGCCGACGGCGGAGATCGGGGCGAAGACCGGTTGCGGGTTGCCCAGCAGCTCGTGCGCGGCCACCCAGGACAACCCGGCCGCCAGGCCCGCCTGCGCGGCCAAGCCGAGTGACAGGCGCACCCGGTGCAGGCGGTCGCGCAGGGTCGCCTTGCCCCGGTCATGCAGCTGCGCCACGGTTCCGGCGATCCGGGCCGTGTCCACGTCGGACCGGCCGTCGCGCGCGCCGTCTCGGCGCAGCAGCCGAGAAAGTCCGCGCCGGGCCACCGTCATGGCCGGGACTACCCGCCTGAGGCCCGGACATTCCCGCCGAACCGGCACATCCCGCCGGACGGGCGGCAGCACCTCACCGCACCCCTCGCCGGATCGGGCAGACTCGGGCTGGTGACGGGGTTGATCGCACGATGGCGTACCGCCGCCCGGGCGGCCGGAGCGGGTGACCCGGCGTCGGTCGAGGCCGCCGGGGCGGAGTTGCTCGAACGGTGGCGGGAGCCGCACCGGCACTACCACACGGTCGCGCACCTGGTCGCCGTGCTCGACGTGATCGACCAGCACGCCTCGACCGCGCCTCGACCCGATCTGGTGCGACTCGCCGCATGGTGCCACGACGCGGTGTACGACCCCCGCGCGTCGGGCGACCGGAACGAGCGCGACAGCGCGGCGCTCGCCGACGCCCTGCTCACCCGGTTGGGGCTGCCCGCCGCCGCGGTGGCCGAGGTGAATCGGCTGGTCCTGCTCACCGCCGGTCATGTGGTGGAGCCGGCGGACGCCGACGGCGTGCTGCTCTGCGACGCCGACCTGGCCGTGCTCGCCGCCCCTGCACCGGAGTACGACCGCTACGCCACCGCGATCCGCCGGGAGTACGCCCACGTCCCCGAGCCGCACTACCGGGCCGGCCGCGCCCGGGTGCTTTCCGACCTGCTAGCCCTGCCCGCCCTGTACCGCATCCCCGCGCTGGCCGCCCACTGGACCCGCCCCGCCCACACCAACCTCACCCGCGAACTGACCCGACTATTCCCATAACTCCACGTCGATCTTGCACTTTCCGTCGGGGCATAACGGTGTCAAAGCCGCAAATGGGGGACCGAAAGTGCAAGATCGCGGGAGTCTGGGTGGGGGCGGGAGAGGTGTTTGGGGCGGCGGAGGTTGGCGGCGTGCAGGAGGCGGACGATGTCGCGGCTGGGCACGATCCGGGCGCCGAGCCAGACGGCCATCGGAAAGCGCTCGGCGGGAATGTCGTAGTGGTCCCGGTCGAAACCCCGCCCGGGGGCACCGAGCATCTCCGCGAAGGCGTGCAGTTCGGCGAGGGAGACGTCGCTGATCAGGTGCGACCAGAGGCGGCCGCGCCCCGGCCAGGTCGGCCGGTCCACGTAGATCACGCAGCCACCGTACCGGGCGCCGGCCCAGGTTGATGATCACCAGTGGCCGGTCGTAGCCTCGGCCGCATGGCCACCTCCCCGCTCCTCGACGACCTGCGCGCCGCCCTCGGGCCGGACGCGGTGCTCACCGATCCTGACCTGCTGCGTGGGCACGAGCGGGACGAGGCCGACCTGTGTGCGTCGGCGACACCGCTTGTGGTTACCCGCCCGCGCAGCACCGAGGAGGTCGTCGCGGTGGTCCGGACGGCCGGGCGGCACGGCGTACCGGTGGTGCCGCAGGGTGCCCGTACCGGGCTGGCGGGCGCGGCGAACTCCGTCGACGGCGCGGTGGTGATCAGCACCACCGCGATGAACGGGATCCTGGAGATCGACCCGGTGAGCCGGATCGCGGTCGTCCAGCCGGGAGTGGTAAACGCCGCGCTCACCGCCGCGGTGGGCGAGCACGGTCTGTGGTACCCGCCCGACCCGGGTTCCTGGGAGTCGTCCACCATCGGCGGCAACGTGGCCACCAACGCGGGCGGGATGTGCTGCGTCAAGTACGGCGTGACCACCGAGTACGTGCTCGGCCTGGAGGTGGTGCTCGCCTCCGGCGAGGTGCTGCGTACCGGGCGGCGTACCGCCAAGGGCGTGGCCGGCTACGACCTGACCCGGCTCTTCGTCGGCTCGGAGGGCACCCTCGGAGTGATCACCGAGGTGACCGTGGCGCTGCGGCCCGCGCCGGCGGAGTCGCTGACCCTGGTGGCCGTGTTCGGCTCGACCGCGGACGCGGGCGACGCGGTGGCCCGGATCGCCGCCCAGGGCCTCTCCCCCAGCCTGCTGGAACTGCTCGACCGCACCCACCTGGCGGCGATCGAGGCGTACCGGCCGATGGGGTTGCGCACCGACGCCGAGGCGCTGCTGCTGGCCGCCGCCGACACCGGCCCCAGGGCGGCGGCGGACCTGGCCGAGTTGGCTGCGGTCTGCGAGGCGGCCGGTGCCGAGGAGGTGTACGCGGCCAGCGACGCCGTGGAGGCCGCCGCGCTGTTGCAGGCCCGCCGGTCGGCTCACCCGGCCATGGAAAAGTACGCAGCGGAGGCGTACCCGGGCGGCAGCGGTGGCCTGATCATCGACGACCTGGCGGTGCCCCGGGGAGCGCTCGCCGCACTGCTCGACGGGGTGGCCCGGATCGCGGCCGAGTGCCAGGTGCCGATCGGGGTCGTCGGCCATGCCGGAGACGGAAACATGCACCCAAACATCGTGGTCGACCGAGCCGATCCGGCGAGCCTGGAGCGTGGCCGGCGGGCCTTCGACGAGATCATGCGGTTGGGGTTGGACCTGGGTGGCACGTGCACCGGTGAGCACGGCGTCGGCCTGCTGAAGCGGGACTGGCTGGCCCGCGAGATCGGTCCGGTGGGCGTACGGGTGCACCAGGCGATCAAGGCGGCGCTCGACCCGACCGGCCTGCTCAACCCCGGAAAGGTGCTCTGACCTCGCCCGGCGGCTCGGCCGTCAGCCGACCATCTCGGCGGGCGTGTTCTGGGTGAGCAGCAGCAGGATCTCCTCGGCCACCGGCGGTCGCTCCTCCCCCGGGCAGTCCTGCGAGGTGATCAGGCCGGCCGCGGTCAGCAGGCTGGAGGTGAGCGCGCCGACGCAGCTGACCCGGTAGCCGCGCGCCTCGTCGGTCTCCCGGGCCAGGTCCGGTTCGGCCAGGAGCTGCTGAAGCCGCTCCCGCTGCTCCTCGCTCAAAGCGCCGGTCGAGGTGACTCCGTCGCCGGCACAGTCGATGCACTCCCAACGCCCGTCCGGCTCCACGTTCAGCGTGCGCAGCGGACCGTCGGGCCCGTCGTTCTGGAGCAGGCTGACCCGGCCCTTTCCGGTGGTGGTGGCCCCAGCGCCGCCGGGTTGCCCGGCAGCCGGCGCGCTCGCCTCGACGGGCGGTTCGGAACGATCACCGAAGGGCGCACAGCCGCTGAGAACGATCGCCAGCAGGACGATGCCGGGCAGGAAGGCCAGTCGTGATCGGGAAAGCGCCATCACTCGCGGAACTTACCCCACCGTAGGTAGGGAGCGTAACCCGTCGGAAGGATATCCATGCCCGGCGATCTCCAGAGTGGATCCCTCAGCGGGCCAGGCCCGCCGCGCCGTCGTCGGCGCCCCGATCCGCAGCGTAGCCGCGCACATCCGGCGCACCGAGGCGCGCGGCGTCGGCGGTCGCGTCGTCCGGCATGAGCTGGGACTGTCGCTCGGCCTCCACCCGCGCCCGGTAGTGGGTCACCTCCCGCGCCTGCCGAGCCGCGTCCCAGCCCAGCACCGCACCCATCAGCTCGGCCGCGTGCTCGGCCGACTCCAGGCCCCGGTGGGTGGTCTCGATCGAGATCCGGGTACGCCGGGTCAGCACGTCCTCCAGGTGCAACGCCCCTTCGGCGCGGGCCGCGTACGTCACCTCGGCGGCGAGGTACTCCGGCGCACCCGCAAGCGGGGAGGCCAGCAGCGGGTCGGCGTCGATCAGGGCGAGCAGGTCGAGGGTCAGGCTGCCGTAGCGCTCCAGCAGGTGCTCCACCACGCCCACCGGCAACCCGTGGCGGCGGGCCAGGTCCGCCCGGTCCCGCCACATGGCCGCGTACCCGTCCGCGCCGAGCAGCGGCAGATCGGCGGTACGCGACACACGTTGGCCGCCGAGCCGGCGCACCGCCCGGTCGACCACGTCGGCGGCCATCACCCGGTAGGTCGTGTACTTGCCGCCGGCCACCAGCAGCAGCCCGAGCATCGGCTCGATGACGGCGTGCTCCCGGGAGAGCTTCGAGGTGCTGTCAGCCTCGCCGGCCAGCAGCGGACGCAGCCCGGCGTAGACACCTTCGATGTCGGCGGTGGTCAGCGGGCGGTCCAGCACCGTATTGACCTGCCGGAGCAGGTAGTCGATGTCACTGGCGGAGGCCGCCGGGTGGGAACGGTCCAGCCGCCAGTCGGTGTCCGTGGTGCCGATGATCCAGTGCCCGCCCCACGGGATGACGAACAGGACACTTGTGGCCGTACGCAGGATGAGTCCGGTCTCGCCGGTGATCGCCGAGCGGGGCACCACCAGGTGCACGCCCTTGGACGCCCGGACCCGGACACCGGGCCGCAGTCCGACGTCGTTGAGCATCCGGGACATGTCGTCGGTCCAGACACCGGTGGCGGCGATGACCGTGCGGGCGCGTACCTCGAACTCGGCCTCTGGTGAACCGGCGGGTGCCTCCAGGTCGCGGACCCGGACCCCGGTGACCTCCCGGGCCTGGCGGATCAGCCCGACCGCCCGGGCACTGCTCACCACGGTCACGCCCAGGCTGGCGGCGGTGCGGGCCAGGGTGACCACCAGGCGGGCGTCGTCGACCTGCCCGTCGTGGTAGCGGATCGCGCCGGCCAGGCCGTCGGAGCGCAGGCTCGGGAAGACGCGGCGGGCACCCTCCCGGCTCAGGTGGCGATGCAACGGCATACCCCGGCCGCCGCCGAAGAGGCCGGCGAAGGCGTCGTACGCGGCCACCCCGGCGCCGTAGTAGACCCGCCGCAGCAGTCGGGCGGGCAGGTCGCGGACGCCCTGGCCGGCGGGGAGCGGCACCAGGAACGGCACCGGCCGCACCAGGTGCGGCGCCAGCCGGGTGGCCAGCAGCCCGCGCTCGGTCAGCGCCTCGTGCACCAGGCCCAGCTCCAACTGCTCCAGGTAGCGCAGGCCACCGTGGATCAGTTTGCTGGACCGGCTGGAGGTGCCGGCGGCGAAGTCGCGGGCCTCGACCAGGGCCACCTTGAGGCCCCGGGACGCGGCGTCGACGGCCGCCCCGGCGCCGGTCACCCCGCCCCCGATCACCAGCACGTCGAACCGCTCGGCGCGCAACCGACGCAGGTCGGCGGCGCGGCGGGCGGGCGAGAGCTGCCCGGCAACGGACCGCAGAACGTTCGGATCACGCACCCGTCCACGTTAACCGGCCCGGCCCTCCGCCGACATGCGCCAGCCCGGGCACCTCGATCACATGTGCCGGCCCGGGCACCTCGATCAGTCGCCCGGCGGATCCGTACCGGCGGTGCGGCGGCTGCGCCGTACTGTGTGCGGATGCGGGCGGAACCCACCACACCCGGCTCGACCGGTAACCCCTGGGCGATCGTCGCGGCGGTTCTCGCCGGCTGTTGGACGGTCGCGGTCACGGTCCTGGCGCAGACCGGCGGCTGGGCCGTGGACCAGGTGGTGCTGATCGGCGGCCTGGACCGGCTGGTGCCGCTCTGGCCGGTGGTCTGCCTGCTCAGCGTGCTGCTGATCGCCGCTGCGGCGCTGCCGTTGGCCCTCGTTCCCCGCTCGGCGGCGGTCCGCGTCACCGGCCGGGTCTGGTTCGCCGGCGCGCTCGTGCTCGGCCTGCTCGGGCTACTGCGGACGATCCCCCCGGTGCACCATGAGGCGTATCTCGGCGCGCTGGCCATCGTGGCCGCGCTGCTGACGGTGGTGACGAGCCGGCTGCCGTCCCACGTTCTCGGCCCCGGCCGGCTCGCCGAGACCTGGCGGCCCGCGCACCCATCTGGCGACCCGGGTGCGGAGACCACCACGGCCGGGGACGGCTATGTCGCCGACCTCCGTACCGAGGTCGGCGGTGCGGAGACCACCACGCCCGGGGACGACCCGGGAGCAGGGACCACCGAGCGCGGGGACGACCCGGGTGTCAGTGCGGGTGACCCGGCCGGGCGTCAGGCGCGACTGGGCGCGCAGCCGTCGGTGGCGGCTCTGCTCGCGGTGGCCGCCGGGCTCGCCCTGCTGCTGCCCTGGGTCTGGTGGGGCGCGCTCGGCGGGCTGTTGGAGACCATCCTCGCCGGGTTGGCTGCGGCGGCCGTCGGCGCGCTGGCCGCGACGCTGCTCGACGCTCGGTTCTGGGGCCGCTTCGAGTCCGACGAACCGCCTCGACCAGCCCGCCTGGTACTCGTGGGCGGGCTCGTCGCCGGGGTGGTGCTGCTGCTGGTGGGCGCCGGCACCGGCCACTCCGGCGCACAGCTGCCGCTACTTGTGACGCTGCCGCCGGCCGGTTGCGCATTGGCCGCGCTGCGGGCCGTGCACCGCCGGCCGGCCGACGGGCGCGGCGTCGCCCACCCGGGCACGGGGCACGGCCTGCCGGCTCACCCGGTCGCCGGTGGCGTCGTGGCCCGCTATCCGGCCGGGGCGGGCGGGCGGGCACCGACCGCCTGGCTGGTCGGGCTCGGCGTGTTCGGCCCGCTTGCCTACACCGATCCGGAGGAGGTCAGCCTGCTGCTGGTCGGCACCCGCGACGTGCCGTTCTGGGTGGCGGCCGCGACCGGTGCCGGGCTCGCCGTCGGACTGGTGCTGGCGGTCGGGTACGGCCTGCTGCTGGCGCGACGCTCGGCCCGCACGCCAAGTCGGGTGCTGGCCGCGGCGAGCGCCCTGACGCTGCTGGTCACGGTCGGTCTGGTCGGCGCGACCGCCGGACAGCCGGGGCTGCACGGGGAGCGACTCTTCGTACTGCTTCGGGAACAGGCGGACCTCAGCGGGGTGAGTGGCGGGCCAGGTCGGGCGGGCCGGGACGCCCGCGCCGGGGAGGTCTACCGGCGGCTGGTCGACACCGCCGACCGGACCCAGGCCGACCTGCGGCGGGACCTGCGGCGCGCCCGACTGCCACACACCCCCTACTACCTGGTCAACGCGATCGAGGTGGCTGGTGGGCCGGCGGTACGGGCCTGGCTGTCCAGCCGGCCCGAGGTGGCCCGGGTACTTGTCAGCCAGCGGCTGCGTCCGTTGCCGGCGCCCGCCGACAGCGCCACCGGTAGCGCCACGCCCCCGTCCGGCCCGCCGTGGAACATCACCATGATCGGCGCGGATCGGGTCTGGTCCGAACTCGGCGTCACCGGCGCCGGGGTAACCGTGGGCAGTTCCGACTCGGGAGTGGACGGGCGGCATCCGACCCTGGCCCAGGGTTTCCGGGGCGGCGACGACTCGTGGTTCGACCCGTGGAACGGCACCGAAGCGCCGACCGACCGCAGCGGACACGGCACCCACACCGTGGGCAGCGCCGTCGGGCGGGACGGCATCGGTGTGGCCCCCGGCGCACAGTGGGTCGGCTGCGTCAACCTCGACCGCAATCTGGGGAACCCGGCCGCCTACCTCGACTGCCTCCAGTTCATGCTGGCGCCCTTCCCGCCCGACGGCGATCCGTTCCGACAGGGGCGGCCCGCCCGGGCGCCCGAGATCCTGACCAACTCGTGGGGCTGTCCGCCGATCGAAGGCTGCGACCCCTCGGCGCTGCTACCGGCCACGACGGCGTTGGAGGCCGCCGGGATTCTCGTCGTCGCGGCGGCCGGCAACACGGGCCCGTTCTGCGGCTCCGTGCAGGACCCGCCCGCACCGTACGCGGACGTGCTGACCGTCGGTGCGGTGGACGACCGGGGGCGGGTCACCGCCTTCTCCTCCCGTGGCCCGACGGCCACCGGGGCGACGAAACCGGATCTGATGGCGCCGGGGGCGGAGGTCCTCTCCGCGATGCCCGGCGGCGGGTACGCGGTGCTCGACGGCACCTCGATGGCCACACCGCAGGTGGCGGGCGTGGCCGCGCTGATGTGGTCGGCCAACCCGGAACTCGTCGGCGACCTCGACCGGACGCGGCGGATCCTGCGCGAGACGGCCGCCCCGATCGAGACCAGCGACCCGGCCCAGGGTCAGCCCGACGAATGCGGCGGGCCGGCGAACCTCGTCGGCGCCGGCCTGGTCGACGCGTACGCGGCCGTCTCGGCGGCCCGTGGGTGATCGTCACCGGACTTCGATGATGCCGCCGACACAGCGGAAGGGGCGGACCGCTGACGCGGCCCGCCCCTTCCGGCGTTGGGAGCTGGACTCAGAAGTCCATGTCCCCGCCGCCCGGGCCAGCCGGTGCGGCCGCGGTCTTCTCCGGCTTGTCCGCCACGACGGCCTCGGTGGTGAGGAACAGCGCGGCGATCGACGAGGCGTTCTGCAGCGCGGAACGGGTCACCTTGGCCGGGTCGATGATGCCCGCGGCCAGCAGGTCGACGTACTCGCCGGTCGCGGCGTTGAGGCCGTGACCCGGGTCGAGGTTGCGGACCCGCTCCACCACGACGCCGCCCTCAAGGCCGGCGTTCACGGCGATCTGCCGCAGCGGGGCGTCCAGCGCGATCTTCACGATCTGCGCGCCGGTCGCCTCGTCGCCGGCCAGGTCGAGCTTGTCGAAGGCGGTCTTGCCGGCCTGAACCAGCGCGACACCACCACCCGGGACGATGCCCTCCTCGACGGCGGCCTTGGCGTTGCGGACCGCGTCCTCGATACGGTGCTTGCGCTCCTTGAGCTCGACCTCGGTGGCCGCGCCGACCTTGATCACCGCAACGCCGCCGGCCAGCTTGGCCAGCCGCTCCTGCAGCTTCTCCCGGTCGTAGTCGGAGTCGCTCTTGTCGATCTCGGCCCGGATCTGGTTGACCCGGCCCTGGATCTGCTCGGCGTCGCCGGCACCGTCGACGATGGTGGTCTCGTCCTTGGTCACCACGACCTTGCGGGCACGGCCCAGCATGTCGAGGCTGACGGCGTCCAGCTTGAGGCCGACCTCCTCGCTGATGACCTGGCCACCGGTGAGGATGGCAATGTCGGTCAGCATGGCCTTACGGCGGTCACCGAAGCCCGGCGCCTTGACGGCGACCGACTTGAAGGTGCCACGGACCTTGTTGACCACCAGCGTGGCCAGGGCCTCGCCCTCCAGGTCCTCGGCGATGATCAGCAGCGGCTTGCCGCCCTGCATGACCTTCTCCAGGATCGGGAGCAGGTCCTTGACCGACGAGATCTTGCTGTTCGCGATCAGGATGTACGGGTCGTCGAAGACGGCCTCCATACGCTCCGGGTCGGTCATGAAGTAGGCCGAGATGTAGCCCTTGTCGAAGCGCATACCCTCGGTGAGCTCCAGCTCCAGCCCGAAGGTGTTGCTCTCCTCGACGGTGATGACGCCTTCCTTGCCGACCTTGTCCATCGCCTCGGCGATGATCTCGCCGACGCTGGTGTCACCGGCGGAGATGGAGGCGGTGGAGGCGATCTGCTCCTTGGTCTCGACGTCCTTGGCGAGCTTCAGCAGCTCCTCCGAGACGTTGGCGACCGCAGCCTCGATGCCCCGCTTCAGGGCCATCGGGTTGGCACCGGCGGCCACGTTGCGCAGGCCCTCGCGAACGAGTGCCTGGGCCAGGACGGTCGCCGTCGTCGTGCCGTCACCGGCGACGTCGTCGGTCTTCTTGGCGACCTCCTTGACCAGCTCGGCGCCGATCTTCTCGTAGGGGTCCTCGAGCTCGATCTCCTTGGCGATGCTCACACCATCGTTGGTGATGGTGGGGGCACCCCACTTCTTCTCGAGCACGACGTTGCGGCCCTTGGGGCCGAGGGTCACCTTCACGGCGTCGGCGAGCTGGTTCATGCCCCGCTCGAGGCCGCGGCGCGCCTCTTCGTCGAACGCGATCATCTTGGCCATACGGCGTTGTCCTCCTGGACACTCACGGGCCACCCGAGTGTGTGCCCCGGATGGGCCGTCTGGTGTACGCACCTTGGGACGTCGCCACCTGGCGACGGCGACGTCTCCTCGGCCGGGCCGGATAGCCCGCGACGACCGGCCACGTGCCCCACCCGTGGTTATGTCACGAGCGCGACCGCGGCCCCACCGTCCCGACCAGCTGGCACTCACGCCATGCGAGTGCCAATGACTTGTTTAGCACTCTGCCCTGCCGAGTGCAAGCACGATGGCCCGGGTCAGCCGAGTTCGGCCGCCAGTTGGGCGGCGTTCACCGGACCCTCGTGTGCCCGCTGCTCGGCGTAGGTGACAACGAGCCCGACCAGCTGCGCGAGGTACGCCGGCAGGGTCAGTACCGCGACCACCGTGACCGTCAGCACCGCACCCACCGCCGTACCCGGCGAGTCCAGCGGAGTGGCGCCGAACGGCAGGATCGCCAGCGACTCGACCACGCTCGCGGCCAGCGAGAAGCCGATCACGGCGGCGCCCACAAGTGCCACCCGACCGAGCAGCAGCCCCAGCCGGTCCCGCAGCATGCGATGCGACCTGCTGAGCGGGTCGTGCCGCTCGAAGAGGTAGACCGGGCCGGCCATGGCCAGCGCGAACGCCGCGTACACGCCGGGCAGGAAACACAGGCAGAAGCCGAAGGTGACGATCAGGGTGATGAGCAGTGTCCAGCCCCACAGACCGAACGCCCGACGCAGTCCGTAACGCAGCGCGGCACCGGTGCCGACCGACTCGCCGATCGCCTGCCGGCTGATCACCCAGGTGCCGGCGGCCCAGCCGACCGCCTGCACCACACCGAGCAGCAGGCTGCCGCCGACCAGCACGAGCAGGAGCGTCGCGAGGTCGGACCAGAAGTTCGCCGGCAGCGCGGCGGAGTCGCTGGCGAGTTGGGCGTCCCAGCGGGCCGAGGGGTCCACGGCCAGCACGAGCACCGACAGCACCGCGGCCGGCAGCGCCTGGGTGAGTACGAGGATCGGCAACAGTGGTCGCCAACCGCGACGGGCGGCGCCCACGCAGCGCGCGAACCAGCCGCCCAGACCGGCCCCGGGCGGGGTGACCAGGGTGTCGGAGGGGTCGAGGCCGTAGCCGCCCGGGGGGTACCAGCCGTAGACCGGCTGGCCGGGATACGGCGTCATGCCGACGTGGGGCGGCTGCGCGGGATGAGCCGGCGGCACACCGTACGGAGGCTGGCCGGGGAGGGGCGGCTGGCCGACCCATCCGGCGGGCGGCTGCGGCTCACCCGAAGGCGAGGAGGACGGACCTGTCGGGGGCGGCTGGTCGGACATGGGATCTCCTCAGCGACGGCTGGATCGGCCCATGATCTTCCCTTGTGGGGCACCGGCACCGCAGCCCCCTCCGGCGATGGTCACGCCACCCCGACGACGATCGGTCGGTGGGGGTGGGCGGTCGGCGCTCAGGCGATGACGCGCACCTGCTCGGCCTGTGGGCCCTTCTGGCCCTGGGCGATCTCGAACTCCACCCGCTGACCGTCGTCCAGCGCCTTGTAGCCGTCCATCTCGATCGCGGAGAAGTGAACGAAGACGTCCTGCCCGCCGTCGACGGCGATGAAGCCGTAGCCCTTCTCGGCGTTGAACCACTTCACGGTGCCTTGTGCCACGGTGTTTTCCTCACTCTGCACGGCGTTCCACTACCTCGGGTCGCCGGCGCACCGGGGACCCGGAAACCACCGGTTTCGGCAGTCGTCGACGACCGCTGAAACGGGTGACCGAAATCGCACGCTACACGAGGAGTGACGACGGCGCACGACCACAAATCGGGCGTATTACAGTCGACCGTATCGTCGTACGTCATTGTGATAAGCATGCGGGCATGACGATCGTCACCGACGGAACGGGCGTGCGCCGGGCCGTCATCCGCCGAGTCGAGCCGGCCGACGCAGCTCGGATGCGCGCGCTACGCCTGGAGATGCTGGCGGACGCGCCGCTGGCCTTCCTGGAGACGATCGCCGAGGCCGCGGCCCGGCCCCACGCCGAGTACGCCGCCCGGGTCGCCCGGGTCTCCGCCGGCCCGGACACGGCGCAGTTCGTGGCCGATCCGGGCGGCCGGCTCGTCGGGCACGTCGGTGGGATGGCGCACCCGGCCGAGCCGGGGGTGACCGTGCTGTACGCCGTCTACATCACTCCAAGCTGGCGGGGCACCGGCCTGCTCGCGGATCTGGTCGGTGGGGTGGCGGGCTGGTCCCGGGCCTGCGGACGGAAGGAGCTGATGCTCGAGGTGGTGGTCGGCAACGACCGGGCCTACCGGGCCTACCGGCGGCTGGGATTCGTCGACACCGGCGTCCGCGTCCCGCACCCCAACATCCCGACCCTGCGCGAACTCCAGATGCGCAGGGCCGCGTAGACCCCACGGACGATCACCGGACCGGGCGGCTCCGGGGCGGCCCCGGAGCCCCCAGCGCAACCCCTCAGACGTGCCGGCGGCTCTGCACGATCCGGAACCGGTTCGCCACGTACGCCCCGTCGGTCAACGCCGAGTTGGCCGCCGCGTTCGCTCCGCTGCCGTGGAAGTCGGAGAAGGCCGCCGACTGGTTCACGAAGACGCCGCCGGTGAGGTTGGCCGACAGGTGCACCCCGACCTCGATCGCCGCCGCCTCGGTGGCGTCCAGCACCGCGTCGTCGGTGGAGTAGACCGCTGCGGTGAGCGCGCCCTTCTCGCCCACGGTCGAGCGCAGGATCTCCAGGCTGTGCGCGGTGGAGTCGGTGGCGATGGCGAAGGAGATCGGCCCGAACCACTCCCGCGAGTAGGTCTCGGTGTCGCCGGCGTCCAGCTTGACGATCGTCGGCGTACGCACCACGGCCTCGGGGTACGACGGGTGCTCGACGGTACGCGACTCCAGCACCGGCGAACCGACCTTGGCGACCTCGTCCAGCCGCTCCAGCACCCCGTCGTTGACGATGGCGCCGGTCAGCTCCACTCCCCGGGCCGGGTCACCGGTGAGCTTGCCGACCGCCGTGGCGATGCCGCCGGCCACCTCGTCGAAGCTCTTGTGCCCCTGGTCGGTGTCGATGCCCTCCCGGGGGATGAGGATGTTCTGCGAGGTGGTGCACATCTGCCCGCTGTAAAGGGTCAGCGTGAAGCCCAGGTTGCGGCACATCCCGGCGAAGTCGTCGGTGGAGTCGATCACCACCGTGTTGAGGCCCGCCTTCTCGGTGTACACCGCCGCTTGGCGGGCGTTGGCCTCCAGCCAGTCGCCGTACTCGGTGGAGCCGGTGAAGTCGACGATCTTCACCGCCGGATGCAGGGCCAGCGTCGAGGCGAGCTTCTCGCCCGGTGCCTCGGGGGCCAGCAGCACCAGGTTCGGGTCGAAGCCGGCCTCGGCAAGCACCTCCCGGGCGTACCGCACGGTGATGGCCAGCGGCAGCACGGCGCCCGGGTGCGGCTTGACCACGACGGGGTTGCCGGTGACCAGCGAGGCGAACAGACCCGGGTACGAGTTCCAGGTCGGGAAGGTGTTGCAGCCGATGACCAGGGCCACTCCCCGGGGGACCACGTGGAAGGTCTTGGACATCCGCAGCGGGTCGCCCTTGCCGGCGGCCTTCTCCCAGCCGGCGGTGCCCGGGTGCCGGGTCATCTCCGCGTACGCGTAGGCCAGCGCCTCCAGCGCGCGGTCCAGGGCGTGCGCACCACCGGCCTGGAACGCCATCACGAACGCCTGACCACTTGTGAACTGCACCGCGTTGGCCAGCTCGAAGACGTTCCGGTGCAGCCGGTCGAGGATCTCCAGACAGACACCGACCCGGGTCCGCGGGCCGGCGTCCCGCCAGGCGGGCAGCGCCGCCGACGCGGCGGCGACCAGTTTGTCGGCGTCGGCGTGCGGGTAGCGCACGTTCAGCGCGACGCCGAACGGGCTGTGCTCGGTGGCGACCCGGTCGCCGCCACCATGCGGCTGGTCGAGCGGGAAGTCCCTGCCGAGGTACGCCTCGAAGGCGGCCTTGCCGTCAGCGGCGGCGGTCTCGCCGTACACCCGTGGGCTTGGTGATTCCGGGTAGGCGGACCAGTACCCCCGCTCCGTGATCGCGGTCAGCGCACGGTTGAGGGTCTCGGCGTGCCTGTCGTAGAGGGGGTGCGGGGTCTCCGTCATGCCCGCCATCATGCAACACGAAGCCCTCAGATCAGTAGGGGCCTGTCACAACTTCAGATGGTCAGCTGCCAATCGGTCCAGGCGTCGACCGGGCGGAACCCGAGCTGCTCGTTGATGCTGATCATGTGATCGTTGGCCGCCGCGTTCCAGGTGTCGATCGCGGCCAGGGCCGGCTCGTGGGCAAGTGCGTGCCGAAGGTTCTCGACCTTGACGAGCAGGCCGAGGCGGTGCCCCCGGTGTGCGGGGTCGACGATGGTGATCTCCTGCCAGGCGTGCCACGGCGTGGACGGCCCTCTGTCGATCATCGTCCAGGCCACCATCCGGCCGGTCGCCTCGTGCACCGCGCCGACGTGGTAGCGCCGTCGGCCGCGCAGCCGCTGGATCCGCTCGATCTCCCGGAGCCGCGCGGCATCAACCTGCTCCGCCTCGATCGCGAGATCGCCCATCGGCGCGTCGGTGAGCAGCCGGCTCTCAAGCCGGGCGATGTCGACCACGTACTCCTCGGCCACCGGCCCCCGCCAGGCCACCGTCCGGTAGCCGGCGGCCCGGGCGCGGGCGGCGTCGTGCAGCGCGGTCAGGGCCGCCTGATCGAGCCGCGTGGTGTCCAGGCGGCGTCGCACCTCGGCCAGCGCGGCCTGCGCTCCGGCCGCCGCCGCAAAGGCCGCCCCGGGCGCTTCCCGCCCCGGTCCGTCGGGCAGCGGCCCGGGAGTCTCACCGATCAACCGCTCCCGGCCGTGCTCGGCGGCCACCTTCCGGGCGTACGCCAGCAGGGTTCGGCCCACTCCCCGCCGCCGTTGCGCCGGATCGACGGTCAGCTCGACGGTGGCGATGCCGGTGTTCTCCAGTTGCGGCAGCCGCATCCGCAGGTGGCCGGCCACCTCGCCGTCCCGCCGGGCCAGCGCCTGGTGAATCACGTTGCCGTGCGGCGGATGGACGACCAGGAGCCCGAACTCGGCCCGGTCCCCCACCGGCAGGTCGGGCAGGTCGACCGCCTGCGCCGCCGCGACGACGCGGTACGCCTCGTCGAGCGCTGCCTCGTCGGTGGACTCGTACGGCGTGACGGCGATGTCCATGGCGGTGAGCCTGCCGGCACCGCCCGGCCACCGCCACCGGTTTTCGCCGGTCACACGTCTAGCTGCCAGTTGCTCCAGCGGTCCCGCACCCGGAAACCGAGCTGCTCGTTGATGGCGATCATGTGGTCGTTGCTGGCCGCGTTGAAGGTGTCGATCACCCGCACGCCCGGCTCGTGGGCGAGCAGGTGCCGCAGATTTTCGATCTTGGAAAGCAGGCCCAGCCGATGACCCCGGTGCTCCGGGTCGACGATGGTGATCTGCTGGAACGAGTGCCAGTCCGCGGACGCCCCGACGTCCAGCAGCGTCCACGCGACCAGCCGACCGGACGCCTCGTGGCGGACACCGACGTGGTAACGCCGCCGGCCCCGCGCCTCCAGCGCCAGCTCGGTGCCGCGTAGGCGTTCGGCGTCGACCTGCTCCGGCTCCCACGCCAGGTCGCCCATCGGCGCGTCGGCCAGCAGCCGTCCGTCGAGGTACGCCACGTCGGCGGCCAGGTCGTCGGGAGTGCCCCCGCGCCAGTGCAGCACCTCGTAGCCGACCGCCCGGCCCCGGGCGTCGGCCAGCAGCGCGTCCAGTGCCGCCTGATCGAGGTCAGCGGTGTCGAGGCGCCGCCGCACGTCGGTCAGGGCATCGACCGCGCCCATGGCCACGGCGAACGCGTTACCCGGCGACCGACGACCGGGCTCGCCGGCAAGCTCCGCCCGGCTCATCGCACTCACCCGTTTACGCCCGCGCCCGCGCAGCAGGCCGAGCCCGTGTTC
Organism: Micromonospora sp. NPDC049374; assembly: GCF_040677165.1. NCBI lineage: Bacteria > Bacillati > Actinomycetota > Actinomycetes > Micromonosporales > Micromonosporaceae > Micromonospora > Micromonospora sp. NPDC049374. Next base: position 246,676 of record NZ_JBFAQH010000002.1, on the reverse strand, counting down.
GGCCAACGCGCGGCCCACGCCTCGGCGGCGTTGCGCCGGATGCACGATCAGCTCAGCGGAGGCGTTCTCTGTGTTGTCCAGCTGCGGCAGGTCCAGCCGGAGAAAACCGGCCGGCTCACCGTCGATCCGCGCCAGCAGCATGGTGGTTTCGTAGCCCGGCATCGGATGGCGGAGCAGGGCGGTGAATCGTCGCCGGCATAGGGGCGGGAAGTCCGGCTCATCGGCGGCCACCTGTGCGGCACCGATCTGATACGCCTGCTCGACGGCCACCTCGTCGGTGGCCTCGACAGGGGCGATGGTGATGGTCATGCCGGCAGCCTGCGCCAGCGACAGACGAGCGGGCCAGCGAATTTTCGCTGGCCCGCTCGGACGTTGGTCGGGAGGGACGATCGCACAACGCCTCCGGCGCTGGGTCGTAAAGACTGAAAGTCTACGGCGAAGCGCCCTCCCGCACGGAGCATCTTGCGCCGTCGGTTTGCGGTCGTCAAGTCCCTGGCGGCGTGTTTCGCTCACTCCCTGCGAAATACCGCTTACTCATCCGTTGGTCGTCGTCAGCTCAGCAGGCCCGCGTCGCGGGCGGCCCGCAACGAAGGCTTGATCCGGTGGGTGGGGCCGACCTCACCGGCGACCGCGTCGAGTGTCTTCAGCCCTTCGCCGGTGTTGAACACCACCGTCTCGGCGGACGGGTCCAGTCGGCCCGACTCGACCAGCTTGCGCAGCACCGCCACGGTGACCCCACCGGCCGTCTCCGCGAAGACCCCGGTGGTACGCGCCAGCAGGCGTACCCCCGCCCGGATCTCGTCGTCGTCGGCGTAGTCCATCCAGCCACCGGTGCGGCGCACCGCCTCCAGTGCGTACAGCCCGGCCGCCGGGTCGCCGATGTTCAGCGACTTGGCGATCCCGGTCGGCTTGACCGGGGTGATGGCGTCGGTTTCCGCGTGCAGTGCGGTGGCGATCGGGTTGCAGCCTGCCGACTGCGCCCCGAAGACCTTCCAGCCACCGGCCGGGGCCTCGACCAGGCCGATCTCGACCAGCTCGCTGAACGCCTTGTCAATCTTGGTGAGCAGCTCGCCCGAGGCCATCGGGATGACCACCTGGGCGGGGATCCGCCAACCGAGTTGCTCGGCCACCTCGTACCCGAGCGTCTTGGACCCCTCCGCGTAGTACGGCCGCACGTTGACGTTGACGAAGGCGGTGTCCTCGAACTCGTCGGTCTCGACCAGTTCGCCGCAGAGCCGGTTCACGTCGTCGTACGACCCGTCGATGGCGACCAGGTCGCCGCCGTAGACGGCGGTCGTGACGACCTTGCCCTGCTCCAGGTCGCTGGGGATGAAGACCACGGACGGCGTGCCCACCCGGGCGGCGTGGGCCGCCACCGAGTTGGCCAGGTTGCCGGTGGAGGCGCAGGCGAACCGGGAGAAGCCCAGCGCGCGGGCGGCGGTCAGCGCCACCGACACCACCCGGTCCTTGAAGGAGTGGGTGGGATTGGCGCTGTCGTCCTTGACCCAGAGCGGAGCGGTGATGCCCAACTCGGCGGCGAGCTGGTCGGCGGCCACCAGCGGGGTGAACCCCGGATCCAAGGTGACCCGGGTGGCCGGGTCCTGGCCGGCGGGCAGCAGGGCGGCGTACCGCCAGAGATTGCGCGGACCGGCCTCGATCTGCTCGCGGGTGACAGTGGCGAGCGCGGCCGGATCGTAGTCGACCTCCAGCGGGCCGAAACACTCGAAACAGGCGTGCTGGGCGGCGAGCGGGTAGCGGGCCGAGCAGGCACGGCAGACCAGGGCACGGGCGGGGCTGGCGGCGGTGTCGATGCCGGACGGGGCGAGCGTCGACGTCATGTCGAAGTCCTCTCATCTTTCCCCGCATCGCACCCTGCGGCGGGGACGGAATTGGCACCTGCCCCGCCGGACGCTCAACGGTGAGCGCGCGAGGTGGTTGCCGGGGCGTCGTCGGGCCGTATCCCTCAGCCCCTCTGGATGAGGTATGCAGTTGTATCGCCGAGTCTAGGCAATCCGGCCGCGGCCGTCGCCGGTCAATCCCAGCCTGTGAGCGAATCCTCAGCGGCGCCGTCGCGTGCCCCGGCACCGCTGAGGACCGCCGTCAGGCCGGGACGGATCGCGGTTCAGCCTGATCCAGGGCGACCGTCGCCGCCCCGCGCCGCCACAGGTTGTCAACTGCCCAGGTGCCCGGGCCGAGGACCGCGACCAGGAAGAACGACCAGCAGAAGAGCACCGACAACTCGCCGTTGTTGCGCAGCGGCAGCAACGCGTCGGGCTGGTGGACCACGAAGTACGCGTAGGCCATGGAACCCGACGCCAGCAGGGCCGCGGGCCGGGTGAACAGCCCCAGGAGCACGAGGGCGCCGCAGACCAACTGGATCATCGCGGCGTACCAGCCGGGCCACTGGCCGAGCGGCACCGCCTCGCCGGCGCCACGGTTGCCGCCGAAGACGCCGAAGACGGACGACATGCCGTGAATGAGGAACAACAACCCGATGACAATGCGGAACAGGGACAGAGCCGGCCCGCCGAACCGGTCAGTGCGCATTGGTACCTCCTACGAGTGGGGTGGTGGTACCAGAATGCGGACCTTATAGATAGTTGTCGATGCAATCTCTCTTGGTGGGAACGCTCCCAGTCATCCTAGCGGCCGAAACTTCCGGGGGCAGCACCATGACGGAAACCTTATCGGCTGCTGACGCGGGTGGCCGGGGGCATCGGCCGCCGCGGCCGGGTGCGACGATGCACCGATGCCACGCACAACGGTCCGCAGCTCGACCGCCGGCGGCCGTCGGCTCGTCGCCGTGCCGGTCTCGATCGCCGCAGCGTTCGGTCTGCTCGCCGGTTGCGCCCCGGTCGGCGACGTCGCAAGTGCGCCGCCCGGCCCGGTCCCGGCTTCCAGCGGGCCCGGCGGTACGCCGCCCGGTGACGCCGATCTCGGCGGTACGCCCTCCCGGGACGGCGAGCTCGGCGGGGCCAACGGCCCGACGTCCGGCTGCCCCGACTCCGGCGTCCGGATCAGCGCCGGCGACGTCAACGCCGCCATGGGGCTGCGGGCGATGGGCCTGGAACTGGTCAACTGCGGCGACCGCCCCTACCGGCTGCACGGGTATCCGGAGCCGCAACTGCGGGACGCGGACGGCGAGGTCATCCCGGTCCGGGTGATCCGGGGTGCCGAAGGAATCACGTCCGGCTTCGACGATCCACCCCGGCCGCTGGTGCTGGCCCCCGGTGAGGCCGCCGGCACCGCCCTGCTCTGGCGCAACCTGGTCGACAACCCGACCGTGGTGGCGACCAACGCCGAGCACCTCGACGTCGCCCCGCTGCGCGGCCGGCCTGCGCAACGGGTCGTCATAGCGGGGCGGATCGACCTGGGCAACACCGACCGGCTCGGGGTCAGCGCCTGGCAGAAGCGGGAGCCGAGCACGCCGGAGCCGACGCCCTCGACGCCGAACCCGCCGCCCACCACACCGGTGCCGCTGCTCTGAGCTGTCCCGGCACGGCAAGATCCCGTGCCGGGACAGCCCACCGCGGACGGCGCGAAACGCGCTCGTGACCTGCGCTCAGCTGGTGATGTCCTTGCGGGTGAAGCGCCAGAAGGCCAGGCCCCAGAACACGGTCGCGTAGCAGATCGCCGAGACCGTGCCCCGGACGATGTCGTCGGTCTGCACGGGCGTGGAGAGCAGTCCCAGCCACGCGGTGCTGTAGTGGGTCGGCAGGAACGACCGGATCGCGCCGAGCGCGGTGATCTGATCCAGGATGCTGGAGAGAATCCACAGCAGCACCGCACCACCTACCGCGCCCAGCGCCGCGTCGGTGGTCACCGAGAGCAGAAACGCCAGGCCCGCGACCACCAGCAGGACGATCGCCAGGTAACCGAGCACCGCGAGCAGCCGCAGCAGCCCCTCACCCGGCTCCAACTGGGCGGCGACCGTGCTGCGCAGCGGCGACCAGCCGTAGCGCAGGGTGCCGATGGCCAGCGCGGTGCCGGCGAGCAGGATCAGCGCCAGCGCCGAGTACGCGAGCGCGACAAGCAACTTCACCGTGAGCAGTCGGGCCCGGGGCACCGGGATCGCCAGCAGGTAGCGCAGACTTCCCCAACTCGCCTCGCTCGCCACCGTGTCACCACAGAACAGCGCGACCACGACGACCAACAGGAACGAGGCCGACACGAAGATGGTGAAGAGGGTGAAGTTCAGCCCACCGGAGGTGGCGAGATCGATCAGGCTGCCGAACTCGCCCCCGCCGTTGTCGTCGTCGTTGGTGTCGAACTGGAACGCGATCAGGATGATCAGCGGCAGCAGCACCATGAAGCCGAGTGCCAACTGGGTACGCCGGCGCGACGCCTGCCGGCGGAACTCCGCCCCGAACGGCAGCGTCCGGGCGGGCCGGTAGCCGGCCGCCGCACCCGAGGCGGCAAGCGTCGTCGTGTCCCGCGTCGGCTCGACAGTCGATCCCGCCATCACCGGTCCCCGCTTCCCCGAGAGTTCTCGCCCACCAGGGCGAGGAAGGCGTCCTCCAGGCGGCGCCGGGGCACCACCCGGTCCACTGCGATCCCGGCCCGGACCAGCTCGGCGACCACCTCGCTGCGGGCGGTGCCGTTCGTGTCGACCACCAACTGCCCATCGGCGTCGTCCAGGACCCGTACGCCACCGAGGCCGTCGAGCACGGTGCGGGCCGCGGTCGGGTCACCCACCTCGAACAGCACGCTCGGCGAGTCGCCGACGATCTCCTCGACCGGTCCGGAGGCCACGATCCGGCCCTTGTTCACCACCACGGCGTGGGTACAGGTCTGCTCCACCTCGGCGAGCAGGTGGCTCGAGACCAGCACCGCCCGACCGTCGGTGGCGTACCGCTGGAGCACCCGGCGCATCTCGGCGATCTGCGGTGGGTCCAGCCCGTCGGTCGGTTCGTCGAGCACAAGCAGTTCCGGTAGGCCGAGCATGGCCTGGGCGATGGCGAGGCGCTGCTTCATGCCGTGGCTGTACTTACGCACCCGCCGGTGCACCGAGGAACCCAGCCCGGCGATCTCCAGTGCCTGCTCGAAGTGGGCGTCGGCCGCCGGCCGGCCGGTCGCCCGCCAGTACGCCTTCAGATTCTCCAGACCGGACAGATGCGGCAGGAACCCCGGCCCCTCCACCAGCGCGCCGATCCGCGAGAGTACGGGTGAGCCGGGCACCAGCCGGTGCCCGAAGACGTAGATCTCCCCCGCGGTCGGCTGGGTGAGCCCCATCAGCACCCGCAACGTGGTGGTCTTGCCGGCGCCGTTGGGCCCGAGCAGGCCGACCACCTGACCGGGGTGCACCTCGAAGTCCACCTCGGAGACCGCGACGAAGCCGTCGGCGTACTCCTTGCGCAGCCGGCGTACGGCCAGCGGGGTGTCCGCGTACTGCGGATGCACGGAGCTGTCCTGACGACGGTGCCGCAGGCGCAGCACGGCCACGAGCACGACGAGGCCGACCACGATCGCGGCGAGCAGCCCGACCAGGATCCAGCGCCAGAGCGCCGCCTCGGTGGGGATCGGGTCGCTGTCGACCGTCGGCAGGCTGACCGGCGTGTCGCCGACCGCCACCGTGTAAACGGCCGGCTCGATCGGCGTCGTGTACGCCTGGTCCGAGGTGGCCACCACCAGCCGGAGCCGATGCCCGGCCTCCACCCGGTGCACGATCGCCGGCAGGGTCACGGTGACCGGTGCGGCGGCGTCGACGCTCGCCGGCAGGCCGCTGAGCCGGATCGGCGCGATCAGCCCGCTGGGCAGGGTGGCCGCCCCTTCCGGGTCGACCACGTAGAGCTTGGCGAAGAGGACGGCCTCGCCACTGCTCGACGCGGCGCGCAGCGACACGGTCGGCGCACCGACGATGTCGACCGCCTCGGTCAGCGGCTCGGACTCGAACCGGGCGTGCTGTCCGGGTATGTCGCCGGCCACCCCGCTGAGCAGCGAGCTCAGCGAGCCGGCGAACGGTACCGAGGAGATCGCGGCGGGATTTCCGCCGGGCGGGTTGGCCACCGGCTGGGCCGGGCCGGCCACAGCCAACTCGACGCGGGAGTCGCCGCCGAGACCGGGGTAGTCGTCGGTGCGGTACCCGGTGGCGACCAGGCCCCGGTCCATCGCGTCGAAGCCGGCGATCCGGGAGAAGGTGAAGGTGTCGCCCGGCGCGTCACCGTCGCCGGCCACGTAGTGGTCGAGCCACTGCGCGGTGAGGAACTTCACCCGATCGGAGTCGGTCTGCGGTCCCGCACCGCCGTCGTGGCCGCCGGTGAACCAGGCGACCCGGACCGGGGTGCCGTTCGCGGCGATGCCCCGGGCGTTGGCGTCGGCCTCGGCGAGCGGGAAGAGAGTGTCCGCCGCGCCCTGCACCAGCAGGGTGGGCGCGGTGATCCGGTTCAGCACCCCGGCCGGGCTGGACCGCCGCAGCAGGTCGACGGCGGCCTGGTCGCCCCGCCCGGTGGCGGCGATGCGCAGGTACGCGGCGCAGACATCGGCGGCGAACCGTCCGCAGGAGGGATCAGGCAGACCGCCGACGGTCGGTGCACCGGGTGCGGTGCCGGGCCCCTGTCCCGGGGCGGGGCTGGGTGGCCCGGCGCCCGGCGCGCCCTCCGGCGTCTCGGCGCCGGTGCCGGAGATCCCGGCCGGACCGGAGCCGACGTTTCCGCCGCCGCCGAAGAAGATGCCGGCCCAGCCGGACTTGAACACACCCTCGGCCGGCTCGCCGCCGGTGCTCTCCGGCAGGAAGGCGCGGGACAGATCGTTCCAGGTGATCATGGGAACGATCGCGTCGACCCGCTGGTCCTGGGCGGCGAGCAGCAGTGACAGGGCACCACCGTAGGAGCCGCCGACCACACCCACCCGGGGGTCACCGGTGGCGTCAGTGCGGACTTCCGGACGCGCGGCGAGCCAGTCCAGCAGCCGCTGCGCGTCGCGTACCTCATGGTCCGGACTGTCCAGGTGGATCTGGCCACCGCTGCGACCGAAGCCGCGCGCGGTCCAGGTCAGTACGGCGTACCCCCGGTCGGCCAGGTCCTCGGCGTCGGTGCGGACCGACTCCTTGGTGCCGCCGAAGCCGTGGGCGAGCAGGACCGCCGGCACCTCGCGGCCGGCGGCGGCGTCACGCGGGAGGTACAACGTGGTGTCCAGGTCGACCGGCTCGTCACCGTCCGGTCCGGACCGGACGGTGAGCATCGCGGACTCGGTACGGAAGCCCGGCCGGTCCGGCCAGACCGCCCACACCACGGCCGCCGCCAGCAGGACGACGGCCGCCGTGGCGGCGACGGCCCGGCGACCGGTGGGCAGGGCACGTCGGATCCGCGCGGCCGAGAACGGCGATCTCATTGGGCACACGGTACGGCCCGAAACCTGAGTATTAGCTGAGATCCGCCGTACGTCCGTTCTGGTAGCCCGATCGTCATCCGGCGAAGGTCATCCGCACAGCGTCCAGTCGGCGAACCTTTGGGATGACTTCGCATCGCGGAAATTCCTGCCTTTCATTCGAATCTATACTCAAGTGCGCCTATCTCCTACATCAGCGGCACCCACCGTGAGCGAATTGATCGCCGTGAGTCACATCGCTCGAAGTGACGCAAAGCCGACGGTTGCCGACCGACCGATAGCACCAGGCTTCGATTAGTTTTCCGGTCCGGCGCACGGGACCGGCTCGTCGACGCCGTCGGACAACCTGCGCCATGCCGGAGGAGACAACCATGACCGTTCCCGCTCCGCGGGTCCGTCGCCGGCCCCGGACACCGGGCCGGCTGTTGCCGCTGCTACTCGCCACCGCGCTGCTGCTGCCGGTGGCGTTCCTCGTCGTACAGGCACACCAGTTCGTCGACACCGACCGCGACGTCGTCGGGCGGGAACGACTCGGCGTCGAGTATCTCCGCGCCCTCGGTCCGGTGACCGACGCGCTCGTCGACGCGCAGAGCGCCGCCGTCACTGGTCGGTCACTGCGCCGGGACACCCTCGACCAGGCGGTCGAGCGGGCCGCCACGGTCGACGCGCGCATCGGTGGCGAGTTGAGCACCAGCGAGCGGTGGGCCGGGCTCCGCGCGAAGTTGGAGGCGCTGCCCGAACGCCCACTTACCGACCCGGAGGCTGCCTTCACCGTGTACGGCGAGGTCACCGACCTGCTGCTGGCCCTGCACGGCAAGGTCCGGGAGACCTCCGGCCTGATCCGGGACCCCGGTGTCGACGCGTACTTCCTCCAGGACGGCGTCGCGGAGGAGATGCCGGAGGCGATGGTGGCCGCCGGCCGCCTCACCGACCTGGCCGTACTGATGAACCGCCGGCCCGCGGCCGAACGGATCCAGTCGCTCAGCCAGCTGGCCACCCTCCGGGGCGCCGCCCTGCAACCCGCCAACGACCTGGCCAACAACCTGCGGGCGGTGGTGGAGAACACGGAGAGCGCCGACCTGGGCACAAACGTGCTCACCCCCTTCGACGCCTACCAGCGGGCCGTCGAGACGATGGCCCTGCACTCCCAGCCGGTCGACCGGGCGGGCACGGTCGACACGACCCGGCTCCTCGCCGCCCGCAACGACGCACAACAGGCCGCGAAGCAGCTCCACCCGGTCCTCCTCGACGAGATCGACCGGCTGCTGGTGGAGCGGCTCGACGGGTTGGACCGGGATCGCCTGCTGATCCTCGGCGCGGGTGGCCTCGCCGCACTGCTGCTGCTCGGGCTCGCGGTGGGCAGCTGGATGTCCCGCCCGAGTGACACCTCCGCCGCGCCGGCGGGCGGCGGCGTGCCGCCTCCGCCGCCCGGTGTCCGATGGGACGCCGTCGGGTCACGCCCCGCCGGACCGCCACCGGCGCTCCAGCCCGTCGGACAGGTCCACGAGCCGGATCGGTGGAGGCCCTTCGATGCTGCTCGGTAGGCTCCGCATCCGGGGCAAACTCACCCTGCTGGTGACCATTCCCCTGCTCTGCATGCTGGGGCTGACCCTGCCGGTGGTCTGGGAACGAGCCGGTGTGGCCCAGCGGGCCGGCGACATCGACCAGACCGTCCAACTCGCCAGCCGGGTCGGCACCCTACTCCAGCACCTGCAGCGGGAACGCATGCTCGCCGTCGGCCTCCTGCTCGGGCAGGTCGAGCGCAGCGCGCTGGTGCAGGAGATCGCGGAGGTGGACGACCGGATCGTCGATCTGCGGGTCGACTTCGACGACGACCTTCCGACCGAGGTGGGCAGGGCACTCGACGGCGTAGCGCAACTCGCCGAGGTACGCACGGCCGTACTGGCCGGACAGGCGGCGCCGCCACAGGTCATCGGCGCGTACGGGCCGGTCCACCTCGCCCTGATCGACTCGTTGCGGCTGCCGCACGACGTGGACACCCGGACCCCCGCCGGACGACAGACGCTGGCCCTGGACAGCATCCTGCGCAAGAGCGAGGGACTCAGCAGCGGCGGTGCCCTGATCGTGCTGGTCGCCGCCTCGCCCGACCCACAGTTCGCCACCGCCTTCGTGGCCAACATGGCCACCCTCCAGTCGGAGAGCAACAAGATGCTCGGCCTGCTCACCCCGGAGCAGCAGGCGCTGGTGAACATCGAGCAGACCGCCGTGGACGCCCGGACCAGCCCGGAGTTCCTCCAACAGAGCGCCCTGGACCCGGTGGCCGCGGTGGGGGACATCCCCATCCAGGCCCTCTTCCCCACCGTCTCCTCACTGATCACGCTGGGTCAGTTCGTCGAGAAGAAACTGGTCGCCGACGTGACCGCCGAGGTACGCGAACAACGGCAGACGGCGCTGGCCGGGGCGTACTGGGTGACCGGGCTGGTCGTGGTGATCCTGGTCGGCGTGGTGCTGCTCGCCCTGGCCATCGGCCGCACGGTGACCGGGCCGCTGACCCGGCTCACCCGCTCCGCGGACCGGGTCGCCCGGGTCGCCGAGTCCGAGCTGGTCCGGGTGGCCGACGACGAGGCCGACAACGCTCAACCCGTCCGCCTCGATCCCGTCGATGTCCGCGCCCGGGACGAGGTCGGCGACCTGGCCCGTGCCTTCGAACGGGTGCAGAACACGGCCGCGCGGCTGGTGGAACGGCAGGCGGCGAGCCGCCGCAACGTCGCCCAGATGTTCGGTCACGTCGGCCGGCGTACCCAGAACCTGGTCGGTCGGCAGATCGCCCTGATCGACCGGTTGGAGCAGCAGGAGACCGATCCCGGGCGGCTGGAGAACCTGTACCGGCTCGACCACATCTCCAGCCGGCTGCGGCGCAACGCGGGCAACCTCGTGGTGCTCTCCGGCGCGGTGGGCGACGTCGCGCACGTCGCGCCGGTTCCGCTGGCCAATGTGGTCCGGCTCGCCCTCGGCGAGATCGAGGACTACACCCGGGTGGACGTGCAGGTGCCGACCGAGGCCGCAGCGGCACCGGCGATCGTCGGCGACCTGGTGCTGGCGCTCGCCGAACTGATGGAGAACGCCACCGTCTTCTCACCGCCGCACGCCCGGGTACTGGTCAGCGGTGAACTCACCGAGAACGGCGTACAGCTCACCGTGGTGGACCACGGCATCGGCATGACCGAGGCGCGACTGACCGACGAGAACGCCCGCCTCACCCGGCGGGAGCGGCTGGACCTCGCCCCGACCGAGGTGCTGGGGCTGTTCGTGGTGGGTCGGTTGGCCCGCCGGCACCGCTGGGCGGTCGGTCTCTCCGCCACCCCGGGCGGCGGCGTCACCGCCACTCTCCGGATTCCCCGTACGTCGCTTGTCGTCGGGACGCCCGAGCCGGCCGGCCCTCCGGTCACGCCGGTCGGCCGGGCCGCACCGGTGGCCGCCCTCCCGGCCCGGCACCAACTCGAACCGGTGCCACCGAACCGGGACAGCCCGGCAGCGGTAGACCTGGCCGCCCCCGCGACGGAACCGGCGACGGCACCGGCCGGGTTCAACCCCACGCTGCTGACGCGAGCCACCGAGAGCATGGAGCTGTCCGAGTCCTGGGACGCGTTCGCCACCGGCCCGGAGCCCGCCGGGGGAGCCGGCGCGGAACCGGCCGGGATCGACGCGGCGACCGTGACGGTGCCGCAGGTCGCACCGGCGTCGGCGGCCCCGCCGGCCCCGATGCCCGGCATCCGGCAGCGGGTGCCGGGTGCCAGCCTGCCGAGGACGGCACCGAAGGTGGGCCCGGTCGACACCACCGGCGTGGACCCGAATGCCGCTCGCGCCGCTGTCGAGGCGTTCGAGTCGGGGGTACGCCGGGCCGAGCTGAGCCAGGCCGACGCCCTGCCACAGCCGGTCGAGCCGCCCGCTCCCCCGGGTCTGGCCCAGTTGTCCCGCCGGGTGCCCGGCGCCAACCTGATCGAGCAACTGCCGCAGCAACCGCTCACCCAGGACCCGGGCGATCCGGCCGAGGTCCGCGATCGCATCAACGCGTTCGAGACGGGCGTCGCCCGGGCTCTGCGCGATGTCCGTAACGACCGCAGCGACGACGAAGGAACGCCACGTTGACCAGCCCGCACGTGCACGACAACCTCGACCACCAGAGCCATCCGGCCGGCGACCTCAGCCCCGAGGCCCGCACCTTCAACTGGCTGCTGGATTCCTTCACCTCCGGGACCGCGGGGGTGCTGGAGGCGATCGCCGTGTCGTCGGACGGCCTGCTGATGGCCATGTCCGCGATCAAGGACAGGTCCAACGCGGAGCGTCTCGCCGCGGTCGTCTCCGGTATGACCAGCCTGGCCGGCGGGGCCGCCAGTTGGTACGCGTTGGGCGGCCTCAACCGGGTCGTCGTGGACATGGCCGAGGGGTATCTCCTGATCAGCGCGATCAGCAGCGGGTCGGTGCTCGGCGTGGTCGCCGACCGGTCGGCGAACCTGGGCACCGTCGCCTACGAGATGACCCTCTTCGCCGGCCGGGCAGGTGGTGCGCTCACCCCGCGCCTGATCGCCGAACTCAAGAACTCCGTACAGCAATGACTCCCGACGCCGCCGGTGCGGAACAGGAGCCGGTTATCCGCATCCGGCCCTACCTGCGCGAGTCCTCCCCAGCCGGCTCCGCCGGCCCGGCGGGCGCACCGGCGGCGATCGGACCGGAGCCCGAGGAGGCCGGGCCGACCGGACCTCGCCCCTTCGTGCTGACCGCCGGCCGGGTGGCCGGCGCCGACCCCACGATCGGCCTGGAGACCCAGGTGACCGCCCGACCGACCACCGAATCGTGGAAGGTCACGGCCGCCCGGTTGAGCCCGGAACTCCAGGCGATCGTGGCGCTCTGCGGTGAGCCGATCTCGGTCGCCGAGATCTCCGCCAAGACCCGGTTGCACTTCGGCGTGACCCGGGTGCTGGTGGGCGATCTGCGCGCCGCCGGCCACCTGGACGTACACGTGACCGACGCCGACGACGCCCTCGACCCCGACGTCATCCTGCGAGTGATTGATGGACTCCGTGCAATCTCCTGACTGGCCCGCCGCGCCGCCGGGCGCGCTCGCCGCCAACAGCGCCGCGGCCCGCTACGGCGGTCCGGCACCGACCCCACCGTCCATCGGGCGGGCCGCCGCGCCAGCGCCACCACCACCGGCCCACGCCGCCCCGGCACCGCCGCCGTACCGGCCGCCGGCCGCGACGCCCGCCGCCGCGGGTACCCCGAGGGCGACGCCGCCGATCCCGGTGAAGATCCTGGTGGCCGGCGGCTTCGGAGTCGGCAAGACCACCACCGTGGGCTCGATCTCGGAGATCGCCCCGCTGACCACCGAGGCGGAGATGACCACCGCCGGGATCGGGGTCGACGACCCTGGTCAGCGCTCCGGAAAGACCACCACCACGGTTGCGATGGACTTCGGTTGTGTCACCATCGACCGAAGCCTGAAGCTCTACCTGTTCGGCACACCGGGCCAGACCCGTTTCGGCTTCATGTGGGACGACCTGGCCCGGGGTGCGCTCGGCGCGCTGGTGGTGGTCGACAGCGCCCGGCTCGACGACTGCTACCCGGCGATCGACTTCTTCGAGCGGGCGGGACTGCCGTTCGTGGTCGGGGTCAACGCCTTCGACGGGCGCTTGGCGCACGACCTGGGTGCGATCCGGTGGGCTCTGGCGATCGGCGAACATGTACCCCTGGTGCAGTTCGACGCGCGGGACCGGCTTTCGGTCCGGGACGCCCTGCTGGTCGTCCTGGACCGCGCGCTGGATCGGGCCACCCGGGAGAAACGGGCCTGAGCCGACCGGCTCGCAGGCCCCTCGTGGGAAGGGGTGAGGCGATGAGAGGCGGACTGGACGAGACTCTGGCCCGGATGCGTCGGCGCGAGGAGGCGCTGCGTCGACGGGCCGCGGACCCGACCATGCCGGCCGACGACCAGCCCGGTGCGGAGCCGGGCCCGAGCCACGGGTCCGACTCCGGTTGGCGGCCCGACAGCCGCAACGCGGGACCCGGCTGGTCCAACGTTCACGAACCGGTCCACGAGGCACCGCCACGGCACCCGGTGGAGGACGTGGCCGAGGCGCTGCGCGCGGCCGTCGCGGCGCACCCGGGGGCGTCCGTCGCCGCGCGGGTCGAGCACGACGGGCAGGCGTACGACCTGCGGGTGGCCTGGGTCGACCAGCAGGTCACGGTCAGCGGACAGCCCGCCGCGCCCCCACCGTCCTGGCCGCTGTCGGTCAAGACGGTGCCCGGCTGGCCCTCCGCCCAGGACGGGCTGAGCGACGACCCGGCGGCCCGATTGGCCGAGCTGATCCGCCGGGATCCGTCGCTGCTCACCGGGGAGGAGCCGGCCGGCTGACCGGACGAGGTGTGACCAGGCGCTAGGGTCGGGCGGTGGGCGAACCCGAGCTGACCCTGATCGCGAGCCTGCGGCCGGCCGCACTGGACGCCCGGCGGGGCATCGTCCGGCTGCACCCGGAGGCGCTCACCGCCCTCGCGCTGCGCCCGGGTGACCCGGTCCGGCTCGCGGGACGGCGGGTGACCGCCGGTCTCGTCGCGGCGGCCGAGGGCACCGCCAGCGCGGCCTTGCTGCACGCCGACGACCTGATGCTGGGCAACCTCGGCGTACGTGACGGCGGACAGGTGCGACTGAGCCCGGCCCCGGTCACCCCGGCCCGCCGGGTGCTGCTCGCCGGGCCGGCCGAGATCGTCGCGGTGGTCTCGCCGGAGATGCTGCGGCTGGCCCTGCTCGGCAAGGTGGTCACCGCCGGGGACGATGTCTCCCTGCTGCCCCAGGACGTGCTGCCGGACGCGTCGACCCGCACCCTGGTCGAGGCCGCCCGGCGCAGCCTCTCCACCCGGGTCGGCTACGCCTGGACCAGCACCCTGCTGCGGGTGCTGGCTGCCGAACCGGACCCGGGCGCCCTTGTCACCATGGACACCCTGGTGGCCTGGGAGCATGGCCCAGCCACCCATGGCGGCACCGGCGCGGGTGGCTCCCGGGTGGCGGACGGCCGGCTCGCAGGCGGTGGTATCCACGACTCGCCGGCCAGCGGCCGGACTATTGGCTGGCCGGCGGGCGCCGGCACTTCCGGTAACTGGCCGAGCGCGGAGACCGCCGGCGGCGGGCGGGCGTCGGACGCCGCCGGTGGTGGCGGCAGTCGTACCCGGGCGGTGGGGCGGAGCGGGGACGCCCTGGGGGCCGGTGTGTGGCCGGACGCCGACGCGGCCCGGGCCGACGAGGCGGGCGGGCAGGACGTGCCGTCGGTGGACGAGCTGCCTGGCCTGCGCGCCCAGGCGGAGGAGCTGACCGAGCTGCTCGACCTCGGCTTTCACCACCGAGAGGTGCTCAGCCGGCTGGGCACCACCGTGGCGCTGGGGGTGCTGGTGAGCGGGCCGGCCGGCTCGGGCAAGGCGGCGCTGGTCCGGGCGGTGGCCGCCCAGGTCGGCGCCCGGGTGCATCCGCTCTGGGCGCCGGAGATCGCGGCGTTGACAAACGACTCGGCCGCGGCCCGGCTCCGGGCGGTGACTGCCGAGGCGCTGGCCGCCGGGCCGGCCGTGCTGCTGGTCACCGACGTGGAGGCGCTGGCCCCGGCGGAGGCTCCCGGACCGGTGGCGACCGTGTTCCGGCAGTGCGTGGCACAGCTCGTACGGGCCGGAGCGGCGGTGGTCGGCACCAGCAGCCGGCCGGAGGCTGTCGACCCGACCCTGCGTGCCCCGGACCTGCTCTCGTTGCGGATCGACGTGCCGCTGCCCGACGCCGCCCTGCGCCGGGAGCAGCTGACCGTGCTGACCCGTCCGGTGCCGCTCGCCGACGACGTACGGCTGGACGAGGTCGCCGCGCGTACCCCCGGTTTCGTCGCCGCCGATCTGGCCGCGCTGGTTCGCGAGGCCGGCGTGCGCGCGGCCCTGCGGCAGAAGTCGGCGCAGACGCCCACGGTGCTGATGGCGGACTTCACCGCCGCTCTGGAGGTGGTGCGGCCGACCACCATGGCCGCCGCCACCCTCGAACTGGCCCGGGTCACCCTCGACGACGTCGGTGACCTGATGGAGGTCAAGCAGACGCTCACCGAGTCGGTGCTGTGGCCGCTCACCTATCCGGACACCTTCGCCCGGCTCGGCGTGCAACCACCACGCGGGGTGCTGCTCTACGGCCCGCCGGGCTGCGGCAAGACCTACCTGGTGACCGCGCTGGCCGGGACCGGCCGGGCGAACGTGCTGTCGGTCAAGGGCGCGGAGCTGCTGTCCAAGTGGGTCGGCGAGAGCGAACGCGCGGTACGGGAACTGTTCCGCCGAGCCCGGGAGGCCGCCCCGACGCTTGTCTTCCTCGACGAGGTGGACGCCCTCGCCCCGGTACGCGGCCAGGCCACCGACGGCGGCACCACCGACCGGGTCGTCGCCGCCCTGCTCACCGAGCTGGACGGGGTGGAGGCGCTGCGCAACGTCGTGGTGATCGGCGCGACGAACCGTCCCGACCTGGTCGACCCGGCGCTGCTGCGCCCGGGTCGACTGGAACGGCTGGTGTACGTGCCGCCACCGGACGCCGAGGCCCGGACGGAGATCCTGCGGGCCGCCGCACGCAACGTGCCACTCGCCGAGGGCGTCGACCTACCCGCGCTCGGCGCGGAGTTGGACGGATTCTCGGCCGCCGACTGCGCGGCGCTGATCCGCGAGGCCGCGCTGGCCGCGATGCGCGAGTCGCTCACCGCCTCCACGGTCACCGCCGAGCACGTGGCGACGGCCCGGTCCCGGGTCCGCCCGTCCCTGGACCCGGCCCAGGTCGCCTGGCTCGCCGCGTACGCAGAACAGCGCAGCTGAGCGCGCCTCGTCAACAGGCCGCCACGTCGTCCAGCGAGATCTCGGCGTACACCCGGTCGTCGGCCTCGCGCAGCTTCGCGCCGCACCTTTCGAGGACGGAGAGCGCGCCGCGGTTCTCCGACGCGGTGTCCGCGACCACGGTCCGCATGCCGGCCGCTGCCGCCAGGTGCAGCAGTTCCCGCAGCGCTGCCGCGCCGATCCCCTGGCCACGGGCCGACCGGCCGAGCCACATGCCGACCTCGGCAACGCCGGGCTCGTCCCGCCGGCTCATCCGGATCATTCCGACCACCTCGCCGCCCGCCACGATCGCGTACATCGCACTGCGGGCGGACGCGTCGAGCCCACCGAAGCGGGCCCGGTGGAACTCCCGAAACGCCTCCCGCCGCGCGTTCGACCAGCCGGCCGGCGCCTCCACCGGCGGCATCACGTCGGCCGGCTCCGCCTCGGCCACCGCCACCGAGAGCAACGGTTCGAGGTTTCGCTCGTCCACCGGCTCCAACCGGACCGCACCAGTCACGTGCCGCAGTCTTCCGCGCCCGGCGCCGCACGTCCACCCGGTTGGCGACGACCGGCCCCTCCGGTGGAGCGGATCGACCGGTCGGTCGAATCACCTCCCGGGTCACGCTGCGCGATCGTCCGGCCGGCCGAACTCGCAGTAGACGGCGGAGGCGTCGTCGGCCGCCTTGTGCCGGCGTCGCCGGTCGGGATGGTCCCGTTCGGCGGCGCGTACCCGGTCAATAAGCCCGTCCGGGCCGTCCGTGGCCACCACGTCCAACAGGCCGGACCAGTCGAGCAGGCCGAATTCCTCGACCGCAGCGGACGCGCCGTCGGAGAGCAGCACGGCGCGACGCAACGCCGCCGGCCCGTGCCGCGGCACCGTCCCGACCACCGCGTGGTAGGCGGCGTCCGGATCGGCGGCGGCGACCCAGTAACCGTGAGTACGGTTCATCCGCTCCCGCTGCACCGTCACAGCGCGCCGGAACCGGGTGGCCCAGTCGGTCGGCTCGGGCAGCAGGTCGGCGGTCTCGCGCAGGTCGGCCGCCGAGGCGGCCAGCCGATCGTCGATCACCACATCGACGTGGCCACCGGTGTCGAGCACCAGCGGGCTGTCACAGAGCACGAGATAGTCGACCTGGTCGCCGCCGTCGCGGAGCAGACACACCGTACTCGACGGGGTGCCGGGGTGGTCGAGGTCACACTGCTCACCGTGATCGGAACGGACCGCGAGGATCGCCGCGGCCAGGTTGCTCACCAGCGTCGCGGCCGGGCGGGCGGCCTCCGCCAGGCCGAGCCGGGCAGCGAGGTGTCGGACGTACCACTGCGGCCCGTGTACGCAGCCGGTGTCGAAACCCTCCGGCACGGTGGCGCCGTCCAGCACCCCGACAAGCGGCCCGAACCGGAACACCAGGTCCTCGTTGGCGGCCCGACCGGGTGGCGGAGCGGACGCGGATCGTACCCGCATGGTGCTTGCGGTCCCGACCACCGCGCCCCGCCGACGCTCGTCCGGGGCCGCCTCGGGCACGCCGATGTCCGGATGCGCCGTTCGTCCCGGCTGTCTGAGGCCCCCGCTGCTCATCGCCACCTCCCCGCGCCCCGGCTACCCACCTCGCGCCGGACGACACTCGTTTGTCATACGGCACGAGGTCAGCACGTCGCTGATCGGCGGCCAGCGGTGTTGCCGGCCGCGTCAGCGGCGGCGGTTGCGGGTCCGGGAGGCACGCAGCCGCACCAGCCGGCCCACCAGCACCGGGTCGGCGGCCAGGGCCGCCGGATTGTCCAGCAGCGCGTTCAACAGTTGGTAGTACCGGGTGGCCGAGAGCCCGAACCGGTCGCGGATGGCCTGCTCCTTGGCACCGGCGTGCCGCCACCACTGCCGCTCGAAGGCGAGCATCTCCCGTTCCCGCTCGTCGAGCCCACCTGCCGGGGCCGCTTCCCCGCCCGCACCGGCACCCGACCTGACGGGTGATTCCCCAGCTTCCGGCGACGCGGTCGGTGACTCCCCGGCCTCCGCCGCGACAGCCGATGTCGAAGCGGCGGCCTGCGGCGACGCGGCGGAGGGGTTGCCCTGCGACGTCGACTCGACCTCGGGGGCGGATCTCGGCGGTGGCACCGTCACGGCGTCCGGACCGGTCTGCGCTGCCGGGGTGGCGTCGGCGGGCTGCATCGTGCTCCTCATCCGGGGGCGGCCGGCACGGCAACGCCAACCTGGCCCATCAGCCTAACGAGGGCCATCACCTGCCGCATCCCGCCGGACGGCGGCACCATCGCGGGGCAGGGCCGAAGAGCTGGCAGTGGCGGACCGCCCCGGCGAGGACGGTCCGCCACCGGCCGGCTCAGGTGATGTCGCGCCGCCGCATCGTCCACAGCGCCGCGCCGAGGAAGAGCACGATCCCGACGGTGAACAACACCGACGAGTGCTGCCAAGTGATGTCCAGGGTGGCGGGCTTGCACTCACCGGTGTAGGTGGCGTTGCAGGCCTGCCAGTCTTGCAGCGTGACCTTCTTGGTCATCCAGGCGATGGCGTAGGTGGGCAGCAGCCACGCCTCGGCGAAGCGCACCTGCGCCATGGAGAGCAGGATGCCGAGCCCGATCTGGCCGACCACCATGACGGCGATCGCCCCGCCGAGCGCCATCGCGGTGTGCCGGCCGAGCGAGGCCAGGGCGAAGCCCACAGTCGCCGCGACCAGCGCCAGCACGATGCCGCGCAGCCCGGTGATGAGGAACGACTGCCAGGCGCCGGAGGTCATCCCCTCGGTGGTGCCGCGCCAGTTGGCGATCAGCCACATGCTGCCGAACCAGGCCGCCGTGGCGGGCAGCGCCAGCGCGAGCAGCCCGGTGAGCAGTGCGCCCAGCTTTGTGAGCAGGACGGTCAGCCGCTTCGGCCGCCAGAGCAACAGGTTCATCATCCCGCCGGTGTTCCACTCGGCCCCCACGAAGGAGGCACCGACCACGAACCCGACCAGGCCCAGGATCGCGGCGAGCGGGATCAGCATCTCGCCGAAGCTCTTCCGGAATTCGAAGGTCGAGGGCAGGAACCACTGCTCCTCGATCGACTCCCGAGGCGGCGCAGTGATCTCGGCGCAGTCGGCCGGGTAGTAGTCGACGGTCTCACCCGCCGCCTTGGCCCGCTCGCAGTTCGCGCGTTCCTGTTCGGCCCAGCGGACCTGCTCCTGATGCTGCTGGTCGGCGGCCCGCCGCGCCTCGGCGAGCTGGTCCGGGCCGATCTTCTGGTTGGTCAGGAACATGCCCGCCGCCACCAGGACCAGCACCAGCAGGCCACCGGCGGTCATCCAGCGGGCGAAGCGCCGCTTGGCCAACCGGCGCAGTTCGGTACGGAAGAGACTCACGCGCCCCAACCTCCTCCGGCGGGCGCGGACGGTGCCGTCCCGTCGACTCGTACGGACTGGTCGACCTGTCGGTGCTGGCCGGGTACCGGCGCGGTGGCGGTCAGTTCGAGGAAGACGCTCTCCAGGTCGACCGCGATCGGCGCGAGTTCGCTGACGTAGAGGCCCTGCTCGGCCAGGAGTCGGGTGACCGTGGCCGGCTTGTCCACTCCGGCGAGCATCAGGTGGTCGTCGTTGGTGGTGACGCGTACGCCCGCCCGGGTCAGTGCGGTGGCGGCGACCGGAAGGTCGGTGACCGCCTCCAGCCGCACCCGGACCGCGCCGGACGAGTGCTGTGCCAGCACCTCGTCGACGGGGCCGAAGGCGACCCGCCGGCCCAGCGAGATGATGGTGACCGAGTCACAGATCAGCTGGATCTCACCGAGGATGTGGCTGGACAGCACCACCGTCATGCCGGCCTCGGAGAGGTTGCGCATCAGCGTCCGCATCTCCCGGATGCCGCCCGGGTCGAGGCCGTTTGCCGGCTCGTCCAGGATCAGCAGCCGCGGGTTCTTGAGCAACGCCGAGGCGACCGCGAGCCGCTGCTTCATGCCGAGCGAGTACGTCTTGACCCGCTCACCCGCCCGGTCGCGCAGACCGACAAGTTCCAGCACCTCGTCGACCCGCTGCTGGGGCAGGTCACCGGCGCCGGCCAGCAGCGACAGCGTGTCGCGCGCGGTGAAGTGCGGGAAGAACTGCGGGCTCTCCACGATCGCGCCGACCTGCGGTGCGACCTGATCCAGCGTGCCGGGCACCTCGTGCCCGAGGATCGCCATCCGGCCGCCGTCCGGCCGGATCAGGCCGAGCAGCGTACGCAGCGTGGTGGTCTTGCCCGACCCGTTGGGGCCGAGGAAGCCGTGCACCTGGCCCGCCTCGACCCGCATGTCGAAGCCGTCCAGGGCGTTGCGGGTGCCACGGCGTCGGCTTCGGTACGTCTTTCGTAGACCTTCGATTTCCAGGACAGCTGGCAAGCTGCACCTCCCCCGTTGGTTGTGGGCGACGACGACACCATACGCGGTATGCAGCCGTGGGCAATACCCGGTATGCAACGCCACGCCGAAACGGGGAATCTCGATACCCTAAGCGTCGACCACGCGACGACGCGTCAGCTCTCAGGCACAGATGACGTGGACGCCGGCCGCGCGGAAGGCGTCGACCACCTCGGGCGCGGCGCCGGAGTCGGTGACAAGCGTCTCGACCCGGTCGACCGGACAGATCCGGGCGAAGGCGTGACCGCCCAGCTTGGACGAATCCGCGATGATCACCACCCGCTTGGCCCGCGCCACCATGAGGTTGTTCATCGCCGCCTCGCCCTCGTGGTGAGCCGCCGCACCGAGCAGTGGATCGATGGCGTCCACCCCGAGCAACGCCACGTCCAGGGTGACCTCACGCAGCAGCGCCCCGCCCAGCGGGCCGACCAGTTCGAAGGACTTGGGCCGCACCACGCCGCCGGCCACCACGACCTTCATCCGGGACCGGACGAGCAACTCGTTTGCGATGTTCAGCGCGTTGGTGACCACTGTCAACTGGGCACCCTCGGCGTTGGTGTTGAGGTCCGGCCGCACGGCCAGCGCCCGGGCCACCTCGGTACTCGTGGTGCCGCCGTTGAGGCCGACCACCGTGCCCGGCGAGACGAGCGCCGCCGCCGCCGCGCCGATGCGCTGCTTCTCCGCCGAGTGCTTGGCCGTCTTGTAACGCAGCGGCAGGTCGTACGAGACCCCGTTGGCGACCGCCCCACCCCGGGTACGCGTGATCATCTGCTGTTGCGCGAGTTGGTCGAAGTCCCGACGGATGGTCGCCTGGGAGACGTCGAGCCGTTCGGCGGCCTCCTCCACGGTGACCCGGCCCGAGTCGGTAAGCATTTCGAGCAGGGCGTTCCATCTCGCATAGCGGTCCACCCCGGGCCTCCCGTGTCTGCACGATCGGTGCTTGGTTGCGTGCACAGTAGTGCTCGAAACTACGAAGATGCAAAAACCACCTCTGCTCGATCGCTGCCGTGGTTGCCATTTCCGGTAGGTTTCACGCAGAATGGCGCGCGAAAGACGGGATTAACGAGCCGTAATGCGCAAGGCTCCGCCTGCGAGGAGTTCTCATGGCGTACGTCCACGCGGAGATCGCGAGCCAGCCGGACTGCTGGCGCCAGGCGAGCGAGCTGGCTCCGGCGATGCTCGACCGCCTCCCCCACCCCGGTGAGCGGGTCGCCGTCGTCGGCTGCGGCACGTCATGGTTCATGGCCATGGCGTACGCGGCCCGCCGAGAGGCCGCCGGCCAGGGTGAGACCGACGCCTTCCAGGCCAGCGAGTTCCCCGCCGGCCGCCACTACGACCGGCTGTTGGCGATCACCCGCTCCGGTACCACCACGGAGGTGTTGGACCTGCTCGCCGCGCTGCGCGGCCGGATCCCGACCACGGTGCTGGTCGGCGATCCCGGTTCACCGGTGGTGGAGACCGCGGACGCCGCCGTCACCCTGCCGTTCGCCGACGAGCGCTCCGTGGTGCAGACCCGCTTCGCCACCACGGCGCTGGCGCTGCTCCGCGCCCACCTCGGCGAAAACACGACCGCCCTGGTCGCCGACGCGGAGGTCGCCGTCCGGGCTCCGCTGCCGATCGACCCGAGCCTGATCGAGCAGGTCACCTTCCTCGGTCGGGGCTGGACGATCGGGCTGGCCCAGGAGGCCGCGCTCAAGTGCCGCGAGGCGGCCACCTTCTGGGCCGAGGCGTACCCCGCGATGGACTACCGGCACGGCCCCATCTCGGTGGCCGCTCCCGGCCGGCTGGTCTGGGCCTTCGGCGACTTGCCCGACGGGCTACCCGAGGACGTCGCCGCCACCGGCGCGTCCTTCGCACACAGCCGCACCCACGGCTACCACACGGTGCTCGGCCGGTGGGCCGCCGGGCGTACCCCGGTCGACCCGATGGCCGACCTGATCCTGGCCCAACGCTTCGCCGTCGCGCTGGCCACCAGCCGCGGCCTCGACCCCGACGCGCCCCGGCACCTGAGCCGGTCCGTGGTTCTCACGTGATCGGAGAGGTTGCCGTCGCGCTGGACGTGGGCGGCACCGGGATGAAGTGCGCGCTTGTCGACGCGGACGGTGCCGTGCGGCACGCCGAACGACACCCCACCGACGCCGGGCGCGGTCCCGACGCCGTGGTCGAGACGATCCTGACAGTGGCCGAGGGACTCGCCGGCAGGGCGCGCGCGGACGGGCTCACGCCGACCGCGCTCGGCATCGTGGTGCCCGGCGTCGTGGACGAGGCGCGCGGCGTCGCGGTCTGGTCGGCGAACGTCGGCTTCCGGGACGTGCCCCTGCGCGACCTGGCGTCCGCGCGGCTCGGCCTACCCACGGCGCTCGGCCACGACGTGCGCGCCGGTGGTCTCGCCGAGGCGCGGTTGGGCGCCGGCCGGGACGCCGGGCACGTGCTCTTCGTGGCGATCGGTACCGGCATCGCCGCCGCGCACGTGGTAGCCGGCTCGGCCGCCACCGGGGCACACGGTGCCGCCGGGGAACTCGGTCACATTTTGATCCGCCCGGACGGGCCGGTCTGCGGTTGCGGACGGCCGGGCTGCCTGGAGGCGATGGCCTCCGCCGCATCCGTCGCCCGCCGCTACGCCGAACTGACCCGCACGGACGCCGACCCGGGTGCGGGTGCGACCACCGCACCGGACGGTGGGTCCGCCGCCGGGTCGGGCTCGGGGCGGACCATGGTGACCGCCGCCGAGGTGGCCGCTCGGGCAGCGGCCGGCGAGGAAGTGGCCACCCGGGTCTGGCGGGAGACGGTCGAGGCACTGGCCGACGGCCTCGCCACCGCCCAGGCCCTGTTCGACGTGGCGACAATCGTCCTGGGCGGCGGCCTGGCCCAGGCCGGCGCCGGGCTGTTCGACCCGCTGCGTGCCGCGCTGCGGGACCGGCTGACCTTCCACCGGGAGCCGCGACTGGTCCCGGCCGTCCTCGGCGACGAGGCGGGCTGCCTCGGTGCCGCCCTGCTCGCCCTCGACCAGTTGGAGACGCCATGACCGTACGGGTGAACGGCAAGGTGGTGACCCCCGGCGGGGTGATCTCGCAGGGTTGCGTCGAGGTCAAGGGCGACCGGATCAGTGCGGTCGCCGAGTACCCGTCGGTGCGCGACGGGCACTGGATCGTGCCCGGGTTCGTGGACATCCACAGCCATGGCGGCGGCGGGCACACCTTCACCACCGGCGACGCCGACCAGGCACGGGCCGCCGCCGCGTTCCACCTGCGGCACGGCACCACCAGCCTGCTGGCCAGCCTGGTCAGCTCCCCGTTCGAGCTGATGCGCTCGGCCACCGCCGCCTTCGCGCCGCTGGTCCGCGACGGCGTGCTGGGCGGCATCCACTTCGAGGGGCCCTACCTCTCCGCCGCCCGGTGCGGCGCGCAGAACCCGGAATTCCTGCGGGATCCCTCCACCGACAAGCTGACCGAGCTGATCAAGATCGGTGACGGAACGGTCCGGATGGTCACCCTCGCCCCCGAGCGTGCCGGCGCGCTGGAGGCCATGGAACTGCTCACCCGGCACGGGGTGGTCGCCGCCGTGGGCCACACCGACGGCACGTACGAGCAGACCTGCGCCGCCGTGGCGGCGGGCGCGACCGTCGGCACCCACCTGTTCAACGGAATGCGCCCGGTACACCACCGCGAGCCCGGACCCGTGGTGGCGCTGCTCGGCGCGCCGAACGTGATCTGCGAGCTGGTCGCCGACGGGGTGCACCTGCACGAGGGGACGCTCACCTTCGCCACCTCGACCGCCGGACCGGAACGGTGTGCGCTGGTCACCGACGCGATGGCCGCCGCCGGCATGCCGGACGGCGAGTACGAGCTGGGCGGCCAGGCGGTGACCGTGAGCGACGGGGTGGCCCGGCTCTCCCGCGACGGGGCGATCGCGGGGAGCACGCTGACCATGGACGCGGCGCTGCGCAGGGCGGTCGCCGCCGGGGTCTCGGTCCCCGACGCGGTACGCATGGCGTCCACCACGCCGGCCCTCGCCGTCGGCCTCGGTGACCAGGTGGGCACCCTCCAGGTCGGGCTCCGCGCCGACCTGGTGGTGCTCGACGACGACCTGGAGATCGTCCGGGTGATGCGGGCCGGCGCCTGGGTGGAGTGACCCGTCAGCCCGCGGAGATCTCCACGCCGAGGACGGCCTGCTCGTCGGGGCGGTGCACCAGCACGTCCGACAGGAACGACTGCACCGCGTGGCGCATCCCGACGTCCCGACCGGCCTGCTCGGAGAGCAGCCACTTGTGCTCGATGATCTGGGCGAACAGCTCCTGTGGCTCCAGCTTTCGTCGCAGGTGCGCGGGTACCGCCCGGACCACCGGCTCGAAGACCTCGGTCAGCCAGCGGTGCGCGGCCTGCTGCTCGTCGGTCAGGTCGCTCTCCGCCCGGTACGCGTCGAGGTCGTTGAGCAGCTTGCGGGCCTGGTTCTCCTCGGCATCCAGCCCGGTGAGGCGGAGCAGCCGACGATGGTGGTACCCGGCGTCGACCACCTTCGGCCGGATCAGGTAGCGACCGTTGTCGATTGTCGACATGGCCACCTCCGCCACGTCGAAGCCCAGCTCGTTGAGCCGACGGATACGCCCCTCGATGTCGTGCCGGGCCGCACGCTCGACCTGCTGCTCGTAGGTGATCTCGTGCCAGAGCCGCTCGTAGCGCTGCACCACCTCCTCGCAGACCACCTCGGGGTCGATCGAGTCGTGCAGCAGGCCGGCGGCCTGAAGGTCGAGCGCCTCTCCGAAGATGTTGACCCGGGCGATCTCCAGGTCCTCGCCACGCTGGCCGTTGGAGAGCACGCTGCGCAGCGCGCCGGTCTCGGCGTCGACCAGGTACGCGGCAAAGGCGCCCGCGTCCCGCCGGAACAGCGTGTTCGACAGCGAGCAGTCGCCCCAGAAGAAGCCGGTCAGGTGCATCCGGACCAGCAGCGCGGCGAGCGCGTCGAGCAGGCGCCCCATCGTCCCCGGCCGCAGCGTGTGGGAGAACAACGCCCGGTACGGCAGCGAGAACTGAAGGTGACGGGTGATCAGCACGGGGTCCAGCGGCTCACCGGCGTCGGACTCCCGGTCGGCGACGATCGCCACCGCCTTCACCGACGGGAAGTCGATCCGTTCCAGGGCGCGCAGCAGGTCGTACTCCCGCTCGGCCACCCGTTCGCCGGTCTCCTTGACCGCGTAGACGTGCCCGCCCAACTGCACGAACCGCACCACGTGCCGGGAGATGCCCTGGGGCAGCGCGACCAGGTGCTCGGCCGGCCACTGCTCCAGCGGTGTCGACCAGGGAAGGTCGAGCAACGCCGGGTCGACGAGGGCCGAGGTGATCCGCACGGCGTCAAGTTTGACGTTTCCGCCGCCGGAACGCCTCCCTACGTGGCTCGGCCCACAGTCGCCACCCACCGGACGCACCGCGCGGGCCGGTAGCGTGATCGGCGTGCGGGAGACGACATCGGTACGCCGCAGCATCCGCCTGGCGCCGGTACGCCCGGCCGGCTGGTGGTTCGACGCCGCCCTGCTGGCGGGGTTCGTGGCACTGACCGCCGCGCTCGCCCGCGGTCACCTGCTCGGTCTCGACCTCGCCGTCAGCGAGTGGGCCTTCACCCACGACCCGACCCCGCTGTACTGGACCGCCCGGGTGTTCAACCTGCTCGGTCAGGGCGGCGGGCTGCTGCTGCCGCTCTCCGGCGCGCTGGCGGTGGCGGTGGCCTGGCGCCGCCGCACGATCCGGCCGTTCCTACTGGTCGCGGGCGCCTTCCTGGTCACCATGGTGACAATCGGTCCGCTCAAGCTCTGGACCGACCGGGCGGCACCCACCGCCTCGGTCAAGGAGCCGTTCCTGTCCCCGGACGAGGCCGTGCAGATCTTCAATCACCTGCCGGCCGGTGCCTACTCGATGTCGTACCCGTCCGGGCACGTGGCCAACGCGATCGTCTGGTACGGCGTGATCGCCCTGCTGCTGGTCTCGCTGACCTTCGGTCGGCTACCGGCCGGCGTGTACCGGCTGGTGCGTTACGCGCCGCCGGGGATCCTGCTGGTCACCACCACCTACCTCAACTTCCACTGGCTCACCGACGGGCTGGCCGCCCTGCTGCTGGGACTGCTGCTGGACCGGCTGCTGCACCGGGTGCCCTGGGACGATCTGCCGCTACCCGGTCGCCTTCGGCAGTGGAACGGGCCGTTCGCCCGGCACCGGTAGGGTGCCGGCGTGGACCGACTCGCGCGCCGGCTGGGCGTACCGGACGCCGTCGTCATCGGCCTCGGGTCGATGCTCGGCGCGGGCATCTTCGTGGTCTTCGCGCCCGCCGCCGCAGCGGCCGGCGGCACCGGCCTGCTGGTCGCCCTGGCCCTGGCCGGGTTCATCGCCTTCTGCAACGCGATCAGTTCCGCCCGGCTGGCCGCCCGCTATCCCGAGTCCGGCGGCACGTACGTCTACGGTCGGGAGCGACTGAACCCGTTCGCCGGGTTCCTCGCCGGCTGGGGTTTCGTCATCGGCAAGACGGCCAGTTGCGCGGCGATGGCGCTGACCATCGGCGCATACCTCTGGCCGGGGCAGGCCCGGCTCGTCGCGGTGCTGGCGGTGGTCGCGGTGACCGCGGTGAACCTGCGCGGTATCGGCAAGACCGCCGCCGCCACCCGGATCCTGGTGGTCCTGGTGCTCGCCGTGCTAGCGCTCGTCGCGGTGGCCGGTACGACAAGCGTCTCGATCGACCGGATCGGCCAGCCCGGCGGGACCGTCCGGGGCGTGCTCACCGCTGCCGGACTGCTCTTCTTCGCCTTCGCCGGGTACGCCCGGATCGCCACCCTCGGTGAGGAGGTACGCGATCCACAGCGCACCATTCCCCGGGCGGTGCCGTTGGCGCTCGGTCTGGTGCTGGTGATCTACCTGATCCTGGGGGTGGTCGCCGTCGGCGTCCTCGGCGCGGACCGGCTGGCCGCCTCCGCCGCGCCTCTGGCCGACGTAGTGGGTGCGGTCGGGCTGCCCGGCCTGGAGTGGGTGGTCCGGGCCGGCGCGACCGTCGCGGTGACCGGGGTGCTGCTCTCCCTACTGGCCGGGGTGGGTCGCACCACGCTGGCGATGGCCCGCCACCGGGACCTGCCCGCCGGGCTGGCCGCCGTGCACCCCCGGCACCAGGTGCCGCACCGGGCCGAGCTGGCGGTGGCCGCCGTGGTGATCCTGGTCGTCGTGCTCGGCGACGTGCGAGGGGCGATCGGCTTCTCCGCCTGCACGGTGCTGGTCTACTACGCCATCACCAACGCCGCGGCGTTGACCCTGGGGCGGGAGCCGGAGCGCAAGCTGCCGGTGCAGGCGCTCGCCGTGGCGGGGCTGGTCGGCTGCGTACTGCTCGCCGTCAACCTGCCGCTGTCCAGCGTGCTCGCCGGTTTCGGCGTGCTCGCCCTCGGCGCCGCCTGGTACGCCCTCCGGTCAGCCCGTCGCTGACCAGGTCACTCCGTCTCCCGGGGGTGACCGGTGCCGACGTAGGTCAACCAGACCGTGCGGCGCTCATCGTCAACGAGGTACCAGATGCGGCCCCCGCCGGTCACCTCGTACTGCCAGCGCTCCAGTTCCTGGCCCTTCCAACCGGCTGACGCGAGCGTCCCCTTGAGGCGGTGCTGACGCTCCGGTGAGGTACGCGAACGTGGGGCGACCCGGAGGGTTTCGAAAGCACGCCGCAGATTTCCCGGTGCCTGCCGGGCGAGGTGTTCCCAACCGTCGGCTGCCGCCGAATCCGCGAAGCGCAGGTCGAACTCACCCGCCAGGGCAGGAGGTGCGGCGCGGTCGCCTCGCTTCGGGCTCATCTGTCCGAACCTGGGGCCGGCACCGGCCCGAGGTCACCCGACGGTTCACGGGTCACCCGCTCCAGCAGGACGGGATCCGCGTAGATCTCGGCGGTGTGCCGCCACTGCGTCAACAGGACGGCGACCGGCGACAGATTCTCCAGCGATGCCGCGCCCTGGGCAACCGTGACCAGTTCCCTCAGCAGTTCCGTGACGTCCTCCGGCGGAAGGAAGGCGACCCACGGCAACGCCTCGCCGAGGACCCGGCGTACGACCTCGGTCGACTCCGACCGGACAAGACCGGCCAGCAATCGTGCGGTGAAATCGATGACCACGGCGTCCCGTTCCATTTGATCGGCGGACGTCAGGGCCAGATCATCAGCACCGCGCCGACGCAGCCGTAGCGCCCGCACCTCACCAAGCCGCTCGGCGGCGGCGGCGGGACGGTGGAGGAACTCGCTGAACGGAAGCTCTTCGTAGACTGCGGACACGACTTCCACACTACCGTGGAAGTCGGCTGGGCGTCACTCCGTCGCTTCGCGCGGTACCGGGGTGCCGGAAGGCGGTAGCGGCTCCGGTGGTGCGACCTCGCGCAGCAACGCGTTCAGGCCGGCCCGGCGGGCCACCACGGTCAGCCGGTCACCCGCCACGATCACCATCCGCGGGTCCGGCGACCAGTCCAGGCGCTGCCCGGCCCGGGCGTGTGCGAGCAGGCGTACGCTGCCGGCCCGCCCGACGGTCGCGAGCGTACGACCGTCGAGGTCCGAACCGGCGGCCACCGGGACCTCGGTGACCAGCAACGCGTGCCGGCCCACCGGGATCGTGGCGATCACCGCCCGGTCCAGCAGGGCGGCGGCGAACGACGGCGCCGCCAGGTAGGAGACGCTGCGCGAGGTGCCGATGCCGAACGCCCGCTGCACGCGTTCGGCGAAGTCGCCGTCGAAGAGCCGCAGCACCACCCGGAGCTGGTCGTCGAGAGCCCGGGCGTTGAGCGCGGCCCGCAGGTTGGCCCCGTCGTCGGTGGAGACCACCACCAACGCCTGGCAGGTCGCCACCGAGGCGGCCCGCAGCGTCTCCTCCTGCGCCGCGTCGCCCACCACCAGCGGTACGCCGAGCCGCCGGGCCAGCCCGGCACCGCGCGCGTCCGCGCTCTTGTCGATCGCCACCACCTCGACGCCGAAGTCGTTGAGCTGGGCCATCACCCGGGTGCCGATGTTGCCGAGCCCGACCACCACGACATGCCCGGAGCGCTCGGGCAGGATCCGCCCGGTGTGCAGCGCCAGTCGGGCGTTCACCACCCCGTCGACCACCACCGCCGTGATCAGCGGGATCAGCGCCAGCCCGGCGAGGTTGAGCACCACCTGCATGACCTGCTCGGCGGCCGACTTGGCGGTGTCCGGATCCTGCCCGGTCAGGGTGGTGACAAGCGTCAGGTAGAGCGCGTCGCCCCAGCCGACGTGGGCCGCGTTGGCGTACAGCCCGCCCAGGGCGGCCACCATGGCGAGCAGCACGAGCACCGCAATCCCGATCTTCCGGGTGGCGAAGCTGCGGATCGCCCGGAGCACCATCGCCACCGGCCGACGCCGCCGCCGTGCCCGGACCAGCCGCCGCGCGGCCAGTTCGGTGCCGGCCGGCCGGCCGACCGCCTCGGCGAGTACCACGTCGGCTTCCCGGTCGTCTGCCGGCAGCACCAGATCCTGCTGGGCGTCGCGAGTGTCGGCCACCCCGCAGACGATCTCGCTCGGACGTACGTCGTCGCGGCGGGCCACGTAGAGGGTGCGCCCGCCGTGCCGGAAGTGCGTCGGCGCGACCTCGCCGAGCGCGGCGGCCACGAAGGCCGGCGCGGCCATCGAGGCGTCCGAGAGCACCGCCGAGTCGGGGAAGATCTGCCGTACGCCGTTGGCCAGGCCGGTGTTGAACATCCGCACCACCAGGCGCAGCCGAGGCTCCACCTCCTGTGCGCAGAGCGCGGCATGCATGTTGCCCACGTCGTCCTGGTGCAGCAGGGCCAGCCCCGCGGCCTCGGCCAGCCCCGCCCGGCGGAAGGTGACCTCGTCCAGCCGGTCGGCCCGGATCACCTCGATGCCCGGCAGGTCACGGCCGTCCGGCCCGGGAGAACGCCGACGGTCCGGCACGATCAGGGTGATCCGTACCCGGCCGGCCTGTGTCTCGCCGGCGAGCATCGTCCGCACCACCCAGTAGGCGAGTGGATCCTGCCCACAGATCACGTAGTGCGCCCGGGACTCCCCGTTGACCCGCAACCGGCGGCTGGCCCGCAGGGCCCGATCGAGCAGCGGCTCCGCCATGCCCCGCATGGTAGTCAGCCGGTCGCAGCCCGCGCAGCCCGTCATGATCGTGGCTGCCGCGACGCGGCATGTCCTGGCCGGCGACGGGTAGGGGCAGCGGCATGCAGACCTTCCTGCCGTACCCGGACTTTCTGGCCAGTGCCCGGGCGCTGGACCAGCGACGGCTCGGCAAGCAGCGGGTGGAGGCGATCCAGGTGCTACGCGGGCTGACCTGGCCCACGTACGGCTGGCGCAACCACCCGGCGGTGAAGATGTGGGCCGGGTACGAGGAGGCCCTGACCCGGTACGGGCTGGACATCTGCTCGGTCTGGTGCGCGGCCGGCCGCGCCGACACCTGCGCCACCACGTTGACCGTCGACCTGGCCGCCGCCTGCGGCGTCGAGCAGGTCCGCACCCAGCAGGAACTCGCCCTCGCCGGGGAGCTGCCACCGTGGCTCGGCCGGACCGAGGTGCATCTGAGTCACCGTTCGTCGCTGCTCCGCAAGGATCCGGCGCACTACCGCCCCATCTTCGGCGACGACGTCCCCGACGACCTGGACTACGTCTGGCCGAACTCCGACCGCCCTCGCCGCTGCCTGCGATGAACGGAGAGGCACACTGACCGGGGAGGTTCCCCATGACGCTGTCGCAGTTGGCCGGACGGTTCATCGGCGTACGTCGGCACCGGGTCGACCCCGGCGGAGGTGGTGCCCCCCGCGTGCCGCATCCGGTCACCGCGGTGGTCGTCGGCGGCGGCATCGCCGGCATGTCCGCAGCGGTGGTACTCGCCGAACGCGGCGTCGAGGTGACCGTGCTGGAGGCCGCACCCACCCTGGGCGGCCGGCTCGGTGCCTGGCCGGAAACCCTCGCCGACGGTACCCGTCAGGTCAACGAACACGGCTTCCACGCCTTCTTCCGGCAGTACTACAACTGGCGGAACATCCTGCGCCGGATCGACCCGGCGCTGCGTTTCCTGCAAGCCGTCCCCGGCTATCCGGTGCTCAGCGCCCAGTGGCCGACCGAGGAGTTCGGGCGGCTGCCGCCCGCGCCACCGGCGAACCTGCTCACCCTGCTCGCCCGCAGCCCCAGCCTGCGCCTGCGGGACCTGCGCGGGATGGACCGCGACGCGGCCCTGCCACTGCTGACGTACGACCCGGTCCGCACCTACGCCGAGTTCGACCACACCACCGCCGACGACCTGCTCGACTCACTGCGCCTGCCCGATCGGGCCCGGGCGATGCTGTTCGAGGTCTTCTCCCACTCGTTCTTCAATCACGAGGCGGAGATGTCGGCCGCCGAGATGATCGCGCAATTCCACTTCTACCTGCTCGGCAACCCGGAAGGGCTGGCCTTCGACTGCCCCGACGAGGACTACGCCACGTCGATCTGGGGGCCGCTGGCCGGGCACGTCGAGCGTCACGGCGGCCGGGTCCGCACCGACGAGCCGGTCACCGGGCTGCACCGTGATCCCGACGGCTGGCAGGTGCACAGCGCGCGCGGCACGTACCGGGCCGGACACGTCGTACTCGCCGTCGACCCGCCCGCACTCGCCGCCCTGGTCGCGGGCTCGCCGTCGCTGGCCGAGCAGGCCCCGACGCTGGCGGCGGCGATGCCCGCGTACGGTCGGCCCGGCCCGCCGTACGCGGTCGCCCGCTACTGGTGCGACGGCGACGTCGACGCTGGTCGGGCGATCTTCAGTGGGGTGTCTCGACAGACCACGCTGGACTCGGTGACGCTGTACCACCGGCTGGAGCGAGAGTCCCGCCACTGGGCCGAGCGGACCGGCGGCTCGGTGGTCGAATTGCACGCGTACGCCTGCGAGCCGGACGT
Organism: Micromonospora sp. NPDC049374; assembly: GCF_040677165.1. Classification (NCBI taxonomy): domain Bacteria; kingdom Bacillati; phylum Actinomycetota; class Actinomycetes; order Micromonosporales; family Micromonosporaceae; genus Micromonospora; species Micromonospora sp. NPDC049374. The sequence continues at coordinate 214,245 of NZ_JBFAQH010000002.1, read as the reverse complement.
GCCCGCCACCGAGCTGGCCGAACGGATGCGTGCCGAACTGGCCGTGCTCTGGCCGGAGACGACGCGGCTACGGGTACGCGAACTGCGTGCCCGGGTCGAGGCGAAGGCGCCGGCCTTCACGCCGGGCAGCCACGCGGGACGTCCGGGTGTCCGCACCGACGCCGCCGGTGTCTACCTGGCCGGCGACGGCATCGGCACCGACTTCCCCAGCGCCCTGATGGAACGGGCGGCGGCCACCGGCGTCCTCGCGGCGAACCACATCCTGCGTGCCGAGGGCGGTGCCGCCGAGCCGATCCACTCGATCCGGCCGCGGGGCCTGCTCGCCCGACGCTGACCTCCAGGGACGGCGTCAACCGCCGGCCATCGAAATGCGTTGCCGCCTCACCTCGGCCGCACCTACCGTGATCGCGCAAGGTCAACCGTCGTTCCGGGTTCGCCAGGTCCGGGCCGGCCGGCGGGCACAGGGGGCGGCGTTGCATTGGCGCCGCGCCCGCCGGCCCCGGCCCGAGCGCCGCCGGCCCGGACCGAGGCTGACCCGTCGACGGCTCAGCGGGCGGCGGGCTGCGTCCAACCGAAGCGTGGTGCGCGACGCTCGTGGAAAGCCGCCACGCCCTCCCGGGCCTCGCCGCTGGCCCGCACCTGCCCGTGCCACCAGGCCATCCGACCCTCGTCGGCCCGACCGTCGACGATCTCCTTGGCGGCGGCGACGCTGAGCTGCGAACGTTCGGCGATCACACCGCTGAGCCCGTCGACCCGGGCGGCCAGGTCGGCACCGGGCAGCACCTCGTCGACCAGGCCGATCCGCAGGGCCCGGTCGGCGTCCACCAACTCGCCGGTGAAGAGCAGGTGCTTCGCCGCCGCCGGGCCGATCAGTCGGGCCAGCCGGTGGGTGGTGGGTGCCGGGTAGACCAGCCCCAGCCGGGCCGGCGGTACGCCGAAACGTGCGTCGGCCGCGGCTATCCGCAGGTCGCAGGCGACCGCCAACTGGCAGCCGCCGCCGACGCAGGCACCTCGAACGGCGGCCACGGTCGGCTTGGCGAAGGTGGCCAGCCGTTCCTCCGCCGCGACGGCGATGCTGCCGTCACCGGCGGCCAGCAGCTCGTCCAGGTCGCCCAGATCGGCACCGGCGCAGAAGGTGCCGTCGGCACCGGTGAGCACCACGACGCGTACCGCCGGGTCGACCTCCAGACCGTCGAGCAGCGCCGGCAGCCGACGCCACATGGCCGGGGTCATCGCGTTACGCCGGCCCGGATTGCGGATCACCACCGTGGCCACCGCACCCGCGACCTCGACCACCAGGTCCGCGTCCGCCACCGCCCACCGTCCCTCCGCCGCACCACGCCGTACGTCACCTGCGGCGACCTTAGCGACGTCGCCCACCGCCCCGGCCGGGTGGGCCCGATCCGGTGAGTCCCACCCGACGACCGCCGCTGTACGCCTGGTCGCAGCCCGGCATTCACCTCGGGGCCGCCCGCGCCTCCTAACGTCACCATGCGCGCATGTCGTAGCCGGCACGAGTGAGCAGGTGGTCATGCCATCCACACCCAAGGTCAGCGTGGTCATCCCCACCTTCGCCCGCCCGGAGCTGGTGAGCCGCGCGGTGCGCAGCGCCCTCGCGCAGACCGTCACCGACATCGAGGTGATCGTCGTGGTCGACGGTCCGGACGAGGAGACCGGCAAGGCCCTGGCCGAGATCGGTGACCCCCGGCTGCGCACGGTCGAGTTGCCCGGCAAGGGTGGCGCGCCCAACGCCCGCAACACCGGCGTACGCGAGGCGCGTGCCCCCTGGACCGCCCTGCTCGACGACGACGACGAATGGCTCCCCACCAAGCTCGCCGTCCAGTTGGAGCTGGCCCGCAGCGCCACGGTGGGCAGCCCGATCCTCGCCAGCCGACTGATCAACAAGACGCCCCGGGCACAGTTCGTGATGCCCCGGCGGCTGCCGGAGCCGGGCGAGCCGATCTGCGAGTACCTCACCCTGCGGCGCGGGCTGTTCCACGGCGACGGGTTCATCCAGACCTCGACCATCATGGCGCCGACCGAGCTGCTGCGCCGGGTGCCGTTCACCGTCGGTCTGCGCCGGCAGCAGGAACTGGACTGGACCGTACGCGCGATCAGCCACCCGGACGTCGAGCTGCTCATCGCCGCCGAGCCGCTGGTGCTCTGGCACCAGGACGAGGACCGGCCACGGATCAGCCTCAGTTCTCCGTGGGAGGCCCAGCTGGAGTGGCTGCGCGGGATCCGGCCACTGATCACCCCACGGGCGTACGCGGCCATCACGATGAGCATCATCAGCTCGATGGCCGCGCCCACGCGCAGCTTCCGGGTCTTCCGGCTGCTGCTCGCCGACGCCCGGCGGCACGGGCGGCCGGGTCTGGTCGACTACCTGACGTTCGTGCAGATCTGGCTGCTCCCGCCGCAGCTGCGACACCGGGTGCGTGACCGGATCCTCGGCCGTGGCCGGCGCGTTGGTCCGGCCTCGCCTGGGCAGCCCCTGAGCCCGGAGCCCGGTGCTGAGACCGGCCGGCGAGCGCCAGCTGGCACGGCGACCGGCGCGACGGGGATCGCCGGCTCCTTGACGTCAACGGGAACGGCCGGCAGCGCCGGGGCGGCGGGGATCGGGGCCGATGTCCGGCGATAGGGTCGCCGTGATCTGGCGCAGTTGCCTGCTACCGGGCTCGGAGACGTTCATCCGCAACCAGGCCGACGCGCTGCCCACCTGGCGTCCGGTCTACCTGGGCGCCGTCCGGGTGGCCTCACCGCTGTCCCGGGACAGCGACGTGGTGCTGTGCCCGGACACGCCGCGTGGCCGGCGCGAGTGGCTGCGGTTGCGGCTGACCGGCGGCTCGCCCCGGCTGCGTCGGCTGCTGGCCCGCCTGCGACCCGGGTTGGTGCACGCGCACTTCGGCGGAGACGGCTGGTTGGTCAGCCGCACCGCCGAGCGGCTGGGCGTCCCGCTGGTCGTCACCCTGCACGGTCTCGACGTCACCCGGCAGGCCGCGGTACCCGGTCCACGCGGCGCTCGGCACCGGCGGAACCTGCGGATCATGTTCGGTCGGGCCGCGCTGATCCTGGCCGTCTCCGAGGCGATCCGGGACCGGGCGGTGGCGCTGGGAGCGGATCCGGCGAAGGTCCGCGTACATCACACGGGAGTGCCGGTGCCGCCGGAGCCGGCGGCCGGGCCGAAGCGGTGGGACGTGGTGTTCGTCGGTCGGTTCGTCGAGAAGAAGGGGATCGAGGATCTCGTCGAGGCGCTGGGCATGCTGTCCGAACTGCGCCCCCGCGTGCTGCTCCTCGGCACCGGCCCGCTGCACGAGCGGTTACGCGTCCGCGCCGCACAGTTGGGCGTGAACGCCACGTTTCCCGGCGCGCTGCCGCCGCCCGAGGTGATGCGGCACATCGCCGCGGCCCGGCTGCTCGCCGCGCCGTCGCGTACCGCGTCGGACGGCGACACCGAGGGCCTGCCCACCACGATCCTGGAGGCCTTCAGTCTCGGCGTGCCGGTCGTCTCGACGTACCACAGTGGCATCCCCGAGGCGGTCACCCACGAGTCGAACGGTCTGCTCTGCGCGGAAGGCGACCGGTCGGCCCTGGCGGCCAACCTCCGCCGCCTGCTCACCGACGCTCCGCTGTGCGACCACCTGGGCAAGGCCGCCCGTCACACCGCCGAGACCGACTTCGACCTGCACCAGCAGACCCGCCGCCTCGAATCCCTCTACGACTCCCTGCTCCCCCCACGCTGACCGCCGCGCGACGACCCCTGCGTCCGCGATCATGCAGTTGTGGTCGCCGATACACCCCTTTCATGGCGTTGTGTCGCTGCCACAACTGCATGATCGCGGGGAGGGACGGAGCCGTCAGTTGGTGGAGCGGAGGCGGCGGACGGCGGAACGGGCGGTGCGCCGGGCGGTGCGGGCACCGGCCAGCAGGAGCCGGCCGGCCCGTGCGGTGGGGGTGCCGTGCAGCAGTGAGACGATCCGGCGCAGCCGTTTCAGCTCGTCGTCACGCTCGGTCAACGTCCGTTCGTACCAGCCCTGGAGCGCGCGCGCCTCGGCCAGCTCGCGGGCCAGCCGGTCCCGGTCCATCAGCAGTTCCCGCCACCCGCCGGCACCGGCACCCGCCACGTGCTCGGCCGACGCCCCCGGTTTCCGGCCGGCCATCGTGGTCAGCATGGCGGCCAGCTCACCGGCCGGCCAGAGGTCGGCGAGCCCGGCGTCGATCAGCCGGGACGCCAGCCGTCGCAACGCGAGCATCGGCTCGGTGGCCTCGGTCAGCCCGTGCCAGGTGCCGGCCGGGGTGACGACGACCGCGTCCGCCGGCACCCCTGCCTCCGCACCGGACTGCCAGGCGGCGAGCAGCGCCCGCACCGCCGGCAGGTCCCGGCGCAGCGTCGCGGCCACCACCAGATCCTCGACGGTACGCCCCGACGGAACCGCCGCGCCGTCGGTGAACCGCCACCCGCCCACCGAAGCTTGGCGCACCTCGCGGAGCCGGCCGTGCTGCACAAGCAATGCCGCAGGCGGCGCTGCCCCGGTCTGGTCGGCCTCGACCGGGCGGGCGGCCGCGGCGTGCGGATCCGCCCGGGTCAGCGGATTCGGCAGGCGCTCGCCGAGCAGCACCCAGGCCGGCGCGAGCTCGACGGCGATCCCGTTCCGGACGGCGGATCCGGCCAGCCGAGCCGGGTCGGCCAACAACGGTGCGGCCGGCACCGCCGGCACCGGGCCCTCACCGTCGGGCGCCGGGCCGCGCGTCCCGTCGCCGAGGACGGCCTGGAGGAACCCGGTCAGGTCCGGGTCGGCCAGCAGTTCCGTTCCGACCAGGGCGGCGGGCGCGAGGGGGGACGGGAAGGCCGCCCAGGCACCGCCGATCCGCAGCCCCGCCGCCGTCAACCTGGCCCGTAGCCGGGCCGGGCCGGCCGGACGGGTGTCGTCGTACTCGCCGAGTGCCGCCCAGTCGGAGTCGACGCTCGACGGCTGCGACGTCAGCAACCGGTGCAGCCCGAGTGGATTCTCGGCCCCGAGCAGCAACCGGCCGCCGGGCCGCAGCACCGACACCAGCAGGTCGAACGCCTCGCCCCAGGACAGCTGCGTCCCCTCGACCGAGTCGAGGCGGTCCAGCCCGTCCAGGGCGACCACGGTGTCGTACGGGGGTGTGCCGGCGAGGTTCTCCGGGCCGCCGCAGCACACCCGTACCCCGGGGCGGTCGGCGTAGCGGACGGCCAGTGCCTCGGCGTCGGGCAGTCCCCGCACCAGCACGGTCAGGTCGGCCAAGGGCAGCGCGTCGAGCAGGTGGGGATCGTGCGGCCCCACCACAAGCGTGCGGCCGGACGCGACGGACAACAGCGCCGCCAGCCCCGGCCCGCGTACCGGTCCCGGGCCGTGCGCGCCGTCGAGGTCCGACCAGGCGAGCATCTCGCCACCGAGCAGGTGCACCTCGCTCATCGACCAGCCTCCGCGCCGTGCCGCTCGGGTGCCGGAGCAGGCCGCGTCGCCTCGCCGCCGGTCACGCTGCCGTGATGCGCGCCGCCGGTCACGCCGCCGTGATGCGCGCCGCCGGTCACGCCGCCGTGGTGCTCGTCGCCGCGGTGCTCGTCGGCGGACCGGACCGTGGGGGCCTGGTGCCGGTCGGCGGGCTCGGGCCAGCGGAACAGCCGGCGCAGCTCGGCCGGTGGCAGCAGCCGGTCGGCACCCAACTCGGCGACCGCCAGGGCTCGGGCGCTGTCCGAGTCGACCTGCGGGCCGTGCAGCCCCGCCCACTGGCGGCGAATCCGTGGCTGGCCACCCCAGATCGGCGCCTCACCGGCCAGCTGCATCGGATCGCCGTAGACGGCCGGTTCACAGCCGGCCAGGATGCCGTAGAAGACCGCACTACACAGCCGGTTCGAGGCGACCCGGCGGTGCCGGCGCAGCTCGGCCAGTTGCCGGTGGAGGAATCCCGGGTCGAGATCACGCCACCGGCCACCCCGGTAGCCGTGGCAGACGACCCGGAAGCCGGCCCGCTCGTAGTGCTGGCGTACCCGGGTCGACCGGTACTCCTGCCAGTAGAGGCAGACCGTCACCGGCCCCGGTTCGACGGCCCGGATCTCGTCGACCAGCCGGTCGTGGTCACCGACGACCGGCTGCCCCTCCCAGCCGTGGAAGGGGTACCAGATGGTGCCCTCCCGCCGTTGCGGGTCGTCCGGTTCCATCGCCAACAGGTACGCCCACGGGGAACCGACCACGTACGTCTGTCGGCGGCCAAGGGACCAGGCTCGCCGCCGGGTCCGCTCCGACCACAGGAACAGCGGTACGCCCGGCACGAACTCGTGGTCGTACGCCATGCCGTCGCCGATGTTCCAACCGTGCTGAAGGTAGCCGTGGATGCGGGGTGGATCCCGGTCGTCGAGCCCGCAGTAGCGGGCCAGCACGTGGGAGTGCCCGTAGTAGTGGTTGGCATGGTGCACGGTGGCGGGCGCCCCTGGTCGTGGTGACGGGTCACGGCGTGACGGGTGGAGGCGGAGCCTAACGGGCCCGTCTGAACACCCGGCCACGCCGAGATGTCCGCCCGGTGTGCCATGCGTGATACGGATGGAGCCCCCGGCCGGGATCGAACCGGCGACATCCCGCTTACAAGGCGGGTGCTCTGGCCAGCTGAGCTACAGGGGCATTGTGTCGTGGCCAGCATAGCGACCGGCGTCAGGTTTTCCTGCTCGGCAGGGGTCCCGAGCATGGGAAACGTCAACATCCCGACGCGTGGGCGTCGATTCGTGTCCGACCGTGCCCGAGTGACCGGAATGCGAATGCTTCGGAAGTACCGGTCGACCGTGGACCTTGGCATTGTGGCGAAAGCCGTTTACCGTGCAGTGACACGGCCGACACGGGTCCGCCCCGCGCTGGCTGTGGCGCCGGTACGGGCATCCGTGCCGGTCGCTCCTTCACTCGGATCGTCCGGCACGTTCCTGCCGGTGAAAGGAAGCGTCCCCCCTCATGGCTACGGTCACCTACGCGAAGGCGTCCCGGATCTACCCGGGCACCGAACGCCCCGCGGTCAACCAGCTCGACCTCCAGATCGGCGACGGCGAGTTCCTCGTCCTCGTCGGCCCCTCCGGTTGTGGTAAGTCCACCAGCCTGCGCATGCTCGCCGGCCTGGAGGATGTCGACGACGGCGCGATCTACATCGACGACCGGGACGTCACCCACCTGCCGCCGAAGGCCCGCGACATCGCGATGGTCTTCCAGAACTACGCCCTCTACCCGCACATGACGGTGTACGAGAACATGGCGTTCGCGCTCAAGCTGCGCAAGACCTCCAAGTCGGAGATCGACCGGCGGGTCAAGGAGGCGGCGGCGCTGCTCCAGCTGGAGGAGTACCTCAGCCGTAAGCCCAAGGCGCTCTCCGGCGGTCAGCGCCAGCGGGTCGCGATGGGCCGGGCCATCGTCCGGGAGCCGCAGGTCTTCCTGATGGACGAGCCGCTGTCGAACCTCGACGCCAAGCTGCGGGTGCAGACCCGTACCCAGATCGCGTCGCTGCAGGCCAAGCTCGGCATCACCACCGTCTACGTCACCCACGACCAGGTCGAGGCCATGACCATGGGCCACCGGGTCGCGGTCATGCTCGACGGCGTGCTCCAGCAGGTCGACACTCCGCGGACGCTCTACGACACCCCGGCCAACGTCTTCGTCGCCGGCTTCATCGGCTCGCCCGCCATGAACATCAAGACCGTGCCGTTCAGCGAGCAGGGCGCGTCGTTCGCCGAGATGTCCGTGCCGCTGACCCGCGAGCAGGTCGAGGCGGCCAACGCCGAGGGTGGCAACGGCAAGGTCACCGTGGGCTTCCGCCCGGAGGACTGCGACATCGTCAGCCCGACCGAGGGTGGCATGCCGGTCGTGGTCGAGCTGGTCGAGGACCTGGGCTCCGACGCCAACGTCTACGGCCACGCCGCGCTCGACGGTGCCTCCGAGCGGTTCGTGGTCCGCACCGACCGTCGGACCATGCCGAACATGGGCGACACGATCTTCGTGAAGCCGCGTACCGGCCAGAGCCACGTCTTCCACGCCGCCACCGGGCAGCGCATCTGAGATAGCAGCCGAAAGGGGCGGTCCGCCGATGGCGGGCCGCCCCTTTTCGCGTACGCTCTCCGGTTTCTCAGCCCTCGACGGCCCGGCGGCGCGCCACCTCGGCCAGGGTGACGGCGGCGGCGACGCTCGCGTTGAGCGACTCCACCTCGGAGATCATCGGGATGCTGACGGTGAGGTCGCAGGTCTGCCCGACCAGACGGGACAGCCCTCGCCCCTCCGAGCCGACCACCACCACCAGCGGACCGACGGCGGCCTCCAGGTCGTACAGGTCCGTTTCCCCGTCGGCGTCCAGGCCGACCACCATGAACCCGGCGTCCTGGCAAGCCTTCAGCGAGCGGGTCAGGTTGGTCACCTGGGCCACCGGCACCCGGGCCGCCGCGCCCGCGCTGGTCCGCCAGGCGGTCGCGGTGATCCCGGCCGCCCGCCGCTCCGGTACGAAGACACCCTGCGCGCCGAACGCCGCAGCGGAGCGGATCACCGCGCCGAGGTTACGCGGATCGGTGACCCCGTCCAGCGCCACCAGCAGCGGTGCCGGCTGTTCCAGCGCGGCGGCGACCAGGTCCTCGAAGGGCTCGTAGGCGAACGGCGGCACCTGGAGACCGACGCCCTGGTGCAGCACGCCCCCGGTCATCCGGTCCAGCTCGGCGCGGCTGACCTCAAGGTTCGCGATGCCCCGGTCAGCGGCGGTACGGATGATCTCCTTGACCCGGTCGTCGACGTCGATGCCCTGCGCCGTGTAGAGCGCGGTCGCCGGAACCTGGGTACGCAGCGCCTCCAGCACGGGGTTGCGACCGACCAGCAGCTCCTGGGTGTCCTTCGCCGGGTTGGACTTGCGGCCCGGCGCTACCCGGGGGCCGCTGCGCCCCGCGGGCTGCTTGCCCCGGACCGGCTTCGCGACGGCCGCGCCCCGGCCGCCGCCCTTGCCCCAGGTGGTGTCCTTGCTGCCGGGCTGGCCGATCTTCGGGGCACGCCCCTCCTCGGCGGCCGCCCGGCGCTCCTTCTCCTGCTTCCAGGCGGTGCGCTGCGGCAGCTTCTCGGTGCCCGAGTACGCCTTGTGCCAGGGCCGCTCGTCGGCCGGCAACGTCCGGCCGCGCCCGGCGAGGGAGTCCCGGTTCTTTCCGCCGGACCCCTTCGGGGCACTGGACTTCGACGCCACCCGCCGACCACGGCGCTGCGAATTGCCGGCCATCAGTCCTGCTCTCCAATAGTCCAACGCGGTCCCTGTGGGGTGTCCTCGACCACCACTCCGGCCCGCTTGAGTTGATCCCGCAGCGCGTCGGCGGCGGCCCAGTCCTTGCGGACCCGGGCCTGCGCGCGCTGTTCCAGTGCCAGGGCGATCAGGGAGTCCACCACACCACGGAGGTCGCTCGCCCGGGCTCCGCCGGTCCAGGCCGGGTCGAGAGGGTCGACTCCGAGGATATCCAGCATTGCGCGGACGCTGGCGAGCGTGGTGCGGACGGTCACATCGTCCCCGCCGGCCAGCGCGTTGTTGCCGTCCCGCAGTACCTCGTGCAGCGCCGCCAGCGCGGCCGAGGTGTTCAGGTCGTCGTCCATCGCGGCGACGAACGCGGCCGGCAGCTCGCCCAGCCCATTCGCGCCGACCCGTTCCACGGCCCGCGTCACGAAGCCCTCGATCCGCCGGTACGCGACAGCCGCCTCGCGCAACGCCTCCTCGGAGTAGTCGATCCGGGAACGGTAGTGGGCGGCCACGTAGTAGTAGCGCAGCTCGACCGGGCGCACCCCGAGGGAGGCGACGTAGTCGAGGTCGAGGGCGTTGCCCAGCGACTTGCCCATCTTCGCCCCGCCGATGCTGAGCAGCCCGTGATGCACCCAGTACCGGGCGAAGGGCAGGCCGGCGGCCTGGGACTGGGCCAACTCGTTCTCGTGGTGCGGGAAGGTCAGGTCGAGCCCCCCGCCGTGGATGTCGAACTCCGCGCCCAGATAGCGCCAGCACATCGCCGAGCACTCGATGTGCCAGCCGGGTCGGCCCCGCCCCCACGGCGACGGCCAGTAGGCGTCCGCCGGCTCATCCGGCTTGGTGCCCTTCCAGAGAGCGAAGTCGCGCGGGTCGCGCTTGCCCCGGTCCGGTGCGTCACCGGCGGACTGCATGTCGTCCGGCGACTGGTTGGACAACGCCCCGTACGACGGCCACGAGCACACGTCGAAGTACACGTCGCCCGAGCCGTCGGTGGCCGGGTAGGCATGCCCCCGCTCGATCAACTGCGCGATCAGTTCGTGCATCTCGGAAATGTGACCGGTGGCCCGTGGCTCGTAGCTCGGTGGCAGCACGTTCAGCGCCCGGTACGCCTCGGCGAGCTTCAACTCGTTCGCGTACGCGATCGACCAGAAGGGTCGCTGCTGCTCCTGCGCCTTGACCAGGATCTTGTCGTCGATGTCGGTCACGTTGCGGATGAAGGTGACCTGGAAACCGGCGGCCGTCAGCCAGCGACGCAACACGTCGTAGTTGACGCCGGAGCGAAGGTGGCCGATGTGCGGCGGTGCCTGGAGGGTGAGACCACACAGGTAGACCCCCACCTTGCCGGCTTCCCGCGGGACGAAGTCCCGCACCGATCGGGTGGCGGTGTCATACAGGCGTAGCGTCACCGTACAAGGGTAGCCGTCCGCTGTTGCCTGCCCGGTCGGAGCCTGGTAGCACCCGACCGCTCCGAGCCTGTCGATGACCACCCGCTGGCCGTACGCTGCTGGTCGTGAGCACTCCAGCGACGCCCGGCGCTGCCGTACCACCGCCGGACAGCCCGACGCCGGACAGCCCGGTGCCGAACGGCCCGGTGGGCCCGGTGGGCCCGGTGGGCTCGACACTTGCCGGCGGGCCGGCGTCAAGCGGATCGGCGTCAAGCGGGCCGGCGTCGGGTGAGTCGGCGTCGAGCGGATCGGCGTCAGGCGGGCCGGCGCGGGGTGGCGAGGCGTCGCAGACCCTGGACCGGGGGCTGCGGCTGCTGCACCTGGTGGCGGACGTCCCGGGTGGGTTGACCGTCACCGAGGCCGCGAACCGGTTGGGCATCGGTCGGGCCGCCGTCTACCGGCTGGTCGGGCCGCTGGCCGGGCACGGCATGCTGCGCCGTGACACCGACGGCCGGCTGCGCCTCGGCGCCGGGGTGCTGCACCTGGCCCGGCGGGCCCAACCGCTGCTCGCCGAGGGGGCACTGCCTGCGCTGCGGCGACTCGCCGAACAGGCCGGAGCCACCGCTCACCTCACGGTGGTGGAAGGTGGGGAGGGTGTCGCGCTGGCGGTCGTCGAGCCGAGTTGGACGTCGTTTCACGTCGCGTACCGGACCGGGGCCCGACACCCGCTGGAGCGCGGGGCCGCCGGGCGGGCCATCCTGGCGGGCCGGTCGGGCGACGCCGGCCCGGTGAGCACCGCCGGTGAGCTTCAATCAGGCGCGTACGGGGTGGCCGCGCCGGTGCTCGGGGTACCCGGCCTGGAGGCGAGCGTCGGGGTGGTGGCCCTGGCCCCGCTGGACGCCGAGACGGTCGGCGCACAGGTGCTGGCCGCCGCCACCGCCATCACCACCGCCCTGACCTGACCGCCCGCCCTGCCCCTGGCCCTACCGCCCGACACTGCCCGGCACCGCCCGGCCCGGCACCGCCCTGCCCGGCACCGCCCTGCCCGGCACCGCCCTGCCCGGCCCGGCCCGACTTGCGGCAAGTTGCGCCCAAACCACAGCTCGAAAGCCCAACTTGCCGCAAGTCGCGCGGCACGCGCTCGGGCCGTCAGGACGGGGCGGGCTAGCACGGCCAGGCCAGCACGGGCGGGCCGGAGCGGGCGGGGCCGCAGGGACGCCTATAGCACAATCGGCGATGGCTGGGGGAGTTATCCACAGGGGACGGCCGAGACCCTGCCGGCGGTTGTCCACAGGGGCTGCCGAGGCGGCCGTACGACGCGCAGGCTTCTTTCATGCCAGCTCAAGCACACCGACCGGGGGCCCTGGCGTGGCAGGTCTTCCGCGGCTCGGAGGCCGTCCGCCAGGGCCTACTCACCACGCATCAGCTTCGCAGTTCCGCCTGGGCTCGATTACGATGGGACATTTACGCCGATGCCCGGCTCGATCGCGATCACGAATTGGCCTGCCGCGCCGTGGCGTTGCAACTGCCGGTCGCGGCAGCCTTCGCCGGCCCGTCGGCGGCGTACCTGCACGGGGTCGAGCACGCCGCAAGCTTCGCCGACAAGGTGCACGTGCTCGTGCCGGCGCCAGCCGGGCTGCGCAGTCAACCTGGCCTGCAAGTGCACACGATGTCGGAGGAGCCTTGGCTCCCGGGCATCGGCACGGGCACGCTCCGCCGCACCGACCCGGCCCGGGCAGCATGGGAGAGCGCCGTCTGGCTGGAGCCGACCCGCGCGATCGCCATCATCGACACCCTGCTCGGCCGGGGACTCACCACACGAGCGGCTCTCGCCCAGTTCGCGGCCCTGCACGATGGCCGTCCCGGGATACGCCGGGCGAGCTGGCTGTTCGATCTGGCTGAGCCGGCGGCCGAGTCGCCGGCCGAGTCACAGCTGCGCATCCGCCTGGTGCTGGCCGGTCTGCCTCGACCGGTGGTTCAGCATCCGGTGCAGGTGTGCGGCGGTCTGATCCTGCATCCGGACCTCGCCTGGCCAGCCGTCCGCGTGGCGGTGGAGTACGACGGGCACTGGCATTCGGACCGCGAGCAGCTGCATCGGGACCGCCAGCGACTCAACCGTCTCGTCGGTGCCGGCTGGCTGGTACTGCACGTGACCAGTCGCCGTCTCCACCAGGACTTCCCGGGGATCGTCCGGGAAGTCCGCGCTGCGCTACTTGACCGGGGGTGGCACCGATGACAGCAGATGGCCGGGCTGAGGGTTCCAGCCCGGCCATCGTGCCTTCGATCAGCGGCGTGCTATCGGCGCGGCTTGACCGTCACCGCCGCGTACGCGTCGATGATGCCGTGCCCGTAGAAGCCGTTGAAGCTTCGCGAGCCGTCGCAGTAGGCGTCGAACTCGGCCGGCCGGCCTTCGTTGGCGTAGCTGAACAGCCGCGGCTCCGGGCAGGCCCGCTCGGCAGCGGTCCGCAGGAGCTGCTGCTCGACCCGGTCGGGTGCCATGCCGTAGCCACTGCGGCCCTGCTTCTTGCCGTAGCGGCTCACGATGAGCGCGGCCACCCCGGAGGCGTGCGGTGCCGCCATCGAGGTGCCCTGGAGGTAGGTGTAGTACCCGCACTCCCCGTTGCGCTTGCAGTCCTTGAACACGAAGGTCTCGGCGCCGGGCACGATGTTGCCGTCCTCGTCGACCGCCCCCTCCTCCTGGAGGACCTTCTTCGGGTAGGTGGAAAGGATCATGTTGGCGTCGGTACGGAACGTGTCCGTGCCGAAGCCGTCCCGGTACCAGCCACCGGGAGCGGCGACAGCGGTCTGCTCGGTGCCGTAGTTGGAGAAGTCGGACTTCTTGCCCGACGGGCCGACCGAGGAGACGCTGATGACGTGCGGCCCTTCGGTGGGCAGGTCCCAGCAGCTGTCGTTGTCGATCTCGCGCGGATAGGGCGCGACGTCACCGTAGTTAGGGCTGGAGACGTCGGTTCGGGGGTCGCCCAGATCCTCGTGGTTGTTGCCGAGCGCGCCGACCAGGGTGACGCCCCGGTTGTGGGCGAAGGTCAGCGCCCGCTTCATCGCCCGGATGGTGGCCCGCTGCGCCGCCTGCGCCTCCGGCGAGTCGGCCGGGTTCGCGGTGCAGTTGTAGAGCCACGGGTCGACGTAGAAGGACATGTTGACCACGTCGAGCCCCGACCTGCCCGCGTGCAGCAGGGCGTTGACCACGGGGTTGAGGAAGAAGTAGCCGGAGTCCTGGCCACCCTTGAGGTTGACCAGAGACACCTTCGGCGCGACACCGGAGAGACCGAAGCCGTTGGCGGCAGCGCCGATGGTGCCGGCGACGTGCGTACCGTGGCCGCCGTCGTCGGTGCCGACCGGGTCGAGGCAGCTCGCCACCTCGCACTCACCGTCGATCTCGGGGATGTCGGGGGCAAAGTTGCGCGACAGCGCCCAGTCGAAGTTGGGGGCGATGTCGGGGTGACCGGCGTCCACGCCGGTGTCAAGGACGCCGACCGTCACCCGGCGGTCGCCGGGCTCCACCTTGCGCGCCTTGTCGGCCCGGATCATCTCCAGACCCCAGAGCTTGTCGTCCAGCGGGTCCATCTTCTTGCCCCGCTGCTTACCGGTGCCCTTGGCGGCCGCGGCGGCCAGCAGGTGTTCCTGCTCGACCCGGTCAAGGCGCGGTTTGCGCCCGATGGCCTTCTCCTCGGCCGCGCCGATCAGGGCGGCGGCGGAGGTCGCCTTCGTCGCGAAGTCGGCCCGGTCGGTCGTCACCTGGTAGACACCGACCTCGTCGCTGCGGGACACCACGGTCCCGCCCGCCGACCGGATCGCGGCCAGCGCCGCGTCGGTGGAGACGCCGTCCTCGGCGACCACGGTGAAGGTCCGCAGGTCCGCCGGCTCGGCGCTGGCGGGCACTCCCAGACCTGTGACCGTGAGTGTCAGCGCCGTCGCGGTTGCGACGGCACCGACGGTGAAGCGCTTGCTCACCACATCGGATCCTCTCGTTGAGGGACGTGGCGTCATCAGACATCAACGCGTGAGGTTTCGCCAGAGCAGCGCCGGATTAACGGCGGAAGATCCGCTTCGCCGGAAAGATCGGCCAGCACGCTGGGCAGCTCGGTCAGGGTCGTGACCACGGCATCCGGCACCACATCGGCCGGCAACCGCTCGCCTCGGCGGTTCAGCCACACGGCCCGCAGGCCCGCCTGCTGTGCTCCGACCACGTCATGGGCCGGGTTGTCGCCTCATGTACCACCTGAGCCGGATCGACTCCGGCGGCAGCGCACACCGCCGCGTAGAAATCCGGGGCCGGTTTCTTCGGCACTCCGTCGCAGTGCGCGTACACCTCGAAGGCGAACTCGCCGACGAGGCCGCAGCGTTCGACGCGGCTGTTGCCGTTGGTGGCGAAGCCCAGCGTCCATCGTTGACGCAGAGCCGCCAGCGCCGGCAGCGTGTCGGCGAACGGCCGGGTCAGCGCGAAGCGGCGGGCGAAGAAGATGGCGCTGATCTCGTCCAGGTGGGCACGGAGACCCGCCCGGTCCAGGGACCGGGCCAGGGCGGCACGCCGGATCTCGGCCACTGGCGCGGCGGCCAGGTCGCCGAGGACCGCGCCCCAGTCCGATTCCAGGTCGGCGAGCGTGACGCCGGCCGCGACCGGGGTCAACCGCCGCATCTGTGCCAGCACGGCTTCCAGCCCTGCGGTGACGGCCGGACGCAGATCGATCAGGGTTTCGTCGGCATCGAACACCACCGTGCTCAGCATGCCGTTCAGCATGTCACCGCAGGGCGGGCTCCGTCGCCTTCAGCGGAGCCGGCTGGACGGGGATCCGCAGCTCGTCGAGGCGGACGAGCGCCACACCTGCGACGATCAGCAGTCCGCCGAACAGTTGCACCACCGTCGGCAGCTCTCCCAGGACCAGCCAGGCGATCAGGACCGCGAACATCACCTCGGTCAGCCCGACGAAGGAGGCCATCCGGGAGCCAAGCGCCCGCACCGCGGCGATCCCCACCAGGTAGGCGACCACTGCGGCCACCAGCGTCAGACCGGCGATCGGCACCAGCCAACTGGTCTGCGTGCCGGCGAACTGCACGGTGTCGAAGGTGGCCCGCAACGGCAACGCGCCACTCAGGCCGAGCAGCAACAGCACGCCGGCGCCGGCGGCCATCCCGCCACTGGCCATGACCGTCGACGGCAGGGCCGGGTCGACCCGGCCGGCGAGCACGAAGTATCCGGCCAGCCCGACCGCCGCACCGAGTCCCCAGAGGACGCCGACCACGTCGAGCCGGCCCGTCCCGGTCACGTCGAGCACGAAGACCAGCCCGACCATGGCCGCCACCGAACCGGCGACGGTCAGCCGCCGGGGACGCTGGCCCTGCACCAGCCAGGTCCAACCGACGACGAGAATGATGCCGAGGTATTCCAGCAGCAACGCGACGCCGACCGGCAGGTACCGTACGGCGTTGAAGAAGCACGCCTGCGCGACCGCGACCCCGAGCAGCCCGAAGACGCCGATCGAGGCGAGGTTGCGGCGCAACACCGGCCACCGCCCCCGCAGGACGAGCACGGCGGGCACCATCAGGATCAGGGCGGCGACGCCGACCCGGGCGATGACGACCGCCTCGGCCGACCAGCCGGCGTCGATCAGGGATCGGGCGAAGGTGCCCGAGGTGGCGAAGGTGATCGCGGAGAGCAGCGCCAGCGCGAGACCGGTACCTGCGGCGGGCGGTTGACGCATGGGGCTCTCCTTGGCACGACTGCCCGCCATGGGCAAAATAGGTTACGCCGATGACGCTAGGTCGAGCCGCGACAGGAGTCAAGTTGCTTTTCGCCCATGACACTGAGTGCTCCCTGATCGCCGCCGCAGCGCTTGTCAACACCGGCGGATCCAGCGGAGAGGGCCTCCCGGATGTCGCCGCCCTGGACGCCTTCTTCACCAGTCACTCCTACAGCGGCCGGCACGAGCACACCGACACCGAGCTACGAGCGGTACGCGCCCTGCGCCCCCGTCTCCGCCGGATCTGGTACGCCGAGGTGGACGAGATCGTGTCGATCGTCAACGCCCTGCTCCGCGAGCACCGCGCGCTGCCCCAGCTCATCACGCACGACACTGAGCCCTACCATCTGCACGCCGTGCCCCGGGACGCCCCGCTCGCCGCCCGAATCGCGGTCGAGGCGGCGATGGCCGTCGCAGACGTGGTACGCGGCGGCGAACTGCGCCGGCTACGCATCTGCGAGCACCCCGACTGCGACAACGTGCTGGTCGACCTCTCCAAGAACCGCTCCCGCCGATTCTGTGAGGCCGGCTGCGGCAACCGGGCCGCCGTCAGCGCCTACCGGGCGCGCCGGGCCGCCGCCCGCTCCTGACCTCCGACGCGTGAGCGCGACGCTTGTCAGCGGGCACGGCCGGCCATCAGCCAGCGGGTCACCACCACCCGGAGCAGCACGTAGCGGCCGTCCGGGCCGTCAACCGTGACGTCCCAACCGTCGTACCGGCGACGAAGCGCCTCGACCACGTCGGGCGGGAAGGGCTGGCGGACGATGCTCGCCTCGCCCTCCGCGACGACCGGCGCATCTCCGTCGGGCAGCGCCAGCGACACCCGGGGGTCGGCAGCGATGTTGTGAACCTTCCGATTGCGCTCACCGGAGCCGATCCACCACTCGCCCTCGACATAGTGGAACCAGACCGGCGTCAGATGCGGCGAGCCGTCCGGCCGCAGCGTGCAGATCCACACGACCCGCTCCCGCGCCAGCCGCTCCAACACCTCCGCGCCGGGCGAGGTGGTCACGTCCGGCGCGGCGGTGCCGCGACGAAAACCCGCCAGGCGTACGCCTCAAAGCTCAGCACCGGCCCAGCCGGATCCTTACTGTCCCGCACCCCTACCACCCGAAGACTGGTCGCCACCTCAACACACTGGTCGCTGGAACCGCTGCGGCTACTCTTACGCCACTGCGCACCGATCAGTTCCACGACTCCGCGATCCCCTTCAGCAGTTCCGTCGACTCCTGCGGCGGCAACGCCGCGCCGAGAGTAGCCTCCCAGACCCGTTGGAGCATCGACAGATCCGATGCCTGATCCAGTTCTCGGCCACCGATTTGACCACCGAGATACGCGACATCGGTCCCGTCGCGGAACCTGGCGAGGATGAACGGACCATTGAGACCCGGGTACTCATCGGCCGACAGCGGCACAACGTGCAGTCGAACCGAGGGATGGTCGGTGCCGATTGTGATCAGATGTTCCGTCTGGTCGAGCATCACCTTCCGACCACCGACTCGCCGCCGCAGCGCAGACTCGTCGAGCACGAACACCGCTCGCGGCGGATGTTCCTGACATAGGACAGCCTGGCTAGCCATACGGTCGGCCAGGCGCTCCTCGCGCTCGACACGGCTCAGCGAGTCATCAGCCTCGAAGATCGCGCGGGCGTAGGGCTCGGTCTGGAGCAGACCCGGCACCCGCACCGGTTCGAACCATCGCAGCGCCTGCGCCTCTTCGAGGATGGCGCGCCAGCCGCGTAACCAGACCTGGGCTTTGTCGAGGGCTACCAGGTCGGTGAGCATGCGACCGAAGATGCCGCCGGTGTCGAGGGCCTTGTCCACCAGGTCCAGATACTTCGGGGTGGGTGGCTGCTGGCCCAGTTCGACCGCGCTGACCATCGACGGCGAGTAGTTGACGGCCTTGGCCAACTCTTCCTGACTCCATCCCTGTCGGACCCGCGCCCGACGCAGCTCCGCAACCAGGAACGCCGCCGCCGTCAGCTGCCCACCCGCCATCTCCAACCGCCCTCCAACAACCGGTCGATCGACTCCAGCGCCACGCCACCGGCAACCCGGCCACCGGCAGTGGCTCTCGGACAGCAGGCACAAACACTTCCGAGCGTAGGGGCGTCCTCAGCAGACTGTGAAGCGCGACGCTCGCCGCTCATCCCCCGAGTGCGGCGTCGAGGTGGGACCGTCCGCTCCCCCGGCCGGGCGGTCCCACCGCCGGGGCGATGACGTAAGCGGTTCAGCTCGACAGGAAGGCAGCCCCATGTCCCGGACTACGCCCGCTACCGCCCGGACCGCACCCCGAGGCGCCCCGGAACGCTGCGCCGACCGAACTCGAACCGCGCTCCGGAGCGCTCCCTGGGCCGGACCTCGCGCCGCGTTCGGGGCTGCTCGTCCCCCGGACGCTGGTGGCCGAGGATGACGGCCCCTGGCGTGTCACGCCGGGCACACCTGCCGTTGCGGCCGCTCTGGCTCTGCCGGGTCTGCGCCGCACCGTGGCCCTGCGCCGCCGCACGGCTCGATCTTGTCACCGAGTACGCCCACGACCGGGTCGCGCTCAGCATCTACCTCTGCGCGGTGCTGCACGAGGCTGCCGCCGATCTGTACCGACTGAACCCGCAGGACGGTCCGGATCCAGCGGCGCTCTTCGCCCGCTTCCTCGCCTGGGTGCCCAGGCATCGAATGGCAGATGACTGATCGACTCCGGTTGCGGCATCTTGCGGCCATCAGCCCCCCGGATGGGCCGAGATGCCGCAACCGGAGTCGATCAAGCCAGCCCGACCGGCAGGCGAGGGCGCAGACCGACGGGCGGGCGCGGGCGGGCGGGCCTGGGCGGGCGCGAGCCGACCGGCGGGCGCGGGTCGGCGGGGCCAGGTCAGGGGTGGGTCATGCGGAGCAGGTCGAGCGCCTCCTCCAACTGGGTCTCCGAGAGTTTGCCGGAGTCGAGATGGCCCCGCGAGATCACCACCTCCTTGATGGAGATCTGCTTCGCCAGCGCCTCCTTGGCGATCGAGGCGGCCTCGTCGTAGCCGAGGTGGCGGTTGAGCGGTGTGACGATCGACGGCGAGCCCTCGGCGTACGACAGGCAGACCTCGGCGTCCGCGACCAGGCCGACCACGCACCGGTCGGCGAGCAGGCGGCTCGACGCGGCGATCAGCCGGATCGACTCCAGGATGTTGCGACCCATCACCGGCAGCATGACGTTCAGCTCGAAGTCGCCCTGCGAGCCGGCGAAGGCCACGGTCGCGTCGTTGCCTACCACCTGCGCGCAGACCTGCCGGACGGCCTCGCAGACCACCGGGTTGACCTTGCCCGGCATGATCGACGACCCCGGCTGAAGGTCCGGAATGCGCAGTTCACGCAGGCCGGCACGCGGGCCGGAGCCCATCCAGCGGATGTCGTTGGCGATCTTGTAGAGCCCGACCGCGGCGGTACGCAGCTGCCCCGACGTCTCGACCAGGGCGTCCCGGGCGCCCTGCGCCTCGAAATGGTTGCGCGCCTCGGTCAACGGCAACCCGGTCGAGGCGCGCAGCTTCTCGATCACCCGGGCGGCGAAACCGAGCGGCGTGTTGATGCCGGTGCCGACCGCCGTACCGCCCAGCGGCAGCTCGGCCAGCCGGGGCAACGCGGCCTCCAAGCGTTCGATGCCGTAGCGGACCTGGGCGGCGTACCCGCCGAACTCCTGCCCGAGCGTCACCGGGGTGGCGTCCATCAGGTGCGTACGCCCGGCCTTCACGACGGTCTCGAACTCCGACGCCTTCGCCTCCAGCGCGGCGGCCAGGTGGTTCAGCGCCGGCAGCAGATCCCGTACGACGGCCTCGGTGGCCGCCAGATGGATGGATGAGGGGAAGACGTCGTTGCTGGACTGCGAGGCGTTGACGTCGTCGTTGGGATGAACGCTGCTGCCCAGTTCCCGCCCGGCCAGGGTGGCGATCACCTCGTTGGTGTTCATGTTCGACGAGGTACCGGAGCCGGTCTGGAACACGTCCACCGGGAACTGGTCGTCGTACCCGCCGTCGGCCACATGCGCCGCGGCGGCGGCGATCGCGGCGGCCACGTTCGCGTCGATCACCCCCAGGTCGCCGTTGACCTCTGCCGCCGCCCCCTTGATCTGAGCCAGCGCCCGGATCTGGGCCGGCTCGATGCCTCGGCCGGAGATCGGGAAGTTCTGCACCGCCCGCTGCGTCTGTGCCCGCCACAGCGCCTCGGCGGGCACCTCCACCTCGCCCATCGAGTCGCGTTCGATCCGGTAGCCCGTCGCCTCTGGAGTCGTCACGCATACCATCCTGCCGCGCACCGCGACGACGTGCAGATGTTCGCCCCAGCCGCGCGATTCCGGATGAGCCACCGAGCCGGCCGGGAGCCAGCTTCCACCCGAAAGTCTGGCGCCTCCCAGGCAGTGACGCTCTTAAGATCGTCGAGATCTCGCCACTCCGCTCAGGAGGTTTGCACGTTGCATGACAACGGGGGTACCACCGGCGTGCGCACCGCACGCCAGTGGCGCGCACCGCGCCGATTCCTCGTCACCGGGGCGGCCGCCCTGCTGACCGCACCACTCGCCGTGCTCGGCACCACCACGCCGGCAACCGCCGGCGTGACCAGATTCGAACGCGCGACGAGCATCAGCTACACCGACGCCAAGCAGCCCTCCGTCGCTTTTCCGGTCGGCACCACCGACGAGGTGCCGGTCGGTACCTGGAAATCCGACGAGGGCAACCACACCTCCCGGGCGTACTTCACCTTCGACCTCACGCCGTATCAGGGCAAGGACGTCATTCGGGCCGGTGGGGTCATCGGCGAATCGTCGGCGACCGACTGCGAGAAGCCTCGCAAGATCGAGATCTGGCGTACCGACACGCCGGCACAGCCCCCGACCTGGAAGACCGCACCGCAGGTGCACGAGCGCGCCGGTGACGTCTTCGATTCCCCCGCCTGCCCGGCCAGCTACCTGGAACTCGACCTCACCGAGACGCTGCGCCAGGCGGTTGCCGACGGGCAGGACAAGCTCACCCTGATGGCCCGGGTCGCCGGGCACCACGAGAAGAACAAGCGCTTCAGCCGGTGGCTCACCCCATTGGGCATCTCGATCGAGGCGAACGCCGCACCCGACGTACCCAGCGCGCTGACCGTCGAAGGTCGGACCTGCGCGGACGGCCGTCTGATCGGCACCACCAGGCCGGTACTCAGCGCCGAGATCACCGACCCGGACAAGGTCGACGGTTTTGCCGGCGATCAGGTGACCGCGACCTTCGCCTGGTGGCCGGTCGATCGGCCCACCGAGCGCACCGAGTGGACGTCCTACCACTACTACGCACCGACCCGCTTCACCTACACGGTGCCGGAGGGTGCGTTTGTCAACGGCGGTACGTACGCCTTCTCGGTGCGCGCCGCCGACCAGCACGCCAACTCCGACTGGTCACCGGAGTGCCGGTTCACCGTCGACACGGTCCGGCCGCCGGCCCCGACGGTGACCTCCACCGACTACCCGTCCGGGTGGAATCCGCCAGGTCACGGCGGCCCGGGCATCCCCGGCACCTTCCACTTCACCGCGCCGGGCGCGGACGACATCGCCGGCTACTACTACGGCGAGAGCGGACCGATCTCCTACGTGGCCGCCGACGAGTCGGGGGCCGCCACCATCAGCCACGCGCCGACGCGCACCTACAGCAACCGGCTGTACGTGCAGGCCGCCGACCGGACCGGCAACCGCTCGGCACAGACGACGTACGAGTTCACGGTGCGCGACACCGCCCCCCGGATCACCGACGGAAATCCGGACGGCGCGATCGGCGAGCCCCGCGAGCTGACGTTCACGCCCGGCATGGAGGACGTTATCGAGTACACCTACCGGCTCAACGACGGCGAGCCGGTCACCGTACCGGCGGGAGCGGACGGCACGGCCACCGCGACGATCACTCCCCGCAAGTCCGGCTCGAACCGGATCACCGTGACCAGTCGAACCTCCGGCGGGCTGCCCAGCGGCGAGGGGCAGTTCAACTTCTACCTGGCGACCGAGCCCACCGTCTCCTCGGAGCAGTACCCGATCGGAGGCGGCGAAGGCGCCCTCGTCGGTACCCCCGGTACGTTCGTCTTCCGTCCCGGCATGCCCGGCGTGACCGAGTACGTCTGGTCGGTGGCCGGCGGACCGGAGCAGACGGTCGCCGCCGAGGCGGACGGGACGGCGAGCGTGACCTTCGCCTCCACCTTCGGCGGGTTCCACTGGATGGAGGTCTACAGTCGGACCGCCGACGGCACCGTCTCGGGAACCGCCTCCGTGTACTTCGAAGCAACGTCGTGGGCACCGACGATCGAGTCGGTGGACTACCCCGTCTACCAGGAGAGCGGCGGACCGGGAGTCGCCGGTGAGTTCACCTTCCGCCCGGCCCGCGACGGCGTGACCGGTTACGTCTACACCTTCGAGGGCGAGGAGGAGCGGACGGTCGAGGCGGGCGCCGACGGAGTTGCCACGATCAGCTGGACGCCGCAGTCCTACCCCGCCGACAGGTCCGGCTGGGTGCGGCTGACCGTACGCGCCACGATGGGCTCGATGGTCTCGGACGGGACCGAGCACTCCTTCATACTCAACCGGCTGGCCCCGACCGTGAGCAGCTCGGACTACCCGCCCACCGGCGGGGGCGGCCCAGGCGTTCCGGGCGAGTTCACGCTTACCGCGCAGATGCCCGGCAGCACCGAGTTCGTCTACCGGTACAACGGGGAGGAGCAGACGGTCGTCGCCGGAGCCGACGGCACCGCGACGATCACGTTGACCCCGCAGTACGACGGCAGCAACTACCTGTACGTGTCGAGCAGGACCGCGTCGGGCATCACGTCCGGCGAGGACTACTACTACTTCAACGTCAACTACCCGGGCTGAGGTCCGGAACGACGAGGGGCGTCGGGCTTCCGCCCGGCGCCCCTCGTCATGTCGGTGCGGTCAGCGGCGACCGATGGTGAGGACCGGCTTCGTGACCTCGGCGAAGAAGTCGTTGCCCTTGTCGTCGACCACGATGAAGGCGGGGAAGTCCTCCACCTCGATCTTCCAGACCGCCTCCATGCCCAACTCGGCGTACTCCAGGACCTCGACGTGCTTGATGCAGTCCTGGGCGAGCCGGGCCGCGGGACCGCCGATCGAGCCGAGGTAGAACCCGCCGTGCTGCTCGCAGGAGCGGGTGACCTGCGCCGACCGGTTGCCCTTGGCGAGCATCACCATCGAGCCGCCGGCAGCCTGGAACTTTGCCACGTACGCGTCCATCCGGCCGGCCGTGGTCGGGCCGAACGAGCCGGAGGCGTAGCCCTCCGGGGTCTTCGCCGGCCCGGCGTAGTAGACGGCGTGATCGCGCAGGTACTGCGGCATCGGCTTACCCGCGTCCAGCCGCTCGGCGATCTTCGCGTGAGCGATGTCCCGGGCCACCACCAGCGGACCGCTCAACGACAGCCGGGTCTTCACCGGGTACTTGGACAGTTCGGCGCGGATCTCGTCCATCGGCCGGTTGAGGTCGACGCGTACCACCTCGGTCGCGTCCAGCTGCGCCTCGGTGACCTCGGGCAGGAAGCGGGCCGGGTCGGTTTCGAGTCGTTCCAGCCACACGCCCGACGGGGTGATCTTGGCCACCGCCTGCCGGTCGGCCGAGCAGGACACCGCGATCGCCACCGGGCAGGACGCGCCATGCCGGGGCAGCCGCACCACCCGCACGTCGTGGCAGAAGTAGCGCCCGCCGAACTGCGCGCCGATGCCGAAGTTGCGGGTCAACTCCAGCACCTCGGCCTCCAGCTCCAGGTCCCGGAAGCCGTGCGCGGTCATCGAGCCGGAGGTGGGCAGGGCGTCGAGGTACTTCGCGGAGGCGTACTTGGCGGTCTTCAGGGCGTACTCGGCGCTGGTGCCGCCGATCACCACGGCGAGGTGGTACGGCGGGCAGGCCGAGGTGCCGATCAGCCGCAGCTTCTCCTCCAGGAACTGCATCATCCGCGTCGGATTCAACAGCGCCTTGGTCTCCTGGTAGAGGTACGACTTGTTGGCCGAGCCGCCGCCCTTGGCCATGAAGAGGAACTTGTACGCGTCGGGGTGGCCGTCCGGGTCCTCCGCGTACAACTCGACCTGCGCGGGCAGGTTGCTGCCGGTGTTGCGCTCCTCCCACATGGTCAGCGGGGCGAGTTGCGAGTAGCGCAGGTTCAACCGGGTGTACGCCTGCCACACGCCCCGCGAGATCGCCTCGGCGTCGGTTCCGTCGGTGAGCACGTGCCGACCCCGCTTGCCCATCACGATCGCGGTGCCGGTGTCCTGGCACATCGGCAGCACCCCACCGGCGGCGATGTTGGCGTTGCGCAGCAGGTCAAGCGCGACGAACCGGTCGTTCGGGGAGGCCTCCGGGTCATTGATGATCGACCGAAGCTGGGCGAGGTGCGCGGGGCGCAGGAAATGCGCGATGTCGTGCATCGCCTCGGCGGTCAGCGCGGTCAGGGCGGCCGGTTCGACCGTCAGGAACCGGCGACCACCGGGGCCGTTGACCACGTCGACGCCCTCGTCGGTGACCAGGCGGTAGTCCGTCTGGTCCGGACCGGTCGGCAGCAGCGGGGCGTACGCAAAGTCGGCGGCGCTCACGACGGCACTCCGCTTCGCTCCGTGCCGCCGTGAGGCACCACCGCACCGGGCTGAAGATTCGCTCGCTGCCGCTCGCTCATGACGGCACTCCGCTTCGCTCCGTGCCGCCGTGAGGCACCACCGCACCGGGCCGATGATTCGCTCGCTGCCGCTCGCTCATGACGGCAAAGCCTAGGGCAGAAGGTTCGGTCCGTCCCACCCGCCGGGGGGCGCGATCATTTACCGGGGTCAGGGGCGGCGCACTGCTCGTTCTTCGGACCGCAACTGTCCTGGGGCTGCGGCGCCGCGCCGCTGCCGGCGGGCCCGGGGCCCGCCCCGTCGGCCTCGCCCGGCGTGCCGCCGGCCGTCGCGCCGAACCGGACGTACCCGATCTCCCGGCCCTCCCCGATGACCATGCCGGCGGGCCCCACGGCGAGGGCGTTCGCCGAGGTACGTAGCACGGCCAGTTCCCGCCCGCTGCGCGGATCGAGCGCGACCAGCCGGTTGGGCTTCTCGTCGGCGACGATCGCCGCGTACGGGGTGAGAGCCGCGCCCGCCTTCTTCCCTGCCGGCCGGCTCCACCGGGTCCGCCCGGCACCGAGTTCGCGGGCGGAGACGGCGTCGCCGTCGGCGGCACGCACCAGCGCGTACCGGTCGTCGACGGCGAGCACCCGTTCGGCGTTGGCGGTGACCAGCAACAGCCGCCCGTCGTACCCGTCCAGGACCGCCTCCCGGCCGTCCGGCGAAACGCCGAGCACCACGTTCCGGGCACCGTACGGGTCCTCCCGCTGCACGCAACCGGCGCTGTCGGCGGTGCGGAGGTTGAGCCCCGACTGCTGCCACGCCTCCTGCCCGGTGGCCGAGTCCCGACCGGAGATGGTGTAGTAGCAGCTGCCGTCCTGCGACCGGGCGGTGATACGCAGCAGGCGCCCGCCGATCACGGCGAGCCGCTCCTCCCGGCCGGGTTCGACGTTCTGCAGCACCCGGCCGGTGGCGGTGTCCACCACGTGTACCCGGCCGTCGACCGGGAAGCCGAGCAGCGGCGGTACCGCCTCCGGGCCGGCCACCTCGCCGTCGATCCGGTTGCTGGTGAGCCGTCGGCTGTCGAGCAGATTCGGGTTGTCGGCGAGCAGTCCGGTACTGACCCCGGGCAGGAAGGCGGTCCACAGCGGAACGGTGCCGCGCGGGTCCCAGGCACTCAACGTGCAGTCGGTGGCCGCCACGCAACGGGCGTCCAGCAGCAGGTTGCGGTACGTCCAGACGGCCACCGCGTCATCGTCGCGGCGGCGGGTCACGCCCGTGGTGGGGTCGAGCACTTCGTACCCCTTGACCAGCAGCTTGCCCACGACGACGACGGCTTCCTGCCCGGCGCCGGTGACCGCGCTCCAGTCGGCCTTGCGCTCCCAGAGCTGCGTGCCGGCGGCCAGGCTGCGGGCCTCCACCCGGGTGCGCTGCTCGATCACGACGCTCTCCCCGGCGATGGTGACGCTGCGCGGGGTGCCGCCGATCCGTTGCTGCCAGACCACGTCCGGCTGGGAGATCGGCTGGGGCCGGTTCACCCAGTCCCACATGGTGGGGAACGGGTTCCAGACTCCGGTAGCGGCGAGCACCACCACCGTGATCAGGCCGAGCAGCAGCCAGCTACGTACGCCGAGGCCGCTCCCCTTCGCCACCGGGACACGGTAGCCATCCGTGCTCACCACCGCCCGCACCGCCCCGCGTGTCGCGTCGGAAAGATCGCGTTGGCGGCACCGCGGGCACGGTGGTTGACCTCAGCGGTCAGCGGACACCGCAGGGGCCGGCGCGGTCGGCGTGGGGTCCGCCGGAAGCGCAGGTGAGCGTCGGCCACCGGGGGCGAGGACCGGCCAGAGAAGCAGCGTCGCGATGATCGAAGCGGCTCCGGCGCCGGCCATCACCACACCTGGCGCGAGCACCTCGCTCAGCGCGCCGGCCCCGGCGGCGGCCAGCCCCTGCGCGGCCATCATGCCGGTGCTGACCAGGCCGAACGCCTGTCCTCGGCGTACCTCGGGGACCGCGTCGAGGAACCGCCGGGCCAGCCCGAGCTGGTAGGCGAACCCCGCGGTCGCCACCGCGAAGAGGGTCGCCGCGGGCAGCAGCGCCGGTCGGGCCAGGAACGCCAGCATGGGTACGCCGAGCAGCAGGGCCAGCCACGGCGTCAAGCGTTCCCGCCGGGCCGGCGCCACGAACCGTCCCACCAGCAGGTCGCCGACCAGCATGCCGCCCGCACCGGCCATCAGCAGGATGCCGGCGTTGGCACCCGGCCCGAGGTCGGCCGCGTACGGCACCGCCACCCCCTCGGCACCTACCAGCAGCGACCCGGGCAGCCACTGGGCGAGCAGCAGCCCACGAATCCTGCGGTCGGCGAGTAGCTGCCGGTTCACCCGCAGGGTCTCCCGGAAGGCGCCGGCCCTCGGGCCGCCACCCGTCCGCCCAGCGCGAGCCGGGCGGTGGGCGAGCCCGAACCGCACCAGCAATGCGGAGAGGCCACAGGTCGCCGCGGTCAGCCAGAGCGCGCCGTACGGGCCGACCAGCCCGAGCAGCAGACCACCGACGGCGAAACCGGCCACCTGCGTGCCCCCGGCGGCCACGGTGAGCAGCGAACGACCGAGCACGTACGTGTCACCGTGCAGCATCTCGGGCAGCAACGCGGTACGCGACGCGCTGCTCACCGGACCGAAGAGGGCCACGACGGCGACCAGGCCGAGCATCGCCGACGGGGATAGCGCACCCGTGGCGAGCACCGCCACCATGGCGAGCCGCACCAGGTCGTAGCCGACGATCAGGGCGCGGGCCGGCCACCGGTCGGCCAGGGCCAGCAGGAACAGCCCACCCAGTGCGTGCGGCAGGAATCCGGTGACGTACGCGAGTGCGGCCAGCAGACCGGACCCGGTGCGCTCGTAGACGAGCACGGAGAGGGCGAGCATCTTCACCGTCTCGCCGATTATGAAGATCCCGTAGCTGGCGAAGATCACCCGGAACTCGGCGACGGCGAAGACGTCCCGGAAGGTGGCCTGCCGGTCGGCCACCCTCGGCGCGTTCATGCTGGTGTTGTCCACGCCGTCAAGCGTGGTGGCGGGTACCGGACCGCTCTATCCTTTCGCTGGAGAACGAAAGGTCGGGAGATGCGGATCGAGGTCACCCCGGCGGACGTGGCGGCCAGCCGGTACGCCATCTCACCGCTGGGCGAGGCGGTCTGGGCGCTGCGCGTCCACGCCGGCCAGCACGCCGTGCCGGGGCTGGCCCCCTGGGTGGCCCGCACCCGATCGGTGTTCGAGCGCCTGCGCCGGGACTGCCCGGCGGTGGGCGCGCTGATGGCGCTGCTGCGCCGGGGTGGCTACAACGCAGACTTCATCCAGCCGCCGCCCGACGGCATCGGTCGCACCTTCGCCGACGAACTGGCCGTGGTCCGGGCCACGCCGCTCGGGCAGGCCCGCGACGAACTGTCCCGCAACCTCGCCGGGTTGCGCACCCCACCGGCGTACGCCCGCCGGATCTACGAGTCGCCGGACGTTGTCGACCGGCTGGCCGACGCGATCGAGGCGTCGTGGATGGCCCTGGTACAGCCGGACTGGCCGCGACTGCGGGCGGTGCTGGAGCGGGACCTGGTGCATCGCGCGGGCCGCCTGCTCGCGTACGGCTGGGGGGCCGCCGTGGCCGACCTGGACCCGAGGCTGCGCTGGGTCTCCGGCGGCGGCCTCGGCGCGATCGAGGTGGCCGACCGCGACCCCCGCAGCTACTCGCTGGACGGCCGGGGTCTGCTGTTCATCCCCACGGTCTTCGGCATGATGATCAACTATGTCGAGCCGCCCTGGCCGTTCGCGATCGTCTACCGGGCCTCCGGGGTGGCCGAGCTGCTCGGGCCACCCGACCCGGGTCGACCTGAGGACGCGCTGGACCGGCTGGTCGGGCGGTCCCGGGCGGCGGTGCTGCGGGCACTCGCCCTGCCCGCCACGACCAGTCAGCTCGTCGTGCAACTCGGGATGAGCCTGGGCGGCGTCGGTGACCACCTGTCCGTGCTGCGCGACGCGGGCCTGATCACCCGGGTCCGCTCCGGCCGGTCCGTCCGCTACCGCCGCACCCCGCTCGGCGACGCTCTCACCGCCGACTGACCCCGCTGCTCGGTGTGCCCTCCTTCACTGCACCGCCGAGCGCAGCAGCGGCAGGACGCGGTAGGGAATCTGCTCGGCGAGCGCGATGATCGTGGAGGCGCGGGTGATCCCCTCGTACGCCACGATCTGGTCGATCACCCGCTGAAGGTCGGTGTTCGAGCGGGCCACGATCCGGCAGAGCAGGTCGCCCGTTCCCGTTATGGTGTGCGCCTCCAACACCTCGGGGATCGCCGCCAGATGGCGGGTGACCGGGTCGTGCCCGTGCCGCTGGCTGATCTCCAGGGTGACGAAGCTGGTCACCGTGAAGCCGAGCGCGGCCGGGCCGAGATCCGGGCCGAAGCCGGCGATCACCCCCCGCCCGACCAGCTTGTCGAGCCGCGCCTGGACGGTCCCCCGGGCCACTTGGAGCCGGCGCGAGCACTCCAGCACGCCGATCCGGGGTTCGTCGGCGAGCAGCTCGATGAGTCGCACGTCCAGCTCGTCGAGCTGGGCAATCTGACCAGTGTTCATGCGAAAGCACCATACCGTTTGCGCAACCTGACCAGCCCAGGCGGAGAGGGTTGCCCAGTGCGCCCGGTCACCGCGATGCTCGGCACCAGCAGCACACGATCCGTCGGCTCACGAAGCCGGGCGGTACGCGAGGGAGGCCACCATGACCCAGGCGATCGACCGACCCCAGCCGACCGAGGAGTTGGACGTCGACGCCCTCGTCGGCGCCGTCGACCACGACACCAGCAAGGACCCGTTCCCGGTCAAGGGTCTCGACCACGTGCGGTTCCTGGTGGGCAACGCCAAGCAGGCCGCCCACTACTACTCCACCGCGTTCGGCATGACCTGCGTGGCGTACCGGGGGCCGGAGCAGGGCTACCGCGACCACGCCGAGTACGTGCTGACCAGCGGGTCGGCCCGGTTCGTGCTCACCGGCGCGGTACGCCCCGACGCCGAGGGTGCCGAGCAGGTCGCCCGGCACAGCGACGGCGTCAGCGACATCGCGCTGGAGGTGCCCGACGTCGACGCTGCGTACGCGCACGCCACCGCGCAGGGCGCGACCGGCCTGGTGGAGCCGCACGACGTGACCGACGAACACGGCACCGTACGACTGGCCGCCATCGCCACCTACGGCGACACCCGGCACACGCTTGTGGACCGGTCCCGCTACCAGGGCCCGTTCCTGCCCGGCTTCGCCAAGCGGGGCCCGATCGTGGACCGGCAGCCGATGATCGACGCCGGGGTCCAGCCGAAGCGCTTCTTCCAGGCGGTCGACCACGTGGTCGGCAACGTCGAGCTGGGCCGGATGGACGAGTGGGTCGAGTTCTACCGCCGGGTCATGGGCTTCACAAACATGGCCGAGTTCGTCGGCGACGACATCGCCACCGACTACTCGGCGCTGATGAGCAAGGTCGTCGCGAACGGCACCCGCAAGGTGAAGTTTCCGCTGAACGAGCCGGCCATCGCGAAGAAGAAGTCGCAGATCGACGAGTACCTGGAGTTCTACCAGGGCCCCGGCGCCCAGCACATCGCCGTGGCCACCAACGACATCCTGGCCAGTGTGGACGCGATGCGGGCGGCCGGCGTCGAGTTCCTCGAAACCCCCGACTCGTACTACGACGACCCGGAACTGCGCGCCCGCATCGGCGAGGTACGCGTACCGATCGAGGAACTCAAGTCCCGCAAGATCCTCGTCGACCGGGACGAGGACGGCTACCTGTTGCAGATCTTCACCAAGCCGGTGCAGGACCGCCCGACCGTCTTCTTCGAGCTGATCGAGCGGCACGGCTCGCTCGGCTTCGGCAAGGGCAACTTCAAGGCGCTCTTCGAGGCGATCGAGCGGGAGCAGGAGAAGCGCGGCAACCTGTAACACTGTCGAGCGTGACCCAGCCACCAGCGCACCCGACACCGCCGGCCAGCGAGCCCCCGGCCGGCGGTGCCGCGCCACCCGCCGGCCCACCCTCGGTTCCGGCCCAGTGGGCCCCGCCCGTCCAGCCGCCGCCGGGACACCCGGGTCCGCAGGGGTACGCGTCCCAGCCGCCCTGGCCGGTGGGACCGCCTCCGCCCGGTTGGGCTGCCGGGCCGCCCCCGCCGGTGCTCGGCCCGGGCGGGCAGCCGCTGGCCAGCTTCGGTGACCGGCTGCTGGCCTACCTGATCGACACGGCCATCGCGACCGGCATCATGATGGTGCTCTTCGTACCGGTCTTCCTGGTCTTCTGGTTGCGAACACTCTCCACGCTCAACTGGACCAACCCGGACGGCACACCCGCCGAGCCGGATCTGGCCACCCTGTTCAGCGATCTCGTGTTGCCGATGCTCGTGCTACAGGCCGGGCTGATCGTGCTGTTGCTGGGGCTGTACTGGCTCTATCACGTCGAATACCTGAAGCGGACCGGGCAGACCCTCGGCAAGAAAGTGATGAATCTGCGCGTGGTCTCCCTCGACCCGACCCGCACCCTGGACCGTCGGATGGCTGGAAAGCGGTACCTCGTGCAGTTCGTCGGCGGGTCCCTGGTGCCCGGTGGCAGTTACGTCGACGGCCTCTGGCAGTTGTGGGACAAGCCCTGGCAGCAGTGCCTCCACGACAAGTTCGCCGAGACCGTCGTCGTTAAGGTGTCGAGGTGAACGAGCGCAGCGAGGCCGCGACGTGAGCGTGGCACCCGGTTGGTACGTCGACCCCGCCGACCCGGAGACCCGTAGGTACTGGGACGGCGAGGGCTGGATCGGCGCGCCCATCCCGGTCGACGCCACCCCACCCGAGGGCCCACCCCCGCCCGAGCCCGAGCCGACACCGGAGCCCACCACGCCGGCGTCCGCCTCGGCACCGCCCGCAGCCGACCTGCCCCCCGGCGGCACCCCGCCGGCCACCTGGCCACAAGGCCCGCCGACAGGGCAGCCGGGCGGCGGAACGCCACCGGGCTGGCCTGGCGCTCAGGGGCCGCCGGGCACACCGCCGACCTGGCCGACAGGTGACAGCCCGCATGGGCCGCCGCCCGGCTGGCCGTACCCGACCTGGCCCGGGCGTCCACCGGCACCTCGTCCGCACGGGATGCCGCTCGCCTCGTTCGGTGCCCGGCTGGCTGCCCGGCTGATCGACTTCGGCGTCGTCCTCCTGCTCAACGCCCTGGTCAACGGCTGGTTCGTCTGGCGCTACCTCCAGGAACTCTCGGCACCGCTGAACGAGTTCTGGCGTCGGGTGCAGGCCCAGGACCGCACCACCGACCCGCTGCCCGCCGCCGGCGACCAGGCCGGCGCGCTGGTGGTGACGATCCTGCTCATCGCCACCTCGCTCTGGCTAGCGTACGAGGTGCCGTCAATGGCCGCCCGCGGGCAGACCTTCGGCAAGCGACTGCTGCGCGTCCGGGCGGTGCCGGTCGAGGCGGACGCACCGCTGGGCTTCGGCCGCGCGCTGCGCCGCTGGAACACCCTCGGCCTGCCCACGCTGCTCTGGTACTGCTGCGGCCTCGGCCTGCTGCTCCAACTGATCGACGCGCTCTCACCGCTGTTCGACCATCCGCTACGGCAGGCGCTGCACGACAAGCGGGCGCAGACCGTGGTGGTCCAGCTTCCGCGTACCCCCGACGACCGCGCCAATCCCCCGGGAGAGACCCCATGACCGACGGACGACACCAGGCGGTGGTGCGGCTGACCCGCGCCGACCTGGACGCGCTGCCCAACTACGTGCCCGGACGCAGCCCGGCCGACCTGGCTCGTGAGCTGGGCCTGCCCGAGGCCATCAAACTGGCAAGCAACGAGGTGCCGTACGGCCCGCTGCCCGGCGTGGTGGAGGCGGTCGCCGAGGCTGTCGCCGGCGTGCACCGCTACCCGGACATGGGCGTCGTCGCGCTCCGCCAGGCGCTCGCCGAGCGGTACGGGGTGGACGCCGACCGGGTGGCGACCGGCTGCGGCTCGGTGGCGCTGGCCGAACACCTGGTACGCGCCACCTGCCTGCCCGGCGACGAACTCGTCTACTCGTGGCGCTCGTTCGAGGCGTACCCGATCATCGCGGCGACCAGCGGCGCGACAAGCGTGCAGGTGCCCAACGATGCCGGGCACGAGCACGACCTGGCGGCGATGGCCGCGGCGGTGACCGACCGCACCCGGATGATCCTGGTCTGCAACCCCAACAATCCGACCGGCACCGCGGTACGCCGGGCCGAGTTGGACCGCTTCCTCGACGCCGTACCGGACGACGTGCTTGTGGTGATCGACGAGGCGTACCGCGAGTTCGTCACCGACCCGGAGGTGCCGGACGGGCTGAGCTACGCCGACCGGCCGAACGTGGCGGTGCTGCGCACCCTCTCCAAGGCATGGGGGTTGGCCGGTCTGCGGATCGGCTTCCTGGTCGCGCAGCCGCAGGTGGCGGCGGCGGTCCGCAAGGTCGTCACGCCGTTCTCCACAAGCATGGCCGCACAGGCGGGCGCGCTGGCCGCGCTGGCCCAGGCCGATGAGGTGCGTCGGCGGTGCGCGCTGGTGGTGGCCGAACGCGAGCGCGTCGGCGAGGCGTTGACCAAGCTCGTGCCCGGCGTCCCGGCCAGCCAGGCGAACTTCGTCTGGCTGCCGTTGGGTGACCGCTCGGTGGAGTTCGGCAAGGCGTGCGAGTCGCGGGGCGTGATCGTCCGACCGTTCCCCGGCGACGGGGTGCGGGTCACCATCGGCACGCCGGCCGAGAACGACGCCTTCCTGGTGGCGGCCGAGGCCGCACTGGGCTGAACCGGGCCGGTCCGCCATCCCCCAGCGGACCGGCCCGGAAGTCTCCTACCCCTGCGGCACCGGCTCCCGCTGCTGCGACCGCCGCCGGTACGCGAGGCCGAACAGCAGCGCCAACACCAGTCCCGAGGCGACCAGTCCGCCGGCCAGCACCGTGCTCGACCGGTCGGCGCTGGCCGCCGCCGGGACGGTCTGGCCGCCGAAGCTGACCGTGCCGCTGGCACTGCGCTTCGTCCAGCCGCTGGCCAGGTCGAGCTTCGCCGACCAGGTTCCGTCCGGCAGGCGGCGATCCAGCGCGACCCGGACGGTGGTGCTACCGCCCAGGGGCAGCGTCGCAGCCTCGACCCGTACGGGATCGCTGGACAGGCCGCCCGGCCCGCCCGTGAGCCGGAGTTCCCCGGCCAGGTCGAGCGCCCGCTTCCCGGTGTTGCGCACCTCGGTTGTCACCACCGGCGTGCCGTCGGCCTCCCGGAGGCCGGTCAGCGGCCCGATCTCGAAGCCGGACGGCGGTTCCCCGCCCGGACCCACCGAGAGGTAGATCCGGATGCCGACCCGACCGACGCTGCGCAGGTTCTGCCCGTCAGCGCCGGAGACCTCGGCCCAGACCACCGCGTACCGTTCGCCGGCCTCGGCGTTGCGGGGCACCGCGATGGTCACCAGCACCTCGGCCTGCTCCTCGGGATTCAGGTCCAGTTCCGGCCGGTTCACCGTGACCCAACTGCTCAGTTCGTTCTCGGTGCGCCCGGGCGCGAAAACGAAGCCCTGGTTGTCGACGTCGGCGGCGGCGGCGTACACCGCGACCGGGCTGCGGGACTCGCCGCGGTTCTGGACCATCACCCGACGCTCGAATTCGGTGCCGGGCCGGACGTGGTCCACGATGTACTTGTGTGCCCGGCTGTCGTCGCGTCGGTCGACCGGCGCGTCGAGCAACCGGATGCCGACCGCTGGGGCCGGGCCGACCGGGCTCACGCTCGCACTCGGTCGATGGGACGGTTTGGGTGCCCGGTCCTCCCGGCGCGGCTCTGCCGCCGCCGGCTCGGCGACAGGTGCCGCCCGCACGGTGGATCCGGCGGGCTCGACCTGGCGGACGGACGCGACAGCCGGGCCACCATGCCGCTCGACCGATGCCGCGAAGGAGGGTGCCGTCGCCCCGGCCGTGACCAGGAGAGTCACGGCCAGACCGGCGGGGCGAGCCGCGTCACGCCACCGAATGGGTCACCGTCGCACTGTAGGTGCCGGCCACGGCGGTCGGCGGCACGTTGACCCGCAGGCCCGGATCCCAGGTGGCCGAGTTGTTGCCGCTACCGGAGGTCTTCGAGAAGGCGGTCCGAGGCACGGCAAGGGTCACCCGGTCGGCAGCCGTCGGTTGACCGGGAACGAAGGTGCCGAGGCCGGTGGTGGAGGTGGCCGGCCCGGACCAGTACTCGACCTGGCTGGGGGCGATCAGTTCGGCCGCACCACCGCCACCGGTGACGAACTCGGTGATGCTCACCGTCGTCGTCCAGGTGGCGGTCAGGGCGGCCCGCTGGTCGACCACCTGTACCGGCCCGATCTGCCCCTCGATGAAGGTGTCGGCGAAGGTGGATCCGAGGTTCACCGAGGGCGGCGCGAAGACGTCCAGATTGGCGGTGCCAACGGTAAAGGTGACGATGGTGTCGTCGGTCGGCGAGGCGGCGGCCGGTGTCGCCAGGGCCACCACGGCGGCCGCAGCGACGGTCAGGGCAAGCAGTGGCTTCTTCATGTCGTCGACGCTAAATTCGCGTGTAGGCTGTAGAAGGCATTTTTTGGACATATCACCCTTTAGGCGACGGAGTGCGTGATCGTCCCGGTGTAGACGCCCGCCACAACGCTGGACGGAATGGCGACGCGGATGGTCGGCACCCAGCGGACCTCGTTGTTGCCGTTGCCCGAGATTTTCCGAAAGGCCTCCCGGGGCACGTTGAGCGTGACGGCCTGGGCCTGGGTCGGCTGTCCGGGCACCAGGGTGCCGCCACCGGTGCTCCGGGTGGCCGGGCCGGACCAGTAGGAGACCTGCCCGTTGGCGATGGTCCGCTGCGGCCCACCACCACCGGTGACAAAGACGGTGGCCGAGACGGTCGCGATCCAAGCGTTGGGATTCACCGGACCCCGTACGTCATTGACCTGCACCGGGCCGAGTTGGCCGGTAAGCGTGCCACCCGTGAAGCCGGTCCCCAGGTTGACCGACGCCGGCACGGTGATGTCCACCCCCTCCGTGAGGGCCGACACGACACCCCGACCAAACGGCGCAGCGCCGACCGGCGGAGTGGCCGAAAGAACGAGGGTCGCCCCCAGCAGGGCCGCAAGCAGTCGCACCCGTGTGACTATAGGCGACTTATGTCCGATTTAACGCTTTTTGTGGCGTACCTTCAGGTGGCGGCGATGATCAACGGCTCGGCGGTCAGGTAGTAGCGCTTGTCGTCCCCGTCCGGGTCGACCGGGCGGCGAAGCCGCTCCACCGCCACGTACCCGTCGGCTGCGTACGCGTCGCCCGGCGCCCAGCCGGTGCCGTCGGACCCGATGTTCAGCACGAACCGCGACCGCTGCGCGCCCGTGGCCGGGTCCAGCGTGACGAGTTCGTTTCCCTCGGTCAGCACGTGCACCCGGCCCGGTTGAACGGCGATCACCCGGCCCGGGCCGACCTCGACCCGCCAGCGTTGCCTGTCGTCCGTCGCAGAGCGGCCGACCAGCGCCCCGTCCACCATGCCGACCGTTGTCTCGTCGACCAGCTCGACACCCGGGTCGTCCAGAGCCGTCGACGGGATCGGCTCCCCTGAGCCGAGCAACCAGCCTCGGGCGGACGCGTCGCCCGGCCCTGACGTCCGCAGCGCGGCACACCCGGCGCCGCCCGGCGCGCAGCCGATCAGCGTCGCCGACAGCTCGTCACCGGCATCCGGCGGTCGCCACCGGACCTGCACGATCCCGGTGGTCGGATCACGGAACTCGATCACCGTCGGCCCGTCGCAGCTGTCCACGCTGAGCAGCTGGCCCCTGGCACTGGTGCCCACCGGCTGGTGGCAGCCGGCACCGATCGCGGCTCGCCACAGCTGCCCGCCATCGGTCAGGTCGACCGCCCGGACCTCACCGTCGCCGGAGCTGACGACCACGTGACGGCCGTCGTCGGTCCGGCTCACCGCAAGCCCGCTCGGCCGCCAGACGACGGCCGTACCGGTACGCCGCGCCGCACGCTCCGACGCCGGCTCCGGCCCGTCCGCCCGCCAGGCGACCCGACCGGAACGCGCGTCGAGCGCCACGAGCTGGCCGTCCGACCACCGGCTCACCACAGTCGTCCCGCTCGCCACCACCGCGTCCAGGCTCGCCGGCCAGCGCCGGAACGACCAGTGCGGGGTGCGTCTGCTGCGGCTGTCGACCGGTTGGTCGGCGTAGACCTGCCGAGGCGCGGCGTACACCCGCAGCCGACCGTCGACGATCAGCGGAGCAACCGGCAGGCGGCCGGTCACCCCGGGGGCCAGCATGCTCCGCGCCGGGTAGTCGTCCCGGGCGAAGGTGCTCACCTCTGCCGGCGCCAGGACCCGGTACGCGACGACCCCGACCGTCGCGGCGACACCCACCGCCGCCACCGCCGCCACGAACCGCCGCCGACCCGACGCCCACCCCATGCCGCACCTCCGCACGGCACCCTACCCAGCCGCTTCCGGGCCCGCCCCCGAGCCGCCCCGCCAAACCCACCCACCAAGCCCGCCGAGCCGCACTCGCCCGCCGAGCCGCACTCGCCCGCCGAGCCCGCCGAGCCCGGACTCGCCGCCGGCCCGTCCCGACATGCGGCATGCCGCGCCCTCGCGATGGGCGTGATGCCGCTGTTTGCCGCAACTCGCGAGAACACCGCTCGGGCCCTGGGGCGTAAAGCGGGAAGACGGGCGACGAGGGCTGGGTCAAATGACTTCGGCGTGGCGGGCACCGGCCGCGGCGGCCAAGGCGGCTATGTCCTGCCGCAGTACCTTTTCCGCAGCTCGCACTGCCAGCCCGCCGAGCAGCAGTGCCAGCGCCCGGCTGGTTGTCGCAGCCGGCTGAGCCCGCACCGTCACCGTCACCGAGGTGTGGCGACGCCCGCGACTGCAGACCTCCCGTAGCGCCCAGATGATCCGGTAGTCCACACCGTCACCGGGCGAGCCGAGGATCAGCCGCCGGGGCGGCTCGGCGGCCAACACGACGAACTCCTCGGCCACCGTGCCGCCGCCCGGTCGCGTTCGGATCTCCCGCCAGCTCGTACCCGGGCCGAACGTTCCCGGCGTCAGCAGTTGCACGGGCCGATCGCCGCACCTGGACCGGGACAGGTCGGTGAGCACCCGCCACAGATCGGCCGCGGATGCCGCGACCAACCCGTTTACCGCAACGGTCGACATGCCACCTCCCGTGGCACCGACGGTACGCGGCGTGAGCGTGGCGCGGGGTCCCCGAGCGGAGAATCCCCCACCGGAGACCCCCTGCGGGCATCAGCCGACGAACCGGCCATCCCGGATCGCGTCGACGAATGCGGTCCAGCCCGGTGGGCTCACCACGAGCACCGGTCCGGCCTGGTCCTTCGAGTCGCGGATGCCCACCACACCGTGGACAGCGGCCAGATTGTCGGCCACCTCCACGCAGAGGCCCTGGTCGTTGGAACGGCTGCTGGTCCGCCAGACCGCGTCCACGAGATCGTGCATCGTCGTCATCTCCCTCAGTTTCGACGTTCCGCCAGCCGGGGCCGGGCCGACCGGAAAGGGGAGCACCGGCCGGCCCGGCGCGGCATGGCGACGGAATTCCGAGGCGATCAACGAAGGCGGTGACGGTCCTCGATCGCACCCGCTGTGCGATCAAGGACAGCTGTCGGGTTCAGGTCAGTTCGACGGCAGGACGGTGCCCGTGACCTCGCCCAACGTGAGGGTGGTGTCGTCCGGGCCGGGTGCGGTCGCGGTGATCGTCACTGTGTCACCGTCGGCCAGGAAGGTGCGTTCCGTCCCGCCCACGGTGACCGGCTCGGTGCCGCCCCAGCTGAGTTCCAGAAACGAGCCGACCTGGTCGCGCCGCGGGCCGGAGACGGTTCCGGAGGCGTAGAGGTCGCCGGTGCGTAGCGAGGCACCGTTGACGGTCAGGTGCGCCAGTTGCTGAGCCGGGGTCCAGTACATGCCGGCGAAGGGCGGCTCGCTGACCGGCTCCCCGTTCCAGACCACCCGCAGCTGTAGGTCCAGTCCCAGGTGCGGCTCGTCACGCAGGTACTCGGCCACCGGCGGATCCTGCGCCGGGCCCGCGACGAACGCGTGCCGCAGCGCGTCGAGCGGAGTGACCCAGGCGGCGACCGAGGTGGCGAACGACTTGCCCAGGAACGGCCCGAGCGGCTGGTACTCCCATGCCTGGATGTCCCGCGCCGACCAGTCGTTGACCAGCACCACACCGAAGACGTGATCGGCGAAATCGGTGGCGGCCACCGGGCGGCCGAGCGGGCTCGGTACGCCGACCACGAACCCGACCTCGGCCTCGATGTCCAGGCGCGCTGACGGGCCGAACGTCGGCCCATCCGAGCTGGGGCGTTGGCCCTGCGGACGCACCACCGGGGTGCCGGAGACCACCACCGTGCCGGCCCGGCCGTGATAGCCGATCGGCAGGTGTTTCCAGTTCGGCAGCAGCGGAGGCTGCCCGGGGCGGAAGATCAGGCCGACGTTCGACGCGTGGTGTTCCGAGGAGTAGAAGTCGACGTAGTCGGCGACCTCGAAGGGCAACTCCATCCGCACCTCGTCGACGGGCACCAGCAGTGGCTCCACCGCCGCCCGGTGCGTCGGCTCGGTGAGCAGCTCGGTGATCCGATCCCGCACCGCGGTCCACTGCGGCCGCCCCAGCGCCAGGAACGCGTTCAGCGTCGGCCTGCGCAGCGCCCCGCCGGCCAGCACCAGCTCGGCGGCCTCCGCCCCGGCCAGGTCCAGCACCAGGTCGCCGACGCGGACGCCGATGCGCGGCTCGCCGTCGCCCACCCGGAACACCCCGTACGGCAGGTGGTGTACGCCGTACCCGGAACCCGCCACACCCGGAACCCAGCTCATGCCGGCCCTCCGCGTCGCTCCGCGCCGCCGCGCTGACGCTCGCTCATGCTTCGAAGCCTCCGTTCACCAGCCCGAGCCGGATCAGATCGGTAAGTGGTTCCACGATGCTGCACGACCCGAACCCCACCCACAGCGGGCGCGCCGAGTCGTGCCGGCCGTCGACCGCCTGCACCAGCGGTCGCTCGTCGCGGACGGTGAGCAGCTCGGCGACGGCACCGACGGATGCCCCGTCGGCGGCGGCTAGGGTCGCGGCGAGCACGTTGCCGAACCCGTGGTGGGTGAAGCCGGTCTCCGGGTCCACGTGCCGCACCGCATGGTGCAGCCCGGCGGTCAGCTTGAACGGCAGGTCCCGGTCCCGGCAGGCGCAGATCACCGCGGCCAGCTCGGCGGGGTTCGGGAACAGTTCGGCGGCCAGTCCGCCGGTACGGAACTTGGCGGCGACCGGTATCCCGCGGGTGCGCGCGTCGGCGAGCGCGTCCAGGGCGCTCATCAGCCCGAAGGTGAGCGGGATCTCCGCGTAGACGGGGACGTCGTCCAGCCGCTCGGCGAGCTTTACAAGCTCGGTCAGTCCAGGTTGCGGGTCCTCGCCCCGGCGGGCGACCGGTGCCTCGACCTGTCGTGCGGTCACCCCGAGCGGGGGCAGGAGCGACAGCGCGAAGGGCAGCCGGTCGAGGCCGGTGTCGCCGATCAGCCCGATGGCGAGGCCCTCGGCCGGGTCGACCAGGCCGCTCAGCCCATCCGCCGTGATCGCCGAGGCGGGTAGCAGCAGCGGGCCGACCAGGTCGGCGTACCACGCGGCACGGTGCCGCCGGTGGGCGCCGACGGCCTCGGGCAGCGGAGCGCTGCCCGGCGGAAAGACTGCGGCGTCGTCGACCAGACCGGCGACGAGAGTGGGCGGCTGCGTTGACACGAGACAAGAATGTACGGGACGCTTCAAGAAGCGGACAACAGTGTCCGATTATCGGACGCAAGGCGGACCGGGAGGGCGAGATGCCGTACTACCGCAGCGTCGGCGAGCTGCCACGCAAGCGCCACACCCAGTTCCGGCAGCCGGACGGCAGCCTCTACACCGAGGAGCTGATGGGCCAGGAGGGCTTCTCCTCCGACTCGTCCCTGCTCTACCACCGGTACGCCCCGACCGCGATCGTCGCCGCCGAGGAGTTCACCCCGCCGGCCGTGACCCGGATGCCGAACCTGCCGCTCAAGCCCCGGCACCTGCGTACCCACAAACTCGACGGAACCGGTGCGGACCCGGTCCTCGGCCGGCGGTACCTGCTCGCCAACGACGACGTGCGGATCGCCTACGTCCTGGCCGACCGCCCCTCGCCGCTGTTCCGCGACGCCACCGGCGACCACTGCCTGTACGTCGAGGCGGGCACGCTGCGGGTCGAGTCGACGTTCGGCGTACTCGACGCGGTGGCCGGCGACTACGTGATCATCCCGACCTCGACGGTGCACCGCCTGGTGCCCACCGGCGACACCCCGACCCGGCTACTCGCTGTGGAGGCGTCCGGGCACATCGGCCCGCCCAAGCGCTACCTCTCCGTACGCGGTCAGTTCCTGGAACATTCGCCGTACTGCGAGCGCGACGTCCGGGGGCCGGACGCCCCGTTGCTTGTCGAGGGCACCGACGTGGAGGTGCTGGTCCGCCATCGCCGGGGTTGGACCCGGCACGTCTACGCCAATCACCCGTTCGACGTGGTCGGGTGGGACGGGCACCTCTACCCGTGGGCGTTCTCCATCCACGACTTCGAGCCGATCACCGGCCGGATCCACCAGCCGCCGCCGGTGCACCAGACCTTCGCCGGCCCGAACTTCGTGATCTGCTCGTTCGTCCCCCGCAAGGTCGACTACCACCCGGACGCCATTCCGGTGCCCTACCACCACCACAACGTCGACTCCGACGAGATGCTCTTCTACACCGGGGGCAACTACGAGGCGCGGCGCGGCTCCGGCATCGAGCAGGGCTCCATCTCGCTGCACCCGTCCGGCTTCACGCACGGACCGCAGCCAGGCGCGGCGGAACGCGCCATCGGGGTGGACTTCTTCGACGAGCTGGCGGTCATGGTCGACACCTTCCGCCCACTCGACCTTTGCGACGCGGCGGCCGAATGCGAGGACGACGGGTACGCCTGGACCTGGGCCCGCCGCCCTTAGTGCGATGTCCAGGACACCGCACTAGCGATGTCCGGCCACCGGCCGGCCGACGATCGCCAACCGGGCGGCGGTGGCGACCGCGATGGCCAGAACCAACGGCCACGGGGTGCCGAGCAGGGCGTAGAGCAGGATCAGCGCAGGTGCCGCTGCGGCGGCGTACACGGCCAGGGCGAGCGGTCGGTCGGTGCGCCGCAGCACCGGCAGGATGGTTCGGGTCAGTCCGGGCAGCCGGGACGCGTGCTGCCGGAGCACGATGCCGCCGCCGGCAGCCGCCACCACGGCCAGCAGTCGGGAGAACCCGGAGCCGGTCGCGGTCGAACAGGCGACCACGGTGGCGGCAACCACCGACCATCCGGCGCCCCAGAGCACGAACTGCCGCAGTGCCGCCGGCACCGGCTGGCGTGCGACGACCGGCCCGATGCCGTGCTGTCCCGGCCAGGCTGCACCACGCCCGGCCGGCTCGGGGTCTCCGGCGCGTGCCGGCCGACCGGCGGGCACGTCTCCGCCCTGCGCCGGCCAGCTCGGGCGTTCCTCCGGCCCGGCGGGACGGCCGGCGTCGGCGTCACCCGCAGCCGGCCGACCCGACTCCTCCTGGGCGGTGCCCGGCCGGTCCTGATCGTCGCTGGCCTCGTCCGGCCGGGTTGATTCGTCCCGCACCTCGTCAGCGCGGCGCGGATCGGTCGGCGGCAGGTTCG
This sequence comes from Micromonospora sp. NPDC049374, assembly GCF_040677165.1. Taxonomy (NCBI): domain Bacteria; kingdom Bacillati; phylum Actinomycetota; class Actinomycetes; order Micromonosporales; family Micromonosporaceae; genus Micromonospora; species Micromonospora sp. NPDC049374. The sequence goes on along the minus strand of NZ_JBFAQH010000002.1, from coordinate 171,545 downwards.
CCACCGCCGCTTCGGCCAGTCGCTCCAGCGCAGCGCTCCACCGGCGCTGTTCCAGCCGCAGTACCCCGACGTCGTCGCCCGTCTCCGCCAGGCGCGGGTCCAGCCGCAGCGCCTCCCGGTACGCCCGCTCCGCCAGGTCGTACATCCGCATGTTGGCCGCGACCAGACCCAGCACCAGGTGGCCCTGCGGTTCCTCGGGGGCCAGCTCCACCCCGCGCCAGGCCGCGTTCAACGCCGGCTGGCCGTTGCGGGAGCCGGCCAGGATCGCCGCCGCGCTGCGCTGGGCGTACGCGTCCGCCGGGCCCAGGGCCAGGATCGCATCGGCGGTACGGGCGGCCTCGGCATACCGTTCGAGGTCGCCGAGGGCCAGCCCACGGACGACAAGCGGGGGCACCTGTCCCGGCGCGGCGGTCACCGCGGCCTCGGCGGCGGCAAGCGCCTCGGTCGGTCGGCCGGCGGCCAGGTGAACCCGGGCCAGCATGGTCGACACGCTGGCGGCGGCCGGGTCGAGGGCCAGTGCGAAGCCGAGTTCGGCCACCGCCTCGTCGTAGCGGCCCAGCTCGGCGAGGAGCGTGGCGCGTTCGAGGTAGCCGTCGGCGGCGGGCGGGTCGGTGGGGACGTCGGCGGACATCGCGGCGAGCCTAGGCGCTCGGCTGCTCGTACACCAGGGCGACGGCGATCCCGGCGAGCCCCTCGCCGCGCCCGGTGAAGCCCAGGCCGTCGGTGGTGGCGGCGGAGACGGTGACCGGCGCGCCGACGGCCTCGGACAGCACCTGCTGGGCCTCGTCCCGACGTGGGCCGATCTTCGGCCGGTTCCCCACCACCTGCACGGACACGTTGCCGATGGCGAAGCCGGCGGAGCGTACCCGGCGGGCTGTCTCGGTGAGCAGGGCCACCCCGCTCGCTCCGGCCCACTCGGGCTGCCCCACCCCGAAGTTGGCGCCGAGATCACCGAGACCGGCCGCGGAGAGCAGCGCGTTGCAGGCGGCGTGGGCGGCCACGTCCGCGTCCGAGTGCCCGGCCAGGCCGTCCTGCTCCGGCCAGTACAGACCGGCCACCCAGCAGGGTCGACCGGCCTCGAAGGCGTGCACGTCGGTCCCGATGGCCACCCGAGGAACGATCATGAGCCGAGGGTACGCGCTACCGCCCGGTCGCCAGCAGGTGCTCGGCCAGCGCCAGGTCGAACGGCCTGGTGATCTTCAGCGCGTGTTCCGAACCGGGCACGCAGTGCACCGAAACGCCCTGCTTCTCGACCAGCCCGGCGTCGTCGGTGAGGGCGTCGGCGGCAGCGGCGTGGGCTGCGGTCAGCACCGCCCGGCGGAATCCCTGGGGGGTCTGCACGGCGCGCAATGCGGCCCGGTCGACGGTGCCGAGCACCTTCTCGTCCGCGTCGACCTCCTTGATCGTGTCGACGACCGGCAGCACCGGGATCACCGCGTCATGGCCCGCCCGGACCGCCGCGGCCACCGATTCCACAAGCGCGGGCGGGGTGAGTGCGCGAGCCGCGTCGTGCACCAGGACGATCTCGGGACCGGCGGGTACCGCGGCGAGCGCGGCGGCCACCGACGCCTGCCGTTCCGCGCCTCCGGGAACCACGGTCACCGGGGCGATCGGTGCGAGAAGTTCACCCACGGCCGCCACCTCCGCGACCGGCGCGGCCACCACGATGCTGTGCACCGAGGGGGCTTCGGCCAACCGACGGACCGCGTGCACCAGCAACGGTTCACCGGCCAGCAGCCGCAGTGCCTTCGGCCGACCGGGCCCGAGGCGTACACCGGCTCCGGCCGCAGGCACGAGGACCGCGACGTCACCGCACGGATTGAGCTGCGCGGTCACGTCGCGGTCCTCGACGGTTTGTTCGCTACGAATCGGGTACGACGATGCTGTGCGGCCTAGGCCTCCGTCAGCACCTTGTCGAGCAGCGTCTCCGCCTCGTCCTTGGTGCTCTTCTCGGCCAGCGCGACCTCGCCGACCAGAATGTCGCGGGCCTTGGCGAGCATGCGCTTCTCGCCCGCGGACAGCCCCCGCTCCCGCTCGCGACGCCACAAGTCACGGACGACCTCGGCCACCTTCAGCGGGTTGCCGGAAGCCAGCTTCTCCAAATTCGCCTTGTAACGCCGCGACCAGTTGGTCGGCTCCTCGGTGTGCGGAGCCCGGAGAACGTCGAAGACCTTGCCGAGGCCCTCTTCGCCAACCACCTCGCGCACACCCACGATCTCGGCGTTCTCGGCTGGTACCCGGACCGTCAGGTCACCCTGCGCGACCCTCAGGACGAGGTACTGCTTGGGCTCGCCCTTGATGACCCGAGTCTCGATTGCCTCGATGAGTGCGGCCCCGTGGTGGGGGTAAACAACGGTCTCGCCGACACTGAAAACCATAGGTTCGAAACCCCTTTCGCTGTGTCTAGGGTAACACGCTCAGGCACCGATGTCTCACCGCTGTCCTGACCGTTGGCGCAGCTCAGGGGCCCTGTGAGAGGTATTTCTTCGGCTTGACAGACCATCCAGACGATGATTCGAACACGTTGAGTAACCTTGGGATGACCCCCGGACACCGCCGCCGTGGACGTGGAGATCCGGGAGAACAAGCGCCGAGGCCCTGCAACACACCCGCTGGAGATCAAGGGCTACGCACCCGTTCCATGATATCGCGCCGCAGCCCGACGCGGGCAGCGGTAGCGGTACCCGGCCCGGTGCGGGACGCTTGAGGAGTGCCGCGTCCGCACACCCGTGAGGTTCCAGGGGGTCGTAATGGGCAAGGCTGATGCCGATGGTCCCGGGCTGCCCGACCTGCCGCCGGAATGGGGCCGGGTGGTCATCCCGGACGACCTGGCGGCCCTGACAGACGAGGCCGAACAGGTCCGTCGTGAGCTGCGCCGGGCGGCGGACCAGCGCCGCCGGCGTCCGCCCACCGGACCGGTGATCGTGCTGATCGTCGCGGTCCTGACCACCCTCGCCGGCCTGGCCGCCGTCACCTGGCCCAGGGCCGGCCGGACCGGACCGGGGGCCAGCACGCCCGACCCGGCACCGGCGCAGCTGACCGGTCGCCCCCTGCCCGCGCTCGACCTGGTCGACGGCGGGCAGTCACCGGTGGCGCTACGAGGGCTGCTGCCGGTGGTGGTGCTGCTGGTGGACGGTTGCGCCTGCCCGGAGCAGGTCGCCGAGGCGGCGACGGCAGCACCGGCCGGGGTGACCGTGGTCACCGTGGCCGCGGCCCGGCCACGGGCAGCACCGCCGGGGACACAGGTGCGTTCGCTCGCCGATCCGGCCGGAGGACTACGTGCCTTCCTGCACCTGCCGGCCAGCCAGGACGGCGTGACCGCCCTGCTCGCCGACCGCACCGGCCGGATCACGCTTGTGGTACCCGAGGTCACCTCGATCGCCGACCATCACGCCGAACTGTCCCGACTCGCCGACTGAACCCCCGCGAACGGACCGGCGGAACGGTCGCCACGGCTCACCTCAAGGCGATCAACCGGGCCTCGATCTGGAGCGGCTCCGACCCGGCTGGCGAGAACGACAACCGGGCCGCAGCGCCGGTGCCGGCGAGTTCCATCATGACCTGCCCACCGTCGCAGCCCACCGTCATCGGGGCCGCTGACCGGGCGCCGCTGACGGCTACCAGCAGCTCGCCCGGACCAGTGCAGCGCAGGCGCAACAGGTGCCGCTCGCCCCGCTCCATCCGGGTCTGCCGGACAACCGCCCCGCCGGAGCTGAGCCTCGCCGACTCGGTCCAGACCAGGTCGGTCCCGCCCGCCCGCCAGCCGCTCGATCCGGCGGAACCCGTCACAGTGCGCTGCGCCGGCCCGTCGTGCGTTCCGGCCACCGCACCGGTGCGCGCGTCGACCAGGACGGAGGAGGTGGCATTGGGAAGCTCGGGCACCGTGTCGCCGGTGACCGGGTCCTCCCGCCAGTACGTGACGGACGACGACCCGTCCGGCGCGAGACCCGCGCCGGTCGGCCACTCCGGTGCCGCTATTTGCCACCACCAGCCGCCGAGGGTCAGCGCCGCCACCGCGGCGGCGGCCAGCAGTGCCCCGCGCAGCCGATGGGTGGCATCGACGTCCATACCAGAAGGGTAGCTCTACTGGATGATCAGGCGTGCCGCTCCAGCAGGGCGGCGTAGAGGGTCAACCCAGGCCCGAAGGCCAGCATCACCACCCGGCGCGGTGCCGGTGCCGACCGGAACAGGCGGTCGAGGATCAGCAGCACCGTCGGCGAGGAACAGTTGCCGTGCTCGTTCAGCGTCTCCCGGGACGCCGCCAACGCCGTCGGCGCCAGCCCCAGCTCCCGCTCCACCACGTTGAGGATGCGTGGACCACCCGGGTGCACGGCCCAGCCGTCCACCTCCGACCGGCGGGTGCCGTGCCGGGCCAGTACCTCGTCGACCAGCCCTCGGACGTGCGCCGACAGCACCTGCGGCACCTTCGGCGACAGCCCCATCCGGAAACCGGTGTCGGTCACCTCCCAGGTCATGTGGTCGGCGGTGGAGGTGTCGGTCACCGAGGCGACCTCACGCACGGCGTACCCCCGCCCGCCGGGAACGACAACCGCGGCGACCGCGGCATCGGAAAAGAGCGCGTGGGAAACGATCTGCTGGGTGTCCATCCGGGCCGACGAGGGCTGCAGGTGCAAACTGGTCAACTCGGCGCAGAGCAGCAGCGCGGGACGCCCCCGCGCGGTGACGAAGTCAGCCACCGCACCCAACCCCGGCAGAGCCGCGTAGCAGCCCATGTGACCGACGAACATCCGCTGGGTCGTCGCGGCCATGCCCAGATCCCGGGCGAGCAGGATGTCCAGCCCGGGAGTGGCGTACCCGGTGCACGAGCACACGACGAAGAGGCCGACGTCACGGGCGTCCAGCCCGGCGGCGGTCAACGCCCGGCCGACCGCCTCCTTTCCCAGCGGCAACGCCTCGACCTGGTAACGGAGCATCCGTCGCTCGGTCGGCCACTCGGAGACGTCCTCAAGCAACGGGTTGACCGCCGCCTGCCGCCGGGTCACTCCGGAATGCGCGAAGATCCGCTCGGCCAACGCGCGGGTGGAGCCGGAGAAGTGCTGGGAGAAGAACTTCTCCCACAACTCCTGCTGGTCGGCCGAGGGCGGATGGGCCGTGCCCAGGCCCGCGATCACCGGTACGGACACGGTCCCACCTTCCTCTCGCAAGCTCACATCCGGCGCTCGCCAGTCCCGCCCCGGTTCGCGACCGCGGGGCTCGCAAGCTCATTCCCTCACGCTCACCAACGAGGACTCGATCCGTCACGGTCCGGGTCACCGCCGAGTGTGGCGATGCCGAGCCAGTCGGCGCAGACGTCCGAGGTGGCCGGGTGCAGCGACCCGCAGCGGGCGTCGCGGTACAGGCGTTCCAGCGGATGACCCCGCCGGGTGGCGGAGGTGCCGGCCGCCTCCAGCATGGACGCGGCCACGTCCGCCGCGGTGGTGCCGGCCAACAGCTTGGCCCGCCACACCCACCGGTTGGTCTCCTCGTCGCCCGGCGCCTCGTCCACTCGTCGAGCCGCCTCGGCGACCACCAGCTCCGCCGCCGCCACGGCGGCGTCGGCGCGACCCAGGCGGGCTCGTACCGCCGGCAGCCCGGCGAGGTTCCGGGCGTTGAGGTGTTCCACGGCCGCGTCGATCGCCGCCCGGGCCACCCCCACGTAGACGGCCGCGTAGCTGGCCACCAGCCAGTGCGGCATGAGCTGGGCCACCACCAGGGCCAGCCCCTCGACCCCGCCGAGCAGCCGGTCGGTGCCGACGGTCACGTCGAGGTGCAGGTCGTGCGAGGCGGTGGCGCGCATGCCGAGGGCGTCCCAGGTCGGCTCGACGGTGAGACCCTCCCCCGCCGGAACCAGGAACTGCGAGACCACCGACGGGTCGGCGGCGCTGCGGGCCGCCACCAGGTAGCCGTCGGCGTGACCGGCACCGGAGCAGAAGGTCTTGCTGCCCTTGATCCGCCAGCCGCCGTCGACCGGTTCGTAGACCGTGGCGAGCTGGGACAGCCGGGCACCCGCGCCCCGCTCGCTCATCGCGACCGCATACCACGCCCCGTCGGCCGCCGCCCGCAACAGGCGGTCGCGGGCAGCCAGCGCCTCCGCCGGTACGCCGAGCGCCTCGGCCAGTTCCTCGGTGACCGCGCCGAGCGCCCCGGTGACCGAGGCGTGCATGTTGAACACCAGCGCGGTGGCACCATTGCCCCGAGCCAGTTCGGTGGCGACGGCGGCGTAGGCCGCGAAGGTGGCACCGGTGCCACCCAGTTCGGCGGGGACCATCAGCCCGAACAGCCCCGCCTCTCGCAGGTCGGTGAAGTCGTCGACGGGAAACGAGCCGTCCCGGTCGTGCGTGGCGGCCCGCGCCGCCAGCCGGGGCGCCAGCCGCCGGGCCGCCGCCGGCGCTCCACTGCGCTCGGTCATGGATGGAACCCCCTCTTCGGCCATTGCCATACCCTCACCTGAATCAGCTATCCGTCGCGTACCCCGTGACCCTGGTAGAGCACCGCTCTCGACCCGGTCGGCACGATGCGCGGTGCCTGACCGGCTGGCGTCGCGGCACCCGTCGCCTGCCGCAGCAGCCACCGCAGCAGCCCCGGTACCCCTGGCCGGACACCACGGACCCGCAGGTCGACGCCGTGTCGGGCGCACTCGGCGACCAACTCCCGATCGTCCACGAACAACCGAGGATCGTGGATGCCGCGCGGCACGGTGGGCAGACGTTCGGCGATTCGGACGGCGACCAGCCGGGCCAGCGCGGTGTCGTTGAGGGTGTCCAGCACCAGCAGGCCGCCGGGCCGCAGCAGGCGACACGCCTCGGCCACCGCCGCCCGCCAGTCCGGGACGTGCTCCAGCAACTCGCCAGCGGCGACCACGTCTGCGCAGCCGTCCACTAGCGGTACCGCCGTGGCGTCGCCGTTGACCGCCGTCACGCCGCGCACCGCCGCCTGCGCCAGCGCCGAACGGGTCAGGTCCACCCCAACGTGTCGGTAACCCTTGCCGACCAGGTGTGGGGCGAGCAGCCCGGCCCCGCAGCCCAGGTCGACCAGGAGCGCACCGGGTCGCGCCGCCGGGGGCACCAGCGCGGCCCGCGCCCGGGCCAGCCAGTGCAGCATGGCGAACACGCCGTCCGGCCGCCACCACTCGTCCGCCAGGTCGTCGTACTGGCGCGGATCGTTGCGGGGCAGCACGCGGCCGGCGTCACGCATGGCAACGAGCGTGGCACGACTCCCCGGTAACGACCAGACTTCCGTTATGTCGTCGACGGTGTTAGGGCTGGTCAGAGCGAGCCATCCGGAGCCGACCGCGGCGGTCACCACAGTGGCTGGTCTGCTCGCCGTCGGTGTCGGGCATCCACCCGGCGGCGTGATCGCGGTGGTGCTCACCGTGGCTGCCAGCCAGTTCACCGTCGGGTGGACCAACGACCTGCTCGACGCGGATCGCGATGCCGCGGTCGGGCGTACCGACAAGCCGTTGGCCGCCGGTGCGCTCGGCCGGCGTACCGTGGCGGCGGCCGCCGCCGTGGCCGCCACCGCGACCGTGGCGCTGGCCCTGACCACCAACCCGACGGCGGCGATCTGCGCCATTGTCGCCCTGGTCTCGGCGCTGCTCTACGACTGGCCGCTGAAGTCCACCCCGATCTCGGTGCTGCCGTACGCGATCTCCTTCGGCGCGCTCCCCGCCTTCGTGGTGCTGGCGCTGCCCGACGCTCCGCCGCCCCCGGCCTGGCTGGTCGTCGCGGCGGCGCTGCTCGGCGCGGGCGCCCACTTCGCCAACGTGCTGCCCGACTTCGCCGACGACGCCCGGACCGGGGTCCATGGACTGCCGCATCGACTCGGCGCGACGGGAAGCCGGGCGGCCGCCGTCGGGCTGTTGATCGCGGCGACCGTCACGTTGGTACTCGGGCCGCCCGGACCACCGTCGGGCGTGGGTCTCGCGGCGGTCGGCGCCACCGTCGTGATCTTCATCGTGGCCTGGTACGCGGGCAGGACCGGCGATCACGCCGGAGCCCGGCCGGTGGCCGCCTTCCGGGCGGTGCTGCTGGTCGCCCTGATCGACGTCGCCCTGCTGGTCACGAACGGTCGGCTCGGCTGAGTCTCACCCCGGCAGGTGGCCGCACCGGGTCGGCGTGCGGGCCACGATCAGCTCCAACTACCCTGGAGCCCGGTCTGCGCGGGCATGGCCAGCGGTTCCGGCGGGCAAGCCGGGTGTGATCGTGACGAGGAGGACCGACGTGAGGCGCTCGATCAGGGGTTCCCGGCGGGCTGCCGTGCTGCTGCCCGGGTTCGCGGCGGCCGGGCTGCTGCTGTCCGGATGCGGCGCCGGCCAGATCTCCGAGACGGCCAACAAGGTGCCGTCGGTCCAGGGCGCCAACTTCGTGGCCGGCGACGGGAAGTACGCCGTACGCGGTGCCCTGGTCGCCTACCCCGGTGTCGAGGGCTACCAGGCCGGCGACAACGCCCTGCTCAACGTCGTCCTCTACAACGACTCACCGGATCCGGTCACGGTGACGGTCACCTCGTCGGACGCCCGAGAGGTGGTGCTCACCTCGGTCGCCGCCGCGACCAGCCCATCGCCCACCGCGTCGCCGGAGCAGTCCCCCGAGGGCTCCCCCTCGCCGGACAACTCCGCCTCGCCGGGCAACTCTCCCTCGCCGGACGATTCCCCGTCGCCGGACGATTCCCCGTCGCCGAGCCCGACCGAAGCGCCTGCGGCCGGTCCGGCCCGGATCGAGATCCCCCCGCTGAGCTACGTGCAGCTCAACACCGAGGGTGAGCAGGTGCTCCAGCTCGTCGGTCTGAACGAGGCCCTGCTCGCCGGCCAGAGCGTCACGCTGACCTTCGACTTCGGTGGCGAGACGGTCACCAGCCCCGCACCGATCGCCGTACCGCTCACCCCCGCGCCTCAACCGTCGCCGATCATCGAGCGGCACACCGAGTACGAGGGCGAAGGCGGCCACTGAGCACGTCGGCCCGGCATCGCCAACCGCGACCGGGCCGCTCCAGGTACGCACCGGCGGCGTCGTCGGCGTGGTGCAGCCATGCCGACGACGCCCTCGTCGTACCCGGGGGTTAGCGTCGGTCGGGTGAGCATCTCCCGATCGACCCCGTCCCGGGCGGGCACCGGCTCGCGAAGCCGCGCCGCTGCTCGCGAGCCCCGGCCCGCGTACGAGTGCGACGCCTGCGGACACCAGCCACCGAAGTGGGTGGGACGCTGTCCCGAGTGCGCCGAGTGGGGCTCCGTGGTCGAGTGCACGATCACCGGCCCGACCGTCTCGGGCCGCGTGGTGAGTTCCCGGATGCCCGCCGAGCCGGCCCGGCCCATCGCCACCATCAGCGCGGCACCGGCCCGGGCCCGGCCCACCGGGGTCGGCGAGCTGGATCGCGTCCTCGGTGGCGGCCTGGTCCCCGGTGCCGTGGTGCTGCTCGCCGGGGAGCCGGGGGTGGGCAAGTCGACTCTGCTGCTCGACGTCGCGCAGCAGTGGGCCGCCGGAGCGGGCAGCCCGTCGCTGGTGGTCAGCGGTGAGGAGTCGGTCAGCCAGGTGCGGCTGCGGGCGGAGCGCATGGGCACCCTGCACGATCAGCTCTTCCTGGCCGCCGAGAGCGACCTCGCGGCGGTGCTCGGTCACCTCGACGCGGTCAAGCCCGGCCTGCTCGTCCTCGACTCGGTGCAGACCATCTCCACCACCGGCACCGAGGGCGTACCGGGCGGGGTGACCCAGGTCCGGGCGGTCACCGCCGCCCTGGTCGCGGTCGCCAAGGAACGCGGGGTCGCCACCGTGCTGGTCGGCCACGTCACCAAGGACGGCCAGGTCGCCGGTCCCCGGGTGCTCGAGCACCTGGTCGACGTGGTACTGCACTTCGAAGGCGACAAGCACTCGTCGCTGCGGATGGTGCGTGGGGTCAAGAACCGGTTCGGCGCCGCCGACGAGGTCGGCTGCTTCGAGATGCACGAGGGCGGCATCAGCAGCCTCGCCGACCCCTCCGGGCTGTTCCTGACCCGGTACTCCGAGCCGGTCCCGGGCACCTGCGTGACGGTGGCGATGGAGGGGCGCCGGGCACTGCTCACCGAGGTGCAGGCACTGATCGGTGCCACCGTGGCCGGCTCGCCCCGGCGTACCGTCTCCGGGCTGGACTCCGCCCGGCTGGCGATGGTGCTGGCGGTGCTCCAGCGCCGTACCGAACGGCTCACCCTGCACGACCGGGAGGTCTTCGCGGCCACCGTGGGCGGCATCCGGGTGGTGGAGCCCGCAGCCGACCTCGCGGTCGCCCTCGCCGTCGCCTCCGGAGGGCTCAACCTGGCGATCGCACCGCACCTGGTGGCGATCGGTGAGGTCGGTCTCACCGGCGAGGTGCGCCGGGTGGGCGCGGTGCCGCGCCGGTTGGCCGAGGCGGCCCGGCTCGGTTTCCGACTGGCCCTCGTGCCGCCGGGCTGCGGGCCCGCCAGCACCGGTGCCGGCCCGGAGCAGATGCGCGTGATCGAGGTCACCGACGTCCGTTCGGCGTTGCAGGCCGCCGCGCGGGCGTCGGCGGAGTGAGCCGTCCACCGGGCAGGTCGGGCAGCGCGGGCGGAATCGTGACACATCACAGTAACCGCGAGAGCACCCACCGCAGGGCAGTCCGTAGACTGTGCCCGTGCCGATCGACCGCGATACCACCAAGCCAGCCGGCGCGACGCCCCACGCCCGCACCGCTGCCGTGGGCTCGCCTGCCCGACCCATCAGCGTGAGCGTGACCGGTGGCGGCGTCGCCGGTGACCCGCTGCGCGCCAATCTGGCCCTGATGGCACCGGGCACCGCACTACGCGACGGGTTGGAGCGGATCCTGCGGGGTCGGACGGGCGCGCTGATCGTCCTGGGCTACGACAAGGTGGTCGAAGGGCTCTGCACGGGCGGTTTTCCGCTGGACGTCGAGTTCTCCGCGACCCGGGTCCGGGAGCTGTGCAAGATGGACGGCGCGGTCGTGCTCTCCAGCGACGGCACCCGGATCGTCCGAGCGGCGGTCCACCTGATGCCCGACCCGACCATCCCGACCGAGGAGTCCGGCACTCGGCACCGCACCGCGGAGCGGGTCGCCCGGCAGACCGGCTACCCGGTCATCTCGGTCAGCCAGTCCATGCGCATCATCAGCCTCTACGTAAACGGTCAGCGGCACGTGCTTGACGACTCGGCGGCGATCCTCTCCCGCGCGAATCAGGCGCTGGCCACGTTGGAGCGGTACAAACTCCGCCTCGACGAAGTTTCCGGCACCCTGTCCGCCCTGGAGATCGAGGACCTGGTCACCGTACGCGACGCGGTGGCCGTGGTGCAGCGGCTGGAGATGGTCCGCCGGATCGCCGACGAGATCGCCGGTTACGTGGTCGAGCTGGGCACCGACGGGCGGTTGCTCGCCCTTCAGCTGGACGAGCTGATGGCCGGCGTCGACGCCGACCGCACCCTGGTCATTCGGGACTACCTGCCGACCGGTCGCAAGTCCCGGACCCTCGACGAGGCGCTGGTCGAGCTGGATCTACTGAGCGCCACCGAGCTGATCGATCTGGTCTCGGTCGCCAAGGCGATCGGCTACCCGGCCGCCTCGGACGCGCTGGACGCGGCGGTCAGCCCTCGCGGTTTCCGGCTGCTGGCCAAGGTGCCCCGGCTTCCGGTGGCCGTGGTCGACCGGCTGGTGGTGCACTTCGGCAGCCTGCAACGGCTGCTGGGCGCCACAGTGGAAGACCTGCAAGCGGTCGACGGCGTCGGTGACGCTCGAGCCCGGGGCGTACGCGAAGGACTGTCACGGCTGGCCGAGGCGTCCATCCTGGAACGCTACGTCTAGGCAGCGATTTGTAAGGGCTCGCCCGACCGAGCCGAGGCCGAGCGGGCGGTCGGCACGGCGGCCCAAGCACCGACTACCTGAGGACCAGCTTCGCGGGCTGGCTGAGCTTGGTGCCCACCCGGGCGAAGACCTGGTACGACCCCGCCGGCACGGCCGGTCCGTTCGCCACACCGTCGGCACACCGGCTGCTGTCCCTGCCGTTCCAGTTGACCTGGTAGGAGCGTTCGAAGCCGGGGGTGAAGGACTGCACGTCGGACCCGGCGGCCGTGCCACAGGTGTCCGAGGACCAGACCACCTCGGCACCGGCCTTGATGTACAACTCCTGGGCGGTCGCGCCGACGTCCCGGCTGCACGTCCGGTCGGACCGGTTACGGATCTTCAGATTCAGGTCGACGTGGGCTCCCGAGGCGGCCTGCGCGGGCAGCGCCACGGCGGTCACCGAGAGTTCAGTGTCCGCGCAGTTGCCTTCGTCCGCGACCGGATCGACCGCTGGCGGGTCATTGCTGAGGCTCGGTTCGTTCTCCGGGGCAGAAGGATCGGCCTCGTTTCCTGGATCGGCGGGGTCGGCCCCGGCATCACCGGACGGCGGCGAACCGGTCTGCGGAGTCAGCACCGACCCGGTCGGATCCGGCGTGCCGGTCGCCACGCCCGAGTCGGGTTGGCCGTCGCCGGTCGCGTCGTTGCCCCCGGTGGGCCCGTTGCACGAGTAGAACAGGACAATCAGGAAGAGCAGCACCGCACCGAGCACGACGGCGCGACGCCGCCAGTACACGGTGGGAGGCAGGGGGCCGACCGTCAGACGCATGATGTCCCCACCGTAGCGGCGGCGCGTCCGGCGGACGGCAGCGACGCGCCGTGGCTCCCCCGTCCCATCGGATCGGACCCTCCATTCACGACGGTTCGCACCGACCACGGTCACTCAGCGCGACCATCCGGGTCGATTCAGAGGTAGACCTTCCGCTGGTAGATCGCGTGTGCGCCGGCCACCCGATCCAGAAACAGCAGGCCAGCGCAGTGGTCGATCTCGTGTTGCAGGGCACGCGCCTCGAAACCGTCCGTCACCAGGCGTACGGTCTCAGCACTGCCGGGCAGCGCCCCCTCCACCACCAGCCGGCCCGCGCGCTTCACGTCACCGGTCAGGTCCGGCACCGACATGCACCCTTCCCGACCCGCCTTCCACCGGGTGGCCTCGATGACGCGGGCGTTGCAGAGCACGAAGACGCCGTGCCCGGTCACCGTCTTCGGATGCCCGGTGACGTCCACCGCGAAGATCTGGGCGCTCACCCCGACCTGCGGGGCGGCCAGGCCCACGCAGCCGGGCGACACCCGCATGGTGGCGATCAGGTCCGCGGCCAGCCGCACCGTCTCACCGGCGGTCGGATCGACCTCGTCGCCCGGCCGGCTGAGCACCGGGTCCGGGGCGGAGACCACCGGGATGACCCGACCGGCGCCCAGTGCCTCGGGAGTCCAGTCACCGAGGCCCACGTACGCGTCGGCCTGCGGGTCCGGGTTCGGCCCGTCCGGTGCGCCGCTCACAGCAGGTCCGGTTCGGCAGGCCGGAGGGTCACCTCGACACCGAGACCGGCGGCTGCCTCAGCCAGCCGGCCGCCGAGCGCGTCGGCGGTACCGGGGGGCAGGTCCACCTCGGCCACCACCACGTAGAGCGTCCCCGCCAAGCGGGTGCTCAGGTCGGTGACGTTGCCGCCGGCCTCGGCCAGCACCCGGGTCATCGCGGCCACGATGCCCATCCGGTCGGCGCCGTGCACCGCCATCACGTACGGCTCGCCGGCCGGTGCCGTCTCACCGTCGGGCGTCACCGCGCGTACGGTCGCCAGCAGTTGACCGTCGGCGGCCAGCGGCGCCAGCGCGGTCTCGACCTCGGCGGCGGCCGGGCCGACGCAGATCAGGGTCATCGCGAAGTGTCCCCGCAGGCGGGTCATGGTGCTGTCGGTGAGGTTGGCGCCGAGCCGGGCGAGCACCTCGGCGACGTCGGCCACGATGCCGGGCCGGTCCCGGCCGATGACGGTGATCGCAAGCTCGTTCATCCGGGCATTCTGCCCGATCGTCATGCGCCGTCGGTGTCGGCCCGCCCGACCGTCCGAACGACGGGATCCGCGTGCGTGACATCATCGGCGACGCGATGACAGAACCCACATTCGCCGGCCGGGTGAGCCGGTGGTACGAGCAGCACGCGCGGGATCTGCCGTGGCGCAGGCCCGAGGCGAGCCCCTGGGCGATCCTGGTCAGCGAGGTCATGCTTCAGCAGACCCCGGTCGTCCGGGTGGTGCCCGCCTGGCAGGCGTGGCTGGAGCGCTGGCCGACGCCGGCCGCCCTGGCCGGGTCCAGCCCGGCGGAGGCGATCCGCATGTGGGGACGGCTCGGCTACCCCCGCCGGGCCGTCCGGCTGTACGAGTGCGCGGTGGCCATCGTGGAGCGGCACGGCGGTGCGGTGCCGGACCGGCTGGACCAGTTGCTCGCCCTGCCCGGCGTCGGCACGTACACCGCCCGGGCGGTCGCCGCCTTCGCGTACGGCCAGCGTCACCCGGTGGTCGACACGAACGTACGTCGGGTGGTCTGCCGGGCGGTGGCCGGAGAACCGGATGCCGGCCCGACCACCCGTCCCGCCGACCTGGTCGCCACCGAGGAACTGCTGCCCGCCGAACCGGCCGCAGCGGCCCTGGCCAGCGCCGCCATCATGGAGTTGGGAGCGGTCGTCTGCACCGCCCGGTCGCCTCGCTGCGAGGCGTGCCCGGTCGAGTCGACCTGCGCCTGGCGAGCCTCCGGGCGCCCGGCTCCAGCCGGTCCGACCCGCCGCCCCCAACGGTACGCAGGCACCGACCGCCAGGTACGCGGCCTGCTGCTCGGAGTGCTCCGGGAGGCCACCGGGCCAGTGCCACACCAGCGCCTGGACCAGGTGTGGGCGGACGAGGTGCAGCGGGCCCGGGCACTCGCCGGACTGGTCAGCGACGGTCTGGTCGAGTCGATCGGTGAGACATCGTTCCGGTTGATCGGCGACGGCCCTCCGGCACCGGTGGCAGGTTGAGAGCGTGCTTGAGGGCCGGCCCCGATCGGGGCCGGCCCTCAAGCATCTGACGGGCTGGATCAGGCGGAATAGCCGCGGCTGGCGATCCAGTCGGCCAGCGCGTCGGTGCTGATCCAGTACTCGGCCCGGGCAGCGTCGGCCGAGTCGGCGATCTTCATCTGGTCACCACCGTCGCGGTAGCCGGTCACCGCGATGTAGTGGCCGCCATCGAAGGTGTGGCTGCCCCCGCCGAGGTCGGTGGCGGTGCCGACGACGTTGGCCACCACGCCCCGGCCGCTGTCGACGGCGCGGACGACGTCTTCACGCAGCCGGTCGGTCTCGGCCCGGTTGGCGGCCTGATCGGGGATCTCCACCGTGCGGTAGACATCCTTGCCGGCCTTCCGGTTGAGGGCCTCGGTGATCAGGTACGCCGAGTCGGTGCCCCGCTCGGTGGTGCCCATCTCGCGGGCCAGGTCGTCCTGGGAAACGTCCTTGTTGAGGATGCTCAGGGTGTTACGCACCGCAGCCGGACCGCAGTAGTAGAAGTTCGGCTGGGCCTCGTAACGAAGCTTCAGCTGCCGCTCACCCTTGCCGTGCCCCCGCTCGGTCACGGCGGCCAGCGGGTCGGAGCTCGGCGGGGCAGCGACCGCGCCCACCGGGCCGGCAATCATCCCACCGGCGCAGACGGCACCGGCGGCGGTCAGGGCAGCCTTGCGGATCGGACTCGTCATGATCGTTGCCTTCCGTCTCGGGGGATCGACACGACACCAGGAGATGGGAGGAGGCGGATACCGCGTCGGATGGAGGCGGCGCGGGTGCGCCTGCTCCGGGTCTGCAACGACCTGGTCGGGCCCGGCATTTCCGGGTCGGGCCGACCGGTGCGGCCGTCGCGGTTACTCCCCGTACAACGACCCCCAGGACCGGTCCATGCCCAGGCAAACCGTGACCGCGGTCACGACAAACCGCCACAAAGCGGACGATCGGATACGGCGGGCGGACAGCCCCTGCGACCTCAGATACGACGGCGGCCCGATGGCATTTCGCCACCGGGCCGCCGTCGCTTCGGCTGACGACCTACTCGTCCGCGCCCGCCGCAGCCGTCCTGCCGCCGAGGTCGGCCGGCACGGCGTCCGGCACCTCCACCGGGCGGTCGGACCCCTTGAAGACGAGCTTGGACTTGTCGATGTCGTTCGGGTCGCCCTCGCAGTCAACCACCACGATCTGACCCGGGGTCAGCTCGTTGAACAGGATCCGCTCGGAGAGGTTGTCCTCGATGTCGCGCTGGATCGTGCGACGCAGCGGACGCGCCCCGAGCACCGGGTCGAAGCCCTTCTTCGCCAGGTACTTCTTGGCGTTGTCGGTCAGCTCCAGGCCCATGTCCTTGTTCCGCAGCTGGGTCTCGATCCGCTGGATCATGATGTCCACGATCGAGAGGATCTCGCTCTCGCGCAGCTGGTGGAAGACGATGGTGTCGTCGATCCGGTTCAGGAACTCGGGCCGGAAGTGCTGCTTGAGCTCGTCGTTGACCTTCTGCTTCATCCGGTCGTAGTTGGACTCGGAGTCCTCCGACGCCTGGAAGCCCAGCGAGACCGCCTTGGCGACGTCCCGGGTGCCCAGGTTGGTGGTCAGGATGATGACCGTGTTCTTGAAGTCCACGATCCGGCCCTGGCCGTCGGTGAGCCGACCATCCTCCAGGATCTGGAGGAGCGTGTTGAACACGTCCGGGTGGGCCTTCTCGATCTCGTCGAACAGCACCACGCTGAACGGCCGACGCCGCACCTTCTCGGTCAGCTGCCCGCCCTCGTCGTAGCCGACGTAGCCGGGAGGGGCACCCACCAACCGGGAGACCGTGTACCGGTCGTGGAACTCGGACATGTCCAGCTGGATCAGGGCGTCCTCGCTGCCGAACAGGAACTCCGCGAGCGCCTTGGACAGCTCGGTCTTACCCACGCCGGACGGGCCGGCGAAGATGAACGAGCCCGACGGGCGCTTGGGGTCCTTCAGGCCGGCCCGGGTACGCCGGATCGCCTTCGAGACCGCCTTGACCGCGTCCTCCTGGCCGATGACGCGCTTGTGCAGCTCGTCCTCCATGCGCAGCAGGCGCGAGGTCTCCTCCTCGGTCAGCTTGTAGACCGGGATGCCCGTCCAGTTGCCCAGCACCTCAGCGATCTGCTCGTCGTCGACCTCGCTGACGACGTCCAGGTCACCGGCCTTCCACTCCTTCTCCCGCTGCGCCTTCTGACCCAGCAGCTGCTTCTCGGTGTCCCGCAGCTGCGCGGCACGCTCGAAGTCCTGCGCGTCGATCGCGGACTCCTTGTCCCGACGCACCTGCGCGATCCGCTCGTCGAAGTCACGCAGGTCCGGCGGCGCGGTCATCCGACGGATCCGCATCCGCGCGCCGGCCTCGTCGATGAGGTCGATCGCCTTGTCCGGCAGGAACCGGTCGGAGATGTACCGATCGGCCAGAGTCGCGGCGGCCACCAGAGCGGCGTCGGTGATCGACACGCGGTGGTGCGCCTCGTACCGGTCCCGCAGACCCTTGAGGATCTCGATGGTGTGCGCCAGCGACGGCTCGCCGACCTGGATCGGCTGGAAGCGCCGCTCCAGCGCGGCGTCCTTCTCCAGGTGCTTGCGGTACTCGTCGAGGGTGGTCGCGCCGATGGTCTGCAGCTCGCCACGCGCCAGCATCGGCTTGAGGATGCTCGCGGCGTCTATCGCACCCTCGGCGGCACCCGCGCCCACGAGGGTGTGAATCTCGTCGATGAACAGGATGATGTCGCCCCGGGTGCGGATCTCCTTCAGCACCTTCTTCAGGCGCTCCTCGAAGTCACCGCGGTACCGGGAACCGGCCACCAACGCGCCCAGGTCGAGCGTGTAGAGCTGCTTGTCCTTCAGCGTCTCGGGCACCTCGCCCTTGATGATCTTCTGGGACAACCCCTCGACCACGGCGGTCTTACCGACGCCGGGCTCGCCGATCAGGACCGGGTTGTTCTTCGTCCGGCGGGAGAGCACCTGCATCACCCGCTCGATCTCCTTCTCGCGCCCGATGACCGGGTCGAGCTTGCCCTCCCGGGCCGCCTGGGTCAGGTTCCGGCCGAACTGGTCCAGCACCAGGCTGGTCGACGGCGCGGCCTCACCCGGCGCGGTACCCGCCGCGGCCGGCTCCTTGCCCTGGTAGCCGGAGAGCAGCTGGATCACCTGCTGGCGGACCCGGTTCAGGTCGGCGCCGAGCTTGACCAGCACCTGGGCGGCGACGCCCTCACCCTCGCGGATCAGCCCGAGCAGGATGTGCTCCGTGCCGATGTAGTTGTGGCCGAGCTGCAGCGCCTCGCGCAACGACAGCTCCAGCACCTTCTTGGCCCGCGGCGTGAACGGGATGTGCCCGCTCGGTGCCTGCTGGCCCTGGCCGATGATCTCCTCCACCTGCTGGCGGACGCCCTCCAGGGAGATCCCGAGGCTCTCCAGGGCCTTGGCCGCGACGCCCTCACCCTCGTGGATCAGGCCCAACAGGATGTGTTCCGTACCGATGTAGTTGTGGTTGAGCATCCGGGCCTCTTCCTGGGCCAGGACGACAACCCGTCGCGCTCGGTCGGTGAACCGCTCGAACATGCCCTCGTGCTCCTCACGTGCCGTGCGCACTCGATCTTGGTGGTCAAGACTCTCGGCGGGGCCGGATACGCGAGCGCCCGGGACGGGCGTCCGCGCCTCATTACTCTATCGCCGCGAGCCGACTCGGCTGACCTCGTGTGTCTGCGTCGTAGGCCCGGTACGCGTCGTTTTGCACAACCATCCACGCTCAACGGGTGTTCCGGGCATGGTCTGTGTACGCGCAGAGCGAAATTCGGCCCGCTGGCCGGGACCTCCGGGAACGCCGCACGGGGGCGCCCCGGCCCGGGGACGGCACCGCCACGGCACCATCCACAGGTTGTGGACAAGACATCCACCGGCTGTGGACAACGCGCGGTACGCCCCGAATAGTCCCGCGACGACGACGCCGGCCCGGAGAGCGTCTCCGGGCCGGCGTCGTGCTCGCTCCTGATGCCTGGTCTCAGTGACCGGCCTTCGAGTGGTACTCGTCGACGATCTCCTGGGGGATCCGGCCTCGGTCCGAGATGTCCTTGCCCGCCTTGCGCGCCCAGGCCCGGATGGCCTTGTTCTGCTCGCGGTCGGCGGTCGCGCCACCGCGACCACGGGCGGCCCGACCACCGACGACCACACCGCCGCGACCGACCTTCGTGCCGTGGGCGATGTACGGGGCAAATACCTCGCGCAATTTCTCTGCGTTCGAACCTGACAGGTCGATCTCGTACTGAACACCGTCGAGCGCGAACTTGACGGTCTCGTCCGCGTCCCCGCCGTCCAGGTCATCGACCAGCTTGTGAATGATCTGCTTGGCCACGTCCCACATTCCTTTCGAGCAGGGTTGCTCCTGCCAACTGCACAAGCACAATAACCCGCCGGATGCTTGTCGCGTCAATAGGATGCGGTAACGACGCGGTAAGTTCTCGTACGACTACTCGGGGCGGACCAACGGGAAGAGGATGGTTTCCCGAATTCCCAGGCCGGTCAGCGCCATCAGGAGGCGGTCGATTCCCATTCCCATGCCACCGGCCGGTGGCATTCCGTACTCCATCGCCCGGAGAAAGTCCTCGTCCAGTCGCATCGCCTCGTCGTCGCCCCGAGCGGCCAGTTGCGCCTGGGCCATCAGGCGTTCCCGCTGCACCACCGGGTCGACCAGCTCGGAGTACGCGGTGCCCAGTTCGAAACCGAGCACGTACAGGTCCCACTTCTCGGCCAGGCCCGGCTCGCTGCGATGGGAGCGGGTCAGTGGACTGGTCTCCTCCGGGTAGTCCCGCACGAAGGTGGGCGCCTCCAGCCCGGGTACGACCAGTTCCTCGAACAGTTCCTCGGCGAGCTTGCCCGGCCCCCACTTCGGGTCGACGGCCAGGCCCACCTTGTCGGCGTACTCGATCAGGCGCGCCCGCTCGGTGTGGACCGTGACCTCCTCCCCGAGCGCCTCGGAAAGCACGCCGAAGAGGGTGACCGAACGCCACTGTCCGCCGAGGTCGAACTCTCGACCGTCAGCGTGGGTGACCACCGTCGATCCGGAGACCGCGATCGCCGCCCGCTGGACGAGATTGCGGGTCAACTCGGCCATCGTGTTGTAGTCGCCGTACGCCTCGTACGCCTCCAGCATGGCGAACTCGGGCGAGTGCGAAGAGTCGATGCCCTCATTACGGAAGTTGCGGTTGATCTCGAAGACCCGCTCGACACCGCCGACGACGGCACGCTTCAGAAATAGTTCCGGCGCGATTCGAAGATACAGATCGGTGTTGAGTGCATTGCTGTGGGTCACGAAAGGCCGGGCCGCCGCACCCCCGTGCAGCAACTGCAACATCGGGGTCTCGACCTCAAGGTAACCCTCGCCGTGCAACGAATCGCGCAGGCTGCGCATCGCCGCCGCCCGGGTACGCACCATCTGCCGCGCCTGCGGTCGGACGACCAGGTCGACGTAGCGCTGCCGGACCCGGGCCTCCTCGCTGAGCGGCTTGTGCGCCACCGGTAGCGGGCGCAACGCCTTGGCGGTGACCGCCCACTCCTCGGCCAGCACCGACAACTCACCCCGGCGACTGGTGATCACCTCTCCGGTGACCCCGACGTGGTCGCCGAGATCCACCAGGCGCTTCCAGGCTTCCAGCCGATCCGCGCCGACCCGGTCCAGCGACAGCATGGCCTGCAGTTCGGTGCCGTCGCCGTCGCGCAGGGTGGCGAAACAGAGCTTGCCGGTGTTCCGTACGAAGATCACCCGGCCGGTGACCGAGACCCGGTCGCCGGTGGCCGTGTCCGTGGGCAACTCCGCGTAACGTTCGCGCAGCTCGCGCAGCGTGCTGGTACGCGGGTAGCCGACCGGATAGGGCGGCACACCGTCGGCGAGCATCCGGTCCCGCTTCTCCCGACGGACCTTCATCTGCTCGGGAAGGTCATCGGCGGGGTCGACTGGCACGGGGCTCTGTTGGGTCACGGCACGCTTCCTCAGCGGGAGAATTCGGGCGGGGTCAAGCCCCGAGCGTACTCAAACGCCCCGGCGACCGTTACTGGATAGCCTGCCGGTCATGACCGACCCCACCCAGGCCCTCTCGTTCGGCACCGCCGCCGTCGACTACGACCGGTACCGTCCCCGCTATCCACCGGCGGCGCTGCGTTGGGCGCTGGCCGGCATCGACGTTCCCGCGCAACTGGTGGACCTGGGTGCCGGGACCGGCATCCTGGCGCGTGGGCTGCTCACCCTGGGCCACCGGGTGACCGCCGTCGAGCCCGACCCCGGCATGCGGGCCCAGTTGACGTCGGTCAGCACCGGCGTGCGCGCACTGGCCGGCGGCGCCGAGGCGATGTCGCTGCCCGAGGGGTACGCCGACGCAGTCCTCACCGGGCAGGCGTACCACTGGTTCGACCGGCCACGCGCACACGCGGAAATCGCCCGGGTGCTGCGGCCCGGCGGGGTCTTCGCGCCGCTGTGGAACCTGCGGGACGACGCGTACGCCTGGGTGGCCGAGCTGAGCCGGATCGCCGAGATCGGCGACACCGTCGAGCACCTACGGCAGAGCGTGACCGACTTCGGAGACTCCTTCACCAGCCCGGAGTGGGCCGAGTTCACCCACACCACGACGCTGACCCCCGACGAACTGCTCGGCCTGGTCCGCACCCGCTCCCACTACCTCACCGCCACCCCGAAGCGACGAGCCGAGGTCGACCGCGAGGTCCGCACCCTGCTGCGCACCCACCCCGACCTGGCCACCAGGGACACCATCACCCTCCCCTACACCACCCTCGCAGCCCGCACCCGAAAATCCTGAACCCGCCCACGGACCAAGAGCCACACCAGACCCCGCCAGACGGACGAACCCCCACCACCCAGACCGCGACAGACGGACGGACCCCACCACCCCAGACCCCACCACCACCCACGGACGGATGGCGCTGGCCCACCGAAGGTTTCCGGGCAGCCCGACCGGCGCAGGGATCAAGCCTGACCGCCCGGAGCCGGTCGGGCTGCCCGGAAACCCCACCGCAACCACCAGAGAAGGTCAGGCCGCCCGGAAACCCCACCGCAAGAAGAACGAGAAAGCTCAGACGTTCCGCTCGTACACCATGCGCAACCCGATCAGCGTGATCATCGGCTCGTGGTGCGTGATCGTCCGGCATTCGTTCAGCACCAGCGAGGCCAGCCCACCCGTCGCGATCACCGCCTTCAGCTCACCCATCTCGGCGGCCATCCGCTCCACGATCCGGTCCACCTGACCGGCGAACCCGAAGTAGAGGCCCGCCTGGAGGCACTCGACGGTGTTCTTTCCGATCACCGACCGGGGCCGGGTCGCCTCGACCTTGCGCAGTTGGGCGGCGCGGGCGGCGAGCGCGTCGAACGAGATCTCGATGCCCGGGGCGAACGCACCGCCGAGGAACTCACCCCGACCGCTGATCACGTCGAAGTTGGTGGTGGTGCCGAAGTCGACGACGATCGACGGCCCGCCGTAGAGGGTGTACGCGGCCAGGGTGTTGACCACCCGGTCCGCGCCGACCTCCTTCGGGTTGTCGATGGCCAGCTGCACCCCGGTACGTACGCCGGGCTCGACGATGACGCTCGGCAGTTCACCGTAGTAGCGGGTGAGCATGGTCCGCAGCGAGCGCAGGGCCGCCGGGACCGTCGAGCAGGCGGCCACGCCGGTGATCTCGACGGCGTCGCCGGCGAGCAGCCCCCGGAACATCAGACCCAGTTCGTCGGCGGTGGAGCGGGCGTCGGTCTTGATCCGCCAGGAGTGCACCAGCTTGTCGCCGTCGAAGGTCGCCAGCACGGTGTTGGTGTTCCCGATGTCGATGCAGAGCAGCACGCACGCAGCCTAGACGGGTTCACTCCGTGCGCAGGTCCAGGGCGATGTCCAGGATCGGTGACGAATGGGTGAGCGCGCCGACGGAGAGGAAGTCGACGCCGGTGGCGCCCACCGCCGCCGCGTCGGCGAGGGTCAGTCCGCCAGTCGCCTCCAACTCGGCCCGGTCACCGACGGCGGCGACGACCTCGGCGAGCACGGCCGGGGGCATGTTGTCCAGCAGCAGGAAGCCGGCCCCGGCCTCGACCGCCTCCACCGCCTCGGCGAGGGTGTCCACCTCCACCTGCACCGGCACGTCCGGGAACGCCTCCCGGACCCGCCGGTACGCGGCGGCGACGCCGCCCGCCGCGAATTTGTGGTTGTCCTTGACCATGGCGACGTCGTGCAGGCCCATCCGCTTGTTCGTGCCCCCGCCGGCCCGGACCGCGTACTTCTCCAGGGCCCGCAGTCCCGGAGTGGTCTTGCGGGTGTCCAGGACCATCGCTTTGCTGCCGGCCAGCGCGTCGGCCCAGGCGCGGGTGTGGGTGGCCACCCCGGACATCCGGCAGAGCAGGTTGAGGGCGGTCCGCTCGGCGGTGAGCAGCACCCGGGTGGGGCCGGTCACCGTGGCCAGCACGTCCCCCCGGGCCACCTGCTCGCCGTCGTGGACCACAAGCGAGACCGCGACGGTACGCCCGATCCCGGTGGCCTCCGCGGCCAGCTCGAACACGGCGGCGGCGACCGCCAGCCCGGCCACCACGCCGTCGGCGCGGGCCACCACGTCGGCGGTGTCAGTCTGAGCGGCCGGGATGGTGGCGACGCTTGTCACGTCGAGCCCGTCCGGGCCGAGGTCCTCGACCAGCGCGTTCTCGATGATCCGGCGCACCTGGTCCGGGTCCAGCCCGGCCGCACGCAGCATCCGCTCCGTCTCGGCGGTCATCGCGTCTCCTCCCACCGGGTGGTCAACCGTCCCTGTCCGCCGACCGCACCGATCAGGTGGCCGTGCCACCGCTCGTCGGCCGCCGGGAAGTCCTCCCGCCAGTGGCAACCCCGGGTCTCCCGGCGGGCGTACGCCGCGCCGACAAGCGTGGCGGCCACCGTGAGCAGGTTCGTCGCCTCCCAGTCGGCGGTACGCGGGGTGCCCCGGGCGACGCCCAGCTCGACCAGTTCGGCCGCGGTCGCGGTGAGCGTCGCGGCCGAACGGAGCACTCCGGCACCCCGGGTCATCGCCCGCTGCAACACCGGTGTCGCCGCGGCGGGCAGCACCCAGCCGCCATCCCCGCGCCATGCTCCGGTGTCCGCCGGGCGGGCCTGCGCGGGCAGACCGGTGGCGATGTCGTCGGCGATCCGACGGGAGAAGACCAGCCCTTCCAGCAGTGAGTTGCTGGCCAACCGGTTCGCGCCGTGCACGCCGGTGCAGGCGACCTCGCCGCAGGCGTACAGACCGGGGATCGAGGTCCGGCCGTGCAGGTCGGTGCGGACCCCACCGGAGGCGTAGTGCGCGGCCGGCGCCACCGGGATCAGGTCGGTGCCCGGGTCGACGCCGATGGCCAGGCACGACGCGACGATCGTGGGGAACCGGCGGGCCAGGAAGTCACCGCCGAGATGGCGGGCGTCGAGGTGGACGTGGTCGTCGCCGGTGGCCAGCAGCACCCGGTGGATGCCCTTGGCGACCACGTCCCGTGGCGCCAGCTCGGCCAGTTCGTGCTGGCCGAGCATGAAGCGTTTGCCGTCGGCGTCCACCAGGTACGCGCCCTCGCCCCGCAACGCCTCGGAGACCAGCGGCTGCTGGGCGTGGCCGGCACCGGGCACCCGGGAGTGCTCCGGCACGATCAACGCGGTCGGGTGGAACTGCACGAACTCCACATCGGTGACCGCCGCACCGGCCCGCATGGCCAGGGCGACCCCGTCGCCGGTGGAGACCGCCGGGTTGGTGGTGGCCGCGAAGATCTGCCCCATGCCACCGGTGGCCAGCACGACCGCGCGGGCCAGCAGGGCACCGACACCGTCCTCGCTGCCCTCGCCGAGCACGTGCAGCGTGATCCCGCACGCCGCACCGAGCCCGCCCGGGCCGTCGCCGGGAGCCCGGAGCAGATCCAGGACCAGCGCGTGCTCGACGAGCCTGATCCACGGATCGCGGCGCACCGCCTCGTGCAGCGCCCGCTGCACCTCCGCACCTGTCGCGTCGCCGCCGGCGTGCACGATGCGGTCGGCCCGGTGCCCGCCCTCCCGGGTGAGCATCAACGAGCCGTCGGCGTTGCGGTCAAACTCGGCACCGAGGCGCATCAGTTCCCGCAGCCGGGTCGGCCCCTCCTCCACCAGCACCCGGACCGCCGCCGGGTCGCACAGGCCCACGCCGGCGATCTCGGTGTCGGAGGCGTGCATCGCCGGGGTGTCGGTCGGGTCGAGCACCGCGGCGATGCCGCCCTGCGCCCATCGGGTCGATCCCTCGTCGATGTCGACCTTGGTGACCACGGTGACGTGCAGGCCCGCCTCACGCAGATGCAGCGCGGCGGTCAGCCCGGCCACCCCGGAGCCGACCACGATCACGTCGGTGGTCTCCACCCAGCCGGGCGCCGGGGCGGCCAGCCGGCTCGGCAGCGCCGGCAGGCCGACGGTCGGTAGGTCCATGCCCACAGTCAACCCGAATGCCTTTCGCCTCGGGCGACGGGGGCGGGACGAGTGGTTCCGGCTACTTCGTCCGGACCGGAAGCGCGGCCGGACCGGCACCCTTGAGCGTCCCGGTCACTCGACGGTCGCTGAGCCACAGATAGCAGCGGATCCCCCGGTCGCCCACCCGCCACCGACCGGCGCTGGGCGGACGCACCACCACGTCGGTGCGGAAGACCAGGTCGTCGTCGTCCGGCAGATCGGCGAAGCGGGCGAGGGCCGAGCGGCAACCCGCGTAGAAGGGCGCCCACTGCGCGCTGCGTGTCGGGTACGGACGGTCCGGGGCCGGCCAGACCCCGGCGAACTCGGCGTCGTGGCGCTCGGTACAGGCCACCGGAACCAGGGTCTGCACCACGCCCCCTCCGCCGGTACGCGTCTGCTGACAGCCCAGTCGCAGCGGCGACGCCGTCCGGAGCACGTCGCGCAGCGAGCCGGTACGCAGCACGACCCTGGCACCCGCCTCCACCGTGCTGACCTCCATCAGGTCGCAGCGGTACCAGCGCGAGCCGGCCGCCCAGCCCGGCTCGGACGGCACGGCGACCGCCAACCGGAGCCGCCCGGCCCGCCAGTTGTCACCGACGTAGCCGTTGGCCCGGTTGTCACACTCGGCGAAGGCGGTACGCAGTTGCGCCGAGCCGGTGGACGGCGGTTGATTCCGGTCGGCAGGGAAGGCCCCCACGTGCACCGTTTCCACCCGGTGCGGTGCGGCGCAGTCCACCGGCGCGTACGCCCCGAGCGGCACCACCTCGGCGAAGTCGGCCTTGTGACAGGTCCCGGCGACCGGAGTGAAGGGCCCGGGCGGCGGCAGCGCGGCCCAGTCGTCCACCAGGTCGCCGTCCAGCCCTGCGGCCGACCCGCAGCCGGCCAGCAGCACCGCCACGGTGAAGGCTGTGACCAGGGTCCTCGTCGCACGCTGCATGGCGCCGCCTCCCCCAGTCAGCGGCCGTCCCCCGACGGCGCCTTCAGGGTAACCAGAAATGACCTTCCGGTGACAGACCGGAATCGCGGCGCGATCGTGGTGACTGAACCCCCGTTACACGGACAGCGGGTTCGGCACCGGAGCGCCGGCGGTGCCGGGCGCGGCGGTCGACGGATCGGCGCCGAGGTCGACGACCTTGTTGTCCGCGTCCACGTGCACCACCCGAGGGCGGTACGCACGGGCCTCGGCATCGTCCATCTGCCCGTACGAGATCAGGATGACCAGGTCGCCCGGTTGCACCAGGCGGGCGGCGGCACCGTTGATACCGATCACGCCGCTGCCCCGCCGGCCCGGAATGACGTACGTCTCCAGCCGGGCCCCGTTTGTGATGTCGACGATCGCCACCTGCTCACCGGGGAGCAGGTCGGCGGCGTCGAGCAGATCCTCGTCGACGGTCACCGAGCCGACGTAGTGCAGGTCCGCCTGGGTCACCGTGGCCCTGTGGATCTTGGACTTTAGCATCGTGCGGAACATCAGGACGCCTTTCGCGGATACGTGTGGTCAGGAAGCCGGGTCGAGTCGGATCGGAGCGTTGTCGATCAGTCGGGTGTCGCCCACCCAGGCCGCCACGAGCAGCCGGGCCGGACCGTGCACCGGCCCGGGCTCCAGATCCGGATCGGTGAGCACCAGGTAGTCGAGCCGTGCCCCGGAGTCGCCGGCACCGAAGGCGACGTGCGCGGCGGTCAGGACCGCCGCGGCGTCACGACCGGCCTCGGCGGCCTCGGCACCGGCCCGCAACGCCCGGGACAGGCTCAGCGCCACCGCGCGCTCGGCCGGCGAGAGATAGCGGTTCCGGCTGGACAGGGCGAGGCCGTCCGGTTCCCGGACGGTGGGCACCCCGATCACCTCGACCGGAACGTCCAGGTCCCGGCACATCCGCCGGACCAGGGTCAGCTGCTGGTAGTCCTTCTCACCGAAGAAGGTCAGGTCCGCGCGGGTGAGCTGGAGCAGCTTCAGCACCACGGTGAGCACGCCGTGGAAGAACCCCGGCCGGCTCAGCCCCTCCAGATCCTCGCCGAGCGCCCCCGGATTGACCCGGACCGCTGGCTGGCCGCCGGGGTACATCTCCCCCACCGAGGGAGCGAAGACCAGGTCCGCACCGGCCCGCCGGCACACTTCAAGATCGGCTTCGAGGGTACGCGGGTAACGGTCGAAGTCCTCGTTGGGACCGAACTGCAGCGGATTCACGAAGATCGTCACGATCAGGTGGTCGGCGCTCGCTCGGGCCTCCCGCAGCAGCGTCTCGTGCCCCTCGTGCAGCGCGCCCATGGTCATCACCACCCCCACCGTCCCGGTGCGGGCAGCTCGCGCCCTGGCCAGGTCGGCACGGGTGTGCACCAGCTCCGTCACGTGATCCACCTCGCTCGACACCTGTCCTCCGCCGACGGTCACGCCGCCACCTCGCTCCGGTAGTCGTCCAGGACGCCGAGCAGTGGTGCCGCGTCGACCGGACGCAGCCGGCCGGCCGCGACGGCCCGATCGGCGGTACGCCGCGCCAGGACGAGATAGGGCTCGACCGACTCGGGCGCGGTGGCGGCGAGCTGCGCCAGGTGTCGCCGCACCGTACCCGCGTCGCCACGGGAAACCGGGCCGGTCAAAGCGTCGTCACCCAGGCGCAACGCGTTCTCCAGCGCGGCACGCAGCAACGGGGCGAGCACCTTCTCGGGCTGACCCACCCCGGCGTCGCGCAGCCGGTCGGCCGCCTCGTTGACCAGGGTCACCAGGTGGTTGGCACCGTGTGCCAGTGCCGCGTGGTACAGCGGTCGGTCCGCCTCGGCGATCCACTCGGGCACCCCGCCGAGGTCGACCACCAGCCGGGCGGCCAGCGGGCGCAGGTCGGCCGGCGCGGTCACCCCGTACGAGATGCCGGGCAGCCGGCCGAGGTCGTCGGGCGTACCGGCGAAGGTCATCGCGGGATGCAACGCCAGCGGTCGGGCACCTGCCGCGCTTGCCGGTGCCAGCACCGCCAGGCCGTGCGCCCCCGACGTGTGCGCCACCACCTGGCCGGGACGCAGTGCGCCGTCGGCGGCCAGGTCGGCCACCACCCCGGCCAGCGCGTCGTCCGGAACGGCGATCAGCAGCAGGTCGGTGGCGGCCTGAGCGACCTCGGCGGCGGGGCGGCGGGAGACGGTGGGCAGCAGCAGTGCCAGGCGGGCCTGGGAGGCACCGGATGCCCCACTGGCGGCGATCACCCGATGGCCCGCGGCGGCCAGCGCGGCGCCCAGGGTGGCACCCACCCGCCCGGCGCCGATGACACCGACGGTGAGCACGGAAGCGTTGGCGACCTGGGCCGATGCCACGGTCGCGGGCCGCCGACGGGCGGCCGAGTAGGTGCGCGGCGGTGCGCTCATGTCACGATCCAGTCCTCGAGGCGGGGTACCGGTCGGGGCAAGTATGCGTCGCTGACGCGGATCTGAAACAAGGATGTGTGAAATCGTTCACCGGTGTGAGGAGGGCCCCATGTCGATGCGCTGGCGGGAGGCGATGCGCCGGGCGCTCTACGGACCCGAGGGCTTCTTCGTCTCCGGGGCCGGACCGGCCGCGCACTTCCGCACCAGCGTGCACGCGTCACCGATCTTCACCTCGGCGCTGCTCCGGCTGATCCACCAACTCGACGCCGCCCTGGGCTTTCCCGACCGGTTCGACGTGGTGGACGTGGGTGCGGGACGGGGTGAGCTGCTCGGCGCTCTCTCCGCTGCGGTCACCGTGGGGGTTTCCGGGGAGCCCGCCCGCTCCGGGCGGTCAGGCTTGATCCCTGCGCGGGCGGGCTCCCCGGAAACCCTGACCACCACGGCCGCCGCCGGCACCAAGCCGGGTGACACCTCATCCGGGTCCGTCGACTCGTCGCCGTCGGCGCCGGTTCCGCTGGCTCGGCGGGTACGGCTCACCGCCGTCGAACTCGCCCCGCGCCCCGCCGATCTCCCCGACCAGATCACCTGGACGAACGAGATCCCCACAGGCATCACCGGCCTGCTCCTGGCCACCGAGTGGCTCGACAACATCCCCCTCGACCTGGCCACCCACACCAATCACAACTGGCGCTACCTCCTCGTCGACCCCACCACCGCAGCCGAGACGACAGGCGAACAAATCAGCCCCGCTGACCTCGACTGGCTGACCACCTGGTGGCCCACACCGACCGAACAAACCCCCGGGGCGCGGACCCGCACGGACGACCAGGACCTCCCCCCGCAGACCGCAACGGACGGGTCGGCCTCGACCACGTCGGGTTTCCGGGCAGCCCGACCGGCGCAGGGATCAAGCCTGACCGCCCGGAGCCGGGCGGGCTGCCCGGAAACTCCCACGAACCGCACCCCTACAGACCGCACCCCCACCGACCGCACCCCGGCTGTGGACAGGGCGGAGATCGGACGGACCAGGGACGAGGCGTGGGCTGACGCCGTAGGACGGGTCGACCGAGGGCTGGCGTTGACCGTGGACTACGGCCACCTACGCGTGGAACGGCCGATCGACGGGACGCTGACCGGGTACCGCAACGGGCGACAGGTACCACCGGTGCCGGACGGCTCCTGCGATGTCACCGCGCACGTCGCGATGGACTCGGTCGCCTCCGCCGGTGAGCGGGTCGCCCGGTGTGCGTACGTCCTGGCCTCGCAGCGGGAGGCGTTGCGAGCGCTCGGGGCCGACGGCGGACGACCGCCGCTGAGCCTGGCCTCCAGTGACCCGGCCGGCTACCTGCGGGCGCTGGCCACCGCCTCGGCGGCGGCCGAGCTGACCGACCCGGCCGGCCTCGGTGGCCACTGGTGGCTGTGGCAGCCGGTCGGCCTGCCCGCCGACCGGCTGCCGCCCCTCGCGGCCCTGAGCGGTGGTGGTGCCCACGAGCTGAGCCGCTGACAGGCGACCACCGCTGGACCCGGTGGTTCATGGCACGATGGCGGGCATGACCACTGGCGATCTGCGCGAGCTGACCGTCGGCACCGGCGCCGGGCTGGTGGCGGGCACCGGCGGGGAGCAGCTCGGCGCGGACATGGTGCTGAACATCGGACCGCAGCACCCCTCTACACACGGCGTGCTGCGGCTCAAGCTCGTGCTCGACGGCGAGCGGGTGCTCGCCGCCGAACCGGTCGTCGGCTACATGCACCGAGGTGCCGAGAAGCTGTTCGAGGTACGCGACTACCGGCAGATCATCGTGTTGGCCAACCGGCACGACTGGCTCTCGGCGTTCGCCAACGAGCTGGGCGTGGTGCTCGCCGTGGAACGGCTGATGGGCATGGAGGTGCCCGAGCGGGCCACCTGGCTGCGGATGGCGCTCGCCGAGCTGAACCGGGTGCTCAACCACCTGATGTTCCTCGGTTCGTATCCGCTGGAGATCGGGGCGATCACCCCGATGTTCTACGCCTTCCGGGAACGGGAGACGCTCCAGTCGGTGATGGAGGAGGTCTCCGGCGGGCGGATCCACTACATGTTCAACCGGGTCGGCGGCCTGAAGGAGGAGGTGCCCGCCGGCTGGACCGGTCGGGCCCGGGCCGCCATCGGTGAGGTACGCCGCCGGATGCCGGACCTGGACAACCTGATCCGCCGGAACGAGATCTTCCTGGCCCGTACCGTCGGGGTGGGGGTGCTGTCGGCGGCCGACGCGGCGGCGTTCGGGGCGTCCGGTCCGGTCGCCCGGGCCTCCGGACTCGACCTGGACCTGCGCCGGGACGAGCCTTATCTGGCCTACGACCAGCTCGACGTGCCGGTGGTGACGAAGACGGCCGGCGACTGTCACGCCCGCTTCGAGGTGCTGCTCGACCAGGTGTACGCCTCGCTCGATCTGGCGGAGCGGTGTCTGGACCGGGTCGACCAGCTCACCGGACCGATCAACACCAGGCTGCCGAAGGTGCTCAAGGCACCCGAGGGGCACACCTACGCCTGGACGGAGAATCCGCTCGGCATCAACGGGTACTACCTGGTGTCGCGGGGCGAGAAGACGCCGTGGCGGCTCAAGTTGCGCACCGCCTCGTACGCGAACGTGCAGGCCCTGGCCACCCTGCTGCCCGGCTGTCTGGTGCCGGACCTGATCGCCATTCTCGGCTCGATGTTCTTCGTGGTCGGCGACATCGACAAGTGACGGCCCATATCCGGCGCCGCTGACGGGCGGCGGCGCCGTCCGGGGGGTCAGCGCCAGCGGCCAGCGCCGGTTTCGTACCCGGACGGGCCGTAGCCGGGCTCTTCCACGCGGTGCCGGCGGCCGTACGACTCCCCGCCCGGACGCTGTCCCCGCGCCGGTTCGGACGGATACCCGTACGCCGGCTCCGACGCGTAGCCGCGCACGGGTTCGGGCTGGTGGCCGCTCACCGATTCGGGCTGGTGGCCGCGCTGACGGGGCGGGCGCCACTCCTGCGGCACCGGCACCCCACCGGCGGGTAGCGCCGGGCGACTCTCCGGCTCACCCCAGCCGTCCCGCCACGCGTCCTCGCCCGCCGCCTCCCGGCGTGGCTCGTCGCGACGTACGCTCGCCCAGCGATCCTCCACCCGGTATTCGGTGCCGGCCGGATCGGCGTGCAGCTCGGCCCGGCGTTCGCCGACGCGCAGCTCGCGACCCCGGTCGTCGTCGCGTACCGCCGCCCACCGGTCCCCGGCCCGCAGTTGCGCCCAGTACTCCCCGGTGTCGTCCGCCCGATGCCCCCGGGCCGCCGGCACCGGCTCGGCGGGGGCCTCCCAGTGCTGGTCACCCGCGTCCCAGCCCCGGTCGTCACGCGAGCCCGCCCAGTCGCGATCGTCCCGGTCCACCGAGGGCCCGTCCGGGTAGCCCGAGCCGCCGTCGCGGGCGGTGGACCAGTCGTCGTGCGCGGCGGACCAGCGGCTCTGCTCCTGCGGCGGTGACCAGGAGCGTTCCTCTTCGCGAGGCGAACCGGACCAGGATCGGTCGTCCTCACGGGACGGTCCGGACCAGGGGCGCTTCTCCTCCTGGGCGGCCCCGGGCCAGGAGCGGTCGTCGTACCGCTCCGCAGCGGACCAACGACGGTTTTCGTCCCGATGGGAACGGTCGTCGCCGTCGGACCAGGAGTGGTCGTCCCGGTCACTGCCGGATCCCTGCCCGCGCTCCCCGGCCTGGGCTCCGGACCACCCCGCCGGGTACCCGCCGTACCGGCCGTCGGACTCGCCCACGATCGTGTGCCGGGTGGTCACGTGCACCGTCTCGGTGTGCCGGACCACCCCGAGCGGCCTCGGCCCCGACTCGCCCGGGCGATTGTCCTGCTCCGGACGAGCTGGCGAACCGTAGACGCTGGCCGAGCCGCCGGCCGGGCGATCGGTGCCGGGCCGGGAACGCTCCCCGCCGTACCCGCCGGCCGGGCCGTGACCGGGCTGGGCGGTGCCATAGACCCCGGCCTGCGCGGCCGGCCGTTCGGCCTGCCGCGACGGCGCCTCCGGTGTTGGCACCCGGGCCCGGCCGGGGCCGGGCGGCTCGTGGTTCGCGACCGCATTGACGCCACCCGCGTCGACCCGCCGACGCAACCCGGCCAACGCCTCCTGAACCCGCTGGACCTCGTCGAGCGCCTGGTTACCGCGCTGGGCGGCAGCCACGATCTCGCCGCGCAGCTCCCGCCGCAGCTCATCGACCTCCGCCCGGAGTTCCTCGGCGTGCTGTCCGCCGCCGTCGGTACGCAGCGCGATGGAGAGCCCGATCAGCACCACGGCCAGGATGGCCAGCACCGCGGCGAACCGCAGCGGCCCGTTGCCGTCAGCGACCAGCAGGATCAGCGCCGCGACGGGAGCCAGGGCCACACCGCCCCAGAAGAGCACGGTGAGCAGCTTGCGCGTGTCGGCGGGCACCGGGGCGGGCATGGGTCCGCAGCCTACCGAGAGTTGCGTCACGTGGGAACGGCTTGACGGCAGGTCTCCGTCGCGAGTGCCGACGACGGCTTACCGCTGCGCGATGCGGCCGGCAACGACATGGCGCCCCGGCCGGGTCGGCCGGGGCGCCATCGCGGGTGGCGCGGCTGTATCAGCTCTGCGCGTACGCCGCGTCGGTCGAGAAGACCAGGCCGACGCTGATCGTGCCGTTGCGCAGGCCCGTCTTGGTCAGCGGGCCGCCGCCGTCGAGCGAGGAGAACGAGCCGACCGTCAGCCCGTAGGTCTGCTCCAGGCCGGGCTTGCAGAACGGTCGCTCCTGGCACTCCGGCGGGCCACCCAGCACCGTCGCCGTACCCGAGCACTTCTCGGCCAGTTCGGAGAGGGTCCGCACGCCGTACTTCTCGGAGAACTCCTGGGTCACCGCGAAGGCGTTCTGGGTCTGAGCCGCTGCCGGCGCGCCGAAGGTCAGACCCACCTTCTCGCCCAGGTCGCGCAGCGCGGTGACGGTCTTGTCGACGTCCGGCGAGGACACCGGCTGGCCACCGCTGTTCACCTTGCCGTTGAGGAACTCGGCGAGGGTGGCCGCGTACTCCGGGACGACCTGGATCTCGCCCTTCTCCAGCGCCGGCTCGTACAACTCCCGGTTGCCGATCTGCTGCACGGTGACCTGGTAGCCCGCGGCGGCCAGCTGGATCTTGTAGAGCTCGGCGATGATCTCGCTCTCGGTGAAGTTGCCCGCCCCCACCGTGATCTGCCCGCCCGGTCCCTGCTCCACGCCGTCGGTCAGCGAGTTCGCGTCGGCGAACTCCTTTGCCGCGGCCTGGGCGCTCTTGCGGTCGACGTCGACCGCCTTGTTGAGCTGTACCAGCTTCGGCGTGTCGAGCACCGCGGAGACCTTGTCGAGCGCGGCGATCAGCTGCGGGGTCGCCACCTCGCTGTTGACCGCCGGAATGATGTTGTCGGCGTTCTGCAGTGACTTGTCGTCTTCGAGTGCGATCAACTGCTCACCGGCCACCGGCGCACAACCCTCGCCGGAGGCACCCTGCTGGGGTGCCTCGGTGCCGGAGGAACCGGCGTCGCCGCAACCCGCCAGGACCGTCGCTGCGGCGACCGCCCCCACGACCGCGATGGACAGTCTTCTACCTGCGCGCATGAGCCCGCCTTCCGTGTCCCGGCGCGGCCCGGGTGGGCCGGCCGCGTGTCCGACGGGCGATCCGCCCTCCGGCCGCCCGCGTTTCCACCCAACATCCTGACGCGGCCCCCCGACAACCCGAGGAGGCGTTCGTCACCGGAACGTCACCCATCGGTGTCATCGCGCCCGCCCGTCACCCCGCGGGCGACGTCGATCGCGAGACCGGCGCGATGGGCCTCGGTGTTCGGTGCCGTGGCCGCCAGCCGTGGGGGGTCTCCTGGTCAGGAGCCGGCGACGGCATCCGCCGCGCGTCGCCCGGCACCGCGCCGGGCGCGGCGCAGCGGCCGGGGGGTGACCAGCCGTTCGACAAGTGCGAAGAGCAGTTCGACGCTGACCGCGAGCCCGGCGACCAGTAGCCCGCCGGCCAGGATCTGGCCACCACCGACCGCGATGCTCAAGCCGAACCCGAACCGGATGATCTCACCCAGACCACCCCCGTTGACGAAGGTCGCCAGCGCCGCCGTGGCGACCACCTGGACGGCGGCGGTCCGGAAACCGGCCGCGAGGTAGGGCACCGCGAGCGGCAGTTCCACCCGACGCAGCACCTGCGCTCCGGTCATGCCCATGCCACGGGCCGCCTCCCGGGTCTGCGGATCGACCTGGCGCACCCCCGTGTACGCGTTCGCCAGCAGCGGCGGCACGGCGAAGACCGCCAGCGCCACCACCACCGCCGGCCGGCCGAAGCCGAGGAAGGTCAACGGGAGGATGGTGAGCAGGGCGAGCGTGGGCACCGCCAGGGTCAGGTTGGCGACGAGCACCACCAGCCCGCCGCCTCGGCCGGTGTGCCCCAGCCACAGACCCAGCGGCCAGGCCACCAGGCAGCCGACCAGCACCGCGGCGGCCGACATGCTGACGTGCTCGCCGAGCCGGTCCAGGATGCCGCCCGGGTTCGTCCAGTTCAGCGGATCGTTGAGCCAGACCACCGCCTGGGACACCGGGTTCATCGCGGCGCTCATCCGGTCCGCCCGCGCAGCCATGGGGTGAGCAGCCGACCAGCCCCCACCAGGAGCAGGTCGAGTACCAGCGCCAGCAGGACACAGAGCAGCGTCCCGGTCATGATCTGGGCCTTGTAGAGGTTGTTCTGGAAGCCGGCGAAGATGATCTGCCCGAGCCCGCCTCGCCCGATCACCACACCGACGGTGACCAGGGCGACCGTGGACACCGTGGCCAACCGCAGGCCGGTCAGGATGCCGGGTACGGCGAGCGGCAACTCGATCCGCAACAGTCGTCCCCAGCGGCCGTACCCCATGCCCTCGGCCGCCTCCCGGACCTCCGCCGGCACCTGGTTGAGCCCGGCCATCGTGTTACGGACGATCACCAGCAGCGCGTACAGCACCACCACGCTCAGCACGGTCGCGACACCGATGCCCAGATAGGGAGCGACGAATGCGAACACGGCCAGGGAGGGGACCGTGTAGAGCACCCCGGTCAGTGCGAGAATCGGCCCGGTGAGCGGCCGGAACCAGTACGCCACCACCGCCAGCGGGACGGCGATCAACGCGGCGATGAGCACCGCCCGGAGGGTCAGCGTGGTGTGCTCACGCAGGGCGTTGAGCACGGTTTCAGAGTTGTCCCGCACGTACTGCCAGGAGAACCACGGGTTACCCGGATCAGCCCGGTAGCTCAGGCGGAAGGACATACGTGGACGTTACCCCGGGTGCCGACGGCGATCGACGTGCGGCGTCGATCACCCTCGACGGCATCGGCAAGCGCTACCCGGACGGCACCGAGGCGGTCCGGGAGCTCAGCCTGCATGTCGACGAGGGCGAACTGGTCGTGCTGATCGGCCCGTCCGGTTGCGGCAAGTCCACCCTGCTGCGGATGATCAACCGGTTGATCGAACCGACCGCTGGCCGGATACTGCTCGGCGACTCCGACGTCACCCGGGTCGACCCGGTGAAACTGCGCCGCCAGATCGGCTACGTCATCCAGAACGTCGGGCTCTTCCCGCACCAGACGGTGGCCGCAAACGTCGCCACCGTGCCCCGGCTGCTCGGCTGGGCCAGCGGTCCCGTCAAGCGTCGGGTCGAGGAACTACTGGAACTGGTCGGTCTCGACCCGGCGCAGTTCGGCCGGCGCTACCCCCACGAACTCTCCGGCGGCCAGCGGCAGCGGGTCGGGGTGGCCCGGGCACTCGCCGCCGACCCGGTGGTGCTGCTGATGGACGAGCCCTTCTCCGCCGTCGACCCGATCGTGCGTACCCGGCTTCAGGAGGAGTTCCTGCGGTTGCAGGCAGAGGTACGCAAGACCATCGTCCTGGTCACCCACGACCTGGACGAGGCCGTTCGGCTCGGTGACCGGATCGCGGTGCTTTCGGAGGGCGGCCGGTTGGAGCAGTACGACACCCCGGCGACGCTGCTCGGCGCTCCCGCCACCGGGTTCGTCCGCGAGTTCGTCGGAGCCGACCGGGGCATCCGCCGGCTTGCCGTCACCCCGGTGACCCGGGAGGTGCTCGATCCGCTGCCGGTCGACGGCGGTGCGGGCCTGCCATCGGTGCCGCTGGGCGGGTCGGCGTACGACGCACTGGCCGTGCTGCTCACCTCCGCCGGTGGCCAGGCCGTGGTCACCGAGGACGGACAGCCGGTCGGGACGCTCAGCCGGGAACGCGTCCTGACGCTGGCGGAGTCGGCCGGCTGAGCGCCACGAGAGCGTCGCCCGGCTGACCGGTGGGCGGAGTGCGGCCGGACGGGCGGCACCGGAGTAGGCCGGGTCCGTCGGCACGACGGACCCGGCCGTACCGTCAGCGCCGGCCCCGGTAGCCACCCAGGGTGGCGATGCCGATGATCCAGCCGACGAAGAGGCCGTACTCCGCACCGTCCCCCGCCGCCTGAAAGGCGCCCAGCAGCGACGGATTGGTCCGGATCAGCGTGGTGAACAGGGCCGCGAAGGCCCCGGCGAAGACGAACGCCGCCCAGCCGGCGAAGAACTGGCTGATCGTGCCCCGGGCACGGGCGAGCTGGGATCCCGGCAGCAGGTAGAGGAACAGGAAGGTGAGGACGACCACGAGGATCGCCCGCAGGTCGTCGGCGAAGATCTCCTGGATCGAGTCGGAGGAGTCGAATCGCCAGGCCGGCCAGGCGAGCAGTCTGAGGAACCAGCCGCCGGCACTGTCCGGATCGGTGTTGTCCCTGGCCCAGTCGACGTACCAGGGGCTACCGAAGACCAGGACCAGGATGAGCGCGGCGAGCGTGCCAGCGCCCGGTGCGGACTTGTATCGATTGGTGAGAGCCATGGCCCCGCTAATTCCCAGCGGATCGACGCAGGCAAACGCGAGGCGTCATTTATGGTGGTACGCGTGTTTGATGATGCCTAGTGCTTCATCAGGTAGTCGATGAACGCGGCGCGCAGCAGCGGCGCCGACTCCTCGTAGCCGTGCCCAGTCATCTCGCGCCAGAGGGCCACCGCCTCGTCGACCGTCGGACCCACCGAGTTGGGCGCGCCGTCCAGCGCGGCGGCCTCGTCCGCATTCGGCAGGTGCCGCAGCACCGACCAGAAGAACCGTACGTCGCGGCGCTCCCGAGCAAGGGTGAACGCCCGTTCACGCAGCTCCTCGGTGGAGAGGACGTCCAACTCCTCGAACGACCGGTCGCCGGAGATCGATGATGTGTCGGTCATGTGCCGAGCCTAACCGTCGAGATCACGCTCGGCGCGCCGACGAGCTGCCGACCCGTCACCGGTCGTCGGCCTCCCAGGTTCGCGGGTCGGTCTCCCAGCGCCGAGCCCCCCACGGGTCGGTGCTGCCGGCGGTGGGTTGGGCCGGCAGCACGGGCGGCCAGTCACCGACCGGTTGCGGCTGCGTCACACTCCACCCTCCGCCGGTGGCCGGCTCGGCGGGCGGCGGGGGCAGTGCCCCGAGCACCGGCAGTGGACGTCCGTACGTCTCGACCAGGCGCGTGACGATGAGTCCGATGGCCAGCGCCGCACCACCGACCGCCCAGTAGCTGACCGTCCAACCGCGCGCCCGCGCGTACGCCAGGAACAGCCCGATCGCGCCGGCTGTCAGCAGCGTGCCGAAGACGCCGCCACGCAGCCCGAACGCGCTGGTGCCGGCGAGCAGCGTCGCACCCACCGCCAGCACCGTCCAGTCCAACCCCGCCGCCGGTGACACCGTCCCGTCCGTCGAGGCGATCAGCACTCCGGCGAGGGTCGCGAGCACGGTGGAGCAGACGTACCCAGCGGTGGCCACGAGGGCCGCCGCCGCTCCCCGCCGCCGGGCCGGGTCGGCGGCCGGACGGAACCGGCCGACCAGCCGACGGATCGGGCTCACCGCTCCGAAGAGGCCACCGAACACCGCGATCGCGGCGAAGCCCACGAAGAGTTGTCCGGCGGTCCCCCGCGGGTCGTAATCCCCCTGCACCAGTACGGGCGCGGAGCGTTGCTCGATGTAGACGACGACGGCGGCCGCACCACCGAGGCTCGCCGCCCAACCGGGCACGTGCAGCAGCACGACCACCAGCCCGAGCAACAGTCCACCGATCGCAGCCACCGCGGTGGCCGTGCCGACGGTGCCGAGCAACCCGCGGTCGCTCTGTTCGGCGAAGTGCAGCCCGGCCGCGACGGCCACCGGCCCGACTGCGAGGTTGACCGCGGCGGTACGCAGCGTCAACCCGACGGCCAGTGCCAGCAGACCCAGACCGACCACGTCGACGATGAGCTCCCGCAGCCCGCTGCCGCGCAGCACGGCCGGATCCTCCCGCCACACCAGGTAGACCAGTGCGCCGAAGCCGAACAGCAGGAGCGTCTCCCAGACGATGTAGACGCCGAAACGGTCCCGGCCCGGCTCGGCGTCGGGTTCGTCGACGACGGCCTCCGCCCCGGTCGCGGGACCGGCCGAGGTGGGCTCCGGCGGTCCATCACGGCCCGGTTCGTCGTACCCCATATTCCTGCCTCCCAGCGGCCGCCCGGACTCCACCGACGCACGGGCGGACCGGCGGCGGGGCGTTGCCTTTCGGTCGCAGGCACCGTACCCGCGCGCGGGAGCGGGCGTAACCCCCTGCCTGGGCGGGTGTGGGCGGCCCAGACCTCGTTGACAAGACCGGGCCCGACCGGGCGAGCCTCGTGCGGCAGGACCTAACGGTGGCCCGGGTCGCTCTCCCAGTCGTCCGGCTCGTGCTCGTCGTCGGCCCGCTCCGGAACGCGGCAGGCCCGCTCCAGCCAGAGCGCGGCGGCCACCAGGGCGGTCGAGGCCAGCAGGCCGGCGATGGCAGCCGGGCGGTCATCGGCTGCCGCCCGCGTCGGCTGTATGAACAACCAACCCGTCAGCCCCGCGTACCCTCCGGCGAAGATGGCACCGACAAGCGCGGACGCCTTGGCCAGCACGACGAACCGAGCCACCATCAACGGATTGACCGGGTCACGGCCCGGTCGACGGTCGATCCGACTCCGGGTGTTGATCGCGGCGTACGCCTCCAGCACGGCCAGTCCGGCCAGCGTCACCACCGGTAGCCAGGGCAGCGGCGGCAACCGCTCGTAGTAGATGCCGCTGATCAACAGCCAGGTCACCGCGGCGGCGGCGAGGGCGGCCACCACCAGGGTCGAGATGCGGGTGGGTCCCATCCGCGACCCGTCGGGCGGCGGGGAAACGCTCATGCCGGCGCCCCGCTGCACGTCGCACCGCCAGGAGACACCGTCGCGCTGAGCCTGATGATCCGCTCGGTGCGCTCGCT
The DNA here is from genome assembly GCF_040677165.1 of Micromonospora sp. NPDC049374. Lineage (NCBI taxonomy): Bacteria > Bacillati > Actinomycetota > Actinomycetes > Micromonosporales > Micromonosporaceae > Micromonospora > Micromonospora sp. NPDC049374. The sequence goes on along the minus strand of NZ_JBFAQH010000002.1, from coordinate 131,554 downwards.
CATGCCGTCGACTCTAACGTCAGATCGGGTCGGGGGCTCAGTTCCGGCACCTCGACGGCGAGCGGGCCGGTGGTGAGCAGGTCGGTCAGCGGACCATGTCCGGGCAGTTGGCCGTAGGGCTGGATGTCGATCCACGGTCGCAGCACGAAGGCCCGCAGATGTGCCCGGGGATGCGGCAGAGTCAGCTCGGGGTCGTCGTTGAACACCGGGCGGTCGTCGTCGGTCCACACCGCGACGACGTCGACGTCGAGCGTGCGGGGACCGAAGCGCCGCCCCGGGTCCCGGACCCGACCGGCGGCGGCCTCCGCCGCCCGCGCCCGCGCCAACCAGTCGTACGGTCCGGCGCTCGCGTCCGCGGCCAGCAGCACGGCGTTCAGGTACGCCGGCTGCTCGGTGTCACCCCACGGCGGGGTCTCGTAGATCCCGGAGACCACCAGAACACTGTCACCGAGGACGGTCAGGGCGGTGCGCAGGTGGCCGAGCCGGTCACCGAGGTTGCTGCCCAGGGAGAGCACGGCGCGGGTCATCGGGTACGCGTCCGGTGCATCGTCACGGCCACGTCGGTGAAGGCGTGCGGAACCGGGGCCTCGGGCTTGTGCACCGTGACCGTCACGCCGGACACCCGCGGATCCGCCAGGCAGACCTCGATCAGCCGATCGGCGAGGGTCTCGATCAGATTGACCGGCTCGCCGGTGATCACCTCGACCAGCCGCTCGGCCAGTTCGCCGTAGTGCACGGTGTCGCGCACGTCGTCGGACCGGGCGGCCGGGCCCAGATCGAGTTCGAGCACCGCGTCGACGACGAACTCCTGACCGTTGGCGCGTTCGAAGTCGTACACTCCGTGCCGGCCGTGCGCCCGCAGGCCGGTCAGCTCGATCCGACCGGTCATCGTCGCCCCCGCCCGTCGACCGCGGACCCCTCGGCGGCGGCTGACCACACGGCCCCACCAGCGGTCGGCCCGCCGCCGGGGATGGTGTCGGCGGCCAGGTGGGGACGGCCGGTGGCCTGCCAGACGGCGAGGGCGTCGACGGTGGCGCGTACGTCGTGCACGCGTACCCCCCAGGCGCCGGCGGCGACCGCGAGCAGGCTGGTGGCGACGGTGGCCGTCTCCCGCCCGCCGGTGGGTCGAGGCACGCCGTCAGGGTCGGCCAGCAGTTGGCCCAGGTACGACTTGCGGCTCGCGCCGAACAGCAGCGGGTAGCCGAGTTCGACCAGTTCGGGCAGCCGGGCGCTGAGCTGCCAGTTGTGGGCGGCGTTCTTGGCGAAGCCGAGGCCCGGATCGACGATGATGCGATCCGGGTCGACCCCGGCGGCCAGCGCCGCGTCCACCCGCTGGCCGAGTTCGGCCCGGACGTCGGCGACCACGTCGCCGTAGCTGGCCAACTCGCTCATCCGGCGGGAGTGGCCGCGCCAGTGCATGAGCACCCAGGGGCAGCCGGCGTCGCTTATCACCCGGGCCATGTCGGGGTCGGCGAGCCCGCCCGAGACGTCGTTGACCACGACCGCGCCGGCGTGCAGCGCTGCCACGGCCACCCGGGCGCGGGTGGTGTCGATGCTGACCGGGACACCGGCCGAGGCGAGTTCCCGGATGACCGGTACCACGCGGGCGGCCTCGATCTCCGCGTCGACCCGGTCGGCACCGGGTCGGGTCGACTCCCCACCGACATCCACCAACCCCGCTCCCTCGGCTCGCAGCCGGACGCCATGTGCGACAGCGGCGTCGACGTCGGCGTAGCGTCCGCCGTCGGAGAAGGAGTCGGGCGTGACGTTCAGAACGCCCATCACCATTGGGGCCGGGGCCCGCACCAGATCGGTCACGAGTAGGACGGTACCGGTCCCATCGCCCGTCGCAGACCACCCGTCGACAGCCCTGACATGGCAATTGGAACAGGTGTACGATCGGTCGTCCGGGACGGTTCGGGCAGTATCTTCGCGGCTTGTCGCAAAGGGGGGCGGCCCGTACGCTGTGGAATTGCCCAGCATCGAGATGGCGACGGTTGGAGGGAGGGCCGAAGCGGGACAACCCGCCCAAAAATCGCCACCCTTCGTGGCGGTTGTCGTACGCAGGGTCTCGAGCGCTGCGCACAGTGAGCACCGATCCCGCCAGGCTTGCCTACTGCACCACCGCGGCGCCGCCGGCCGCGACTTGGGGAGGTTTCAGTGATCGCCATCGAGCTGATGGAAACGGCGTCCACCAACGCCGTCCACCTGCTCTCCACCCTGGCGTCGTCGATTCCGTTCGCCGCCGAGGAACCGAAGGGGATCGACACCGAAGGCGTCGTCACCTTCTTCGCCAGCAAGATCGCTCCGATCCTGCTGGCCGTGCTGGGCGTCATCTTCATCGGCCGCGCCAGCCGGGGCGAGATCTCCAAGGTGCTGACCAGCTCGGCCATCGCGATCGTCGGGTTGGCCTTCATCGCCGGAGCCGCCACCCTCTTCTTCATCGGTGACTTCCTGATCAACCTGATCTTCGAATAGGCGCGGGCACGAGATGCGGCTGCGCACCGACGACGACATCTACCGGGCCCGCCTGGTCTATCTCGGCCCGCCCGGCTACACCCTTCCGGTCCACCTGCCGTACGCCCAGTACGGGCTGTTCATGCTGCTCGTTCCCCTCTACATGTTCATCCACTGGCTGTTCACGCTGCGGGTCGAGCTCTTCCCCGCCTGGGAGATCGCCCTCGCCATCGTGACCACCTCGTTCGTCTTCCGGTACGTCGACCCGGACCGTCCGGCGCGCATGGTTATCCGTACCGCGCTGACCGACTGGCGACGCACCCGGGAGCCGGCCGCCGAGCAGCGCGATCCGCGCCTGGTCGGCAGCAGGATCAGGATCCGGGAGGAACTGGCATGACCGGCTGCACGCCGTACGGGCCGAACGAGGACACGGGCAGGGCGATCGCATGAGCCGCTCCGCCACGCCGGGATCCCCGGCCGGACGTCCGGCCGCACCACACGGTAACCGTGCGCGTTCATTCGACTACCCTGAATCAGACGAGCGTGACGAGGCCACGCTGGATCCGGCGCTCGCCACCACCCCGGGCCACGGCAGCGTCGGTGTGTTCCAGGCGCCTCGCCCGCCGCAGCGCCGGGCGGTTGCGGCCGACCCAGCCCCGGCCAGCCGGGACGGCGCGGACATCGACTCTCCGTTCCTCGATCTGTTCGGTGGCGCGTACCCCCGGCCCGGTTCCGCCCAGCGTGGCAACGGGCTCCCCGCGCGGGCCCTGCCGCAGCAGCCGCACCCGACGCCACCACCCGCCGTCGGGCCCACATCGGCAGCCCATCGGGCGGCTCCGCCACCGGCACCCCCGCGACCGCCCGACCCCACGCCGGCCGCGCCGCCCGTCCACGTGGTCGACGACGCGGTGGCAGCCACGAGCCCGCCGCCGGCCCCCTCCCGGGTGGTGCCAGCCCCCGGAGACCGGTTGCCGAGCGCCCGACCACCCGCCGACGATCGTCCCGCCGGTGACGACCGTTCGGTCCGCGAGGACCGCCGCGTCCGTGACGACCCGGCATCCGCCGACGCCGAGACCCGGACGCCACGCCGGGTGACGCCCCCGGCCAACCGCCCGGCCCCTCGGCAGCGGTCCGTCGACCACCGGGACCGGCCGGTCAAGCCGGTCCGCGTCCGGCCACCGAGAATCAAGTTCGGCGATCGGGATCCGGCGGTCGAGCTGGCCATAACCGAGATCGCCGGTCACCTGACCTTCACCCCCAACACGGTCACCGCCTGGTACTGGCTGCCCGAGGTGCGCTGGGCCTTCCGCCCCGACGCGGAACGCGAGGCGTTGCTCGCGGCCATCTCCGAGCAGTACGCCGGCCTAGCCGGCTTCCGGCTGCACCTGCGCCGGACCACCCGGCCCTTCCCGGCCGACGAATGGGCCCGCACCATCGACGCCAACACCGCCGCGCCGCTGCCCGACGTCCCCGGCACACCCGGCTGGGCCGAGCACCTGGTCGCCGCGCAACGACACCTGCTCTCGGTGAACCACGCCGAGGGTCAGACGTACCTCGGCGTCACCTTCGCCCGCCGTTCCCTCGGTGACTCGCTCACCGAGCGGCTGCTGCGCACCTTCGGCCGCGGCGTCGCCGATGGCGAGCGGCGCAAGCTCGGCCGCACCGTCGAACAGTTCGACGAGGTGCTCGGCGCCTTCGGCATGCGCGGGCGGCGAGTCACGGCGCACGAGCTGGAGTGGCTGCTCTACCGGTCGGTGGCGCTCTGCATGGCGCCCCCCGGCACGCTCTCGCCCATCACCGACGGGCGTTGGGAACGCGGCGACCTGCTCGCCCTCACTGAGCAAGTCGAGCGCTACCGCACGCCGTACGGTTCCACCGTGAAGCTGGTGCACCGGATGACCGGCGAGGAACGACACGTGGCGGTGCTCGCCGTGGGCCGGATGGAGCCGCTCGAGATCCCCGAACGACACGAACCCTGGCTGCACTTCCACGAGCGGCTGCCCTGGCCGATGGAACTCTCCACCCGGGTCGACATCCTCGGCTCCGGCGACTCCTTCCGCAACCTGGAACACCGGCTCCGGATGATCCGGTCACAGCAGTTGGACTACGCCGAACACGGCATCGACGCCCCGCCCGAGCTGGAGCGACTCGCCAAACGGGCTCTGGTCATCGGCGACGAGATGACCACCGGACTGCCGGTCGACTCGGCCCGCGCCCACGGCTGGCACCGGATCGCGGTTGGCGGCCGTACTCGGGAGGAGTGCCTGGAACGGGCCCGGCGACTCATCCAGCTCTACTCCCGCGAGCTGCGCATCTCCCTGCAGCACCCGAAGAACCAGGACTGGCTGGCCCGCGAGTTCATCCCCGGTGAGCCGATCGCCAACACCGGTTACGTACGCAGGATGCCCGTCAATCTGCTCGCGGCGGCACTGCCTCAGGCCGCCTCCACGGTGGGTGACCGACGTGGCGACCTGATCGGGCGTACCGCCGGCACCTGCCGCCGTCCGGTCTTCCTCGACCTGCACTTCCCCATGGAGGTGCGTGAGCGCTCCGGCCTGGCGGTCTTCGTGGCCGAGCCGGGCGGCGGCAAGTCCACGCTGCTCGGCGCGTTGGGCTATCTGGCCGCCCGCCGCGGCGTGCAGGTGACCCTGCTCGACCCCTCCGGCCCGCTGGCCCGGCTCTGTGCGATGCCGGAGCTTCGGCCCTACTCGCGAGTGCTGAACCTGACCGGCTCCGAACACGGCACGCTGGCACCGTACTCGCTGATCCCGACACCGTTGCGCAGCGAGTTCGGCACCGGAGCCGCCGGCGACCGGGAGTTCGAGATCGCGGTCTCCAACGCGCGGGCCGAGCGCCGGATGCTGGTACAGGACATTTGCATGATGCTGGTGCCGCCGCAGGTGGCCAGGGAGGCATCGACCGCCACCCTGTTCCGGCACGCCGTACGTCAGGTGCCCGCCGAGGAAACCTCCACGCTTGACGATGTGGTCACCTGTCTCGGCCAGTTGGACGACGACGCCGGCCGGGAACTGGCCAACCTGCTGCTGGACACCGCCGAGATGCCGCTGGCGATGCTCTTCTTCGGTCGCCCGCCGGAGGGGCTGCTCGGGCCGGACGCCGCGCTCACCGTGATCACCATGGCCGGTCTGCGACTTCCCGACCTCAAGATCGAACGTGAGTACTGGTCGGCCGAGGAGGCGCTCGCCCTGCCGATGCTGCACACCGCACATCGGCTGGCGGTCCGCCGCTGCTACGGCGGCTCGATGGCTTCGCGGAAGCTGGTCGGCCTGGACGAGGCACACTTCATGGAGGGGTGGCGTTCCGGCCGATCCTTCCTCGTCCGACTCGCCCGCGACTCCCGCAAGTGGAACCTCGCCGCGCTGGTCGCGTCGCAGAACCCACGGGACATCCTCGGGCTCGACGTACAGAACCTCGTCTCCACCGTGTTCGTCGGTCGGATCGCCGAGGACGCCGAGATCGCCTCCGAGGCGCTGCGGCTACTGCGCGTACCGGTCGACGACGGCTACGAGGCCACCCTCGCCTCGCTCTCCACCGCCGACGCGACCTCCGCCAACCGGCTCGGTTTCCGGGAGTTCGTGATGCGCGACGTCGACGGCCGGGTCCAGAAGGTCCGGGTCGACGTCTCCTACGTGGATGGACTGCTGGATCACCTCGACACCACCCCCGCCGCCATCGCCGCCGCCGCAGGGGTGCTGCCGACCGTGCTGCCTGACCTGGAGGCGTGACATGGCGAGGGCCCGGGCACGGATCACGGCGCTCCTCCTGGCACTCGGCGTCCTCGCCGCAGCCACGATCAGTTGGCCCGGGCTCACGGCCACACCGGCGTACGCGGCCCCGGCGGCGTACCAGGCCGCTGCGGCCGAACTCTGCACGACCGAGGAATGGCAGGTCGACTTCCGCGCCTGCGTCGCCAAACTGCAGCAGGTAGCGGAATCGGAGGCGACCTGTCGCAACCCCCCGACGCCGACGGCACCGGATTCTGGCATCGCTGGGTGGTTCGCCTCCCGTCCGGAGGCCTCGAAACTGAGGGGCCCTAAGGGCTACTACACGAATTACGGCTACGCCGGCTACAGCTACAGCACCTACAAGATCGAATCTGGTTGCGCGACCACCCTGTTGCACCCGGACTACAAGTTCACGAACACCATCGCCAACGGCGAGTTCATGATGGCGACGGCGATAATCGGCGCCTCGAACGCACTGCGCGAACGCGCCTGGGAGCCGGGCACCATGTGGGGCTGGGCGGATCCACTTGTGGACCAGGCCACCAAGGCGATCTACCAGAAGGTGTTCAGCGTCTTCGGCATCGTCACCCTCTGCGTGGTCGGGCTCTACCTGCTCTGGCGCTCCCGCCAGTCCGACATGAGCAGCGCGATGACCACGGCGGGGTGGGCGTTGGTGGTGATGGTGGCGGTCACCGCCCTGGCCGCCTGGCCGGTCAAGTCCGCGAACCTCGCCGACGGCGCCCTCGTCTCCACGCTCGGCGTCGTGCACGACGCGGTGGGCCCGGCCGCCAAGGACGTGCCGCCGGACCGGTGCGCGATGCCCAATCCGGACGCCTGCACGGACAAGCGTCCACCGGCGGTCCGGGCCAGCGACACGGCCGCCGAGGCGATGCTCTACCGGAACTGGCTACGTGGCGTGCTCGGCTCGGCGGACAGCGAGACCGCCAAGAAGTACGGCGAGGCGCTCTACGACGCCAAGTCGCTGTCCTGGGACGAGGCCGAGAAGATCCGGACCAGTCCGGAACTCCGCGAGGCCACCATCAGCGCCAAAAAACAACAGTGGATGACGGTCGCCGCGCAGATCGAGCGGGAGGATCCGGAGGCCTACGAGTACCTGCAAGGCGTCCGGGACATGGACCGGGTGGGTGCCGGGTTCATAGCGGTGCTCGCCGCCCTGCTCTTCGCGATGTTCGACCTCACCGCGTCGCTGCTGGTGCTGCTCGGCTTTCTGATCTTCCGGTGGGCGGTGATCGCGGCACCCATCCTGGGCACCATCGGCCTGCTCCGGCCGGCCAGCGCCGGGCTGCGGCGGCTGGGCAACGCGGTGGTGGCGGCGCTGTTCAACATCGCGATCTTCGGTACCGGTGCGGCCATCTACCTCTTCGCGGTCGACCTCATCATGAGCACGGCCACCCTCCCCGGCTGGCTTCAGGTGGTCCTGGTCTGGCTCTGCGGGGTGGTCGGCTGGCTGCTGCTGCGCCCCTATCGCCGGATCACCCAGCTCGGCGGCAAGGACAACAGCGAGGCGGTCAGTTCGGCAGGCTCCTGGCACCGCCGGTTCTTCCGAGACATGCGCACCGCGGCCCGGCTCGACGTCGCCGAGCCCGGCGGTACCGCCGAGCCCACCATGGGACGGCGTCGGGCGATCGCACCGGAGCAGCCGAAGGTGCGTCCGGAGGCTCGTCCGGACCCGGTCCCCAGCGGCGCACCCGCGACCGCGAAGCGGGCGGACGGCCGCGAAGCCGGCGGTGCCGACGACCAGAGCCGGGCGCGGCCCGCCAAGGGGGCCGTCGCGCCCCGGCCCCGTCGCCGACAGCCGGCTTCCTGGACCGAGCCGGACGTGCCGGATGAGAACCCCTCCTACGCCATCTACCGTCCCGGATCGGCCGAACGGGATCCCGAGAAGCCGACACCGCGGGTCCGCTCCGAGGCCCGGTGACCGTCGTGCGCCGGGCGATCGAATTCCTGTTCCTGCGGTTGCTGCGGTCCCGGCAGGGTGTCGCACTCGCCATCGCCGTGCTGGTGCTCGGGGTGGTCGGGGCGGCCAGGTTGGTGGCCGGCCCGACCGACCCGTCGACCGGGCTGAGCAATCGACCAGCCGACCCGATCACCACGGTGCACCCGACCACCGGGGACGACGGCGCGATCTCCACGACCACGACACCGTCCCCGGTCACCCGGCCCGGCCAGTCGACACCGGAGCTGGTCGCCGAACGCTTCGCCGCGGCCTGGATCGGCCGCCCGGGCCAAACCACGGAGGACTGGAACGACGCGCTGCGTCCGCTCTCGACCGCCGGCCTCACCGAGAAGCTCTCCGGCGCCGACCCGACCGATGTGCCCGCCGGCGCGGTCACGGGTGACGTGACCCTCCGCCCACGCGGCGATACCTTCGTGGAGGCGACGATTCCGCTCGACAACGGCCAACTCCGGCTCGAACTGCTGGCGCCCGACGGGCGATGGTTGGTGGACGCGGTGGACTGGAGCAGGGATGAGTGACCAGAATCGTCCCCGTCGGCCGGCCCGGATCGGGGCTCTCGCCACCGCACTCACCGCGGCGCTTACCCTGCTCTGCTGCACCGGTGGCGCTGGTGCCTTCTTCCTCACCGAACTGGGGGGCGACGCCGCCGAGCAGCTTGCCCCGGCCAGCATGGAGTGCACCGGCGACTTCGAGGTGGACGTCAGCGGCAAGATGCCACGCTTCGCCGAGTACGGGGAACGCCAGCTGCGGAACGCCGCCGTGATCATCAAGGTCGGCCAGGAGATGAAGGTGCCGCCGCGGGGCTGGGTCATCGCGGTGGCGACCGCCATGCAGGAGTCGCGCCTGCTCAACCTGGCCAACAGCACGGTCGGCGAGTCGCGGGACATTCCGAATGAGGGAATCGGGGCCGATCACGACTCCGTCGGTCTCTTCCAGCAACGGCCCTCGTGGGGCACGGTCGCCCAGCGGATGAACCCCGAGTACGCGTCCCGCAAGTTCTACGAGAAGCTGGTCGACGTGGCCGACTGGGAGAAGCTGCCGCTGACCGTGGCCGCCCAGCGGGTTCAGATCAGCGCCTTTCCGGACGCGTACGCCAAGCACGAGGAACTCGCCGCCCGCATCGTGGATGCGTTGGCCGGGGGTGCGGCACGCACCGCGCTGATCGCCGGACGCGAGGAGTGTGATGCCGCCGCGGGCGGCGAGATCGCCGCCTCCGGCTGGACCGCGCCGATTCCGGGCGGGGTCGGCTCCGGATTCCGGACCGCCAGTCGGCCCGGACACAACGGTGTGGACATCGCCGCGCCGAAGGGCACCCTGATCAGAGTCGCGGCGACCGGCCGGGTACTGGTCTCCCGATGTGACCCCGACCGGAGAGGGCGACTCAGCTGTGATGTGGACGGCTGGCCCGGCAAGGGAGGCTGTGGTTGGTTCGTCGACGTGCTGCACGCTCAGGGCTTCATCACCCGCTACTGTCATCTGGTGAGTCGTCCCCGGGTCGCCGCGGGCGACACGGTGCAGGCTGGTGAGGTGATCGGCGAGGTGGGCAGCAGCGGCAACTCCTCCGGGCCGCACCTGCACTACGAGGTGCACGTCGAGGGCGACCGCAGCAGTCGGGGCGCGATCGACCCGGTGCCGTTCATGCGGTCGAAGGGTGCACCGTTGAAGGGCGCCGGGTGAACCACGAGCCGTCATGACCGAACCACTTCCGGACCCGTTCGCCGACCAGCCCGACTGGGCCCTCCAGCCGCCCGGCCCGATCGAGGTCGTCCCCGCCGCCGAGAGCGTGGAACTGCGCGGACGACGGGTACTGGTCGGGTTGCCCGGCCTGGGATGGCGTGCCGACCTGCGGGCCGACGAACGGGTGGTGCAGAACAGCCGCACCTACGTCCCGGTCATCCCGGAGCACGAGTGGTACCGCGCAGAGGCGGACCAGGTCGAGGTGTTCGCCCCACTGGTGCCGGTCGAACGGGTCTGGGTCGAGACGGTCGGCCGAGCGACCATGCCGGCGACGGACGGCGGCCTGCGTCTCGTCTCGCTGGACGCACCGACCCACCGGGCACCTACGCCGGTCTTCGAGGCGGACTCGGTCACCGGACGACGGGTCGTGCACATGGTCGGTTCGGTCGAGCATCGTGACCTGCGCGCCGTCACCGAGACGTACTCGGGCGCCGAGGGCGACATCTGCGTACGGGTGACACCGGAGATGGAGTGGTACCGCTGGGCCTGGCGCGGTCAGTCACCGACCACACTGGAGGTGCCGGTCCACATGCTCTGGGTGGAGTGAGGCTAGCTGGGTGTAGCTGAGCAGACCCGCCAGTCCTCGTCCAACCGCGTGGTGAACGTCCATGGCTGCCGGTCGTACTGCCTGATTCCATCGATTCGAGCTGATAGCAGCAGCTCAACTCGTACCTCAGCCTCGTTGCCGCGTTGTTCCGCCAGAACATTTCCCCAGCTGATCAACATGCTCGTGCCGAACTGCTCCTCGCGGGCCGCAAGATCGGATCGAAACGCGTCGAGCGGCTCTAAATCGCTGCCGCCGTCGCATGTGAAGAGCTTGGCTCGTACATCGTTTCGGTCAACAAGGAAAGCTCGCAGGTAGCTGTCTACCACGATCGTCGGGGCGCTGCGGTCGGGGGTGGTGGCGCGGTCGTAGACGAAATAGCCGACCACCCCTCCGGTCAGGCAGAGTGCGGCAACCACCCCAGCGATCACGGTCAGTACCGTACGCAGGCGTCGCCGGGGCCGGCGCGGGGCCGGCGCGACCGCGGGCGGTGCCAGTTCCTCCGGCGGTGTCCTCTGCGCCGGTACGCGGGAGACCTGGGAACCGGCGGGGGGCGGCACTGATTCCACCCCCTGAGGCTATCGGCTGGCGGCCCAGGACCCAATGCCCCAGATTTGGCAGATCGTGACCGAACCCTGCCGATGGGTGAGATCCATGACAACACCGGCGCAGCGCCGTCGCGCATCCCGGAGGTGGAGCCCTTGCTGGGATACCGTCGGTTCTGCCCGGCGAGTGGGTGCCGACCTCGGGCGGAGGGGGTGGACACGGTGGGCGGTCCGAAGGCACGGACGCTCCGCGCCGCCGCGCTGCACCGTCGGGCCGCCGCGACGGTCACGGCGGCGACGAATGTTCTCGACGAGACCCGTCCGGTCCCGGCCGATCAGCGCCGCCAGTACGCGCTGGCCGAGCGGCTGCGCGAGGCGGCCACCGTCCTCGCCCCTGGTTGGGCCGGGTCCACGCTGGACGCGGTCGAGCCGGCACATCCCGCCGGGGAGGGGCCACCTCCGTTCGTCCGGGTGGGCACCGCCGCCCCGCTGGACGACGCACGCTTCCCGGCTCTGGTGCCGATTTTCGGCAGCGGTCACCTCGTGGTGGACGCCGACGCGCAGGATGCACGGGTCGCCGGGCTGCTGCGGGCCGTACTGCTGCGGATGCTGGCGGCGACACCGGCCGGGGCGCTGCTGGTACGGGCGGTGGACGCGACGGGTGGCGCGCTGGCACCGTTCGCGGCGCTCGGTGACGCCGGGGTGTTGGCCCCGCCGGCCACCGACACCGAGGGTCTGCAGGCCGTGCTGGCGGAGGCGGAGCGGTGGGTGGCGCCGGACGCCTCCGGTCCGCGCCGGCACGACCGTTCGCTGCTGCTGGTGCTGGCCGCGCTGCCCGAGCCGCACCGGCCGAGCGACCTGGCGCGGGTCGAGGCGCTCGCCGAGCAGGGCCCGGCGGCCGGGTTGCACCTGGTGGTGGCGGGGTGGCCGCCGGTCGGTCGGGCCGCACTGCCCAGGGCTACGCCGCTGGCGATGCGGACGGCCTACGCGTTGCTGGGTGATCCGCCGGGCGCGGCGTTCGCCGGTGCCGGCACCGACGGAGGGCTGAACTCTCCGGTCTTCGTCGACCCGGATCCGCCGGCCGAGTTGGTCGACAGCGTGTGCCGCCGGATCGCCGCCCAGATCGAGGCCGGCAGCCGGCTCTCCCTGTCGCACCTGCTGCCGCCTCCCAACGAGCTGTGGCAGGCGACCGCGGCGGAGGGGCTCAGCAGCACCGTCGGTGATGCGGGTGGGCGGCCGGTTTCGCTCGGCTTCACCGAACTGACCCCGCACTGGCTGGTGAGCGGCCGGTCGCGGGGCTGCCGGTCCACCTTCCTGACCACGGCGCTGCTCGGGCTCGTCGCGCGGTACGGCCCGGACGAGCTGTCGCTGTACCTGGTGGACCTCGGTGACGGTGAGTCCTTTGCGGAGTTCCTGCAGACGGAGCGGGACCGGTCCTGGGTCCCGCAGGTCCGGGCAGCCGCGATGGCCGCCGACCGGGAGTACGTACTGGATCTGGTGGACCAGTTGACGGCCGAGGTGCACCGGCGCGCGGAGGCGTCCGCCCGCGCGGGTGGGCAGCGTTTCGCCGAGTTGCGGAAACATCGCCCGCTCCCCCGGGTCGTCTGTGTGCTGGAGAACCTGCCGGTCCTCTTCGCCGAACGGGACCGGCTGTCCGCCGAGGTGGCGGCCCGGTTGGACGCGCTGGCCAGGACCGGGCGGGCGTACGGTGTCCATCTGGTGCTGGCCGGCGAGGGTGACCTGGGCCTGGCCACCCGCCCGGACGGCGGGCAGCGGGACGCCCTGCTGGGCCAGTTCCCGGTGCGGGTGGCGCTGCCTGGCGGCGGGGCGGTGCTGGCACCCACCAACGACGCCGCAGCCGGTCTGCCGGTGGGCAGCGCGGTGGTGAACACCGCGGGCGGTCTGGGCGGTCCCCGCGGAGCGATCCGAGGTCATGAGCGGATGGTCCGATTCCCCGACCCGGCAGACGAGCCGGAGACGGTGGCCGGGCTGCGCCACCGCCTCTGGGCGGCCCGCCCGCCGAGCGCGGCGCCGCCCGTCGTCTTCGCCGGGTACGCACGCCCCCTGCTGGGCAACGATCCCCGTTACCGGGCAGCCGTCGCGGGGCAGTCGACGGCCCCGGCCGCCTTGCTCGGGCGGGCGGTGGACGTCGCACGCAGCACCGTGGCGGTGCCGTTCGGACCGGTTGCGGGGCGTAACCTCGCGGTACTCGGTCCACGGCCTGCCGCGTGTCGCCTGCTGGCGACGGCCGCACACAGCACGGCGGCCCACCATCCGGCGGGTACGGCGCGCTTCGTGGTCGCCGTACCGGACGCCGAGGCTGGGCACCTGGCCGACGATCTTGTCGCGGAGTTGGCCGAGTCCCACCAGGTTGACCTGGTGGACCTCGCCGGGCTGGTCGCCGTGGCGGACGCCGGCGAGCCGGCGTACCTGGTTGTCTTCGGCCTGGACGTGGCACCGGCCGAGCAACTGCCGCCGGCCCGGCTGCGGGCCCTGCTGCGCGACGGGCCACCGGCTGGGCAGCACCTGCTCGGCTGGTGGCGTACGGTGCCGTCGTTCGCGACGCTTGTGGAACCGGACGAGACGGTGGACAAGCTGACCGCCGTGGCGGTGGCGGGCGTGCCGGGGGCTCAGCTCACTCCGGTCTTCGGCCGCCCGGTGGAGTGGCGACCTCGCCCCGACCGGGTGGTGCTCTGGGACGGGCCGGCAGAGCGCGGCGTGGTGCTGGTTCCGTACGACGTGCCCGGCAGCCTGCAGGGGGAACCCGGATGACGCTCGATCACTCGTCGGCCACCGTCGGCGGTCCGGTCAGGCAGCGGTCGGCCGGGGAGTCGGGGGATCCGGTGCGGGCCGCGTGGGCCGACTACCTCGCCGCGGCCCGGCAGCTCGACGGGGTACGGCGTGGCGCGGCGACCGCTGCGGGCGAGCAGGCCCGCGCGGTCCAGGCCGCCCGGGAGGAGCTCACCGGGGTACGCACCCGGCTGGTGCCGCAGGAGAGCCGACTACGGGAGCTGGGTGTACCACCGATCTCGTTGGTGCCGACACCGCCGGAGCTTGCCGAGGCGACCCGGTCGATGAGCGGCGGTCCGGCGACGGTGTTGACAGCATTGCGGGATGCCCGACGGTGGGCTGTCGGAGCGGACGACACGCTCACCGCCCGTGGCCTGTCCCGGGTCGCGCACTGGCCGTCCCGCGCCCGCAACCTGCTGGTGTACGGGCCGCTGGGGTTGTTCGTTCCGGTGCTTCTGGTGGTGGTGTATCTGCTCGCCGGCACCGGTGCGGTGACCGCGTTGGCGGTGCTGGTCGGGCTGCCGGCACCGGCGGTCGCGTTCGGCCTGGGGTGGTTCGCAGTGGGCCGTTGCTTCCCGCCCGGGCCGGGGGAGCGGGTGGACCGTACGCCACGGTTCGGCGCGCTGGCCTGCCTGGTCCCGGCCGTGGTGGTCAACGCGGGAATCGTACTGGCGATGCTGTAGTCCGGTGCGACCGACCGCCGGTCAGCGGGGGATGATCAGAGCCATCGCCTCGGCCCGGGACTTGGCGTCGTGTTGCAGGGTGCCACGCACCGCAGACGTGATCGTCCTGGCGCCGGATTTCTGGATGCCCCGCATCGCCATGCACATGTGTTCGCACTCGAGCACGACGACCACGCCCCGGGGTGCCAGCCGCGTCATCAGCAGGTCCGCGATCTGTGAGGTGAGCCGCTCCTGCACCTGGGGCCGCCGGGCGAACACCTCGACCAGCCGGGCCAGCTTGGACAGCCCGGTGATCCGGCCGTCGGGACCGGGGATGTAGCCGATGTGGGCACTGCCCCGGAAGGGCAGCAGGTGATGCTCGCATAGGCTCATCACGTCGATGTCCCGGACCAGCACCAGTTCCTCGTGGTTGGCTTCGAAGGTGGTGGTGAGCACCGTGGCCGGGTCGACGCGCAGGCCGGCGAAGAGTTCCGCGTAGGCCCGGGCGACCCGGGCCGGGGTCTGCTGGAGGCCGTCGCGGTCCGGATCCTCCCCGACCGCGATGAGGATCTCGCGGACGGCCTTCTCGATCCGGCCGAGGTCCATGGTGTCCTCGACGGGACGACCGGTGAGCCGACCGTTGACCAGCCGCGCGGCGATGTAGTCGAGGCGGTCGGTGTCGGGTTCGGTGGCGGAGGCGGCCAGTCCCCGCTGTGGGGGACCGGCCGCCGTGTCGTCGGTGCTCAGTGCGAACCGTCCGAGGAGTTGTTGGAGCTGCCGCCGCCCACGGTCGCCTCTGCGCCGTCGGCCTCCGCCTGCACCTTCAGCGCGTCCTTCTCCGCAGGGGTGAGCACGGGCGGTTCGGTGGAGGGCTGCCGCTTGCCGAAGCCGTTGTACGGGGCCATCGGCGGACGCTTCACCACCCGGGCGCAGATCCGGGCCATGTCGGCGGTGGAGAGGGTCTCCTTCTCCATCAGCTCGAGCACGATGTTGTCCAGGACGTCCCGGTACTCAACCAGGATCTCCCAGGCCTCGTCGTGGGCAAGCTCGATCAGGGCCCGCATCTCGCCGTCGATCTCGGCGGCGACCGCGTCGGAGTAGTCCCGCTCGTGGCCCATGTTGCGGCCGAGGAACGGCTCGTCACCGCTGGTGCCGTACTTGATCGCACCGAGCTTGGAACTCATCCCGTACTGCGTGATCATCGCGCGGGCCAGCTGGGTGGCCTTCTCGATGTCGTTGCCGGCACCGGTGGTGGGCTCGTGGAAGACGAGTTCCTCGGCGGCCCGGCCGCCCAGCGCGTACGCCAGGGTGTCGACCATCTCGGCGCGGGTCTGGGTGTACTTGTCCTCGGTCGGCAGCACCAGGGTGTGGCCCAGGGAGCGGCCCCGGGACAGGATCGTCACCTTGTGCACCGGTGCGGCGTGCGGCAGCGCCCAGGCGACAAGCGCGTGCCCACCCTCGTGGTACGCGGTGATCTTCTTTTCCTGGTCACTCATCACCCGGGTACGCCGCTGCGGGCCGGCGATCACGCGGTCGATCGACTCCTCGAGCGAGTCGTTGGAGATGGCCCGCTGGTCCTTCCGGGCGGTCAGCAGGGCCGCCTCGTTGATCACGTTGGCGAGGTCGGCACCACTGAAGCCCGGCGTCCGCTTGGCCACCGAGTCGAGGTCGACGTCGGGCGTGAACGGCTTGCCCTTGGCGTGCACCCGCAGGATCGCCTTGCGGCCCTCCATGTCGGGAGCGTCGACCGGGATCTGCCGGTCGAACCGGCCCGGACGCAGCAGCGCCGGGTCGAGGATGTCCGGCCGGTTGGTGGCGGCGATCAGGATGACGCCGCCCTTGACGTCGAAGCCGTCCATCTCGACGAGGAGCTGGTTCAGGGTCTGCTCGCGCTCGTCGTGGCCGCCACCCATGCCGGCTCCGCGGTGCCGGCCGACGGCGTCGATCTCGTCGACGAAGACGATCGCGGGCGCGTTCGCCTTGGCCTGCTCGAACAGGTCACGGACCCGGCTGGCACCGACACCGACGAACATCTCGACGAAGTCGGAACCGGAGATCGAGTAGAAGGGCACCCCGGCCTCGCCGGCCACCGCTCGGGCGAGCAGCGTCTTACCGGTGCCGGGCGGGCCGAAGAGCAGCACGCCCTTCGGGATCTTCGCACCGAGCGCCTGGTACTTCGCCGGGTTCTGCAGGAAGTCCTTGATCTCGTGCAGCTCCTCGACGGCCTCCTCGGAGCCCGCCACGTCGGCGAACGTCGTCTTCGGCGTGTCCTTGGTGATCATCTTCGCCTTGGACTTGCCGAAGTTGAGCACCCGGGAGCCGCCGCCCTGCATCTGCGACATGAAGAACAGCAGCAGTAGCACGAGCAGCACGATGGGAAGCAGGTTGACCAGCAGGCTGACCCAGATGCTGTCGGACGACACCTCGGTGTCGGCTGGCCCGGTGACCCGATTGTTGGCCTTGGCGTCGAGGACCTGGTTCCAGACCTCGTCGCCGACCTCGTAGGGGAACTGGGCCTCGATCAGCTTCGTGGTGGTGTCGCCGAACTCGGTCTCCTCGGCCAGCTCGAGCTGGATCGTCTGTTCCTTGTCCTGGAAGACGACCTTCTCGATGCCACCCTTGTTGAGCTGGTCGAGCGCGACGGACGTGTCCACCCGGTGGTAACTGGGTCCACCGGTGAACAACTGACTGAGCACGACGGCGCCGAGGATGACCAGGATGACCCAGAACACCGGTCGGCGGAAGAAACGCGTACGTTCCATGCTGTTGTCGAGCGCCGAGACGCCCGCATCCTCCTGATCGACGTCCTGACCGACTGTGGGTGTCGCCGCCTGGGCGGCTGCCGGAGCCGCCGTGCGGGCCGGCCTCGACCCCGGGGCGCGATTGCCGCGCCACGGTCATTCGACGGTACACCGTGCGAGACCGATATGAGCTGGCGAGCCCAGCACTTACGCGCACGGCGAACCGGATGTCAGCCGGCGTGGCCCGGAGTCGGATCTCCGGGTCACCGTGGCAAAGGTAGTCCGATCAGCTGAAAGTCGGCTGAACGTCGGGCGGACGCGCCCACGACCGCAGTCGGGCCGGCGGGGTGCGGACAAGGGCTGGCGGTCCGGGGGGCGCCGTGGCGTGGCGGGAACCCGCACGGTCAGGAGCGGGCGTAGACCTCCGGCTTGAGCACCCCCACGTACGGCAGTTCCCGGTAGCGCTCACCGAAGTCGAGGCCGTACCCGACCACGAACTCGGTCGGGATGTCAAAGCCCACGTACCTGACCGGCACCGTCACCTTGACCGCCTCCGGCTTGCGGAACAGCGCGACCACCTCGACGCTCGCCGCCGACCGCGACTCCAGGTAGCGCAGCAGCCAGGACAGGGTCAGCCCGGAGTCGACGATGTCCTCCACGACGACGACGTGCCGACCGGCGATGTCCCGGTCGAGGTCCTTGAGGATCCGGACCACGCCGGAGGAGGTGGTGCCCTGCCCGTACGAGGAGATGGCCATGAAGTCCAGCTCGGCCGGAGGGCCGTGCCGGCCCAGCGCCCGGGCGAAGTCGGCCATGAACATGACCGCGCCCTTGAGTACGCAGACGAGCAGCAGCCCGTCGGTGACGTGCGCGTAGTCCGCGGAGACCTGCTTGGCCAGCTCCGCGGTCTTCTCGCGGATCTGCGCCTCGGAAATGATCACGTGGTCGATGTCGGCGTCGTACCAGGAGCCGTCAGCCATGACCATAGCCTGCCGTACGCCCCGGGTTCGCCGTCGGCGGGGCCGCCCGTTTCGGGACAACCCCGCCTGGGGATTTTCCGGATGAAGGGAACATTCGGCTCAGCAGCGGCGCGACTGCCACCTGTGGCCCCCGTCGGAGGGCTTCCAGTCCGCGGAGTCACGGCTGTCGGCGGTCAGCCCCAGGGCGGACAGCAGGGCGAGGGACAGGAAGAACAGCAGGAAGAACAGGAAACCCATGGCGGCGCTCGCTTTCTGGCGTCTGCGGTTGTCGTGTCGCCGCCGGTGCGCACCGGACATCTGCCAGTCTGCGTACCCCGCCAACTCTCGGACAGTGGCAGGAATGCCAGTCCTGCTCGATTTACTGCCACTCGTGCGGTTACCCTCGTCACATGCTTCGTTCAGTGGCCGTACTCGTCCTGGACGGTGTCGCTCCGTTCGAACTCGGCGTGCTCGCTGAGGTGTTCGGCACCGACCGCACCGCCGACGGGCTGCCCGGCTACCGCTTCGACGTGTGTGGACCTCGACAGGTCCCGGTACGCACCTCCGCCGGCTTTCACCTGGTGCCGAACGCCGATCTGGATCCGCTGGAGCAGGCGGACCTGGTGGCCGTGCCCGCCCACGACCCGACCACCACCGCACCGGCCGAGGTCCACGAGGCGTTACGCCGGGCCGCCGATCGGGGCGCGTACCTGTTCAGCGTGTGTGCCGGCGCGTACCTGCTGGGCGAGGCAGGACTGCTCGACGGACGGGAGTGCACCACCCACTGGCGGCACGTCGACGAGTTGCAGCGCCGCCACCCGAGCGCCCGGGTGCGCTGCAACTCGCTCTACGTGCAGGACGGCCGCCTGCTCACCAGTGCCGGCACCGCCGCCGGCATCGACGCCTGCCTGCACCTGGTGCGCCAGGCGCACGGCTCGGCCACCGCCACCCGGCTCGCCCGACGGATGGTGGTGCCCCCACATCGCGACGGCGGGCAGGCCCAGTACATCGAGGCACCGATCCCGAAGGCACCGGAGGCGCCCACCCTGGAACCGGTACTGGAATGGCTGATGGGCCATCTGGACCGGCAGACCACCGTCGACGAGTTGGCCGCGCGGGCCGGGATGGCACCCCGGACGTTCGCTCGCCGGTTCCGCGCCGAGACGGGCACCACCCCGCACGACTGGCTGACCAACCAACGCGTACTGCTGGCCCGCCGGCTGTTGGAGGACACCGCAATGACCGTGGAAGCGGTCGCCGATCGGGCCGGCTTCGGCGACGCCGCCGTCCTGCGGCACCACTTCACCCGCCGGGTCGGTGCCACGCCACAGGCGTACCGCACCACGTTCCGCGATCGTGCTCCCACCGGCTGACCGGTCGCCCGGCCGGTCACGCAGGTCAGAAGCCTCCGGCGGCGCCGTCACCCCGGGGCTCCGAACCGACGACGTATCCCCCGTCGGCGCGTCGCCAGATCGCCTGCCCGTAGCCGAAGACGGTGGAATCGGGCGCGACGGCGACCTGGTGGCCCCGGTCCCGCAGGTCGGCGATGAGCGCGGCACCACCGGGCCCGGCGATCAGCTCCTCCTCGACCAGCAGCGAGCGTCCCGCGTGCCAGTACCAGCGCGGGGCACCCAGCGCCGCCTGCGGGTCGAGGTCAGCGTCCACGGTCGCCGAGACCAGTTGAACGTGGCCCTGGGGCTGCATGTGCCCACCCATCACCCCGAACGGCCCCACCGGCGCGCCCTGGCGGGTCAGGAAACCGGGAATGATTGTGTGATACGGCCGCTTGGCCGGGCCGACCACGTTCGGGTGGTCCGCCTCCAGCCGGAAGCCGAGACCACGATTCTGCAGCGCGAAGCCGTACCCGGGCAGCACCACGTGCGAGCCGAAGGCGAGGTAGGTGGACTGGATCAGGCTGACCATCATGCCGCTCTGGTCAGCCGTGCAGAGGTAGACCGTCCCACCGCGCTCCGGGGTGCCGGCCACCGGGTCGGCCGCCGCCTCGGTGACCGCCGCGCGGCGTCGCGCCAGGTGCTCCGGGGTGAGCAGCCCGGATGGGACCGGGGCATGGTCGGGATCGGCGACGTGGGCGTGCGCATCGGCGAAGCCGGCCTTGACCGCCTCGATCTGCCGGTGCAGCCACCGCGACCCGTCGGCCGGATCGAATCCGTCCAGGATGCCCAGGGCGAGCAGGGCGGCCAGTCCCTGCCCGTTCGGCGGCAGCTCCCAGACCTCGTGGTCCCGGTAGCGAACCGACACCGGATCGACCCAGACGCTGGCGTGGGTCTCCAGGTCCGCCGGGGTGAGCAGGCCGCCGGTACGGGCGGCGTGGTCGGTCAGGGCCGCCGCGATCCGCCCCCGGTAGAACTCCTCCGCCCGGCTGTCGGCGATCAGTCGGAGCGTCCGTGCCGCGTCCGGGTTGCGCCACCGCTCGCCCGCGCGGGGAGCCCGCCCGTCCGGTGCGAACACCCGCCCGAACTCCGCGTACTCGGGACCGGTCAGGCCGGCGTGCCCGGCGACCGCGCGGGACCAGGCCGCCGCTGTCGCGGTGGAGACGGGGTGTCCCTGCTCGGCGTAGCCGATGGCGTCGGCGAGCAGGTCCGCGAACGGCAGCGATCCGAACCGCTCGTGCAGGTCGCGCCAGCCCGCCGGCACGCCCGGTACGGTCACCGGCAACCAGCCCCGGGCCGGCATCGCCGGGCCGACCGCCTGAGCCCCACCCAGCGCGTCGGCGGGTTCGGCACCTCGACCGTCGGTCCTCGCGAGCACCAGATCCCGGGTCAGCCCGGCGGGCGACCGGCCGGAGGCGTTCAGGCCGTGCAGCCGCTCGCCGTCCCAGACGATGGCGAAAAGGTCACCGCCGATGTCGTTGGAGGGTGGTTGCACGACGGTGAGGGTGCTGGCGGTGGCCAGCGCGGCGTCCACGGCGTTGCCACCACGACGCAGCACGGCCAGGCCGGCGGCCACGGCCAGCGGCTGGCTGGTGGCCACGGCGCCACGCGGCGCGTACAGCGGTGGCCGGGGATGGGTCATCCTTCGACCACCGCCTCGTCGGGCGCTGCCCCCGCCGCCTGAGGCGCCGGTGCTCGGCCGGCCGGCGAGGCCGGTGGTGACTCCGACACCAGCCGGTCGTCGCGGCGGAGCACCCGCAGCCCGCCCGGCAGGTAGCTGGCTCCTTGGCCGCGCCACGCCGTGACCAACGCGTCGAGCGCGGCGACGTGGCGATGCGACAGTGCGGCCGGGGGCGTGCCCAATTCATGGGCCCAGGCGCGCAGCACCCGACCGCGTACGGCGGGCGCCAGGTCCGCCAGAGTCCGGGTGACCAAGCCACCGTCGGGATGCCGGGCCTGGCTCAGCGCCACCACGGCGAGTTCGTCGAGGACCGCGTTGTCCGCCGCCACCAGCGCGGCGGTACGGGCGAGGTTGTCCAGCACGCCCGGTCCGAGCGCCCGGATCAACACGGGCAGCACGTCGGCCCGGACCCGGGAGCGGGCGTACGCCGGGTCGCTGTTGTGCGGATCGTCCCACGGCACCAGACCGAGGGCCGCGCAGGCGGCACGGGTCTCCGCCCGCCCGATCTCCAACAGCGGTCGTACGAGTGGGGTGCCGGCCAGGTCCCGGCGGGCCGGCATGCCGGCGAGTCCGCGCGGGCCGGCGCCCCGGGCCAGCGCGAGCAGCACCGTCTCCGCCTGGTCGTCCCGGGTGTGGCCGGTGAGCAGCGCCGAAGCGCGGTGCCCGCCGGCAGCCTCGGCCAACGCCTGGTAACGGGCGTCCCGGGCCGCCGCCTCCGGGCCACCGGGCCGGCCGGCGACCTCGACCCGGACCATTTCCACCGGAGCCAGGCCGACCTCGACCGCCCAGCGCGCCACCGCCTCGGCCCGGCGCCGCGAACCGGCCTGCAACCCGTGATCGACGGTGACCAGCCCGGCGGCGCGGCCCGCCCGGGGTGCCACGAACGCGGTGGCCGCGGCCAGCGCCAGCGAATCGGCTCCGCCCGAGCAGGCGACCAGCACCGGACCGTCCGTCGGCAGGTCGGCCAAGGCGCGTCGGACCGCGATCCGGATCGCGGCCACCGGCGGGGCGAGCGCGGCCATCGATGCGGCGACGCGCTCAGCCGGCGGTCGGCACCGGACCGACCGGCCCGTGTACCCGCGCCACCCAGGCGTCCGGTTCGCTCAGCTCGGACAGCCGGGGCAGGGTCAACGGCGACTCGAAGACCCGGTTGAAGCCGGCCATACCGACCCGGTCCACCACGGCGTGCACGAACTTGCGGCCCTCGGCGTACTGCCGCATCTTGACGTCGATGCCGATCAGCCGCCGGATCGCCTTCTCCACCGGGTTGCCGGCCTCGCGCCGCCGGTTGAAGCCGGCCCGGATGCGCTCCACGCTCGGGATCACCTGCGGGCCGACGCCGTCCATCACGAACTCGGCGTGCCCCTCCAGCAGCGTCATCAGGGCAGTCAGCCGGTCCAGCACGGCCCGCTGCCCCGGCGTCTGCACGATGTCCAGCACGCTGGACCGGCTCTGCGGGTCGCGGACCGCGTCGGCGAGGGTGCTCACCCCCCGGCGCAGCCGCTCCAGCAGGTGCTCGCCACCCTGGGCGGCGTCGACGAACGCCTGCACCTCACCGAGGAAGTAGGCCCGCATCCAGGGCACGGAGGTGAACTGCGTCCGGTGGGTCACCTCGTGCAGACAGACCCAGAGCCGGAAGTCGCGCGGATCCGCGCCCAGCTTGCGCTCGACCTCGACGATGTTCGGCGCGACCAGCAGCAGCTGCCCCGGGTCGGCGGAGAAGACCTCGTACTGCCCGAGGACCCGGCCGGAAAGGTAGGCCAGCACGGTGCCGGCCTGCACCCCGGTCACCCGGGAACCGATCGCCTCGGTCAGCGCACCGGGCTGCTTGTCCTGCGCGAGCCGGCCGACCAGCGGGGTGATCACCTCGCGGAGCCCGGCGATGTTCGTCGCCGCCCAGTCACGCCGATCGACCACCCGCACCGGCGGATGGGTGACCTGCGAGGTCAGCCCGGTGTAGTCGGCGACGTGCCCGGCTGCCTCGTCGGTCAACCGGCGCAGCTCGGAAACCACCTCGGTGGCTTCGGCGTACGTCACCCGGGGGCCCGACTTGCCCAGAGCCCCCGCCGTCGCGGTGGCCAGATCCCAGTCCACGAACTGCGCCATGCAACCCACCGTACCCGCGCCGCGACACCCCACCCGGCGGGGCCGACGCAGTGCCGGTCCCGCCACAGGGCGGCGAGGGCCCGCCGCGGGACCAGTTGCAACCCGCTCCACCGGGGCGTGAGCAGCCTTCCGACCAGTGCCCGTCGATCCGCTCAGCGACAGCCGCAGCCGGCCAGGGCGGCGGCGATCCGGTCCAGCGCAGCCCGGGCCGGCTCCATCCCGTCCGGCGGGACGTCGTCGGTGAGCACCGCGAAGGTGAGCAGGCGTCCTTCGGTGGTGGTCACCACTCCCGCGATGGCGTGCACCCGGGTCAACGTGCCGGTCTTGGCCCGGACCACACCGGCACCGGCGGCCGTGCCGGGTGCCGCTTCGTACCGGTCGCGCAGGGTGCCGGACCAGCCCGCGACCGGCAGGCCGCCGAAGATGCCGGCGAGCTCGGGCCGGTCCGGGCTGGCCGCGAGCGCCAACAACTCGGTCAGCAGGACCGGGCTGATCAGATTCTTCCGGGACAGTCCGCTCCCGTCCGCCAGGTCGAGTCCAGTCACCGGCAGGGCCAGCTCGGACACCACCTCGGCCATCGCCGCCGCCGCACCGGCGAACGAGGCCGGCCGGTCGCGGGCCAGGGCGACCTGACGGGCCAGCGCCTCGGCGACGATGTTGTCGCTCTCGCTGATCATGATGTCGACCAGCCGGATCAGCGGCGGCGAGAGCACCACACCGAGTTCGACACCGGGTCCGCCGCCGACCGACTCCGTCGCCCCGGTCGACGCTGGCGGGGCGGTGCCCCGGCGTACGGTGTCGACCGGCGCCCCGAGCAGTTTGGCGAAGGCACGGCCGGCGACCAGGTCCGGTTCAGCGACCCGCTCGGCCCAGCCCTGACCGGCCTTCGGATTCTTGCGCGCTCCGTCCAGCATCAGCGCGGTGATCGCCCCGCCGAAACCGCCGGTGGGGATGTCGTCGTCCCAGCCGGGTTCGTACACCGGACCGGAGTAGCGCGAGGAGTCGACGACAACTCTGGTGGGTGCGACCCCGCCCAGCGCGTCACGGACCTGATCGGCGAGGTCGGTGAGGTTGGCCGCCCCCGGGTAGAAGCCCTTCGCGTCGGCTGCCAGCGTCGGATCCCCGCCACCGACCAGCACCACCTCGCCGGGCTGGGTACCGGCCACCGCCCGGGTCGGGATCCGATGGCCGGGACCTCGGGCGGTCAACACCGTCACGGCGGTCACCAGCTTGGTCACCGAGGCCGGCACGGTCCCCTCGCCGCCACCGCGATCGAAGAGCAGCTCCCCGGTGAGGGCGTCGGCCACCGCCACGTTGACCCGGCCACCCAGCGCGGTGTCGTCGATCAGCGGTTCGAGCGCGGTTCGGAGCCCGTCCGTGCTGGGCGACGGCGCGCCGATGTCGGCGGCGGCCAGCACCGCGACCGGCGCGGGCTCCACCGCCCCGGTGGCCGCCGGTGTCGCGGGCGCCTCGCCCAGCCAGCGGCCCACCGGCCCCGGCCGGACCACGACCAGACCCACCGCGACCAGCACGAGCACCAGCACGGTGGCGAGCACAAGCGGCAGCCGCCGGCGCGGTACCGGCCCGACCGGTGACGGCGCGGCACCGGCCGGCGGATGACCCGGCGCACCGGCCGCCGGCACGCCCGGCGCCGAGCTGACCGGCACGGATGCCGATCCGGTCGGTGGCCCGGCCGGACGCGTCGGGACGGCAGCACCGGACGCAGCGACCGGGCTGGTCGGGACGGCAGTACCGGCAGCCGGGCTCGTGGGGGCAGCGGCACCCGGCCCGGGGGCCGGGCTGGCAGCGCCGGGCGCGACGGCCCGTCCGGAGGCGGTACCCCGGGGCGGTGTGGCCGGCGGCGACGCGTGCGGGGGCGGATTCGCCCCGGATCGGTTCACGGATGTCGGTGTGACGGGCGGCGTCGGAGGTTGTGGCCGGAGGACCTGCGCGTCCGGCACCGGCACCCGCCCGGCGACCGGCTTGGCCGGCGGTCGGTTCGCACCGTCCTCGGCGTCACCGCCTGGACGGTAGTGTGAATCTTCCCTCCCCACGACCCCCTCCTCCCCCACCGGGAACCGGCCTGGGTGACACTACTTCGGTCCGAAGACTATGCGGCGGCCGGAGTCGGCGGGTTGGCAATCGCCTGCCCGGCTCTGCCGCCGGTTCCGTCAAGCCAGCGTGGGCCAACGAGGGAGCGTGCAGATGGATTTCGACGTCACGGTTGAGATCCCCAAGGGTCACCGCAACAAGTACGAGGTGGACCACGTGACCGGGCGGATCCGGCTGGACCGCACCCTCTTCACCTCCACGCAGTACCCGGCCGACTACGGCTTCATCGAGGGCACCCTGGGCGAGGACGGTGACCCGCTGGACGCCCTGGTGCTGGTGCCCGAGCCGACCTTCCCCGGCTGCCTGATCCGATGCCGCACGATCGGCATGTTCCGGATGACGGACGAGAAGGGTGGCGACGACAAGGTCCTCTGCGTCCCCTACGAGGACCCGCGGCAGGAACACCTGCGCGACATCCACCACCTCGGCGAGTTCGACCGGCTGGAGATCCAGCACTTCTTCGAGGTGTACAAGGATCTTGAGCCGGGCAAGTCGGTCGAGGGTGCGACCTGGGTGGGGCGCACCGAGGCCGAGGCCGAGATCCAGGCTTCGTACCGGCGCGCCAGGGAGGCCGAGGCGCGCGGCGAGTCCACCCACTGAGGTGTCCGACGGGTCCGGGGGTCGCTCAGCCGAGCAGTCCCCGGGCCCGCTCGTAGAGGCCGAGCACCGCGCAGGCGACCGGCACCACCGAGACCACCAGCAGAGTGTCGGCCAGGTCAGCGACCCGTCCGAGGTACGGGGAGACCGGCCGGCGGGCGTACGTCGTGCCGCCCGCCACCACCAGCAGCGCGACCAGCAGCCCGCCGGTGACCAGGATCAGCCGGACCGCCGCGTCGGCGGCCCCGGCCAGCACCCCGCCGAGGACCGCGTATCCGGCCAGGCCGGCGAGCACCGGCGCGACCCGGTGCCGGACCGTGGTGAAGAGCCGGGCGCGTAGCAGCAGCACCGTCGCGGTCACCCCGACCAGCAGCCGACCGGCGACGCCACCGGTGCTGACGAGGATCACCGCCGCGCCGACGGCCAGCACGGCCTGGCCGATCAGCAGGCCGGTGAGCATCTCCTCGGTGCGGGCCACGGCTGCGTACACCTGGCCACGGTCCGGCAGGTCACGGGCCTGGTCCGAGTCGGCTGGCCCGTCGGTGGGCAGGGTCGTCGGCGGCAACGGCACCTTGCCCAGCCGGATGGCCAGCAGCGGGACGGCACCGACGGCGAAGGTCAGCGCACCGAGCAGGACGGCGGCCGCGCCGGCCGGGCCGAGCAGCAGGCCGCCGAGGGCGGCTGATCCAGCACCTGCGCCCACCACCGTGCCGGCCACGAAGATCCGTAGTCGGGTGGCCACCCCGACCAGCCCCAGCACCGAAACCAGCAGCAGCGCCACCGACCCGGCGAGCAACTCCGGCGCGCCCACCCAGCGCAGCGGGCCGATCGGTCCGACCGGGTCGCCCGAACTGACGGCGAGGGCACCGGCCAGCGCCGCGTAGGGCAGCGCGTGTCCGCCGAGTACGGCGGCGGCAGTCCCGTCGCCCTGTGCGCGGGACAGCACGGTGCCGGCCAGCACCAGCAGGCCGGCCACCACGGTCGCGGCCGGCCAGCCGGCGGAGTCGCCGGGCCCACCGGCGGCCAGGGCCAGCAGGCCGACGGCGAGCGGAACACCGGCACCGGCCAGGGCCGCCGCCCGGGTGGCACCGGGTGACCAGGCCCCGCCCCGTCGGCGGGCGGCGTCGGCGATGGCCTCCACCACGTCGTCGTACTCGAACTCCGGCCACTCGGTGCGGGCCGGCACCAGGTGCAGCACCTCACCGTCGCGGACGCCCTGGGCACGCAGCGCCTGCCCGCCGGTCAGCACGGTGCCGTCGGCCCGCCGCAGCAGCCAACCGCCGTGCTGCTCCCCGTCGTCGGCGAGCCCGTCGCCGGCGTGACGCAGCACCTCGGGCAGCAACTCGGCCAGGGGCACCTGTTCCGGTAGCGCCACGTCGACCCGCCGTCGGGGCGTGCTGACGGTGAGTCGGGCAAGCCCGACTGTCATCGGCTCACCTCCCATCCCGAGCGGGCCTGCTGCTGCGCGAACGACAGGACTTTACCTACGATGAGCCAGGCTCGGGTTACCGTGCGCAGTCGGGAGGTCGAGTGTCCACTGTCGTCATCCGGCGGCCGGCGCGACGCCCGGCGCCCGAGATACCCGTCGGTGACCTGCCGGTACAGGCGCCCCCGGAGATTCCCGCCGACACCGGCACCCGCTGGCACCAGTTGCTGATGCTGCTGCCGATGCTCGGCGGTACGGTCGCAATGGCGATGATGTTCGGCCGGGGCGGCGGGGCGTACGCGTACGTGGTCGGCGGCATGTTCGGCCTCTCCTCCCTGGCGATGCTGGCGACCTCCTGGGGCAGCGCCTCCGGCAGCCCGAAGAAGTCCGGGATGATGACCGCCCGCCGGGATTACCTGCGGCACCTGGCCACTCTGCGCCGGCAGGTTCGGCAGACCGCGGAGCGGCAACGCGCCGGCCTCTGCTACCGGCACCCCGATCCGTCGCTGCTCTGGTCGACGGTGCACAGCCACCGGGTCTGGGAGCGGCGGCCCACGGACCCGGACTTCGCGGTGATCCGGGTCGCCGTCGGGCCGCAGACCCTGGCCACGCCGTTGGTGCCGCCGGTCACCCGTCCGTTGGAGGAACTGGAGCCGATGACGGCGGGGGCGCTGCGCCGCTTCCTGGACGCGTACTCGGTGGTGCCCGACCTGCCGGTGGCTCTCTCGCTGCGCAGCTTCGCCCGGGTCTTCGTCCGGGCCGCTCCGGTCGGCCCCACCGGGTCGTCGGCCGCGCAGGCGCTGGCCCGGGCCATGCTCACCCAGCTCGCGGTCTTCCACGCCCCGGACGAGCTGCTGGTCGCCATCTGCGCCGGGCCGGAACGACGCGGCCGTTGGGAGTGGGTCAAGTGGTTGCCCCACGCCCAGCACCCCACCCGCACCGACGCCCTCGGTCCGGTGCGGCTGGTGGCCAGTTCCGCGGTGGAGCTGGAACGACTGCTCGACCGGGTGTTGGCCAGCCGGTCGAGGTTCAGCCCGGTCGGACCGGCCACGGACGGACCGCACCTGGTGGTCGTCTTCGACGGCGGCGACCTCACCGGTGCCACCGAACTGGTCGGGGACGGTGGAATCGACGCGATGACCCTGATCGACCTGGACACCCCGCCGCCGCGTCTGCTCGACCGGTTCTCGCTGCTGCTGGAGCTGCGCGACGGCCGGCTGCACTCGCATTCCTCGGACGGGCCGGCCGAGGTGGGCACGGCCGACGCGCTGGAGGTCGCCGAGGCCGAGGCGGTGGCCCGTCGGCTGGCACCGCTGCGGCTGGCTGCCAACCCGGGCGCCGACGCCGCGCCCGGCGTCGAGCCGGGTCTACCGGAGCTGCTCGGCATCGGCGAGCCGGAGGGCTTCACCGTCGAGCAGGGTTGGGTTCCGCGGTCGCCGCGGGACCGGCTGCGGGTGCCGATCGGCGTCGGCGTGGACGGCGGCGCGGTCGAGTTGGACCTGAAGGAGTCGGCGCAGGACGGCATGGGCCCGCACGGGCTGCTGATCGGAGCGACCGGCTCCGGCAAGTCCGAGCTGCTTCGTACGCTGGTGCTCGGGCTGGCCGCCACCCATTCCGCCGAGCAGCTCAATTTCGTCCTCGTCGACTTCAAGGGTGGGGCCACCTTCGCGCCCTTCGACCGGCTGCCGCACACCGCCGCTGTGATCACCAACCTGGCCGACGCGTTACCGCTTGTCGATCGGATGGTCGATGCGATCAACGGGGAGTTGGTCCGCCGGCAGGAGCTGCTGCGCCGCGCCGGCAACTTCGCCAGCCTGCGCGACTACGAGCGGGCCCGGGCGGCCGGCAACCCGCTGCCCCCGCTGCCGTCGCTGCTGCTGATCTGTGACGAGTTCTCCGAACTGCTGTCGGCGAAGCCCGATTTCATCGACCTGTTCGTCCAGATCGGCCGGCTGGGCCGCTCCCTCGGGGTGCACCTGCTGCTGGCGAGCCAGCGGCTGGAGGAAGGACGACTGCGCGGGCTGGACACCCACCTGTCGTACCGGATCGGTCTGCGGACCTTCTCCTCGCTGGAGTCCCGTACCGTGCTCGGGGTGCCGGACGCGCATGAACTGCCCCCGTCGCCGGGGCACGGTTTGCTGCGCTTCGGCACCGAGCCGCTGCTGCGTTTCAAGACCGCGTACGTCTCCGGTCCGGTGCGTCGGCGCGCCCTGGCGACCGACCCGGCCGGACCCGAACGTCCCCGCCTGCTCGCCTTCTCCACCCACGTCACACCAGTGCCGCAGCCGCCCGTCCCACCGGCTGTCGAAGACGAGGCGGACGCCACGGAGACCCTGCTGCGTCTGCTCGTCGACCGGTTGGCCGGGCAGGGCGTGCCGGCCCACCAGGTCTGGCTGCCGCCGCTGGATGCCGCCCCGGCCCTGGACGAGTTGGTCGGTCCGCTCACGGTCGACCCGGTCCGTGGGCTGACCTTCGGCAATCCTGAACTGCACGGTGCCCTCCAGGTGCCGGTGGCCGTCGTCGACCGACCGTTCGAGCAGCGCCGCGGCCTGCTGTGGTTGGCGTTGGACGGCGCCGCCGGTCATGTCGCGGTGGTCGGTGGTACGCAGAGCGGCAAGTCCACCGCACTGCGCACGCTGATCTGTGCCTTGGCCCTCACCCACACGCCGGCCGAGGCTCAGGTCTACTGCCTCGACTTCGGTGGTGGTGGGCTGGCCTCGGTGCGTGACCTGCCGCACGTCGGTGGGGTCACCGGTCGGGCCGACCCCACCGGCGTACGCCGCACCGTCGGCGAGATGTCCACCCTGCTCACCGATCGGGAACGCCGCTTCGCCGAACTGGGCGTCGAGTCGATGACCGCCTGGCGACAGCGACGCGCCAGCAGCGGCGCGGGCGATACCGACGATCACGGCGACGTGTTCCTCGTCGTCGACGGCTGGACGACCCTGCGGACCGAGTACGAAGATCTGGAGCCGCTGATCACCGACCTGGCGACCCGGGGGCTCTCCTACGGCGTGCACGTGGTGGCCACCGCGGTGCGTTGGCTGGATTTCCGGCCGGCCATCCGGGACCTCTTCGGCTCCCGGCTGGAACTGCGCCTCGGTGATCCGTCCGACTCGCTGGTCGCCCGACGGGCAGCGGCGCACGTGCCGGAGCAGACCCCGGGGCGTGGCATCACCTCGGAGAGCCTGCACTTCCTCACCGCGCTGCCGCAGACGACCGGCACGGACACGGCGGGGCTGGTGAAGCAGGCCAACGACGCGTGGTCCGGCCCGGCCGCACCCCGGGTCCGGCTGCTCCCGGCCGTGCTGCCCTACGCCGACCTCGACCTCGACGCCACGACGGGGCTACGGATCCCGGTCGGTGTCGCCGAGGCGGACCTACGGCCGGTGGTTCTCGACTTCGCCACCGAGCCACATCTCGTGGTCTACGGCGACGCCGAGAGCGGCAAGTCGTCGTTCCTGCGCGCCCTGGCCACCTCGATCGTCACCCGGTTCACGCCGGAACAGGCACGGGTGATCCTGGTGGACTATCGCCGCAGCCTGCTCGGCGCCATCTCCACGGAACACCTGATCGGCTACGGCACCGCGGCGGCACCCACCGCCGACCTGATCGAGTCGGCCGCCGGTTACCTGGCGGGCCGCGCACCGGGCCCGCAGGTCAGCCCGACCCAGCTGCGGGAACGGTCGTGGTGGTCCGGGCCGGAGCTGTTCGTGCTGGTCGACGACTACGACCTGGTGGCCAGCGGGCCGGCGAACCCGCTGCGGGCGCTGGAGGAGCACCTGCCGCACGCCCGCGACGTCGGGCTGCACCTGGTGCTGGCGCGCCGCTCCGGCGGTGCCGCCCGCGCCCAGTACGAGCCGCTGGTGCAGCGGCTACGGGAGCTGTCCACCTCGGGCCTGGTGATGTCGGGCAGCCCGGAGGAGGGTGCGCTTGTCGGTCCGGTCCGTCCCGGTCCGTTGCCGCCCGGGCGCGGTCGGCTGTTCACCCGACGCGAGGGCGTACGGCTGGTCCAACTGGCTCACCTTCCGCCACAGTGACGTCGACTCCACGGAACGTCCCTCCAAGCGGGTCGAAACCGGTAATCTCCGATCGTCATGTGTCCCGCGACGAATGGCTGAGGATGTGACGAGGCTGCGGCACAGCGGCCCGGCGAGGGCCGGCCGGTTCGCCAACCGCGCGCTGCTCGCGGCGGTCGCCACCGCGCTGTCGGCCGCCGTCGCGGTCGTGCCCGCCGCCGCCGTGCCGGTCCACGCTCCCGCGTTCGGCACGCCGGTGGCCCACAACCCCGACTCGGCGCGACGCGCCGACCAGGTCCGCGACGAGCAGTGGCAGCTCGACAAGCTGGGCGCGCGGACGGCATGGCGTACCTCGACCGGGCGCGGCGTGGTCGTGGCTGTGATCGACTCCGGGGTGGACGGTTCCCACCCGGACCTGACCGGTCAGGTGCTGCCCGGGCTCGACCTGGTCGCGCCGAACGGGGCGACCGAGGCGGATCCGGTCGGGCACGGCACCACGGTGGCCGGCCTGATCGCGGGGCGCAACGACGACCGCCGTGGGGTGGTGGGGCTCGCGCCGGACGCCCGGATCCTGCCCGTGCGGGTTCTGGACGCGGAGAACCGCTACGACGACGCGCTGATCGTGGCCAAGGGTGTGCGATGGGCGGTCGACAACGGCGCGAAGGTGATCAACCTGTCGCTCGGCGGTAACGGCGACAGCGCGGCGCTGGCAGCGGCGATCGACTACGCCTTCGCCCGGGACGTGGTGGTGGTCGCCTGCACCGGAAATCTCGCCACCTCGCCCGAGGCGAAGGTGTGGTATCCGGCCCGCGAACCTGGCGTCATCGCGGTCTCCGGCCTGGAGCGCAACAGCGACAACCTGTGGAGCGGCGCGATCACCGGCCGCGCCACGGTCCTCACCGCACCCGCCAGCGGACTGGTCGGCGCACGTCCTCCGGGTGGCTACTGGCGGGTGCAGGGCACCAGCTTCGCGGCACCGCTGGTCGCCGCCACCGCCGCCCTGGTGCGGTCGCGCTACCCGCAGATGTCCGCCGGAGACGTGGTGAACCGGCTCCTGGTCACCGCCAGGGACATCGGGCCCACCGGGCGGGACGAGCGGTTCGGGTACGGTCTCGTCGACCCGGTCGCGGCGCTGACCGCGGAGGTGCCGCGGACGTACCAGAACCCGTTGGACGACAACGACCCGCCCGGGGTGACCGGCTTCGGTCCCGCGCCCGGCTCCGCGACCACGGCTGATCCGGATGCCGAGCAGCTCGGGCTGACCGGGTCCCGGCAGGAAACCCAGTGGCGGGCCCGGGCCGCCGGTTCGCAGGACGACGCCGGCTCGGAGCGGCTCTGGATCGGCTCGGCCATTTTCGTCGCGCTGCTCACCGGAGCGGCGCTGATGGTGCGCCGGTTCCGGCAGTCGCACCGCTGACCGACCCCCGGTCGACGTAAGGCGCGGCAAATTCCGCGCAACCTCGCGAGGCGGGCCCGGCCAGCGGGGTACAACCATCGCCGTGGACACCTTCGAACGAGTCGACCCGGCATCGCCCGCCGGCCCGGATGGTGTCGGACGGCGGGACGACCGGCCAGGTGTGCGGCCGGCCCACACCGTTTCCGGCATGTTGCTGGTCGTGCCGTTCGCGCTGCTCGCCACGCTGGTGCTGGGTGACTGGCCGCCGCTGCGTCGGCTCGACCTGGCGATCACCACTCACCTGCACGGGTACGCCCTGGACCACCCGGCCTGGGCCCGGGCGATGAGCTTCTGGACCGACGCTTTCGCGCCGATGCCCCTGCGGGCCGTGGCGCTGGTCCTGGTGATCTGGCTGGCCCGCGACGGTGCGCGGCGGCTCGCCGGCTGGGTCGCCAGCACCATGGTGCTCGGTGGCCTGCTCGGGCCGTTGCTCAAACTGCTCGTCGGCCGGCAGCGACCGGATCTGCCCGACCCGGTGGCGCAGGCGCCTGGTCTGGCCTTTCCGTCGGGCCACGCGCTTAACGCGACGCTCGCCGCCGGGATCCTGCTTGTGGTGTTCCTGCCCCGGACCAGGCACCGTTCGGCGACCCGCGCGGCGGTCTGGCTCGGTGCGCTGACGATCGCCCTGGTGACCGGGTTCAGCCGGGTGGCGCTCGGCGTCCACTGGAGCAGCGACGTGCTGGCCGGGTGGCTGCTCGGGGCGACGGTGGTCGTCGCCACCGCCACCGCGTTCGCCGTCTGGTCCCGACGCCGGTCAGGCTGACCCCTCGTCAGGTGCAGTCGCCGGTGTCGGTGCCCCGGGTGCGTTCGGCACCGGCCAGCGCCACCGGTCGGGCCTCGGCGGCGGTGACCGCGAACCCGGTGTTCGGGTCGTCGGCCGCCGCCGCGAAGATCACCCCGAGCACCAGGCCGTTCGAGGAGACCAGTGGACCGCCCGAGTTGCCGCTGCGGACCAGAGCCCGGATCGTGTAGATCTCCCGGTTCACGTTCCCCGACGAGTAGATGTCCGGCCCGGTGATCCGGTCCACGTCGCGGATCCGCGCCGACTGGGCGTTGTACGGCCCGTCCAGCGGGAAGCCGAGCACGATGGCGTCCGCGCCGGTGGAGGCGTTGCCGGCGGCGAACCGCATCGACGGGCCGGGCAACCCGGGCACGTAGAGCACGGCCAGGTCCCGGTCGGGGTCGTAGACGACCACCTCGCCCTCGTACCGGTCACCGCGCAGTTCCACCGCGACCGAGCGGGTGCCGGCGACCACGTGCGCGTTTGTCATCACCCGGTCGTCGGCGTACACGAAGCCGGACCCCTCGATCCGGCGCGAACAGCTCGGTGCCGACCCGAGCACCTTCACCACCGAGCGCTGACCGCTGCTCACCACCTCGGAGCCGGCGAGCGCCGGATCGGGCGGCTCGACCTGCCGGGCCTGGGTACGTCGCAGCCCGTCGAAGACATCGGGGAAGCCGTTGGTGTCGACGGTGTCGCGTAGTGCGGTGGAGAGCTGCTGGGCCTGGTCGGGCAGCACCCGGTCCACCACGTTGAGCAGCGCGCTGCTCTTCACGGAGGCGGCGAGCCAGGGCAGCGAGGAGGAGCCGAGCGGCACGGCGACCAGCCAGGCGACCAGCAGCACCGCGAAGAGCGAGACGAACGCGCCACCGACGTCGTCGGCCCGCCGTCCCACGTCACTGGCGATGGTGCGGCGCAGGTGCGATCCGAGCCAGCCGGCCAGTGCCTGACCCACCACGGCGAGGCCGAAGATGGCGACCAACGAAATCAGCACCCGGGTGCCGCTGTCCACGAACTGCTGAGCGAACATCGGGCCAACCTGCAGGCCGACCAGGGCACCCAGGAAGAAGCCGGAGAACGAGAGCACCCCGATTACGAACCCCTGTCGGTATCCGCTGATCGCGAACACGAGCATGAGCAACAGCAGGACGAGATCCACGGCCGACACGGCTCAAGCGTACGGGGCGAGGGCTCGCGCGAAGACGATCGCTTGCGGAAGGTGACGGTCAGATCAGCGCAGGGCGCTCTCGTCGACCTCGTCGGTGCCGGCCGACGGGGCGGGCGAGGCACCGACCGGCGGAAGATCGATAACTCGGCTGCGGGGCCACGGGCGGCTCCAGCCACCCATCTCCAGCAGTGCGGCCAGCACCCCGGCCGTGAACCCCCAGACCAGCATCCCGCGTACGGAGAAGGCGGGGCCGACCCAGCCACTCGAATGGCGTACCCGGACCCGGTTGTCCGGGTCGACCAGCTCGGCGATCGGCAGACGGGCCACGTGTGCCACCTCGGCCGGCTCCCGGGAGTCCACCGGATGCGGTGCGTGCCACCAGGCGAGCACCGGGGTCACCACGAAGTCGCTTACCGGTATCCACAGCCTCGGCAGTTGGGCCAGCACGGTGACGCTTGTCGGGTCGAGCCCGACCTCCTCGTTCGCCTCGCGCAGCGCGGTGGCGGCGGCGTCGGCGTCCTCCGGGTCGGCCGCGCCGCCGGGGAACGCCGGTTGGCCGGCGTGGTTGCGCAGCGTCGCGGCCCGCTGGAGGACCAGCACGTCCGGGCCGGTGACGGTGTCCTCGCCGAGCAGCACCAGCACCGCGCTCTCCCGGCCGCCCCGGTCCGGCGTACGCAGCTGGGTGAAGTCCTCCGTACGTGCGGTGCCGAGCCGACCCAGCAGCGGCCCCAGCCAGCCCGGCGGCTGACGATCCGCTGGTTCGTGCACGCTCACGCCGACACCGTGAGGCCGAGGTGCCGACGGACGAGTTCGCCGAGGCGGGCGTCGTCCAGCGCGCCGGAACTGTCGATGTGCCGGATGCGACCCTGAGCGTCCACGAAGACGGTGAGCGGGACGGCGTTGCGACGCAGTGCCCGCTGCACCGCCTCGCCCTGGTCGACAAGCATCGGGAACCGTACGCCGAAGTCCTCGCCGATCGACTGGGCGCCCTCGCGGCTGTCCCGGCTGTTCACCCCGATGACCCGCAGCTGCCCCTCGGTGCGTTCGTGCAGCCGTTGGAAGGCGGGGAGTTCCTTGCGGCAGGGCGGGCACCAGGAGGCCCAGATGTTGACCACGGCCGGTCCGCGGAGGTCCCGCAGGGCGACCGGGGCCCCACCGGTGAAGCAGGTAAGGGTCAACTCGGGCAGCGGGTCGCCAGTCGCCTCGCCGTCGCCCGACCCGGCCGGGCCGCCGGTGAGGGTGGCACAGTCCTCGAACGGGGACGGACGGGCGGCCGCCGTGCCCTGCCCGGCCGGTGCGGGGGCCTCGGAGTCGGTGGTGCAGGCGGTGGCGAGCAACAGCAGCAGGGGCAGGGTCAGCAGCGCGAGCCGGCGGTTCACGGTGCCTCCGCCTGAACCGCCTGCGCCGGCACCAGCGTGGGATCGACACCAGCGGCGGCCGCGAGGTCACCGGCGCGGGGGCCCTTGAGCAGTTTCGCGGCAGCGGCTGGTTCGGTCGGTCCGGTGCCGTACGAGGGGCAGAGCTTCGCCAGCGTGCACGCGCCGCAGGCGGGCTTGCGGGCGTGGCAGACCCGGCGGCCGTGGAAGATGATCCGGTGCGACAGCATGGTCCAGTCGCGCTTCGGGAACATCGCCCCGATCTCGTGCTCGATCTTGACCGGGTCGGTCTCGGTGGTCAGTCCCCAGCGCCGCACCAGCCGTTGAAAGTGGGTGTCGACCGTGATGCCGGGCACGTCGAAGGCGTTGCCGAGGATGACGTTGGCGGTCTTGCGACCGATCCCGGGCAGGGTGACCAGGTCGGCCAGCCGGCGGGGAACCCGGCCGTCGTAGCGCTCGACCAGGGCCTGGCCGAGTTGGATCAGCGAGTTGGTCTTGTTGCGGTAGAAGCCGGTCGGCTTGATCATCTCCTCCATCT
This sequence comes from Micromonospora sp. NPDC049374, assembly GCF_040677165.1. Classification (NCBI taxonomy): domain Bacteria; kingdom Bacillati; phylum Actinomycetota; class Actinomycetes; order Micromonosporales; family Micromonosporaceae; genus Micromonospora; species Micromonospora sp. NPDC049374. The sequence continues at coordinate 94,744 of NZ_JBFAQH010000002.1, read as the reverse complement.
CGCCGCGATCGGCCCCTGCGTAGTCCGCGGCGGTCGGGTAGCGGGCGAAGAGTTTCGGAGTGACCTCGTTGACCTTCTTGTCCGTGCACTGGGCCGACAGGATGGTGGCGACGGCCAACTCCAGCGGGCTGCGGTGGTCCAGCTCGCAGTGCGCGTCGGGATGCGTCTCGGTCAGCACGCGGCCGATCCGCCGCGCGCGACGGGTGCGTCCCAGGTCGGTCTCGGTGGCGCTTCTGGTCACGACGGCCAGCCTACGTCGCCGGTCCGACTGGCTCGGACGCCTGTGCCGCCGGAGATCAGTCCGCGTCGGGCGGGCTGATCTTTCCGGAGTCGGTGAACCGGGCTCCGGTCTCGGCGAAGTCGAGCTCGGTGAGGTCCCGGAGCAGCCCGAGACCACGGTCGTCGGGGTCGACGGTCGGCTTGCGGGCCCCGTCCATGTAGGTGGAGGTGAAGGAGCCGCCGGCCCAGGTACCGTCCGCTTCGAGTGACACCTTCAGCACGCCGCCCCAGCCGAGCCGACCGTTGTTGCTTAGCGAGTTGCCGCCGCCGGCGAAGTTGCCCAGGCTGTACGCGATCAGCCTGCCCTTGTAGAACTCCATGCCGCGCAGCACGTGCGGGCCGTGCCCGACGATCAGGTCGGCACCGGCGTCGATCATGGCGCGGGAGAACTTGATCGGGTCGCCCCGGTTCTCACCGAGGAACATCTCGGTGCCGGGCCGCACCCGCGTCATCTCCGACCCTTCGGCCCCCATGTGCACCTGCACCACCACGATGTCCGCCTGGTCGGCGGCCTTCTCGATCACCTTCTTCGCGGCGGGGATGTCGGTGAGACTGTTCGACCAGCGGTACGACGAGAAACCGGCGACGGCGACCTTGACGCCCTTCACCTCGACGACCGTGATCTGGTCGGGTGCGCCGGTGTGCTCCAGCCCGTGTTCCTCAAGCGCCTTCTGGGTGTTCTCGTAGCCCTTCGGCCCGAAGTCGTACCCGTGGTTGTTGGCCTGGTTGAGCAGGTCGAAACCGGCATCGGCGAGATGGGCGGCGTACTCCGGCGGAGCCCGGAACTGGAAGCAGCGGGTGGAGTTGGCACCGCACTTGCCGGTCCCGGTGTCCACCGTCAACGGCTCTTCCAGGTTGCCCATCACCAGGTCGGCGGCGAGCGCCTTCTTCACCGAGTTGAAGAAACCCTTGCCGTTGTTCGGGGGCAGCCGATCGGGTGCCATGGCCATCACGATGTCGCCCGTGGCGGAGAGCGAGATCTTCTTGACCTCGGGGGCGGCCGATTCGACAGGTGCGCCCTCGCCGCCGCCCGTACCGGGCTGCCAGAGCGGCCCTTCGTCGGTGCTGGCGCAGCCGGCGAGGAGGAGGGCGGCAAGCAGCGCCCCCAGTGCGGCCAGGGTGCGGCGGCGGGGTCGGGGCGCGAAGGGGGCGGCAGCGTACATCGTGCGCGACCCTACCGGGCGGGTATCGCGGAAACGACCGCCGATCGGGTGGGGAGATTCAGCCCTGGAGCCGATCCGACCATGGGACGACGGTGTCGCGGCCCACCGCCAGCACGGCGGCGTGCACCGCCCGCGCCAGCGGCGCCCCCCAGGTGGAGCGGGGTCCGCCGTAGGCGTTGACCGGACCGTCCGGTGGGCAGAGCACGGCGACCGCGTCCGTCGGCGTACCGGTGCCGGCCAGCCCCAGGTCCGCGATCGCCTGCGCCTTGGCCTCGGTTGCCGTGGCGACCGCGTTGACGAGTGCCGCGTCGCCGAGCCGCGCCGGAACGTACGCCACGATGTTCACCGTGCCGACCGACTGCGCCGGTGCCGCCACCGTGGGTGCCGCCGCCGGCACCGGAGTGCCCAGACCGACGGTGGCCCAGACCTGCACGCCGGTGTCGGTCCGCCGCACCACCTCGGCCACGTCGACCCCGGTCATCAGGCCCACGCCGGGCCCGTCCAGGCCGAACTCCCGGGCCAGCTCCGCCAGGTGGTCGGCGGGGTCGTCCCGGTCGTACGACATGGGCACCGTCGCGTTCAGCACCCACCGTCGTACGCCGATTCCACCGCCCAGCGGGGCGGAACTGACCGCCCGCAGCGGTCCCCCGGCACGCCAGATGAGCACCGGAATGTCACGTTCGTCCTCGCGCCGGGTGGTCAGCAGGGGCTCGGGCAGCACAGGGTGACCCTACGTCCGGGTGTCCGCCCCGCCGACCCCGGTCTGATCAGGCGCGGGATTCTAAAGGGTGATCACGACGGGCACGTTACGCCCAACGATCAAGATTCCAGGGGTGCACCTCTGATTACTGCTCACGTGCGCCTAGACTGGTCGGCGCGCGAGGGATCAGCGGACGGCGGACCCAGGCCGAGCAGACGGCACGCGCAACCGGAGGTGCGCGATGGACGAGGTACTGGCCCGCAGCGGGATCTTCCAGGGTGTCGACCCGGAGGCGGCCGAGGCGCTCGCCAAGGAGATGGAGACGATCGAGGTCCGCAAGGGCGAGGTCGTCTTCAACGAGGGCGAGCCCGGTGACAGTCTCTACATCCTGCTGTCCGGCAAGATCAAGGTTGGTCGTCGGGCAGCGGACGGACGGCAAAACCTGATCGCCGTGATGGGTCCTTCGGACATGGTCGGTGAGCTATCACTCTTCGACCCGGGTCCGCGTACGGCGACCGCGACCGCGGTCACCGACAGCCGGCTGGCCCGACTGCGCAAGCAGGCGCTGCGACCGTGGCTGAACAACCGCCCGGAGATCGCCGAGCAGTTGCTGCGGGTGCTCGCCCGCCGGCTGCGCCGGACCAACGACGCCCTCGCGGATCTGATCTTCACCGACGTGCCCGGCCGGGTGGCAAAGAACCTGCTCCAGATGGCGGGGCGCTTCGGCACCCGCGACGGCGGCGTGCTGCGGGTGACGCACGACCTGACCCAGGAGGAGATCGCCCAGCTCGTCGGCGCCTCCCGGGAGACGGTCAACAAGGCCCTGGCGGACTTCGCCTCGCGCGGCTGGCTTCGGCTGGACGGCAAGAGCATCATCATCCTCGACCCGGAGCGCCTGGCCCGCCGCGCCCGCGTCTGACCCTGAGTTCATTTCCTGCGCGGTGCCGACGGACCTCGTCGGCACCGCGCAGGCGTTTGCGGCAACCTAAAAAGTCAGTCTTGACTGTTTGTTTCTTGGGCGGCAGGCTGTCCGCATGCCCGTCGCATCGACCCGCGTCCCTCAACAGGAACGCAGCCGAGTCACCCGGGCCCGGTTGCTGGAGGCGACCCTCGACTGCCTGGTCGAGCACGGCTGGTCCGGCACCACCACCACGGTCGTGGCAGCCCGGGCCGGCGTCTCCCGGGGTGCCCAGTTGCACCACTACCCGACCCGCACCGCCCTGGTCACCGCCGCCGTCGGGCACCTCACCGAACGGCGAGCGGCCGAGTTGCGGGCCGAGGCCGATGCCCTGCCGGCCGGTGCCGACCGGCTGGACCGGGTGGTGGACCTGCTCGCCGCCGCCTTCACCGGGCCCCTCTTCGTCGCCGCCCTCGAACTCTGGGTGGCCGCCCGCACCGACGCCGAACTGCGGGCCGCCCTGCTGCCGCTCGAAGCCCGGATCGGCCGGGAGATGCACCGACTGACCGTCGAACTGCTCGGGGTGGACGAGCGGCGCCCCGGCGTACGCGAGGCGGTGCAGGCCACCCTGGACCTGCTGCGCGGACTCGGCGTGGCCAACCTGCTCAGCGACGACTCGACCCGCCGGGCCGCGCTGTTGCAGTCCTGGAAGACCCAGTTGACGGCGCTGCTCACCAGCGCGGAGACGGCATCCTGACCGGCCCAACCCGCCCGGAGGCACCATGGTCGACCTGACCGCCCTGCTCACGGATCTGGCCACCGAGTCCGCGCAGCTCGACACGCTCGTCGCGCCACTGCCGCCGCAGGAGTGGGAGCGACCCACCCCCGCGGCGGGCTGGACGATCGCCCACCAGATCGCCCACCTGGCGTGGACGGATCACGTGGCCCGGCTCGCTGCCACCGACGCCGACGCGTTCTACGCCTCGGTCACCTCCGCACCGGACCTGGCCCGGCTGGTCGACGACGGCGCGATCGCCTTCCTCGCCCCGCCCGACACGCTGCTGGCCCGCTGGCGGGAGGGCCGCTCCGCGCTCGCGGCAGCCCTCGCCGCCGCCCCCGCCGGGGAGAAGCTGCCCTGGTACGGCACCCGCATGTCGCCTGCCTCGATGGCGACGGCCCGGATCATGGAGACCTGGGCGCACGGCGAGGACGTGGCCGAGGCGCTCGGCGTCACCCGGCCCGCCACCGACCGGCTGCGGCACATCGCGTACCTCGGCTTCCGTACCGTCGGGCACAGCTTCGCCGCCCATGGCCGGCCGGTGCCCACGACACCGGTCCGGGTGGAGCTGGCGGCACCCGGCGGGAAAACCTGGGCCTTCGGCCCGGCGGACGCGGCCGACCGGGTGACCGGTCCGGCGCTCGACTTCTGCCTGCTGGTGACCCGGCGTCGGCACCGCTCCGACACCGCGCTGGTCGCCACCGGGCCGGTCGCCGACGGGTGGTTGGACGTGGCCCAGGCCTTCGCCGGCCCACCCGGCACCGGCCGCGCTCCACGAACGGCGATCCCGTGAGCACGCGGAACGCAGCACGGCGGGGCCCCGCAGCCGCGACCCGAAAGGGCTGTCGATGAGCGACGTGCTGCGGGTCGGCAACGCCTCCGGTTTCTACGGCGACCGGTTCTCCGCCTGGCGGGAGATGCTCGACGGCGGCGAACTGGACGTGGTGACCGGTGACTACCTGGCCGAGTTGACCATGCTCATCCTGGGCCGCGACCGGATGCGTGATCCTGATCTGGGCTACGCCAAGACGTTCCTCCGGCAACTGGAGGGCTGCCTCGGCGCCGCGCTCGACCGTCGGGTCACGCTGGTCACCAACGCCGGTGGGCTCAACCCGGCCGGGCTGGCCGCCGCGATCCGCGCCCTCGCCGACCGGCTCGGGCTGCCCGTCCGGATCGGGTACGTCGAGGGCGACGCCCTGGCCCGACCGGATGCGCTGACCGCGAACGCGTACCTCGGCGCGTTCGGCATCGCCGCCTGCCTCGACGCCGGGGCGGACGTGGTGGTGACCGGCCGGGTCACCGACGCCTCGCTGGTCGTGGGCCCGGCCATCGCCCGCTTCGGCTGGGGGCGCGGCGACCTCGACGCGCTGGCCGGGGCCACCGTCGCCGGGCACCTGATCGAATGCGGAGCGCAGGTCACCGGGGGCAACTTCAGCTTCTTCACCGAGCTGCCCGACGGCGGTCACCGGCCGGGATTTCCCGTGGCCGAGCTGCGTACGGACGGCTCGGCGGTGATCACGAAACATCCCGGCACCGGCGGCGCGGTCAGCATCGAGACGGTCACCGCCCAGTTGCTGTACGAGGTGGGCGGGCCGGCGTACCTGGGCCCCGACGTGGTGACCCGGCTCGACTCGGTCCGGCTGAGCCAGGACGGTCCGGACCGGGTGCTCGTCAGCGGTGCCCGCGGCACCCCGCCGCCGGACACGCTCAAGGTGGGCGTCAACAACCTCGGTGGTTTCCGCAACTCGATGACGTTCGTACTCTGCGGTCTCGACATCCGGGCCAAGGCCGCCCTGGTCCGAGAGCAGTTGACGGAGGCGGTCGGCCCGGACGGGCTGGAGTTCACGCTGGCCCGTACCGACCATCCGGACGCCACCGACACCGAGACAGCCAGTGCCCTGCTGCACGTGAACCTGCGCGACGGTGACCGGACGCGGGCCGGGCGGGCGTTCTCGGCGGCGGCGGTCGAGCTGGCCCTGGCCTCCTACCCGGGTTGCACCCTGACCACTCTGCCCGGCGACGCCACCCCGTACGGCGTGTTCACCGCCGACGCCGTGCGGCAGGACGCGGTCGTCCACGTCGCCGTGCTGCCCGACGGCACCCGGGTGCCGATCGACCCGCCGCCGGTGACCGAGGCCGTCGCCACCGAGCCGGCGGCCGAGGTGACCGGCCCGGCGGCGACAGGTCCGACCCGGCGCGGGCCACTGGGTGAGGTGGTGGGCGCGAGGTCCGGCGACAAGGGCGGCGACGCGAACCTGGGGGTCTGGGCGCGTACCGACGCCACCTGGGCCTGGTTGCGTGGCTGGCTCACCGTGGCGCGGCTGGCGGAGTTGCTGCCGGAGACCGCGCCGTTGACCGTCGAACGGTACGAGCTGCCGAACGTGCGTGCCGTCAACTTCGTGATCCGGGGGCTGCTCGGCGCCGGGGTCGCCGCCTCCACCCGGTTCGACCCGCAGGCCAAGGCCCTCGGCGAGCTGCTCCGATCCCGGATCGTCGACCTGCCCGCGGAGCTGCCGGCCGGACCCGCAGCCAGCACCGCGCCAGCGTCGACGACCCGACCGGTGCCGGGTGACGGCGAGGTGCGGTCATGACGATCGTGGACACTCCCGAGCGGCGGCAGTTGCGGGAGCTGACCCGCGCCTTCGTCACCCGGGAGGTGCTGCCGCACCTGGCCGACTGGGAGCGGGCCGGCGAGGTACCCCGCGAGCTGCACGCGACCGCCGCGAAGACCGGCCTGCTCGGCATCGGCTTTCCCGAGGCGGTCGGCGGCAGCGGCGGCGACCTGCTCGACTCGATCATCGTCACCGAGGAGATCATCCGCTCGGGTGGCTCGTCGGGGCTGGTCGCTGCCCTCTTCACGCACGGCATCGCGCTGCCACACATGGTGGCCGCGGCCGGGGCCCGGTCGGGCGGCAAGCTCCCCAGGCCACCCGGTGACACCGTCGAGAGCGTCGACCCGACCGGCAGGGAGTACGACCTGATCGATCGGTACGTCCGGCCGACGCTGGCCGGGTCCATGATCGGCGCACTGGCAATCACCGAACCGGACACCGGCTCGGACGTGGCGGGCATCCGCACCCACGCCCGCCTCGACGGTGACCATTACGTGGTCAACGGCGCGAAGACCTACATCACCAGCGGGGTCCGGGCGGACTTCGTGACGACGGCGGTCTGCACCGGCGTGCCGGGCAGTGGGGCGCTGAGCCTGCTGGTCATCGACAAGGGCACGCCCGGCTTCACCGTGGGGCGGCGGTTGGAGAAGCTCGGCTGGCACTGCTCGGACACCGCCGAACTCTCCTTCGTCGACGTACGCGTGCCGGTGGCGAACCGGATCGGCGAGGAGGACACCGGCTTCCTCGCGATCATGCAGCAGTTCGCGGCCGAACGCCTCTCCCTGGCCACCCAGGCGTACGCCATCGCGCAGCGCTGCGTCGAGCTGGCCACCACCTGGTGCCGCGACCGGTCCACCTTCGGCCGGCCCCTGGCGAGCCGGCAGTTGGTCCGGCATCGGCTGGCCGAGATGCACACCCGGGCCGAGGCCGCCCGGGCCTACGTGCACCAGGTGGCCGCCCGGGTGGCCGCCGGTGAGCCGGTGGTGACCGAGGTGGCGATGGCGAAGAACGTGGCGGTCGAGGCCGCCGACCGGGTCGTCGACCAGGCCCTGCAACTGCACGGCGGCTTCGGCTACCTGCGGGATGCCGAGGTGGAACGGCACTACCGGGACGCCCGGATCCTCGGCATCGGCGGCGGCACCACCGAGATCATGAACGAGATCATCGCGAAGGGCATCGGCCTGTGACCACACTCGACACCGCGATCGACCCGTCCGCGCCGGCCTTCCGCGCGAATCGGGACGCCCTGCTGGAACGCCTCGCCGAGCTGGACGCCGCGCTCGACACCGCGCGCGGCGGCGGTGGCGAGAAGTACGTGGCCCGGCACCACCAGCGCGGCAAGCTGCTCCCCCGCGAACGCATCGAACTGCTGCTGGACCAGGACAGTCCCTTCCTCGAACTGTCACCGGTCGCCGCGTTCGGCACGGACTTCCCGGTAGGGGCCAGCGTGGTGACCGGGATCGGTGTCGTCGAGGGTGTCGAATGCCTGGTCGTCGCCAACGATCCGACGGTACGCGGTGGTGCGGTGAACCCCTGGTCGCTGGCGAAGACCCGGCGGGCCGGCGAGATCGCCCTGGCCAACCGGCTGCCGATGGTGAACCTGGTCGAGTCGGCCGGCGCGGACCTGCCCACCCAGGCGGAGATCTTCATTCCGGGTGGCCGGGTGTTCCGCGACCTGACCCGGCTCTCGGCCGAGCGGATCCCCACGGTCAGCGTGGTCTTCGGCAACGCCACCGCCGGTGGCGCGTACGTGCCCGGAATGTCCGACTACACGATCATGATCCGGGAACGTTCGCAGGTCTACCTGGCCGGGCCACCGCTTGTGAAGATGGCCACCGGCGAGGACGCCGACGACGAGTCGTTGGGCGGCGCGGCCATGCACGCCACGAAATCCGGCCTGGCCGACTTCCTCGCCGCCGACGAGCGCGACGGCATCCGGCTGGCCCGACAGTGCGTACGCCGGCTCAATTGGCGCAAGCGGGGTCCGGCGCCGCGCAACCCGATGCCGCAACCGCCGAAGTACGACCCGGAGGAGCTGCTCGGCATCACCAGCGCCGACCTCAAGGTGCCGTTCGATCCGCGTGAGGTGCTCGCCCGGGTGCTCGACGGCAGCGAGTTCGACGAGTTCAAGCCGGCCTACGGCACCGCGCTGGTCACCGGCTGGGGTGAGCTGCACGGGTACCCGGTCGGCGTGCTGGCCAACGCGCGGGGCGTGCTGTTCAGCGAGGAGGCGCAGAAGGCGACGCAGTTCATCCAGCTCGCCAACGCCGCCGACACCCCGCTGATCTTCCTTCAGAACACCACCGGCTACATGGTCGGCACCGAGTACGAGCAGCGCGGCATCATCAAGCACGGCGCACTGATGATCAATGCGGTGTCGAACTCGACGGTGCCGCACCTGACGGTGAACCTGGGTGCCTCCTACGGCGCCGGCAACTACGGCATGTGTGGCCGGGCGTACGAGCCGAGATTCCTGTTCACCTGGCCGAACGCCAAGTCGGCGGTGATGGGCCCGGCGCAGCTGGCCGGGGTGCTGTCCATCGTGGCCCGGCAGGCCGCCGCCGCGCGGGGCCGCGAGTTCGACGAGGACTCCGACGCGGCGATGCGGATGATGGTCGAGCAGCAGATCGAGTCCCAGTCCGGCGCGCTGTTCCTGTCGGGTCGGCTCTACGACGACGGGGTGATCGACCCCCGGGACACCCCTACCGTCCTCGGCCTGTGTCTGTCGGCCGTCCACAGCGGGCCGGTGCAGGGCGCCGACGCCTTCGGCGTCTTCCGGATGTGAGCGCGAGGAACGCAGCGAAGCGGAGTCCCGCAGTCGCGAACGAAAGGCAGCCACCCGTGAGCGCGAGGAACGCAGCGAAGCGGAGTCCCGCAGTCACGAACGAAAGGGGGTACAGCAGATGATTCGCAAGCTGCTGGTCGCGAACCGGGGGGAGATCGCCCGCCGGGTCTTCGCCACCTGCCGGACGCTCGGCATCGAGACGGTCGCCGTGCACTCCGACGCGGACGCCGATGCGCCCTTCGTCGCCGAGGCCGACCAGGCCGTCCGGCTGCCCGGCAACACCCCTGCGGAGACGTACCTGCGGATCGACCTGATCCTGGATGCGGCCCGCCGCTGCGGTGTGGACGCCGTCCATCCCGGCTACGGTTTCCTCGCCGAGAACGCCGAGTTCGCCACGGCGGTGACCGACGCCGGGCTGACCTGGGTCGGCCCGGCGGCCAAGGCGATCGCCGCGATGGGCGACAAGCTGGCCGCCAAGGCGCTGCTCGCCGAGGCCGGCGTACCGATGCTGCCCACCTGGACCGACCCGGGACCGGTGCCGAGCTTCCCGGTGCTGGTGAAGGCGTCCGCCGGGGGCGGCGGGCGTGGCATGCGGGTGGTCCGGGACGCCGCCGGGCTCGCCGAGGCCGTCGCCGGTGCGCGCCGCGAGGCGGCCTCGGCGTTCGGCGACGACACGGTCTTCATCGAGCGGTACGTCGAACGTGGCCGGCACGTCGAGGTGCAGATCTTCGGCGACAGTTTCGGGACGGTGGTGGCGCTGGGCGTGCGGGACTGCTCGATCCAGCGCCGGCACCAGAAGATCGTCGAGGAGGCACCCGGCGTCCTTTCCGACGAGGTGCGGGAGCGGCTGCACGAGGCGGCGGTGGCTGCCGGACGGGCGGTCGACTATGTCGGGGCCGGCACGGTCGAGTTCCTGCTCGCGCCCGACGGGGAAATCCACTTCCTGGAGATGAACACCCGCCTCCAGGTGGAGCACCCGGTCACCGAGCTGACCACCGGGCTGGACCTGGTCCGACTGCAACTGCTGGTCGCCGAGGGCGCGCCGCTGCCGCTGGCCGCGACACCGCCGGCCACCGGACACGCGATCGAGGTACGCCTCTGCGCCGAGGACCCCGCGCACGGCTACCGGCCCGCCACCGGCACCCTGCACCGGTTCGCCCTGCCCGGCGTGGCGGCCGAGTTCGGGCCGCTGACCGCGCTCGGCCTGCGGCTGGACTCCGGTGTGGTCGACGGGTCGGCGGTGAGTGTCCACTACGACTCGATGCTCGCCAAGGTGATCGCCTGGGCACCCACCCGCGCGGAGGCGGCCCGCGCCCTGGCCGGTGCGCTGGCCAGGGCGGAGTTGCACGGCGTGGCCACCAATCGGGACCTGCTGGTCCGTGTCCTGCGTAGCCCGGAGTTCGCCGCCGTGGACATCGACACCGGTTTCCTGGACCGGCACCCGGGGGTCTTCGCTCCGCTGCTGCCGGCCGAGCAGTTCCCTCTGGTCGCGCTGGCCGCCGCCCTCGCGTCGGCGGCCGACCGCCGCGCCCGGGCTGGCGCGCTCGCCGGGCTGCCTTCGGGCTGGCGCAACGTGCCCGCGTTCCCGCAGGTCACCCGTTTCAGCAGCCCGGACGGCAGGGAGATCGAGGTCCGCTACCGCCTGGACCGCTCAGGTGGCCTCGTCGAGTGGTCGATGTCGCCGGTCCCTGGCGCCTCCGGCAGCGCGCCGACCGGTACGGGCGAGGCAGCCGACGCAGCGCCGATCCTCACCCCGGTCGAGGTGGCCCCGGAGCGGGTCGTGCTCGACGTTGACGGGGTGCGGTGGGTGTACCGCGTACACCGGGTGGGCTCGGAGGTCTTCGTGGACGGCCCGAACGGGGCGACGGGCCTGGCCGAGTTGCCGCGTTTCCCGCTGCCCACCGCCGCGCTGGCCTCCGGATCGCTGCTCGCGCCGCTGCCCGGCGCGGTGGCCCGGGTGCACGTCGAGGTCGGTCAGCGGGTCGCCGCCGGTGACCTGCTGCTGACCCTGGAAGCGATGAAGCTGGAACACCCCGTGCTCGCCCCCACCGATGGTCTGGTCACCGAGCTGCCGGTACCGGCCGGCGGTCAGGTGGACACCGACGCCGTGCTGGCCGTGGTCACCCCCGATGAGGAGTCGCCGTCATGAACTTCGACCTCACCCCCGAGCAGGACCAGCTCCGCGACGCCGTGCGGGCGCTGGGCAGGCGGTACGGCCACCGGTATTTCGTGGCGAAGGCGAAGGCCGGCGAGCACACCACCGAGCTGTGGCAGGAAGCCGGTCGGCTCGGCTACCTGGGCGTCAACATCCCCACCGAGTACGGCGGTGGGGGCGGCGGCATCACCGACCTGGCCATCGTCTGTGAGGAACTGGCCGCCACCGGCTGCCCGCTGTTGCTGCTCGTGGTCTCCCCCGCCATCGCAGCCACCGTCATCAACCGACACGGCACCGAGGAACAGCGCAAACGCCACCTGCCGGGCCTGGCCGACGGCTCTCAGAAGATCGTCTTCGCGATCACCGAGCCGGACGCCGGCTCGAACTTCCACCGCCTCGCCACGGTGGCCCGCCGCGACGGTGAGGACTGGCTGCTGTCCGGCCGCAAGTGCTACATCTCCGGCGTCGACGAGGCTCAGTTCGTCCTGGTGGTGGCCCGGACCGAGGATTCCTCGACGGGGAAGTTGAAGCCGGCGCTGTTCCTCGTGCCGACCGACGCGGCCGGGCTGACCTCGTCCAAGCTGGACATGGAGATCGTGTCCCCGGAGAACCAGTTCCTGCTCTACCTGGACGACGTGCGGCTGCCCGGTGACGCGCTGGTCGGCGGGTCGCTCGAAGCCGGGCTGCCGGCGCTCTTCGCCGGGCTCAACCCGGAGCGGATCACGGTCGCCGCGATGGGTGCCGGCACCGGCCGGTACGCCGTCGAACGCGCCTCCGAGTACACCGCGACCCGTTCGGTGTGGGGCGGCCGGACGATCGGCTCCCACCAGGGAGTCGCACATCCCCTCGCCCACGCGGCCGTACAGGTGGAACTGGCCCGGCTGATGATCCAGAAGGCGGCGGCACTCTACGACGCCGGCCGTGACCTGGAAGCAGCCGTCTCCGCAAACATGGCGAAGTACGCGGCCGGTGACGCCGCCGCACTCGCCGTCGACACGGCCGTGCAGGCACTCGGCGGTGCCGGCATGACCACGGAATACGGGGTGGCTACCCTGCTCGGCGCGGTACGGGCCGGCCGGATCGCCCCGGTCAGCCGGGAGATGATCCTCAACTTCGTCGCCCAACACGTCCTCAGCCAGGACAAGTCGTACTGAACCTGGTGGTCAGCATCGAAGCTGACGCAATGGCGCGGAGCACCTGGTGGGCCACCGACCTGCCGCACCGGCGGGGCGTCAGCGTTCCCGCCGATCGCGTCGATGCCGGTCGCGCATCGCGCGGACCGCCTCCCGATCGCCCAGGGTCTCCAGTGTGTCGGCATCGATGCCGGACGGCTCGATCCCCGGCACCACGGACGGCTGCCCGCGATCCGGTCGAGCATCCGCGTCGCGTTGCCGGGCAGCGGTTACGGCCACCCCCGCGACGGTGGCGAGCAGCACGCAGAGCAGCGCTCCCGCGACGCCGAGCAGATCCTGCCGGCGCCCCACCACCAGCACTGCGAGCAGCCAGAACGCCGCCAGGGCCGTGGCCACCGCCACGGTCCGCGCGTCGGATGCTGGGAACCGTCTCACCCGTCCAGAATGTCGGAGATTGTCGATCTGTCAACAGCAGGCAGCTTCACCACGCGGAACAGCTGACAAACAACAGCTTGCCGAATGGCGGGGGCCTGCGACAGTGCGCTGGCCGCCTGCGGGTGGCTGGCGAAGGGCAGCGCCGGCAGCGGGTCAGCCGGCACCGAGACGTCGGGTGCCGGGCAGGTGGGCGGTGCCCCAGGTGGCGATGCTGTCCAGCACCGGCGCGAGGTCCCGGCCGCGTTCGGTCAGTTGGTACTCGTACCGCCGGGGCCGCTCGCGGTAGGGGCGGCGCACCAGAATCCCGCACTCCTCCAGTCGGCGTAGCCGGTCGGTGAGCGTGTTGGTCGGCATTGCCTCGGTCGAGGCCGCCAGGTCCGCGAATCTGAGGTCGCCACGGAACAGCAGGTCACGCACGATGAGCAGGGACCATCTGTCGCCGATGAGATCCAACGTGCCCGCGATCGCACAGTCCGAGCGGGGAGCCGCCTTCCGGGCTGATGGCATCAGTACCTCCGAGTCACTTGCGTCATACAAGCTACCTTCATAGAGTCACTTGCAAAACACAAGTGACTGGAGGGGGCTGTGACCGTGCCCGCACGTACCCGGTCTTCCTGGTTCCTGACCCCACCCGCGCTCGCCGTCGGCTGGTTCTGCGCCGCGCTCGCGGCGAGCGCCCTGGGTGCCTTCCACACGACACCGGGTGACCCGCCGGTGGCTCTCGCGCTCGCCGCCGGTGTCCCGCCGCTCACGGTGCTCGTCCTCGCCGTGCGCTCGTCGCGATTCCGCGCCTGGGCCCGCCGACTCGATCTGCGGTTCCTCACCCTGTTGCAGACCTGGCGGGTCGCGGGGCTGGCATTCCTGGCGCTCGCCACCGTCGACGCGCTGCCGGCCGGGTTCGCGCTGCCGGCCGGCATCGGCGATGTGGCCATCGGGCTGAGCGCGCCGCTGGTGGCCGCCTTCGTGGTCGACCGCGCCAACCGACTCTTCGTCTTCTGGACAGCCCTGGGCATCGCCGATCTGATCCTCGCCGTCACCCTCGGCGTCCTCTACTCGGCCAGCCCGGCCGGTCTCCTGCTCACCGACATCGACACCGGACTCATGTCCACCCTGCCGATGAGCCTCGTCCCCGCCTTCGGCGTCCCCGTCACACTTGTCGCCCACCTGCTGTCGCTGATCAACCTCTCCGGCCGCTGAGCCCACGTCGGAACCGACAGCCGGATGGTGGCGCCTCGACACGGACGACTACTTTCAGTGCCACACGAAACTCGAAACGTAGCGAGGTGGCCATGGCTGCAAGCCTCTCCAGCTCCCGGTGGCGGGCGGCGGCGACCACTGCGGCGGTCGCCCTGACGCTGCTGCTCGGCGCGGCGGCCGGCTGCGACAGCCGGCAGGAGCCGGAACTGCCGTCCGTGCAGGCGAAGCTCCGCGAGTCGCACGTCTGGGGTCAGCCCGTCCTGCGGATCGGGGTGGCCGACGACGAACCGCTGATGGGCGAGATACGCGACGGGAACCACATCGGGTTCGACGTCGAGATCGCCCGGTACATCGCCGCCTCCCTCGGCTACGAGGGCGAGCACCGGCTGGAATTCGTGGCGGTGTCCACGGAGGACCGGATTCCGGCCCTTCAGGGCGGAGTGGTGGACCTGGTGGTCTCCAGCTTCTCGATCACGGAGGAACGCAAGAAGCTCGTCAGCTTCGCCGGGCCGTACTTCGTGACCACGCAGGAGGTGCTGGTTCCGACCCGCCACAAGGACACCATCCGCACCATCGAGGACCTGCGGAACCCGAAGTACCGGATCTGCACCAGCGGCGGCTCCACCACCGAGGCGGAATTGGAGAAGAACCAGGTCCGCACGCTGGTGGTCAAGGACGTGTGGGACTGCGTCAAGGGCATCCGCGCCGGCAAGTACGACGCGGTCAGCTCCGACGAGACGATCCTCGCCGGCTTCCTGGCCCGCTACCCGACCGAGTTCGAGATCGTCGACATGCCCTTCGGCACCAGCGAACTGCTCGGCGTCGGCGTGCCGATCGGTGACCCGGCGCTGCGCGACCTGGTCGCCTACTTCCTCGACAAGAGCTACCAGCAGGGGCGCAGCGGGGAGGCCAGCCCGTGGCTGACCGCGTACAACCGCACGTTGGGGCCGTGGCTGCGGGGCGAGAAGCGGCAGCCGCAACCGCTCGAGGTGCCGAGACTTGTCGACTTCGACGACAAGGCACCACAACGATGAGTGCGGCACCCGCCACCGCCTCCGACGAACCAGGGGCCGGCGGCCCACCGCCACCCGCACCGCGGGCTCCCGCGCCGCCGTCCGCCACGCCGCCTTCGGCACCGCCGACGATGTCGGCGAGCACGGCGGGTGGGGTCGAGCCGGCCGCCGCACCGACGGCGGCCGGCGGCTGGGATCCGGCCGAGCGCCGGGCGCGGGCCAGCCAGTCGTTCTGGACGGCGGTGGTCGGCGTACCGGCGATCTTCTCGGTGCTGCGGCTCGGCATCGAGGCCGGCGGCGAGTTGCAGACCACGTTGCTGCTGGTGGCCAATGTGGGACCGGTCAACCTGCTCGCCGGCTTCCTCACCACGGCGGCCCGGCTGCTCTCCACCGTGCTGGTCGCGGTGTTCGCGCTCGGCGGTGTCCTCGCCGCCAGCGGGCACCGGCTGACCCGCCGGCCGATCTTCGCCCGGTGGATGGAGATCACGCCGGGCTGGTTCGTCGCGGCGAGCTTCCTGATGGCCCTGGTGACCTGGCCGCTGCTGTACCTCCCGCTGCTGTTGCCCACCGTCGCGGCGGCCTTCCAGCTCCGGCCGGAACGCCTGCACGAGCGCCCCGCCGTCCGTGCCCTGATCGTCGTAGCGGCGTACGCCGGCTACCTCTGGCTGCTCGTGCCGACGCTGCGCGACGCCTGGCGGCAGGGCGAGCCGCTGCCGATCGTGCTACTGGTCGTACCGCCGCTGCTGGCTCTCTTCGTCGCCGGGCCGCTGCCCCGGGTGGTCATCCAGCCACTCGCCCCGGTGACCCAACTCGCCGTGCTGGTGGTGCTGGTCTGGGCGGCGCTGCCGGTGATCAGCACGCCGGTACTGCCGCTGACGGTGACCACGGTGGGCGAACCGGGCGCGACCTCTGCCGATGCCACCGAGGAGATCCGTGGGCACGTGGTGACCACCGACGACGTCAACATGGTGATACTTCAGGAACGCGGCGGGGTGCGCTACGTGCCGGTCGACCAGGTACGCGGTCAGGTGCTCTGCCCCTCGGAGGAGGAACTGCCCCGGTACCGGCTGCGCATCCACGACTTCCACGTCGAGGACTCGCTGCTGGAAGGGCTGGGCCGCCGCGTACGTCCGGTCCACCGAGTCGACGCCGCCTGCCGCTGAACCCGCCGCCGCTTGTGAATCTGCCGAGCTCAGTCCGGTCGTAGACCCTGCTCGCGCAGCCAGCCGCGGAGCGTCTCGGCCTGCTGGCGTGCCCTGCTGATCTCCTTGACGGTCGCCGGGTCGGTGACGTGCGCGGCGGTGCCGTCGAGGACGGCGAGCGGCTCGTCCCCGGTCAGCCAGCGCTGAAAGGTCGCTCGGCCGTCGTCGGGGATGGACGAGAAGACGCACCAGTCCAGGATGTCGGCCAGGTGGCGGGTAGCGGCGACCCCGCCGACCTCGGTGAACGCGGCAAGGTAGGGCGCGAGGTCCACGTCGCACTCGATGACGGCGTCAAGCAGATGCCAGGCGTCGTCGTCGCGGTCGAAGGTGTGCAGCATGCGTCGCCACCAGGCCGCCAACAGACCCGTCACCGCGTCCCGCTCCGCTGCGGACCAGTCGCGCCACTGGGAGGCGATCCGGCTCGTCACCGTGGCCGGTCTACTCCAACCGACCATCTCGTTCCTGGCGTACAGTTCCAACAGCCTGGGCAGCAGGTGCGGGAACTCCGTGTGGTCGCCGAAGGTGCCGGGGTTGAGCAGGTAGACACCGAGCTGATCCGGGGTGAGCTGGCGCAGCGGCGTACGCCGGAAGAGATCCAACTCCTCCGGGCTCACGCAGTGGTCGCAGGCATCCAGGTCGGCCGGCAGGTGGCGGTGGGCGAAGGCGACGTACCCGGTCTCTATCGCGTCGTCCAGAGCCTGACCGATGGCCACGGTGTTGTCCACGACGCGAGTATGCGCGCATGAGCCGATGAGGGCGATCGAGAAGCCGAGACGGCGCCCAGCCGGGCCGCTATCTGGCCGCCGGCCCTCCCGCGAAGGGTCAGCCGCTGGTGAGCGTGGGCGAGGCAAGGCCGTCAAGGCCCCGCCCGGCCAGGCAACGGTAGGTGAGGTTGGTGTCCGCGTCAGCCGGCGGTAGCACCTCAAGATTCCATCCCGCCGCCTGACGCAGCCCGCTGACCAGGCGGAACGTCTCGTCGTTGCAGACCTGGCGGACTCGGGGATCCGCGACGATCTCGTCGTGGCCGGCATCGGCGAGTGCAACCGGCAACTGCCCCTGGGCGTAGCTCTCCCAGGTGTGCCGGGCGTCGCAGGGCATTCGGCTGGCCTCGGCCCGCTGGCCACGCACCTGCACCGGCCCGAAACACTCCAACTCCGTCGCGCACTGCGCACCGGCGGGAAGCGCATCCTGGTGGGTGGCGCAGCCCGGGCGAAGCAGCCCGGTTGCCGCCGGACGGGCCGGAATGCTGGGCTGTGGCGACGGCCCACCACCGGCCGCCCAGGCACCTACCCCCGCCGAGGCGACGAGCGCGACCACCCCTGCGGCACCGAGGAACCAGCGTCGGCGACGACTGCGCTCGGTGGAACCGCCCCCGGTCGGCGGGACGGGACGGCCGGCATCGTGGACACTGGCGGCAGCCCCGCCGGTCGGTGCCGCCGGAGCGTTCGACCCGCCGCCCGCCACGGTCGAGCCGTCCAGCGTCAGGTTTGTGAGCATGTCGCGCAGTTCCGCGGCGGACGGCCGGTCGCCGGGATCGTTGGCCATGCCGGCACGCAGCACGTCGACCAGGTCCTCCGGGATGCCGGGCAGACCGGGAATCGGCTGGTGGAACATCTCCAGCACGGTGACCAGGCTCGGGTTGCGCTCGCTCTGCCAGCGCGGTGGCCGGCCGTGCATGACCGCGTAGAGGGTGGCGCAGAGCGCGTACACGTCGACGGCCGGCGAGGGCGGACTGTGACTGAACATCTCCGGCGGCGCGTACGCCGGGGTGAGCACCTCCAGCGCGACGGAGGCGTCCCGCATCTCGGCGACCACGGCGAGCCCGAAGTCGGCAAGCACCGCCGGGTTGAAGTGCGAGTGGAGGATGTTGGCCGGCTTGACGTCGCGGTGCAGCACGCCGGCGGCGTGTGAGTGGGCGATGGCATCCGCGATCTTGACGCCGAGATCGCGGGCCTCGACGGCACCCAGCGGCGAATTGCGCATCCGCTCGGCGTACGAACCGTCGCAGAGCTCCATGATCAGGTAGGGGTGCTGGTCGATGGTGACCCCGACGTCGAACAGGTCGACCACGTGCGGGTGGGACGACATCCGACCGGCGGCACGCGCCTCGCGCAGGAAACGGGCCTGGTCCCGGTCGCTGGCCAGGGTCCGGTTCTCCACCTTGACGGCGACCTCGCGACCCACCGAGATCTGCGTCGCCCGGTAGACCGTGGCGTAGCCACCCCGGGCAAATACCCGCAAGTCAGTCAGACCGGGCACAATGGGCGTCGGCAGGGCGCCGGGCGGGGTGTCGGTCACAACCTCGAAAATACCGAACTCTGCCGGCCCCTCAGTGAACCGCATCGGTGGCCGGCCCCACACCCGATGTTCCGGCACGGCGCCGGTCGTCGTCCTGCTCCGGTTCGTCGGGAGTCGATCCGCTCCCGCCCGCCGGGGCGGTCACCCCGGGCGGGCCAGTCGTGCCCGCGGACCGGCGCGCGTCCCACCAGAGGCCGACGGCGGTGGCCACCGCACCCAGGCCCTCCCAGGCCGCCACCCCGAAGAACCGGCCCGGTGCGATGCCGGCCAGCACCACGAGGGTGAAGACCGTGAACGTGACCAGCCGGAACACCACCGTGAAGCGGTAGAAGGCGCGCCACTCGGTGGCCGTGGCGAGCAGGTAGTAGACCCCCATGTTGAACGAGGCCATCGAGGAGGCCGTCACGAAGACACCCGTGTAGTCCCCGGGTGCTCGGCTCTGCGGGATCTCGAAGCCGAGCATCCGCAGCAGCGCCTCCGGCCAGAGCAGGCCGACCGCCCCCATCACCAGCGCCAGCACGCCGAACACCGCGATCGTCCACCCCGCGACCGAACGCGGCAGCCTCATCTTCGCCCCCCTCGACGGCACGACCGACGACATCGACGGTCGCATGCACCAGTCACGCTAGCGGCCGGCCCCGACCGGCCACATCCCCGAAACCGTCAGATCCGCACCGGTCACCGACCGACCGGACGAATCGGGCCGACGGCTCGGCCCGACCTGACGACGTGTCCGGACACCGGACCAGAGCGCGGGCACACCGGTGGTCCCGCCGGGCGGGGCCCGTGGAGGTCGCGGGCGGCTGCGGTCAGCCGGGGGTACGCAGCCGGTTCAGCAGCGCTTCCGCGGCGGCCCGCTCACTGCGCTGCTCGGTGGCGTACGCCAGCCGGACCGCCTCCTCGGCGCTGGCCTTCGCCTCCGCCGGCCGCCCGCACGCGGCCAGCGCCTCGGCCAGTACGCTCGCCGCGATCACCTGGCTGCGGACGTCCTCGGCCTGCACCCGCACCGCCCGGCGGGCCCAGTCCAACGCCTGCTCGCGCTGGCCGTGGGCGAGCAGGGCCGAGGCGTAACGCGCCATCGACTGCCGGCGGGAGAAGAGCAGGGACGGGGTGGTGGCCGCCATCGTGGCGACCGGGGCGAGCAGGCCGACGGCGGTACCGGAGTCACCGGCCGCCAACCGGGCGGTGGCCAACAGCACCCGGGGAGCGACCTGGGCCGGTGCCTGCGGATTGTGCGGTTCCACTGTGGTGAGCACCGCGCGGGCGTGTCGCTCGGCACCGGCCACGTCACCCATTTCGAGCGCGACGAAGCCACGCAGCGTGCCGGCCATCCCGGTGAGCAGTGGGTGAGCGGTCCGGTGGCCGTACGCGAGCGCGTCGGTGAGCAGGTCCGCGGCATGCTCCGGCTCGCCCAGCCCTCGGGCGACCACGCCCCGGACCACAAGCGCGAAGCCCTGCCCCCAGTCGTCGGAGGCCGCGGCGAAGTCCCGGTACGCCCGCCGGGCCTCCCGGTCGGCGTCGACCAGCTCACCCAGCTCGGCGTTGGCGTACGCGTCGACCGCCCGCAGGGTGCCCACCGCCCACGCCTCGCCGACCCGTTCACCGAACGGCAGGAAGACCCGGGCCAGCCGACGCGCCTCCCGCAACCGACCGGCGAGCAGCCGGGCGAAGGCGGTGGTGCCGCGCAACCACGCCCGTCCGTACGGATCCTTCAGTTCGGCGAAGAGCCGGGCGGCCCGGCCGAGCACCGCGTCCGTGCCGGCGAAGTCGCCCCGGGTGGTGGTCACCCAGGCGAGGTTCTGCAACGACCACGCCTGTCCCCGGCGGTCCCCCGCACTCAGGCTCACCTGGTACGCCGCCGCCAGTCGGCTGCTGGCCTGGCCCAGCCGGCCGACCAGGAAGTCGGTCATGCCCAGGCGGCGCATCGCCGACGCGCGCAGGGTGGGCAGGTCGGCGTCGCCGGCCACCTGAAGCGCCTCCCGCCAGCAGGACTCGGCCCGCCGTAGGTCACCCATCACCTGCTGGGCCTGCCCGGCGAGCAGCAGGGCGCTGGCCCGCGTCGCCGGATCCCCCGCGTTCGCGGCGATCTTCTCGGCGGAGGCCAGGGCGTCGGTGGCCCGACCCACCTGGAGCAGTGCCCGGGCGTGCGCCACCCGGTCGACCGCGGGAATTCCGTCGCGGGCCAGTTCGGCGGCGCGTTCGGCGTACTCGACGGCCAGCGCCGGCTCTCCCGCGTGCAGGGCCCGGCGGGTGGCCCGACCGAGCGCCGCCACGCCCAGCGGCGCGACCGCCCGGGCCGGCGCGTCCGGACGTAGCGTGACCGCGTCGGCCAGCGCGGTGGCCCGCTCGACGTGCTCGGCCACGAAGTCGTCCCGGGCCGCCTCCAGGAAACCACCCGGTCCGGTCCCGACGCCGCTCGGGCCGGCGGCCTCGGTCCCCGGAGCCGCCCAGCGAGCCAGCGCGGCGTGCCGTTCCGCCAGCTCCGCCTTGCTGATCCCGGAGTACACGGCCTCCCGCATCAGCGGGGTGGCGAAGGCGTACCCGCTGCGGGTGCGGTGCAGCATCCGGCGTTGCAGCAACTCCTCCACGGCCCGTTCCAGCTCGACGGCGGCGACGGCGGCCGGACGGCCGTCACCACCGGTGCGCTGCTCGCGCAGCGCCTCCAGCGCACCGTCGGGCACGGTGTCGCCGACCACCGCGGCGTCCCGCAGTACCGAGCGGGCCTCGGCGGGCAGGGCGTCGATCCGGGCGGCGAGCACCGCCGCGAGGTCCCGGGAGAGCAGTCGGCTGCCCAGCGAGCCCGGTGCCAGCCGCCAGGCGTTGCGGGCCCCGGCGGTGAGCGCGCCGCGCTCCATCAGCAGGGTCACCAGTTCCGCCAGGTAGAAGGGATTGCCCTGGGCGGTGGCGAGCAGCCGGTCGGCGTCGGCCTGGGGCAGCCGTCCACCGCCGAGGTAGCTGGTCAGCAGCCGGGCCGCGTCGGCACCGCGTAGCGGCGGCAGGGGTTGCACCTCGGCGTCGGACACCCGGGCCAGGGTGCCGGCGGTTCGGACCAGTTCGGGCCGGCCGAGCAACAGCACCAGCACCGGGCCGGTGAGCCGGGACAGCGTGACCTCCAACGCGCCGATGGTCTCCGCGGTGGCGTCGTGCAGGTCGTCCACGATCACCACCAGCGGCGCCTCCTCGGCGAGCGCGCTGAGCAGGTCGGCCACCGCGTTGGGCACCGCGTCGACGTCGGCCGGAGCCTGGGCGGTGCTCCACTCGCCCTGATCCGCCGGGCCACCGGCGGGTAGTTCCGCGTACCCGAGCAGCGCCAGCAGTTGGTCGGTGGCGACCGGGGCCGGCTCCGTCCGGGTACGGCTGAGCCGTTGCCCGAGCCGGCGCAGCCGCTCCTCCACCGCGGCCCGGGTGACCGCGGTCGCGGCGTCGTTCGGCAACCCGGTCGCGGCGCGCACCAGGTCCGCGAGGGGAGCCAGTCGGCGCCGCTCGCCGAACGCCGCGCAGCGCACCGAGAGAACCCGGGCACCGGTGTGCGCGGCGTACCGGCCGGCGCCGACGTCGTAGCCGGCGGCGAGGCGTTCCACCTCGGCGGCGAACCGGGACTTGCCGATGCCCGCCTCGGCCGTCATCAGCAGCACCCGGGGCTCGGTACGGTCGATCACCTCGGCGAGCCGGCCGGCCACCCGACCGATCTCCGTCTCCCGGCCCACGAACGGTGCCTCGTCGCCCAGACCGGAACGGGTGCCGGGCGCGTCCAGCAGGCCGAGCAGCTCGTACGCCTCGACCGGCTCGCGCTTGCCCTTGAGCCGCAGCGGCCGCAGCGCCCGCCAGCTCGCGACGTGCCGGGTCGCCGCGGCGGTACGCCCACCGGCGTAGACCGCGCCGACGGCGGCGGCGTCAGCCAGCCGGGCTGCGGTGTTCACCGTGTCGCCGATGACCGTGTACTCGATGGCGGCCTGGATGCCGGCGATCACGTCACCCGTGTTGAGCCCGACCCGCAGTCCCAGCGGCGCGCCGCCGCCCCGCTCGTCGTCGAGCACTCGGCGCACCGCCCGCTGCATGGACAACGCGGCGCGTACCGCCCGCTCGGCGTCGTCCTCGTGCGCCACGGGGGCACCGAAGACCGCCATGATCCCGTCACCGGTCAGTTTGTCGACGTGCCCACCGAAGGTCTTGACCGCCCCGGCCAGCGCGGCCAGCACCCGGTCGGTGACCGCGCCGACGCGTTCCGGGTCGAGATCCTCCGACCAGGAGGTGAAGTCGGACAGGTCGCCGAAGAGCACGGTCACCACCCGGCGCTCGGCGGCGGGCAGGGTCGCGGCGGCCGGCAGCGCGGCGCCGCAGTTGTGGCAGAACCGGGCGCCGGGCACGGCTACGGTTCCGCACACCGGGCAGGTCACGCTGGATCCAACCTCGCGTCGCCGCCGTCGGATTCCCGGCCCAGGTATTCGAGTTGGGCGCGCACCGACCATTCCGCCGCCCACCACAGCGACCGGTCGACGTCGGCGTAGACCGCGGCGACCACCTCGGCCGCGGTCCGCGCCCCCGCGTCCAGCGCCGTCCGGACCTGGTCCAGGCGGGCGCGGCGATGGGCGAGGTAGAAGTCGGCGGCGGCGCCGCAGTCGGCCAGCGCCGGGCCGTGCCCGGGCAACGCCGGGGTTCCCCGGTATGTCGAGAGCAGCTCCAGGCTGGCCAGGTAGTCGCCGAGGTGCCCGGCCGGGTGCGCCACGACGGTGGTGCCTCGGCCGAGGATCGTGTCACCGGTGAGGACCACCCGCTGGCCGGCCCGCTCGGCCAAAAAGCAGACCGAGTCGGCGGTGTGCCCGGGGGTGGCGAGCAGGCGGATCTCCAGGCCGAACCCGCTCAGGTCCTGCCCCGGCCCGGTCAGCGGCTCACCGCCGATGGTGTGCGCCGGGTCGGCGGCGAGGACGGCGGCTCCATCGAGCAGGTCGTGCAGGCGCGCCGAGCCCTCGGTGTGGTCCGGGTGGCCGTGGGTGATCAGCACCAGCCCGACCGGCCCCTGCGCGACGATCGCCGCGAGGTGCGCCTCGTCCGCCGGTCCCGGGTCGACCACCACGGCCGGCTCGCCGGGCCCGGCCCGCAGCAGCCAGGTGTTGGTGCCGTCCAACGTCATCGGCCCCGGATTGGGTGCCCGCAGCAGCGCCGCCCAGTCCGGCAGTTCGCTGGCGAGGGCGGTCACCGCCCCCGTCACATGCCCTCCCATGGCTGCGATCGTACGACTCCGCGAACGCACCCCCGCGATCTTGCAGTTCCGGTCCCCGATTCGTCCTCGTTAGAGGTCTTCGTCCGGGCAGGAACTGCAAGATCGCGACAAGTCAGGAGACCTCGACGATGACCTCGACCTCGACCGGGGCGTCCAGGGGGAGTTCCGCGACTCCGACGGCCGAGCGGGCGTGCCGGCCGGCCTCACCGAAGACGGTGCCGAAGAGGTCCGAGGCGCCGTTTATGACGCCGGGCTGCCCGGTGAAGCCGGATGCGCTGGCGACGAAGCCGGTCAGCTTCACGACCTTGACCACGTTCTCCAGACCGACAAGCGAGTCGATCGCGGCGAGCGCGTTCAGTGCGCAGCGTTGGGCCAACTGCTTGGCCTGCTCGGCGGAGACGCCGGCACCGACCTTGCCGGTGGCCAGGAGCTTGCCCTCGGCCATCGGCAGTTGCCCGGAGACGTACACGTGCTGCCCGGACTGCACCGCCGGCAGGTAGCTCGCCACCGGCGGCACCACCTCCGGCAGCTCCAAGCCGAGTTCCGCCAGCCTGGCGTGAGGTCCGTTGGCCACGACACTCATGCCTTCGGGCGCTTCAGGTAGGCGACCAGTTGCTCCGGATTCGGCCCGGGAACGACGGAGACGAGTTCCCAGCCGTCCTCACCCCAGTTGTCGAGGATCTGCTTGGTCGCGTGGACCAGCAGCGGGACGGTGGCGTATTCCCACTTCTGCATCGGTGGAGGGCTCCCTCGGTGGCGTGGACACTTCGGGACACAGCCTACGGTCCGCCGGCCGGCCGGGACGCGGGACGCTGTTCAGCATCGGGCCACTGCTCGGTACCGGTTCGTTGCTCGGGCGCGGGCGACAGTTCGCCGCAGGGGCCGGCATGGTCGTAGGGCTGGGGACAGCGCGTGCGATCCGGCAGCAGCAGGTCGCAGAAGACCCGGTGCCGGTTGTTCTGGTCGTCGGCGGTCGACACCTCGGTCTCACCGGCGTCGAGTTCGAGCAGGAAGTTCAGCGAGGTGGCCAGCCGACCGGCCAGCGCGGTGGCGGCGGCCAGATCGGTCACCCGGATGGGCAGGTGGATGACGTACCCGGGGCCGTCCTCTTCCCGCCCGCCGGCCGGCTCGGCACTCGTGACCGGGTCGCCGGGACGCCGGTACGACCGCTCGTTGACCGGCAGCCGGCCGGAGGAGTCTCCGCCAGCCGTCCGGCTACCCCGCCGCAGCCCGGCGGGGAACTGGGCTCGGGGGGTGTTGTCCGTGTCGCGCATGCACTGCCTCCGGGCGTCGTACCTGGTCACGGCACCGCCCACCGATCCGGGACCCATCCGTCCGGCCCGAGCCGGAGCGTGCCGGAGCGACCGTAGAACCGGGGCACCGGTCCCATCAACAGGACGCGCGCGCCCGATCGCGTTCGGTCACATTTGCGACACCGGACCAGCGGAAAGTTGATCGCGATCGCCGTACCGGACACACCGGGCCCTCCGCAGCGGGACCGCGGACCGCTACCCTTCCCGTCTGGACGGGCGCCCGGCCCGGCCACCCGATCCCACGCGCACCGCCTCGACGCGGTGCTGCGCCGCACCCGGGGGGACCGATGACCCAGCCACCCGCCGGCGGCCCGACCGGCCCGACCGACCTCCCGCCGGCCGGTTCACCGGCCCAGCCCTCGCCGCCGGCCATCGGCCATGGTGCGCCGCCCGCACCGCCGGAGGGCGGGTATCGGCCGCAGCACTCGCCGGCCGGACCGCCGCGCAAGCGGGGGCCGCTGCTGGCCTCGCTCACGCTGGTCGTGGTGCTGCTGCTCTGCGCCGGAGGCGGGGTGGCCGCCTTCCTCACCCTGCGCAACACCGAGTCGGGTGAGGGCGCACCGGACCCGTCGGTGGCGGTCGACGACTTCCTGACCGCGATCTACCAGGACCGGGACGTCGCCAAGGCGGCGGGTCTGGTCTGCACCGCCGCGCGTGACCAGGACAAGATCCGGGCCAAGGTCGCCGAGGTCGAGGAGTACGTCTCGACCTACCGGAACCCCCGGTTCCGCTGGGACACCCCGACCGTGGACAACGAGACCGGCGACCGGGCGACGGTCACCACCACGGTGACCGTCACCACCGCCGATGAGAAGATCGCCGATCAGGATCTGCGCTTCACGGTGGTCCGTAAGACCGGCTGGTGGGTCTGCGAGGTCGCCTGAGCACGCCGGATGGATAGGCTCGACGGGTGGGAGCAGCGCAGCGACCGACTGAGCGGGCCGGCATCGACTGGCCCGCCCGCCTGCACGTGGTGACCGGCAAGGGCGGTACGGGCAAGACCAGCGTGGCCGCCGCGCTGGCCCTGGGCCTGGCCGCCGGTGGTCGACGCACCCTGCTGGTGGAGGTGGAGGGGCGACAGGGCATCGCCCAACTCTTCGGCACCGATCCGCTGCCGTACGCCGAGCGACACCTGGCCGACGCCCCCGGTGGCGGCGAGGTGTCGGCGCTCGCGGTGGACGCCGAGGAGGCGTTGCTCGAATACCTCGACATGTTCTACAAGCTCGGCGCGGCCGGCCGGGCGCTGCGCAAGTTCGGTGCGATCGACTTCGCCACCACGATCGCTCCGGGTCTGCGCGACGTGCTGCTCACCGGCAAGGTCAAGGAGGCCACCACCCGCACCGTCGACCAGCGGCGGGTGTACGACGCGGTGGTGCTGGACGCGCCACCCACCGGCCGGATCGGGCGCTTCCTGAACGTCACCGCCGAGACCGCCCGGCTGGCCAAGATGGGGCCGATCAAGACGCAGAGCGAGGGAGTCTCCGCGCTGCTGCGCTCACCGATGACCGCCGTGCACGTGGTGACCCTGCTGGAGGAGATGCCGGTACAGGAGACGGTCGACGCGATCGCCGACCTGACCTCGCTCGGCTTCGGTGTGGGGCGGGTGATC
Source organism: Micromonospora sp. NPDC049374 (assembly GCF_040677165.1). Taxonomy (NCBI): domain Bacteria; kingdom Bacillati; phylum Actinomycetota; class Actinomycetes; order Micromonosporales; family Micromonosporaceae; genus Micromonospora; species Micromonospora sp. NPDC049374. The sequence goes on along the minus strand of NZ_JBFAQH010000002.1, from coordinate 67,953 downwards.
GTCAACGGGACCCGGGCACCGCTGCCGACCGGGCGGTTGGTCACCGAGGCGGAGTTGACCCAGGGACTGCGCGCGGCGGGGCTGTCGGCCAGCGAGGGGATCGTCACCGGTCTGCACGACGAGGCGCGGGACCTGATGATCCGCCGGGAGTTGGAGGATTCGCTCCGCACCGATCTGGTGGACCTCGGCGTGCCCCTGGTCGAACTGCCGCTGCTGCCCGACGGGGTGAACCGCGCCGGCCTGGAGGTGCTCGCCGCCGCGCTCGTCCAAGGCGATTGACTCACACCTCAGCTCGGCCTGGCGCGCGGAGCCGGTCAGCCCGATACGCTCGATTGGTGCCTTCCGACAACGCCGCGCCGCCGCTTGACGTCGACCGGATCCTGGCTGATCCGGGAGTCCGGATCGTGGTCTGCTGCGGTGCGGGCGGGGTGGGCAAGACGACCACTGCCGCCGCGCTAGCGCTGCGCGCCGCCGAACAGCACGGCCGCCGCACGGTGGTGCTCACCATCGACCCGGCGCGGCGACTGGCCCAGTCCCTCGGCCTGACCGAGCTGGACAACACTCCCCGGCAGGTCAAGGGGATCGACGTCGAGGACAGCGGCGGCGAACTGCACGCCATGATGCTCGACATGAAGCGCACCTTCGACGACGTGGTGCTGGCGCACACCGATCCGGCGAAGGCCGCGGAGATCTTCGCCAACCCCTTCTACCAGGCCATGAGTTCCACCTTCGCCGGCACTCAGGAGTACATGGCGATGGAGAAGCTCGGCCAGTTGCACGCGCGGGGCGAGTGGGACCTGATCGTGGTGGACACTCCCCCGTCGCGCTCGGCACTGGACTTCCTCGACGCGCCGGCCCGGCTGTCGCGGTTTCTCGACGGGCGGATGCTGCGGCTGCTGCTCGCTCCGGCACGCACCGGCGGTCGCAGCATGTTCAGCCTGGTCACCGCCTCCTTCGGGATGTTCTCCCGGGTGGTGCAGAAGGTGATCGGCACCCAGTTGCTGACGGACCTGTCCGGCTTCGTCGCCGCGCTCGACTCGATGTTCGGCGGTTTCCGGCAGCGCGCCGAGCAGACGTACCGCATCCTGCAGGCGCGGGAGACGGCGTTCCTGCTGGTCGCGGCGCCGGAGCCGGACGCGGTCCGGGAGGCCGCCTACTTCGCCGGTCGGCTGCGCGCGGAGCAGATGCCGCTCGCCGGCCTGGTACTCAACCGGGTTCACCAGCCGACGGTGGCCGAGTTGGGCGCGGCGGAGAGCCGCGCCGCCGCTGACCGGCTGGCTGCGGCCGGTGGCCATGAGGGCACCGTCGAGGTGTTGCGGGCGCACGCCGCCCTGGCCGAGCAGGCGGTACGTGAGCAGCAGGTGGCGGCGCGGTTCACCGAGGCGTTTCCACAGGTGCCGGCCGTGTCGGTGACGGCGCAGCCCGCCGACGTGCATGACGTCGACGGGCTACGGACGATCGCGGCGGCGATCAGCCAACCCTGACCGACGGTTCGGTACGGCGGGGAGCCGCAGCCGACCGCGCCGGTTGTTCAGTTGCCGGCCGCAGCCAGGATCTTGTCCTTGCCGGCCTGGTCCTTGGCGTTCTTCTTCATCGCCGCCTCGAACATCTTGCGCCAGCTGGTGACCTGGGGGTGGCGACGCAGCAACGCGCGACGTTCCCGTTCGGTCATGCCACCCCACACGCCGAACTCGATCCGGTTGTCCAGCGCGTCGGCCAGGCACTCGTACCGCACTGGGCAGCTCCGGCAGATCCGCTTGGCCACGTTCTGTTCGGCGCCCTGTACGAACAACGCGTCCGGGTCCCCGTTCTGACACGCCGCCAACGACGGCCAGTCAGTGATCATGCCCATCTGTACACGTCCCCCCTTGCTGTACTACCGACGCCGTCGCGGGCCAGCCGGCAATCCCCCCGGGTCGTCCGGCGCGCCTTACCCCAAGGCGGCACAGACGACATGTGGCGCTGTCGCCGCCTACATCATGCTCTGTAGTCGCACGATTACGCAACGTTGTCGGCGAAATCCATCATTCCGGACACTCCCGGCTTCTCGGGCCTGGGACCGCCGCTTACCCCACCGAGGTCGGCGAAAACGCTGCGAGCCACCTCCATGAGGAGGAAACTCGGCTCGAATCCACGCAACCGGACACCCGGTGCCACGCGTCTAGCACAACGAGGACGGCGCGCGCAGGAAATGGGGAAAAGACGCCCCAGCGCCCCTCGTTACCTGTTCGCGTACCCTGTCGAGGTGACCTGGATGCGGAAACGTGACCACAACGTACTGACCAACGCCGCATCGCTGCTTATCTGTGGGCTACTGGCCGGCGTGGTGGTCGCCGCTGCGGCTTTCCCCGCGGTGGCGATGTCCGGCCTGGCCGCGAAGGCCGGCGCGGAGACCTTCGGTGCGCTACCGAAGGAACTCACCGTGGCCCGCGCACCACAGATCAGCTATCTGCTTGCCTCCGACGGCAAGACACCGCTGGCCACCATGTACGACGAGAACCGGCGGGACGTGAAGCTCGGCGACATCTCGGAGAACATGCGCAACGCGATCATCGCCGCCGAGGACCACGACTTCTACAAACACAACGGGGTCGACCTCAACGGCGTGGCCCGGGCCTTCGTCAACAACAGCCAGGCCGGCGCCGACCGGCAGGGCGCCTCGACGTTGACCATGCAGTACGTCCGGATGGGGATCGCGTACTCGGCCACCCACCCGGCCGACGTGATCGCCGCGACCGAGGACACCAGCGCCCGGAAGCTGCGCGAGATGCGGTACGCCCTCCAGCTCGACAAGGAGATGTCGAAGGACGAGATCCTGGAGCGCTACCTCAACCTCGCCGCCTTCGGCAACGGCGCGTACGGCGTCTACGCCGCCAGCCAGGTCTACTTCAACAAGCCACCGAAGGACCTGAAGATCGAAGAGGCGGCCATGCTGGCCGGCCTGGTGAAGGCCCCCACCTCGTTCGATCCGACCACCAAGGACGGTTACCCGCACGCGGTCGACCGGCGCAACTACGTGATCGACAACATGGTCAAGACCGGGGCGATCACCCAGCAGCAGGCCGACGAGGCCAAGGCCGTCAAGCTGGTGGTCAAGGGCAAGCGCGCCCCGAACGGCTGCGTCGCCACCAACAAGAACGCCTGGGGCTTCTTCTGCGACTACTTCTACCGCTGGTGGATGTCGCAGGAGACGTTCGGGTCGACCTCGTACGACCGGGAGCGGCGGCTCAAGAGCGGCGGCTACACCATCATCACGACGCTGGACAAGCAGGCCCAGACCGGTGCCGACAAGGCGGTGCGCAAGGCGAAGCCGGTGACCGCCAAGGAGGCCGCCATGGTCGCGGTGGTCGAGCCCGGCACCGGGCGGGTCCGGGCGCTGTCGGTGAACCGGAACTTCAAGCTCGACAACCCCGACAAGCCCAAGAACAAGCCGCACAGCGACCCGAAGCAGCGCGAGAAGGGCAAGCGGGGCAACTATCCGAACACGGTCAACCCGCTGCTCACTGGCGGTGACGGCATCACCGGCTACCAGGGCGGCTCGACCTTCAAGATCTTCACCATCGTGGCCGCGTTGGAGAAGGGCATCCCGCTCAGCTACACCATGAACGCGCCGCAGCAGTTCAAGTCCGAATACATCATCGACAGCAGCAGTCCCGCCGCCTGTCCCGGCACCAACCTCTACTGCCCGACCAACTCCGGCAAGAAGGCCGGCGGCGTACAGAACATGTGGAGCGCCTTCTCCGCCTCGATCAACACGTACTTCGTCCCGTTGCAGCAGCAGGTCGGCGCGGAGAACGTGGTGGACGCGGCCAAGCGCCTCGGCATCCAGTTCCGGCAGAGCAAGGACGCGGAGTTCGCCAACACCAAGGAGGCCGCGCACCAGTGGGGCGCGTTCACCCTGGGCGTCTCGCAGGTCACCCCGCTGGACCTGGCCAACGCGTACGCCACCCTGGCCGCCGACGGCAAGTACTGCGAGCCGATCCCGGTGCAGGAGATCCGGGACCTGGACGGCAACAAGCTGGACGTGGCCAACCCGCGCTGCGAAAAGCGGATCAGCACCGAGGTGGCCCGCGCGGCGGTGGACGCGGCCCGGTGCCCGGTCGGCGACAACTCCTCCACCAGCAAGTGTGGCGGCAGCCGGACCGCGGCCCAGACCAAGTACATCGTCGACGCCCCGGTGGCCGGCAAGTCCGGCACCACCGACTCCGAGAAGAGCGCCGCCCTGGTCGCGATGACCAAGCAGTACGCGGTGGCCGGCATCATGGCCGACCCGGACTGGCCGCAGACCAACGTCAAGATGAAGCACAACCGGCCGGACGGCATCAACCCGCCGGTGTGGGAGACGCTGCGCGACGCCATGAAGGGCAAGAAGCGGATCAACTTCGATGCGCCCGGTAAGAAGATCTCCCTCGGTGACCAGCGCACCATCCCGGGCGTCGGATGCCTGGACCTCGATCGGGCCAAGTCCCGCCTCTCCGGCGCCGGCTTCGAGCCGATCGTCTCCAGCAGCCGGATCGCCTCCGACTGCCCCGCCGGCACGGCCGCCGGTACCAGCCCCAGCGGACGCACCATCAAGGGCGGCATCGTGACGATCATGGTCAGTGCCGGTAAGCCCAGCAACGACAACGGCGGCGGTAACGGCCGGCCGGGCAACGACTCGCCCTCCAGCCCGCCCAGCAACCCCGGCCGTCCGCCGGACCGGCCCGGCGGCTGACCGGCCTCAGCAACGCTCGAACGGGCGGGCACCCCGAACCAGGGGTACCCGCCCGTTCGTGTTCCGGTCAACACCGCAGCAGGGCGTACGCGGCCGGTGCGCGGCAGGACGATTCAGAGGCCCAGTTGGCGGCGTACCTCGGCGGCCACCCGACCTCCCTCGGCCTGGCCGGCCACCGCGGCCTGAGCCGCCTTCATCGCCGGGCCCATCTGGGCCTTGCCGGTGAAGCCGCCCGCGGTGAGCGCCTGCGTGACCAGCTCGGTCAGCTCGGCGTCGGATAGCTGCTTCGGCAGGTAGCGGTCCAACACCTCACCCTCGGCGCTCTCCCGCGCGGCCTGCTCGGTGCGGCCCGCGTCGGCGAAGGCGGTGGCGGCCTCGCGGCGCTTCTTGGCCTCCTTGGTCAGCACGGCCACCACCTCGTCGTCGCTGAGCTCCCGCTTGGCCTTGCCGGAGACCTCGGCAGTGCCCACGGCGGCCAGGGCCATTCGCAGGGTGGAGGTGGTCAGCTCGTCGCGGGCCTTCAGGGCGGCGCGCATGTCGGCGGTGAGGCGGTCCTTCAGCGTGCTCATGGACGGTCAAACTACCCTGATCGGCATGCGAAAGCGCACACTATTCCGGCTCGCGACCGCAACCGTCGCGACGGGTGCCGCCGCCCTGGCGTACGCCTCCCTTGTCGAGCGCAACATGTTCACCCTCCGCCGCTTCGACGTGCCGGTGCTGCCGACCGGCACTGAGCCGCTGCGCGTGCTGCACCTGTCGGACCTGCACATGACCCCCAACCAGGTACGCAAGCAGCAGTGGGTAGCCTCGCTGGCCGCCCTCGACCCCGACCTGGTGGTGGTGACCGGAGACAACATGGCGCACCCGGGCGCGGTGCCGGGGGTGCTGCGGGCACTGCAACCCCTGCTCGACTACCCGGGTGCGTTCGTGTTCGGCTCGAACGACTACACCGGGCCGGTCTGGAAGACTCCGTTCACCTACTTCCTGCCCGACCGGGAGTACACCGAGGGCGTCGAGCTGCCCTCCGAGGAACTGCGTGACGTGCTCGTCGGGGCCGGCTGGGTCGACCTGAACAACCGGCGGAGCACGGTCAAGGCCGGCGGCCGGGCGATCGACATGGCCGGGGTGGACGACCCCCACGTCGAACGGGACGACTACCCCTCGGTCGCCGGGCCGGTCTCCCCCACCGCCGACCTCTCCATCGCGCTCACCCACTCCCCCGAGCCGGCGTTGCTCGACGACATGGCCGCCGACGGCTTCGGGCTGCTGCTCGCCGGGCACACCCACGGTGGCCAGGTGTGCGTACCGGGGGTAGGAGCGTTGGTGACCAACTGCGGACTGCCCCGGTCGATGGCGAAGGGCCTGCACCGCTGGCCCGGATCGGATTCCTGGCTGCACGTCTCCGCTGGGCTCGGCACCCACCCGACCGCCCCCGTCCGGTTCGCCTGCCCCCCGGAGGCCAGCCTGCTCACGCTGATCCCGCGCTGACCGCCCGCGCCCCGGGTACCGAGTTTGAGCCTCGGGACGGGTGGGCTACTATTTGTCGGCACGCCTCGGGGTGTGGCGCAGCTTGGTAGCGCGCTTCGTTCGGGACGAAGAGGTCGTCGGTTCGAATCCGGCCACCCCGACCAGGTGAGGGGCACATCCAGTCGCTGGATGTGCCCCTCTTTTCGTGCTGTGGCAACGCCTTCGCCGGCCAGCGCATCGGGCGCGGTGAGTTTCCCGGGGGCCAGGTTTGGCCGGTGGGTCGGCGGGGATGCCCGATCATGCGCATCGACGTGGACGAGCCGGACGCCCGCGAACGGTTCTGGGAGGGCATGCGGGAGGTTGCCAATGCCGCCGCACGCCACCAGGATCAAGCCCTCTACCAGGCGATCGTCAAGATCGGCAAAGCAGCTCTGGCGCAGGGCATCGAGGTGGTGCCGTCGGGCGGGCTCTTTCTTCAATGCCCGATCTGCGCCGCCCTGCCCGGTCAACGCTGCATCAACGTGGCCGGTCACCCGCTCGAAGATCGCGCCTGCCACCCGGAGCGGGTGGAGTTGGCCGCGAAGGCGCTCAGCGGAGAGGTGCCCTTTCCCCCTCCACTGCAGTGACGTCCTGGTTCGGCCTGCCGACGCCGAAGCTCGCCCGCCTCAGCCGACCCGGCGGCGATGCTCGCGGCGCAGCCGAGCCATCTGTACGGCGGCGATGCCGAGGAGGATCAGGAGCACCGGGCCACCGCCGAGAACGACGAGGCCGGCACCGATGTTCGCACCGATCGCTCCGGCGGTCACGATCCGCCAGGCGAGCCCGATCAACACACCGGCGACGATCAGCGGTACGAGCGCGAACCACAAGCGCGGATCGAGTTTGCGGGTGACTGTGGCGCGAATCAGCAGCGCCAGCGACACCAGCATGAGCGCGCTGGCCACGACCACCAGGACCCGGTCGCCGGTCGCGCCCAGGCTGACCGGCTCCACCGCGTAGTCGAGCGACTCGCCCTCGGCCGCGAGCCGCCGGGCCGCCTCACCGGTCAGGTCGCCGACGAGCCAGGCGGTCACCACCGGAGTGCTCAACAGCAGGGCCACCACCAGCACCGCAAGACCACGCCTCATCCCGACACCCCTCCGTCCCGCTGGGCCGTCGAGCCGGACGGCCCGGAGCAACCACCGGCAACCTCAGCGAACCACGATAGTGATCCACGTCGTTCTCCGCCCCGGTGCACAGTTCAGAAGCCGCAGGTCATGCCGGCGGTGTGGCTCACCTGGACGGTGTGCGTGACGCAGCCCGCCCCGGACACCACGTGCAACAGCAGGGCGGTGGGCTCGGCGACCCACCCGATCCGCTCATCGTCGCTCATGGTGAGCGTCGACTGCCGCCAGGTGCTCGGTGCGACCGACAGCACCGTGCCGGCGAAGGTGGCGGTCACCGGACGGTGCAGGTGGCCTGCGGCGACGCGCACCACATGGGGGTGTCGGCGCAGCACCTCGGCGAGCTCGGCACCGTCGGCGAGCCGGATCGAGTCGGCGATCGGGATGCCGACCTCGATCGGTGGGTGGTGCAGGCAGACCACGGCCGGCACGTCGGGGCGTGCGGCCAGCACCCCGTCCAGCCAGGCGAGTTGCTCCTCGCCGAGCCGCCCGCCGTCCGAGCCGGGGACCAGGGAGTCGAGCACGACCACGGTCGCCGCAGGGTGGTCGACCTGGTAGTGCGCGGAGAAGCCGCCGCCGAGCCAGGGCGTGCCGCCGAAGGCGTCGAGCAGCGACTCCCGGTCATCGTGGTTGCCGGTGACCAGGTGCACCGGCAGCGGGAACCGCCCGAGCACCTCGCGCAGCACGGCGTACTCGTCGGGACGGCCGTGGTCGGCCAGGTCGCCGGTGATGACCACGCAGTCGGGCCGGGGGTTCAGCGCCAGCACCCGGCCGAGCGCCCGGTGCAGGCCGGCAGCCGGCTCGGCACCGAGGACGCCGGTGGTCAGGTGCGGATCGCTGAGGTGGGCGATGAGCATCGGGCCTCCACTCGACCGGAGATCCCCACGCTATCGCCGCCGCGCCCTGCGCGTGGCCCCACCGGCCCTGTCCACATCCTGTGGATAGCACATGTGTACGACCACAACCGGCTCTCAGTCCCGCGTGAGTACGCTTGATCCGCGACCCGGCGCCACCGGGAACCGATCCGACCTGGAACGACGTGCGAGTGGATCACCAGCGAGTCATCCGTGACGTCACGGTCCGCCTGCCCATGGCGTCGACCGTCACCGAGGTCTGCGAAGCGGCCGTGGACGCTCTCGCCCGGCACACCCCTGCCACGATCGCCGTCCTGCTGCACGTGCACGGCCGGCTCCGCTGCGTCGCCGCCACCGGTTCCTGGCAGGTCTTCGCCACCGTCGCGCCGGACGCCGGCATCGTCGGGCGGGTCTACACCGGTGGGCGTTCCACAGTCGTCCCGGACGTCGCCGCCGACGCCGCGCACATCCCGGTACGCCCGGACGTCACCGCCGAGGTGTGCGTACCGGTCCTGAATCCGGCGGGCCGGACCATCGGCGTACTCGACCTGCAGTGGACCGGGCCGGCCGACCTCGCCTCCTGGCGGGTGGTCGCCGAACGGGTCGCGGGCCGCCTCGGCGCCCGAATCTCGGCACTCGGTGGGCCGGCGGAGAGCCGCAGCGAGAAGTTGCTCCGGCACGTCTCGGCGATGACCGCCGCCAGCACCGAGTGGGACCTCATGACGGCCGCGATCGCTGCGGCCCGGGACGTGTCGACCCTCGCCGCGGCCGTCCTGCTGCTCGGTGGCCGGGGCGGCCCGCGACTGGGTGCCCCGACCGTCGCCCCGGGCGAGTTGGAGACCCGGATGCGTACCGAACTGGCCGAGCTGGATGCCTCGGCGATCGGGCGCATCATCGACCGGGCCCACCGCTACGGGGCGGGCTACACCCTCGGTGAGGCCGGTCATCCACCCACCGACGAACATCAGCCGCTGGTCCGGGTCGGCGTCAGCACGTTGGTGGCGGTGCCGTTCGGGCCGCCGGAGCGGGGTGGGGTGCTGCTGGTCGCCGACGAGCGGCTGCTGCGGCCGGACCCGACCACCGTCAACCTGTTGGAGCTGCTGGCCGGGCAGGCGTGGAGCTGCCTGGACCGGCTACGCACCCTGGAACGGCTGCGCGAGCAGGCCAGTTCCGACCCGCTGACCGGGCTGCGGCACACCGGCCCGTTCGGGCAGCGGATCGCCACCGTGACGCCGGGTCGCACCGCCCTGCTGGCGATCGACGTGGACGGCTTCAAGGCCGTCAACGACACGTACGGCCACCAGGTGGGCGACCGGGTGCTGATCGGGCTCGCCCGGGCGTTGGAGGATGCGCTGCGCCAGGGCGATGAGTTGTACCGGATCGGCGGGGACGAGTTCGTCGCGGTGATCGAGGTGAGCCGCCCCGAGGAGGCGGTCCGCGTCGCCGAACGGCTCACCGAGGCGGCTCGCCGGGTGGGTCGCACGATCAGCATCGGAGTGGCGCTCCCCCGCCCCGGCGAGTCGCCCGAACTCGCCCTGCGCCGCGCCGACCAGGCCCTCTACGCGGTAAAACGACAGGGCCGCGACGGCGTCCACCTCTCCGCCGCCTAACCCCACCCCCTGCACCCCCTGCACCCCCTGCACCCCCTGCACCCCACCCCCGCCCACTCCCCACCTCGCCCCACCTGTTGATCATGAGGTTATTGCTCCGGAGAGCGCTCTCGGCCGACAACAACTTCATGGTCAACACAAGCGGGGTGGGGTGGGGCCGAGCGGGGAGGGGCTGGCGGGGTGGGGGGTGTCAGGGGTGGGTGAGGTCTTTGGCGAGGTGTTCGGCGATCTGGGCGGTGTTGAGGGCGGCACCCTTGCGGAGGTTGTCGCCGGTGACGAAGAAGTCCAGCGCCCTCGGGTCGTCGACGGCGCGGCGGATCCGACCGACCCAGGAGGGGTCGGTGCCCACCGCGTCGATCGGCATCGGGAACTCGCCGGCCGCCGGATCGTCGACCACGATCACGCCGGGCGCGTTGCGCAACACGCCGCGGGCACCCTCGGCGTCGATCTCGGTGGCGAAGACGGCGTGCACCGCGACCGAGTGGCCGGTCACCACGGGTACCCGTACGCAGGTGGCGGAGACCTTGAGGTCACGCAACCCGAGGATCTTGCGCGACTCGTTGCGCATCTTCATCTCCTCGGACGACCAGCCGCCATCGGCCAGCGAGCCGGCCCAGGGGACCACGTTGAGCGCCAGCGGTGCCGGGAACGGGCCGAGCTCGTCGCCGACCGCCTGCCGCACGTCGCCGGTACGCGAACCGAGCAGCCGGTCACCGGCCACCTTGGTCAACTGGTCGTGCAGTGCGTCCGCGCCGCCCTGACCGGCTCCGGAGACCGCCTGGTACGAGGCGAGCACCAGCTCCCGCAGGCCGTACTCGCGGTGCAGCGGGGCGACCGCGACGATCATCGCGAGGGTGGTGCAGTTCGCGTTGGCGACGATGCCCCGGGGCCGGTTACGCAACTGCTCCGGATTGATCTCGGGCACCACCAACGGAACGTCGGGATCCATCCGGAAGGCACCTGAGTTGTCCACCACGATGGCACCGCGACCGACCGCGATCGGTGCCCAGTGCGCGGCGACCTCGTCCGGTACGTCGAACATCGCCACGTCGACGCCGTCGAGCGCCTCCTCGGTGAGGACCTGGACGGTCAGTTCCTCGCCCCGACAGCGGACCTTCCGACCGGCGGACCGTTCGGAGGCCAGCAGCCGGATCTCGCCCCAGACGTTGCGCCGCCCGGTGAGCAGCTCACACATCACCGTGCCGACGGCCCCCGTCGCCCCGACCACGGCCAGGGTGGGCAGCCCGGCCACCCGCGCTACCGCCCCGTCCCCGCGTACACCACGGCTTCGGTGTCGCCGCCAAGGTCGAAGGCCTCATGGATGGCACGGACCGCCGCGTCGAGGTCGGTGTCCCGGCAGACCACCGAGACGCGGATCTCCGAAGTGGAGATCATCTCGATGTTCACTCCGGCCTGGCCCAGCGCGGCGAAGAAGCCGGCGGCCACCCCGGGGTGCGACCGCATCCCCGCACCGATCAGGGAGACCTTGCCGACGTGGTCGTCGTAGAGCAGGCCCTTGAAGTTCACCGTCTCCTGGATCTTGCTCAGGGCGGCCATCGCGGTCGGGCCGTCGGTCTTCGGCAGCGTGAAGGAGATGTCCGTACGGCCGGTGCCCTCGGTGGAGACGTTCTGCACGATCATGTCGATGTTGATCTCAGCGCCCGCGACGGTGTCGAAGATGCTCGCGGCGGCGCCGGGCTCGTCGGGCACCCCGACGATAGTGATCTTGGCTTCGCTACGGTCGTGGGCGACCCCGGTGATCAGTGCCTGCTCCACAGAGAGCTCCTCCATCGATCCGGTGACCATGGTGCCGGTGTTTGTCGAGTATGACGAACGGACATGGATCGGCAGCCCGGCCCGCCGGGCGTACTCCACGCTACGCAGGTGCAGCACCTTGGCACCGCAGGCGGCCAGCTCCAGCATCTCCTCGTAGGTGATCTGCCTGATGTGCCGGGCGTTGGGCACGATCCGCGGATCGGCGGTGAACACCCCGTCGACATCGGTGTAGATCTCGCAGACGTCCGCGCGCAGCGCCGCGGCCAGCGCCACGGCGGTGGTGTCGGAACCGCCCCGCCCGAGGGTGGTGACGTCCTTGGTGTCCTGCGACACGCCCTGGAATCCGGCGACGATGACCACTGCACCCTCGTCCAGTGCGCCCTTCAGGCGACCCGGGGTGACGTCGATGATCCGCGCCCGGCCGTGCACCGACGTGGTGATCACTCCGGCCTGGGAACCGGTGAACGAGCGGGCTTCATACCCCAGGTTGTGGATCGCCATGGCGAGCAGCGCCATGGAGATCCGTTCGCCGGCGGTGAGGAGCATGTCCAGCTCCCGGCCGGGCGGCAACGGGCTCACCTGGTTGGCCAGGTCGAGCAGCTCGTCGGTGGTGTCACCCATCGCGGAGACCACCACGACCACGTCGTCGCCGACCTTGCGGGCCGCGACGATACGCTCGGCCACCCGCTTGATCCGCTCGGCGTTGGCGACGGAGGACCCGCCGTACTTCTGCACCACGAGTGCCACGACGGTGCACTCCCTCCCGGTTGCCCTGAGCGTGCCGACGCCGCCGGCACCGGGGCCGGCGGCGCGGGTCGGACGACCTCAGGGTATCGGGCGTCTCTGACCGCCAGGTCAGGTGATCCCACCATCCGGCCCCGGGGCACGGCGGAAGTGGCCGGCGACACGCCGGAAACGCCAGCCTTTCCGGGGCTGTCCCGAGCCCTGCCCAACGCCCAGAATGACCGGGTGCCCGCCGCCCATCATCCGAACCGTCAGCTGACCGTCGCGCTCGCGCTCGCCGTGCCCGCACTCCTCGCCGCCTGCTCGCCCGACCCGCCCACCGACCCCGCACCGCCGCCGACCGCCGCGCCGCGTCCGGCCGGTCCGGATGCGGCGCGGGACGAGTTGGCCGCCCTGGCGGCGGCCGCGCAGGACCGGCACCTGGTCGCCCGGTACACCTTTCGGGCCGACGGGGCCGCCGACCGTCTGGTCGTCTTCACCAGCGCGAACGACGGCAGTTGGCGGGTGGACGTGCCGGGCGGGGCGCTCGGCGGCACCGCCGACATCACGCTGGCCGCGATCGCGGACGGGTTGTTCCAGTGTGGGCTGCCGTCGGCCGCCCGACCGGAGCCGGCGAGCTGCGTACGCCTCGGTGAGCGGGACGACACGCTGCCGCGCCGGCTGGATCCCCGCGTGCAGCACCCGTTCACCGACTGGCTCGACGTGCTGACCGACCGCCGCGCCCCGCTGGCGGTGTCGCCGGCCATGGCACCCGCCGACGCGACCGGCAGCTGCTACTCGGTGGAGACCACCGCGGCATCGATCAACCCGCCACTGGACGTCGGCATCTACTGTTTCGACGCCGACGGCACACCGACTGCGGTACGGGCGGCGTTCGGCACGCTGACGCTGGCCGCCCCACCCGAGCCGGCCCCGGGCACGGTGCAACTGCCCGGTCCGGTGGTCGAGGGCGAGCCGCTGGGCATGGCCGCGCCGGTGGACCCGGCCACGCCCCTCGGCACGGAACCGACCGCCACGGACCCGACCGGTACGGACGAGCACGCGGGAACGCCCTGACGACTCATCCCGTTACGGGTGTCATTGCCCACATTCGCACCCCCCTACCAGTGTGACCAAAACGCCCATACGGGACACTTTTCCCATGACCGACCTCACTCCACTGCTCGCCTTCCGCTGGAGTCCCCGCTCCTTCGACCCGATCGCGGAGTTGACGCCGGCCGAAGTGACGACCCTGCTGGAGGCGGCGCGGTGGGCGCCCTCGGTCGACAACCGGCAACCCTGGCGGTTCGCCGTCGGGCACCGCGAGGACGAGACCTTCAAGCGGATCCTGGTCAACCTGCCGGCGGGCGAACAGCGGTGGGCCGGGCGGGCCAGCGTGCTGCTGCTCGCCGCGTACCACTCCACCGGCAACCCGTTCGCGGCGTACGACCTGGGGCAGGCGGTGGCCCACCTGACCGTGCAGGCCACCGCGCTGGGGCTGCACGTTCGCCAGGTGACCGAGCTCGACCGGCCCGGTCTGGTCGCCGACCTCGATCTGCCCTCCGAGGTGCGACCGTACGTGGTGACGGCGGTCGGGCAACTCGGTGATCCGTTCAGCCTCCCGGCCGATCTGCTGGTCCGCGAGACGTCGCTACGCCACCGCCAGCCATTGGCCGAACTGCTCCTGAGCTGCTCGAACATCTCGCGTTGAGGATGCCTTTGCGAATCTCGTCCCAAATTCCGGACGAGCCTTCCCAGACCTGACGTCCATCACGTAGTGTCACTCTGTCATGTGGCAGGCGCACCTTCTCCTTGGTCGCCGCGACGAGGCCTGACGGCCGGCACCTCGTCGCGGAGTTGAACCGCGCCGCCAGCATTTCCCGGATCCTTCTCGGCCTCGCTGCCGACCTCCACCGCTGACGTCACATGACCACGGGAGAACTCCGCCATGGCTCACCCAGCCGGCACCACCGACATCGACTCCGATCCGATCGCGCGGCAGCGCCCGAGCCGGATGCCGTACACCCGTTACCAGCCGTACCGGGAGCAGTTCCGGATCGACCTGCCCGAGCGCACCTGGCCGACCCGGCACGTCGACGCCGCCCCGCGCTGGTGTGCGGTCGACCTGCGGGACGGCAACCAGGCCCTGATCGACCCGATGTCACCCGAGCGCAAGCGGCGGATGTTCCAGCTGCTGGTGCAGATGGGCTACAAGGAGATCGAGGTCGGCTTCCCCTCGGCCAGCCAGACCGACTACGACTTCGTCCGCCAGCTGATCGAGCAGGACCTGATCCCCGAGGACGTCACCATCCAGGTGCTGACCCAGTGCCGGGAGCACCTGATCGACCGCACCTTCGAGTCGCTGCGCGGGGCCCGCCGGGCGATCGTGCACTTCTACAACTCGACCTCGACCCTGCAACGTCGGGTGGTGTTCGGGCTGGACCGGGACGGCATCACCGACATCGCGACCAGCGGCGCCCGGCTCTGCCAGAAGTACGCGGAGATCCACACCCCGGACACCGAGATCTTCTACGAGTACTCGCCGGAGTCCTACACCGGCACCGAGCTGGAGTACGCGCTGGAGGTCTGCGCGAAGGTCATCGACGTGATCGACCCCACCCCGGACCGCAAACTGATCATCAACCTGCCGGCCACCGTCGAGATGGCCACGCCGAACGTGTACGCCGACTCGATCGAGTGGATGCACCGGCGCCTGCCCCGACGCGACAGCCTGGTACTCAGCCTGCACCCGCACAACGACCGGGGCACCGGGGTGGCCGCCGCCGAGCTGGGCCTGCTGGCCGGCGCCGACCGGATCGAGGGCTGCCTGTTCGGCAACGGCGAGCGCACCGGCAACGTCGACCTGGTGACGCTGGGGCTGAACCTGTTCTCCCAGGGCATCGATCCGATGATCGACTTCTCGGACATCGACGAGATCAAGCGGGCCGTCGAGTACTGCAACCAACTGCCCGTGCACGAGCGCCACCCGTACGCCGGCGACCTGGTCTACACCGCCTTCTCCGGCTCCCACCAGGACGCCATCAACAAGGGGTTCACCGCGCTGGAGGCCGACGCGGCGGCGGCCGGGGTACCGGTCGACGGGTTCACCTGGGCAGTGCCGTACCTGCCGATCGACCCGAAGGACCTGGGCCGCAGCTACGAGGCGGTGATCCGGGTCAACTCGCAGTCCGGCAAGGGCGGCGTCGCGTACGTCATGAAGACCGAGCACCAGCTCGATCTGCCCCGCCGGCTCCAGATCGAGTTCTCCGGCGTGGTGCAGCAGGTGACCGATCACGACGGCGGTGAGGTCGACCCGGCCACCATGTGGCAGATCTTCGCCGGGCAGTACCTGCTCGACCACCAGCGCGAGCCTGCGGTGGCGCTGTCCGAGTACGCGATCGGTACCGCCGACGGAAAGGTCGAGATCACCGCCCAGATCCACACCGGGGGACGGGACCGCTCCATCACCGCGATCGGCAACGGCCCGATCGACGCGTACGTCAACGCGCTGGGCTCGGCCGGTGTGAGCGTCCGCGTGCTCGACTACCACGAGCACGCGCTCTCCTCCGGTGGGGACGCGCAGGCCGCCGCGTACGTCGAGTGCGAGGTGCAGGGGAACACCGTCTGGGGTGTCGGGATGGACGCCAACATCGTCACCGCCTCCATCAAGGCGGTCACCAGCGCCGTCAACCGCGCCCGAGGCTGAGACGACACGCGGGGCCCCGCATTGAATGCGGGGCCCCGCGTCATCTCGGTGTGGAGACCGGCAACGAGTGGCAGGGCTGGGCTGGTGGCGGGCGACGGGCCGGCCGGTGCACCAGCAGGGCGGCGATGAGGGCACCGGCCAGCAGCAGGCCGGCACACCAGAGCAACGCGCCACGGTAGGCGGCGGTGAGTTCCGCGGGTTGTTCGTACCCGGTGCCGGTCAGCCCGACCAGCAACGGCAGGGCCGCCACCGCGAGCAGCCCACCGACCCGCGAGGCGGCGTTGTTGAAGCCGCTGGCCACTCCCGCGAAGCGGTCGTTCACGGCGGCCAGCACCGAGGCGGTCAGCGGCGCCACGACCAGGGTCAGCCCGACTCCGAAGATCGCCACCCCGGGCAGCACCTGCCGCCAGTACGACGCACCCGGCTCGATCTCGCGCAGCATCAGCAGCCCGACGGCGGCCAGCAGCGGCCCGACGGTCAGCGGCAACCGGGGTCCGATCCTCGTCGACAGCGCACCGGTGACCGGCGAGCCCACCAGCAGCAGCAGGGTCATCGGCAGCAACGCGAGGCCGGTGAGCAGGGCTGACCAGCCGATCACGTTCTGTAGGTACACGGCGATGAAGAAGGTGAACCCGCCGAGAGCGGCGTAGACCAGCACGGTGAAGAAGTTCAGCACCGAGAACAACCGGCTGCGGAACAGGCCGGTGGGCAGCATCGCGGTCTCCCCACGGCGCCGCTCCAGGACCACGAACGCCACCGCGGCGACCACCCCGGCCAGGGCTGCCACCACCACCGCCGGCGAGTCCAGACCCCGGTCGGGGGCGTCGACCAGGGCGTACGTGACACCCGCGAGGGCGAGTGCGCCGAGCAGAGCGCCGGCCACATCGAACTGGCGGGTGCCCCGCTTCCGGGACGCGTTCTCGTCCCGGCTCTCCGGAACCCAGCGGAGCGTCGCCAGCACGACGAGCACCGCCAACGGCACGTTCAGGAAGAAGATCCACCGCCAGGAGAGGGCGTCGATCAGCCAACCGCCGATGAACGGCCCGAGCGCGGTGGAGACACCGGAGAGCCCCGACCACGCTCCGATCGCCTTCGCCCGGTCGTCGGGATGGAAGCTGGCCTGAAGCAGCGCCAGCGAACCCGGGGTGAGCAGGGCACCCCCGGCACCCTGGAGGAACCGCGCGGCCACCAGCCAGTCGGTGCGCAGCGCGAACCCGCAGAGTATGGAGGCGACGGTGAACCAGACCACGCCGAGCAGGAACACCCGCCGACGCCCGAAGCGGTCGCCCAGCGCCCCACCGAGCAGGACGAACGCGGCGAGGGTCAGCAGGTAGCCGTTGATGGTCCACTGAAGACCTGCCACCGATGCGCCGAGATCGGCACCGAGGTGGGGCAGCGCCACGTTGACCACGGTGCTGTCCAGGAAGACCATGCCGGAGGCCAGCACGGCGGCGGCCAGGGTGCCCCGGCCGGCGCTGCTGCGCAGGCGGAGGGCGGACGAGGGTTCGGGCATGGTTACCAATCTGCCGTGCACCATCCGCCAGACACCACGAAACGCCGAAACCCTGGCCGGGTACTGTGCGGGATCGCCGGAAGCCCGCAAGCTGGAAAGGTGTCGTCTGTGCGTACCAGATCAGGACCCCGCGCCCCGGGGGCGCTCGCGCTCGTCGCGGCGCTGACCCTCGGCGCCGCCGGCTGCGTCCCGCTTGAGGAGGAGCCGGTCACGCCGCCGAGCGGCAGCGGCAACATCAACCAGATGCTCGCGGAACTGACCGTCGCCGAGGCGGGCTCGATGCGCGGCTACAGCCGCAACCGCTTCCCGCACTGGCGCAAGACCGGCCAGAACTGCGACGTCCGCGACACCGTGCTGGAGCGCGACGGCAAGGCCATCGAGCACTCCGGCTGCAACGTGGTCGGCGGGCGGTGGGAGAGCGTCTACGACGGACGCACCTTCACCGACCCCTCCGACGTGGACATCGACCACATGGTCCCGCTGGCCAACGCCTGGCGCTCCGGCGCCGACGAATGGGACGACTCGAAGCGCGGCGACTTCGCCAACGACCTCGACCGGCCGCAGCTCTTCGCGGTTTCCGCATCCTCCAACCGGGCAAAGGGTGACCAGGACCCGTCCCAGTGGAAGCCATCAAACCGGTCATACTGGTGTCAATATGCCGGGGACTGGGTGGCGGTGAAGCACCACTGGCAGCTGACGGTGACCAGTGCCGAGCAGGCCGAACTGGCCGACATGTTGGAGGGCTGCACATGGGAGAGCAAGCCGTAACCGGCGCCGACGGCGCACCGGCACCCGAGCGCATGCCGGATCCGGGCGGTGAGGACGCGGCGGCGGCCACCGGCAGCCCGCCACCCGGCCCGGCCACGGCCGGCATGACCGCCGACGGTGCCGCCGCGGGTGAGGTGGAGGTGCCGGGCGCCGGGATGACCGCCGACGCCGGCGGTGCCACCGGCCCGCAGAGCCGCAGCGCCGACATCGTGCCGGGACCGGGCGGCGTGATGACCGACGAGGTCGGCGTGGTGACCGGTGAGCTGACCCTGCGCACCGACTTCGCCGACGGGCGGGTCAGTCTGCACGTCCAGTACAAGGACGCCGACGAGTGGTACGCGGTCACCGGCGCCAGCACGCCGCTGGCCGACGTCGCCGGGCTGGACGCGGTACACAACATCGCCATCGGCCTGCTGCACCGCCCGGAAGGCTGATCGCCGCCGGGACGTCGGCAATATCCGGGCAAGGGCCCCTTCCGGCAGCTCAGGCGTCAGGAAGGGACCCGTTGCTCCGGAACTACACGAAGGAGCCCGGCTCGGTAGGAGCGGAGACGACCGAGGGCTCCTCGCCCTCACCCGCCGGCCGGGTGATCTCCACGCTGACCTTGTGCCGACGCAGTTCCCCGCTGGCGATCTGCTCTGCCCAGTGGCAGGCGACCCGACTGCCGCCGATCTCCCGCAGCCCCGGCCGCTCGTCGGCGCAGCGGGTCGGCTGCGCCCACGGGCACCGGGTGTGGAAGCGGCAGCCCGACGGCGGATTGGCCGGCGAGGGCAGATCACCGGCGATGAGGATGCGCTCCCGGCGATCCTCCACGTCCGGGTCGGGCACCGGCACCGCCGACATCAGTGCCCGGGTGTACGGGTGCAGCGGTTCGGTGTAGAGCCGGTCGCTCGGCGCCTCCTCGACAAGTGCACCCAAATACATCACGCCGACGGTGTCGGAGATGTGCCGGACCACCGCCAGGTCGTGCGCGATCACCAGGTAGGTCAGACCGAGATTGTCCTGAAGTTCGTCGAGGAGGTTGACCACCTGGGCCTGAATCGACACGTCGAGCGCGGACACCGGCTCGTCCGCGACGATGAGTTCCGGCCCCAGCACCAGCGCCCGGGCGATACCGATGCGCTGCCGCTGGCCGCCGGAGAACTCGTGCGGGTAGCGAGACAGCGCCCAACGCGGCAGCCCGACCTGGTCCAACGTCTCGGCGATGATCTTGCGACGACCGTCCCGGTCACCACCGATACCGTGCGCCTGTAGGCCCTCGGTGAGGATGGACTCGACGTTCTGCCGTGGATCGAGGCTGGACATCGGGTCCTGGAAGATCATCTGCATCCGGCGGCGCATCGTGCGCAGCTTGTTCGGTGCAAGCGTGGTCAGCTCGACCCCGTCGAAGCTGACCTCGCCCGAGGTCGGCGGGGTGAGCTGGAGCAACGCCCGCCCGAGCGTGGACTTTCCGCAGCCCGACTCGCCGACCAGGCCGTACGTCTGGCCGCGCGTGATGCGCAGGTCGACGCCGTCGACCGCCTTGACGTGGCCGACCGTACGGTCGAACAGCACCCCCCGCTTGATCGGGAAGTGCACCTTCAGGTCCCGTACCTCGACGAGGGTGTCCTCTCCGCTCATGACGGCACTCCGCTTCGCTGCGTGCCGTTATGAGGCACCACCACACTGAGCCGATTGATTCGCTCGCTGCGCTCGCTCACGGCGTCTCCTCCTCGCTGGGGGCGGCGGCCAGGCCCGGCACGGCCGGCGGGTCGTCCGGCACCGCCTGCGCGGGCACCGAGCCCGGCGTGGCCTGTCCCGGTTGCGCCTCCCGGACCTCCTCGCCGCGGGTCAGGCCCGGCACCGGCGCCGGGTTGACGCACCGGTAGCTGCGACCGTCGTGGGTCAGCACCAGGTCCGGCGGCTCGCCGACGCAGGCGTCCACCCGTCGGTCGCAGCGCGGGGCGAAGGCGCAGCCGTCCGGCCAGGGCAGCAGGTCACGCACCGAGCCCGGAATCGGGTTCAGCCGCTCACCGCGTCCCGCGTCCAGTCGCGGCACCGAGCCGAGCAACCCCACGGTGTACGGATGCCGGGGCTGGCGGAACAGCGGACGCCGCCGTGCGGTCTCCACCACCCGACCGCCATAGAGCACGTTGATGGTGTCGCACATGCCGGCCACCACGCCCAGGTCGTGCGTGATCATCACCAACGCGGTGCCGGAGTCCCGGACCAGATCCTTCAACAGTTCCAGGATCTGCGCCTGAATGGTGACGTCCAGCGCGGTCGTCGGCTCATCGGCGATGAGCAGCCGGGGTTGGCAGGCCACCGCCATGGCGATCAGGGCACGCTGGCGCATCCCACCAGAGAGCTGGTGGGGGTACTCCTTGAGCCGCCGCCTCGGGTCGGGAATGCCGACCCGGTCCAGCAACTGCGCAGCCTCCTTCGCCGCCGCCTCCCCCCGCATCCCACGGTGCCGGGTCAGCACCTCGGTCACCTGGAGCCCGATCGGCACGACCGGGTTCAGCGACGACAGCGGATCCTGGAAGATCATCGCGACGTCCCGACCCCGGATGTCCCGCCGCGACCGGTCGTCGAGCTGAAGCAGATCGGTGCCGTCGAAGACGGCCTTGCCGGCCACCTGAAGGCCGGGCTGCTTGGGCAGCAGGCCCATGATCGCCAGTGAGGTCACCGACTTGCCGCAGCCGGACTCGCCGACCAGGCCGACGACCTCGCCGGCCTCCACGGAGAAGGAAACTCCGTCCACGGCCCGCACGGTCCGCTGACCGCGCCGGGCAAAGGTCACCGAAAGATCTTCGACATCAAGCAGTGCCATGTCGCACCGCCCTTTCGTTCACAGCCACGGAAGTCAAATGCGCGCTTCTCATGCTCGGCATGCCTACTTCCGCAGCTTCGGGTCGAGGGCCTCACGCATCGACTCACCGAGCAGGGTGAAACCCAGCGCGGTGATGATGATGGCGACCGCCGGGTAGATGGCCAGCTCGGGCCGGATGCCCAGGTACTGCTGCGCGTCGGCGAGCATGACGCCCCACTCGGGGGTTGCCGAGTCGGGGTTGCCGAGCCCGAGGAAGGACAGTGCTGCCGCTTCGATGATCGCTGTGGCCAGGGTCAGCGTCGCCTGGACAATGACCGGGGCGAGCGAGTTGGGCAGCACGTGGGCCAGGGCGATCTTCGACTTGCGTACACCGAGCGAGGTGGCGGCCAAAACGTAGTCGCTGTTGGACTGGGCGATCATCGAGCCACGCAGCAGCCGGGCGAAGACCGGCACCGAGACCATCCCGACCGCAATCATGACCGTGGTCAGGCTCGGTCCGAGCAGCGCGGCGATGCTGACCGCCAGCAGCAGGCTCGGCAGCGCCAGCAGCATGTCGATGAACCGCATCAGGGTGCTGTCGACCCATCGGCCCCAGCGCCCGCCGAGGCCGGCGGCGGCACCCGCGACACCGCCGATCAACACGCCGACGGCGAGACCGATCAGGGTCGCCACCACGCCGACCAGCAGGGTCTGCCGGGCCCCGACGATCATGCGGCTGAAGACGTCCCGACCCTGGTGGTCGTAACCGAACCAGTGCTCGCTGGAAGATCCGGGGATGAGCCCCGGTTTGATGACGCCCTCCCGGATGCCCATCGTGTCCGTCGGCCCGTACGGCACCAGGAACGGGCCGATCAGCGCGACCAGGACGAAGACGGTGAGGATGACCGCGCCGATGATGGCGGCCGGGTTGCGCCGCAGCCGACGGAAGGCGTCCTGCCAGAGGCTCACCCCCCGCTCCTCGTCGCGGGCGGCCAGTTCGGCGAGTCGGTCGATCTTCTCTCGCTTCTTGCCACCGATGGTCGTCATCGGACCCTCACCCTCGGGTCGATCAGGCTGTAGGAGAGGTCCACTATCAGGTTCACCAGCACGTAGACCACGGCGATGATCATGATGAAGCCCATCAGCACCGGATAATCGCGCTGGTTGATGGAGTCGGCGAGAAAGGCGCCGATCCCGCTGAAGGCGAAGACCGTCTCGGTCAGCACCGCGCCGGAGAGCAGGCCACCGGTGAGCAGACCGATCGAGGTCACCACCGGGAGCATGGCGTTGCGCAGCACGTGCCGGCGGCGCACGACGTTCTCGGTCAGGCCCTTGGCCTCGGCGGTACGCACGAAGTCCTCGTTGAGCACCTCGAGCACACTGGCCCGGGTGATCCGGACGATGATCGCCAAGGGGATGCTGGCCAAGGCGAGCGCCGGCAGCACGAGATGCATGAGCGCGTCGGCTGCGGCGTCCCACTCCCGGGTCATCAGTCCGTCGAGGACGAAGAAGTTGGTGATCCGGGTGGCGCCGATGGTCGGGTCCTGCCGGCCGCTGGAGGGGAACCAGCCGAGGTTCTCCGAGAAGATCGCCTTGAGGATGTACGCGAGGAAGAAGACCGGGATGCAGATGCCGATCAGCGACCCGCCGACGGAGGCGTGATCGAGGAAGCGGCCACGACGACGGGCGGCCAGGTAGCCCAGCGGAATGCCGATGCCGACCGCGATCACCATCGCGGTGATGGTCAGCTCGACGGTGCCGGGGAATCGTTGCAGGAACTCCGTCGTCACCTCGCGCTTCGTCGAGATGGACGTACCCAGGTCGAGGCGGATCATCCGACGGACGAACCGGCCGTACTGGATCAGGATCGGCTCGTCGAGACCGAGATTGCGGCGGATCGCGGCACGCATCTCGGGTGTGCCCCGCTCGCCGAGAATGGCGGTCTCGGGGCCTCCGGGCAGTCGCCGGAGCCAGATGAACAACAGGATGGAGAGCCCGAACAGCGTGGGTATCAACTGAAGCAGGCGTCTGACGATGAACCGGAACACGGCGGCCTCGGAAGGGGGCAAGGGATCACGGGCGGGCGCTGTGGGTCACAGCGCCCGCCCGTGGTCGGTGCGTCAGATCAGGACTTGAACTCCGCGGTGGCGAACCGCTCGTCGGTGAGCGGGCTCGCCTTGACCCCGGTCACGTCCTTGCCGAACACGATGGCCGGCGGCGAGTGCGAGATCGGCACACCGGGCAGGAAGTTCATGATGTCGGCGTTCAACTCCTTGTAGAGCGCCACCTTGGCCGCCTGGTCCGCAGTGGTGTCGGCCTGCCGGAACTTGTCGAACAGGGCCTTGTTGTTGAAGCCCCACTCGTCCTTCTGCCGGTCGAAGAACGTGCCGATGAAGTTGTAGCCGTCACCGTAATCGCCGGTCCACCCGAGGAAGTGCAGGTCGTGCGCGGTGCCCGAGGTGGTGGCGTTGAGGTAGTCCGGGCTCCACTTCAGCGGGATCGGCTCGATCTTGATGCCGGCCGCCTGGAGGTCCGCCGAGACCAGCTCGAACAGGTCCTTCGGGTTCGGCATGTAGGGCCGGGTGACCTCGGTCGGGTAGTGGAACCGCAGGGTCAGGTCCGACGCGCCGGCCTCGGCCAGCAGCGACTTCGCCTTCTCCACGTCGTACTCGTACTTGGTGACGTCGCCGTTCCAGCCCTCGACCGTGTCGGGGAAGAAGTTCACCGCGACCTGAGCACCCGGGGGCAGCTTCGAGTCGACAAGGGCCTGCCGGTTGACGGCGTGGGCGAGCGCCTGCCGGACCTTCAGGTCCGCCAGCTTCGGGTTCCCCTTCTGGTTGATGGCCAGGTAGAGGATGTTGAAGGCCGGGCGGGTCAGGAGGTTGAAGCCCTCGTCCTTGAGCGGCTGGACGTCGGCCGGGCCGACCAGGTCGTAGCCCTGGATGTCGCCGGAGCGCAGCGCCTGCTTACGGGCGTTCTCGTCCGAGATGGTCTTGAAGATCAGGCTCTTGAGCTTGGCCTTGTCGCCCCAGTAGTCCTCGTTCCGCTCCAGGGTCAGCGTCTTGTTCGCGATGTCCCAGGTCTTGAACTTGAACGGGCCGGTACCGGTGGGGTGCTCGGTGGCGTAGGCCGGGTACTTGATGTCGTCCGCGCTGCCCGAGACGTTGCTGGCGTCGTACTCCTGGAGCGCCTTCGGGCTGTGCATGGAGAAGGACGGCAGCATCAGGGCGGCCGGGATCTTGCTGGAGACCCGGCTGAAGGTCAGGGCGACCGTGGTGGGGTCGGTGGCGGAGCAGGACTTGAAGAGGCTCTCGCCGAGGGTGTCGTCCTCGTTGGCGGCGAAGCCACCCATGACGTCCTGCCAGTACGCGGTCACGTCCGGGCTCTGCATCAGGCCCTTGGCGTTGTACCAGCGGTCGAAGTTGACGCAGACGGCCTCGGCGTTGAAGTCGGTGCCGTCGTGGAACTTCACGCCGGAGCGCAGCTTGAACGTCCACGTGGTGCCCGCGGCGTCCGGCTCCCAGGACTCGGCGAGGCCGGGGCTGACCTTGGTGCCACCCTCCTCCGGGCGGACCAGCGTCTCGAACACCTGGCGGGCCACGCGCAGCGACTCACCGTCGCTGGCGAAGCTGGGGTCGAGCACCTTCGGGTCTCCGGCGACGCCGAAGACCAGGGTGTCCTTGCTACTACCGCCGGAACCTTCACGGTCGCTCTCGGCACAGCCTGCAACCGCGAGGGCCGCGGCCGCCACGGCCGCGATAGCGACCTTCGGCCTGGATGCACGCATGGTGCTTCACCTCGTCCTTAGGGGTACGGACAACGTGGTGACAGGGTCACCGATGGCCGTGACCTTAGCTCCCGTTCGGACCGGCGGGAAATGGCTGTCGAAGCGGTTGGTACCGGATCGTGTCTTAATCGCTGGGACGGCAGCGAAAGGCCAGCACAGACGACCGACAAAGAGACTTTTTGTCCGGTTTGGGTGATGCGGATTTGTTACATCGACTGTCGACCAGCCGGCCCACATGTTAGAAACCACAGTGGACGCGGAACCCCGTCCTCAGACGGCGCGGCGACCCTCGAAGGCCCGACCCAGGGTGATCTCGTCGGCGTACTCCAGGTCGCCGCCGACCGGCAGCCCGCTGGCCAGCCGGGTCACCGCGATCCCCATCGGCTTCACCATCAGCGCGAGGTAGGTCGCGGTCGCCTCGCCCTCGGTGTTCGGGTCGGTGGCCAGGATCAGTTCGCGGATCGCACCACCGCCGAGACGGGTCATCAACTCGCGGATGCGCAGATTGTCCGGCCCGATGCCCTCCAGCGGATTGATCGCCCCGCCGAGCACGTGGTACCGACCCCGGAACTCACCGGTCCGCTCGATCGCCACCACGTCCTTCGGCTCCTCGACCACGCAGATCACCTCGTCGGTGCGGCGCGGGTCGCGGCAGATCCGGCACTGGTCGGACTCGGCGACGTTGTAGCAACTGGTGCAGAACCGCACCAGCTCCTTGACCTTGCGCAGTGCGCCGGCCAGCCGGTTGACATCGGCCGGGTCGGCGGACAGCACGTGGAAGGCGATCCGCTGGGCACTCTTGGGCCCCACGCCCGGCAGCCGCCCCAGCTCGTCGATCAGATCCTGGATGGCGCCCTCGTACATCTGCGGCTCAGAACCCGGGCAGGCCGAGGCCGCCCATCCCGCCCGCGACCGGGCCCATCTTCTGCTCGGTCAGCTCGCGGGCCGCCTCGGTGGCGTTGTGCAGCGCGGCGACGACGAGATCCTCCAGGGTCTCCACGTCGTCCGGGTCGACAGCCTTCGGGTCGATCTTGATGCTCTTGACCTCGCCGGAACCGGCGACGACAGCGGTCACCAGCCCACCGCCGGCAGTGCCGGTCACCTCGGCCTCGGCCAACTCGGCCTGCGCCTTGGCGATCTGCTGCTGCATCTTCTGCGCCTGCTTCAGCATCTGCTGCATGTTCGGCTGTCCACCAGGCCGCACGATGACTCCCTCAACTCGCCTTTGCTGCCGCCGCCCACCCTAACGCCCCCCACCGAACCACCCCCGCACGCCGCACCCCACCCCACCCCCTCCCCACCCATGCCTCCCCCCTCGGCGTCGATCTTGCACTTCCGGTCGCCCAAATGTCAGGTTCGATGACATTTGGGCGGGCAAGAAGTGCAAGATCGACGCCGAGGTTGGGTGGGAGGGGGGTGGGGTGGGGTGGGGTGGGGCTTAGTCGCTTAGTTTTTCTACGCTGCCGAAGGTCTCGCGGAGCAGGCGTACGGCCTGTTCCTCGCTCGACTCGCGGGCGGTCTTCTCGTCGATGATCTCGTCGAGTGGCTCGTCGCCCGGGTCGAAGCCCTCGTAGGTGGGAGTGGCGGCCGGTCGAGCACCGCCGGGACGTTCCGCGCCACCGCGCAGCGGGCCGTCGAAATCCGGGTCGTACGGCGGCTCGCCGGCGAACTCCGCGTCCGCGGTCTGCCGGGTCGCCTTGGCGGTACGCGCGCCCCGCCCGGCCGCTGCCGCCCGAGCCGCCGCGATCGCGCTGCTCACCGGGGCACCACCGGAGCCGCCGTTGCCGTTGGGTGCCGCTGCCTGGCGCGGCGCGGCACTTGACACACGACCGCCCGAGCCGACATTCGTCCGAGCCCCGCCCGACCCGGCAGTTGTCGTCGCTCCGCCCGAGCCGACGGGCATCCGCGCCCCGTCCTGTCCGACGGCCGTTCCGCTTCCACCCGGCCCGCCGCTCGATCCGCTTCCACCCGGTCCGCTTCCACCCGGCCCGGCGCTCGCCCCGCTCGCATCCGGCCCGCTCGCACCCGGCTCGCCACTCGCCCCGCTCGCACTCGGCCTGACGCTCGCCGCCACCCGGCCCGACGCCGCATGCGTCCCCGCGCCGTCGGTACCGGCGACCGGTGAGCCATCACCCGCGCCACGGCTCGACGGGCCCGGCACAATCGGGTCCGCCGAGGTGTGCGAGGCAGCCGCTCGAAGGTCGTCCGACGGGTCCGCCGTCGCATCGGCGGACCCGCTCCCGGGGCGGGCCGCCTCCGGCCAGTCGTCGGCGGCCGAGGCGCTGCCACCTGGGCGGGCTGGCTCGGGCCAGTCGTCGTCGCTGTTCTCAGCCGTGGTGGCGGCCGGGTCACCCGACCGATGAGCGCCGGAGGCACCGCCGGAGCGGCCTCGATCGGCCCGCCCTGCGGGCACTTGCGAACTGGCGGCGACCGGAGCAGGGGCCGGGCCGGGAGCGGCTGGGCTGCGGTGCGGACCAGGCGACGCCCCGCCCCGTTCGCCGGCCACCTCGCAGCGAATCTGCCAGCGTCCGCCCAACTCCTCGTAGAGCGCGTCGGTGAGCACCTGCGCGTGGTCGGACATCATCCGGGCCAGCACCGCCGACTTCACGGTCAGCACGAGAGTGTCCCCGTCGAGGTCACGGACGACCGCGTCGCGCATCAGCGCGGCGATCCGCTTGTTGCTCCGGTTGACCTTGCCGACCACCTCCGGCCAGACCCGGCGCACCGCGACCGCGTCCAGCGCGCCGGGGGTCGTCGCACCGGGGCGAGGAGGCTCCGGGGTCGCCGGATCAGGCATGATCGCCGACGCCGGCACGGGTCGCCGGGACGTGGCGGCACCGTTGGCCGCATCGCTCTGGGTGCCATCCGGTCGCCCCGAACCGCCCCCACCGGGTCCGCCGGCCGGACCAGTGCCGGCCCCGGTCATGCCGGCCCCGTTCCCGGCGGCGCCATGACCCGCGTCGGCCCGACCATCCGCTGCGGTACCGCCCGTCCCCGGACCGGCGGTCGAGGTCGCTCCCGCACGACCGGCGTTCTCGGCACCGCCGTCAGGACCGCCCGGGATCGCGCCGCCACGGCCGGCCTGCTGAGTCGTGCCGTCCGGACCGGCCGACGACACCCCGTCACGACCGGCGGCCTGGGTCGCGCTGTCCGGACCAGCCGACGACCCGTCGCCACGAGCGGAGTACGAACGGCCGCTGCCGCGCTCGGCCGACGAGGTTGCGCTGTCGCGGCCGATCACCGAGGTGGCGCTGTCCCGGCCGGTCGGGGAGGTGGCGGTAGCCGGCGCGGCAGCGTCGGTCCCGGCCCTATTCGCGGCGGCAGCCGCGGGCGCGGCGGGAGGCTGGGTGCGTACCGCCGGGGGGTTGGTGGCGGGCGCGGAGCCGGCGGTGGCCGGCGGCGCGTCGGTGCCGGCGAGGGTGAGCCGGCGCTCCATGCGTTCGAGGCGCTGGAGCAGACCGCCGGTGGCGTCGTCGACGCCCGGCAGCAGCATCCGGGCGCAGATCAGTTCGAGCAGCAGCCGGGGCGCGGTGGTGCCGCGCATCTCGACCAGGCCGTCGTGCACGATGTCGGCGCAGCGGGACAGGGTGCCCGGGCCGAGTTGCTGGGCCTGGGCGGCCATCCGCTCGAGCTGGTCGTCCGGTCCGTCGATGAGGCCCTTGGCCGCCGCGTCGGGTACCTGCTGGAGCACGATCAGGTCGCGGAGACGTTCCAGCAGGTCGGAGGCGAACCGGCGGGGGTCGTGCCCGGCCTCGGCGACCCGGTCGACGGTGGCGTACGCGGCGGCGCCGTCCCCGGCGGCGAGGGCGTCGCACATCTCGTCGATCAGCGCCGCGTCGGTCACCCCGAGCAGCGCGGCGGCCCGGGCGTAGCTGACCCCTTCGGGGCCGGCACCGGCGATGAGCTGGTCGAGTACGGAAAGGCTGTCCCGGGCGCTGCCGCCACCGGCGCGCACCACCAGGGGGAACACCGCCGGTTCGACAGGTACCCCCTCGGCCTGGGTGAGCTGCTCAAGATAGGGCCGGAGCACCTTCGGCGGGATCAGCCGGAACGGGTAGTGGTGGGTCCGCGACTTGATGGTGCCGAGGACCTTCTCCGGCTCGGTGGTGGCGAAGATGAACTTGACGTACTCCGGTGGCTCCTCGACCAGCTTGAGCAGGGCGTTGAAGCCGGCCGACGAGACCATGTGCGCCTCGTCGATGACGTAGATCTTGAAGCGGCTGTTGGCCGGCGCGAAGAACGCCTTCTCCCGCAGCTCGCGGGCGTCGTCCACACCACCGTGGCTGGCCGCGTCGATCTCGATGACGTCGATCGAGCCGGCCCCGTCACCGGCCAGCGAGCGACAGGAGTCGCAGGTGCCGCAGGGCTCCGGGGTCGGGCCGTGCTCGCAGTTGAGCGAGCGGGCCAGGATGCGGGCGCTGGAGGTCTTGCCGCAGCCGCGCGGGCCGGAGAAGAGGTACGCGTGGTTGAGCCGCCCGCTACGCAGCGCCTGCGACAACGGCTCGGTGACGTGCTCCTGCCCGATGACCTCGGCGAAGGTACGCGGCCGGTACTTGCGGTAGAGCGCCAGTGCCACGGCGTCCCGCCTCCTCTCGACCGAGCCATTCTGCGCCGACCTCGTCCGCCTGACCACCCACCCCGCCGGGCCGCCCTGGGTGGCCCGCCCGGGTTGCGGGATGTCGCGCCGCGGCAGGTCGTGGTGCCGGGATGATCCACTCCGGTTGCGGCATCTTGCGGTCTCCACCGGCCGGGAAACCCCCAGATGCCGCAACTGAAGAGCCCAGCGAGCGCCGGAGCACGCAGGGGAGCGCCGGAGACAGAAAGGCCCCCCGTGCACCCGGCAGAGCTCGCTTATCCTTGCTGCCTTCCGGCCCTGGGGAGGTTCACGAGATACCGCCGCACGGGAGGTGCCCCCAGCCTACCCGACCGACGGTGGATCTTCAGGGGGTGGTGGGGTGGGAAGCCCGGCGCGGACCTGTATCCTGGCTCGCGGAGGATTCGCCTAGAGGCCTAGGGCGCACGCTTGGAAAGCGTGTTGGGTTAACACCCTCACGAGTTCGAATCTCGTATCCTCCGCTCATTTGAGCAGGACGAAGGGTCGGCCCCGTCGGGCCGGCCCTTCGTCGTCTCCACACCCCGACCGAGCTCAACCCGGGACGCACCTGTCGATCGATCATGAAGTTGTTGTCGCGCCACGCCGGCACCGACGACAACAAGTTCATGATCGACGCGGCGGTCGGTGGACGGCCGGAGCGGGAGCGCGAGGCGGCCCGCATGAACGGTTGACGGTATATATCGTCAGACGTACTATCGCCTTCATGCAGGAACCCACATTTCTGATCCTCACCGCGCTGGCGGCGCAGCCGTTGCACGGCTACGGCGTCATCCGGGCGGTCGACGAGCTGTCGGCGGGCGAGGTCAAGCTGCGGCCGGGCACCCTCTACGGTGCGCTGGACCGGCTGGCCGAGCAGGGCCTGGTCACCGTCGACCGGGAGGAGGCCGTCGAGGGCCGGCTGCGCCGCTACTACCGGCTCAGCGACGCCGGTGCCGCCGCGTTGCAGGCACAGGTCGAGCGGCTGCGCCGGCACGCCACCGCCGCCGAGATCCAGTTGGGCAGGCGCCTGGGCGATGCGCTGACCTTGGGCGCGGCCAATGCTCGCACCTTCGGCACGGTGACCGGATGACCGCGGCCTGGCCGATCGCCGATGACCGGCTGGAGCGTGGCTACCGCAGGCTGCTGCTCGCCTACCCGCGTCGACACCGGCGGCGGCACGGTACCGAGGTGGTGACCACTCTGCTGGAGATGGCTGAACCGGGCCAGCGCCGCCCCCGGGCCAGTGAGGCTCTCCACCTGATCGTCAGCGGCCTGCGGCTGCGGTTCCGGCTGCCCGCCGGTCGTCCGTTCATGGCGATCGCGGCGCTGCTCACCGCTCTGAACATGGGTGGTTTCGGTGCCGCCGCCGGCTCGTGGCTCGGTGCCCAGACCTTCGCCGACCTGCCCGACGAGGCCGGCATGGTCAGACTCACCCAGCAGGCCGGCGCAGGGGGTGCAGAAAACCGCTTCTACTCGACCTCACCGTGGACCGCCGCGAGGGCCTTCGCGAGCGGACCGGTGGATGGCATCTGGGACGCCGAGCAGATCCGGCAGCGGTTCGTCGCCGATGGCTGGTCGGTTTCCGGCCTTTCCCCGAGCAGCGGCGGGCAGGGCATTTTCCACGATGACGGATCGATCACTTATGTTCCTTTACACGGCGCACGGTTCACCGCCAAGTCGAACGGACTGGTCCTCCATATCGACGGCTCAACCCCCACGGACCCCGATTTCGTCGCGACAAGCCTCGGCCACGTCGACGTCAATGTGCGGCCGGAGCGCACTGCGGCGTTCCTGCCGCTTGTCGTCGTCGGCACCGCCGCCGGGCTGCTCGCCGGTTGGCTGGTCGCGGCGGCCTTCGCGTACCGGATGGCGGCAGCGCCGCCCGGACGCCGCCACGCCGCCGCGCTCTGGGGCGCGGCCCTGGTGGCGCTGGCCCTGCCGGCTGTCGCTCTCTACGGCAACGTCATGCGGGTGTTTCGGGACAGCAGCGTCCACGAGGGATCTCCGCTGACCGTTCACAGTGCCTTCACGCCCGGCGAGTACTACCCGTTCGGGCCGCAGTGGCTGGTGCTCGGGCTCACCGTCGCCGGGCTCGTGGTCGTCGTCGCCGCGATCCTCACCGCCCGTCCGGGCGACCAACCACCACAGCCCAGCGTCGTACCGGGCTGACGCGCGACAACGGGGGCAGGGGCCGCTCCGACCGGGAGCGGCCCCTGGGCATGCGCCGGGCCCGTCCCGATCCGGCACCCGCGACGGTACGCGGACAGCCTCCTAACCTCGCACACGCGCCCAGGACACGAAGCGGTCGAACAGCCCGACCGTCGACGTCGGGTCACCGAGTTCCGCGCTGGCCTGCGCGTACAGCGTCGCGAGGTGCACAAGCAACGCGGCCCGGTCCTCCCGGTACTCGCCGAGCAGCCGGAGCTTTGCCGCGCTGCACGGCCACCTGACGCCGCAGTTCCGGCAACGCCACGTCGGGCGCGACGGCGCGTGTTCCGGGCGACGGCGACTCATCGGCGGACCGCGCCAGCGGAGCGGCCTGACCAGGCGCGAGACGCCGAAGGAGCGCTGGCCGACGCCGGATGCGGCAAGTTGGGCCGCTCGCCCGGCCGGATCAGGCCGGCCGGCATCAGGAACAGCTCGCGGCGCTCGGCAGCGTCGCCTCGGGCGTCGAGCTGGTAGCACTCGATCCAGGTCCACCCGTCGTAGGTGACCCGGTCGGTGCGGTGCCGGATGACCCGGACCGTGATCGGGCGAACGAACTGCGGGGACGCCGCGCTGCTCAGCAGAAAGAGTTCGCCCGGAGTGATCGAGCCAGCGCATACGCATGGGCCGGGTCGGCGGCACGGATGCGGCCCGACGGCATCCCGACCGACCACGCCCCGACCGACGGCATCCCGACCGAGGACGTCGCGGCCGGGGAGGTGCCCAACCCGACGACCATGCGATCGCGGGCTTGCGGTGTGGTGCGGCACTGGTCACCTCGCTCCGTCCGGCGGTCGAGCGGGCCGGCACAGGCCGCCCGGTCCCGCGTCCGCCAGCGGGCTTGAATCGTCTGTGCGCTCAGCTCGACAGCGCGTCGAGTAGTGGATGGGGGCCGCCGTGGTTGCTCGCCCGGCGGCGGCCCCCGATGTCACGACCGCCGGGTCAAGGGGGATGAACCTCCACCGGCCGCGCCATCGATACCCCAACTTGCCGCAGGTAGCGGGACAACTACATGGCGTGTGGGTATGGTCGGCGGATATTCGAGACGTCCGATGGGAGGCGGCCATGAACGACGCGCTGCGGGTGGCGCTGCGGGATACCGGGCACACGATCGAGTCGCTCGCGGAACGCGTCGGCGTCGACCCGAAGACGGTGAGCCGGTGGTTGCTCGAAGATCGGATCCCGCATGCCCGGCACCGGCTCACGGCGGCAGATGCGCTCCAGAAGAATGTCTCGGACATTTGGCCGGACATTTCGAGACGTCGTGCGCTTATCTGGTTCCGCCCCTGGCAGGAGATCGAGCGCGAGGCGACCACGCTGCGCTGGTTCGAGCCAAACGTCCTACCCGGCCTGCTCCAGACCGAGGCGTACGCCCGCGCGGTGCTCACTGGCGGTGGCCTGATCCCCCGCAGCGAGGTGGCGCGGCTTGTCGACCACCGGATGTCCCGCCAGTTGATTCTGCACCGGGAGGAGCCGCCGCTGCTCACCGCCGTGCTGGACGAGGCGGTGCTGCGCCGGCCGGTCGGAGGCCCGACCGTCATGCGCGAGCAGCTGCTGGCGCTCGCCGAGGCGTCCACCCGGCCGCACATCCGGATACATGTGGTGCCGTCCACAGTGGGCGAATACGCTGGACTGAACGGCCCGTTCATCATCGCCACCGCGTCCGATCACCGCCTCGCCGGCTACCTCGACAACCAGTTGCAGGGGCAGGTGGTGAGCGAGCAGGCCGAGATCGCGGCGATACTTGCCGCGTGGGAGAACGTGCGCGGCGAGACACTCTCGCACTGGCAGTCGGTTGACCTGATCAGGGAGGTGGCGCAGTCATGGCAGTGAACGACATCCCGGCACTGGCCGGCGCCCGGTGGCACAAGAGCAGCCGCAGCAGCGGCAACGGCGGCGCCTGCGTCGAGGTCGCCCGGAACCTGCCCGACGTGGTGGGCGTACGCGACTCGAAGGACCCGACCGGCCCGGCGCTGATGTTCAGCCCGGCCGCCTGGCGTGCCTTTGTCGTCACCGTCGACAAGACCTGACCACCGTCGTACACATGTTCTATCCACAGGTTGTGGACGCCGGGTGAGTTACCAGCTCAGTGCGGTCGTCGCGGACGCCGAGCTGCTGCGCGAGGAGACTCGCGAGCTGGATCATGCCGTGCTCGGCGGGCTGCGGCAGGACTTCGCGTTGCTGCCGGTCACCCCGCAGCTCGTGGTGGAGCTGACCGGTGCCCCGCCCGACTACCTCGCCGACGACCCCGACCGGGAGCGCCCGTTCACACTGATCCTCTCCCCCGCGCTGATCGAGGTCCTGGCCCGTTGGTCGCTGCGCGGCCCGCTGGCGTACGTCGAGGCGGAGTTCGCCGGTGGGGCCGGGCACCAGGCCGCGGCGGTCTGGCTCGACGGCGCCCTCGCCTGGGGGCCGCGCTTCGACGCGGCGCTCGACGGGCCGCGCCCGGACTGGCCGATCAACGCGGCGCTGATCGAGCTGGGCGTGGAGCCGGGCCGGTGGATCGACCCCTTCGCTGAGCTGGGGTTACACGTCGAACGGAGCACCGAAGGGTGGCTCGCACACGGGCGGCGAGGGCTCAGCGCCGACTACTGGGACGAATTGGCCGACGAATGGGAAGCTCGGCAATAACCTCGTCGCCCCCGTCACGTTGGGGACTGGGGGATTCTGATGAAATTGCGACAATTCGGCTTCATCGCCGCACTGCTTCTGGCTGCCTCGGCATCGGGCAGCGGAGTCATGCCACCGGACACCATCGCCGTCCGCGAGCCCGTCGCGTCGGTAAGCGTCGTCGATCTCGACGGAGTGGCCGATGTGGACTTCGGCGACTCGGAGAGCGAGCTGACCCGGCGCGGCATTCTGCGTACCGACGTCGACGCCTGCGGCCCGACGCTGGCCGGACACGACGAGATCAGCCCGATCTTCATCGACGATCGGCTGGTGCTGCTCTGGGCCGGCGACCCGGTCCGCACCCCGGAAGGGATCGCGGCCGGCTCACCCGTCGCCGAGGTCCGGGCGAGCTATCCGACGGTACGCGAACTGCAAGCTCCACAGGGGACGTACCGCTTCGACGGCCTGCTCGCCCGCGACGGCGACCGCGCATACCTGTTCCTGCATGACGGCCGGACGGTACAAAAGATCATCGCCGGGTACGCCGACTGGGCCCACCGCCTCTTCGTCGAGGGCCACGCCCCCTGCTGAGCCACGTCCCCTGCGCCACGTCACCACCTGACCGGCAGCTCCGCGGGGCCGAGGATGGCGTGCCCCTGCTTCCACCGCACCTCGTCCGGTGCCACGGCCAGCCGCAGCGTCGGCAGTTCCCGCAGCAGCAGTGCCAACGCGACCCGGACCTCCAGCGCGCCCAGGTGCGCGCCGATGCAGTAGTGCGGGCCGTAACCGAAGGAGAGGTGCGGGTACGGGTCCCGCCCGAAGTCCATCCGCTCCGGGTCAGCGAAAACCCGCGGATCCCGATTCGCGGCGTCATGTGACGGGATCACGATGTCGCCCTCAACCAGCCGCGCACCGCTGGGCAGCGTCACATCCGCCATCACCCGCCGGGGCATCTCGTCTCCGTTGGAGGTCGAGTGCAGCCGCTCCAACTCGGTGACCGCCCCGTCGACCTGCTCCGGATGCTCCAGCAGGTAGTCCCACGCGAAGTCGTGCCCGGCGTACGGGCGGGTGCGCAACAGGTACACGAACGTCGAGAGGGAACTGGCCGTGGTCTCCCATCCGCCGACGATCAACGAGAGGGGAAGTTTGACCTGGACGTCCACCGGCTGGTCCGCCGCCGCCGTGGCGATCCGGGTCATCAGGTCATCGCGTGGACAGCCCCGCCGCCCGTCCAACTGCTGCCACAGATAGCCACCCATCTCCTCGGCGGACCGGGCGGCCTCGGCCCGGGTGAGGTCGGCGGTACCCATGAACATGTCGCCCCAGCGGCGGAACTGCGCCCGGTCCGGCTCGGGCAGGCCGAGCAGATCGGAGATCACGTTCAGGGCGAACGGTACGGCGAAGTCACCCACCAGATCCGCCGAGCCGCCCTTGGCGGCCAGCACCGCGAGCTGAGCCTCGGCAGCCGCGCGCACCGTCTCGCGTAGCCCGGACACGGCGGGCTTGGTGAAGCTGTCCTTCACCGTTCCCCGGACCGCGGCGTGCTCCGCCCCGTCCATGCCGAGCATCGTCCCGGACACATCGACCTGGTCAGCGTGGGCGGCGGCAGCCCGGGAGAACAGATCCTGGCGGCGGAGCACCTCCCGGACGTCGTCGTACCGGCAGATCAGCAGCGCCGGCAGCCACTCCCCGCCAACCTGCCGGACCACCGGCAGGACACCGGATTCCGAGGCGGCGAGCTGCGCGTAGTAGGGGTGCTTGTCCGGGCCGCGCGTCCGGTCGATGCCATCCGCGTCGACGTTCAACGGGTGCCGTACCGAACCATCCTCGACCGCCACCATGCAATTACCATGGCACGACTTCCCAACGAAGGCAATCGATCACTTTGAGTAACCCACGCCCCAGGTATCCCCTCGAGGTCAGAGGCCACCGCGCTGAGCTGCGGCGAGCTCGCGGCCGTACCACTTGGGCCAGACGAAGTCGGTACGCAGCTCAGGCCGCGGTAAGCGGGTGGCGGCGGCGATGCTGGGCCTTCGCGGCATGGTGTTCTGAGGAGGGCTGATGTCGCTGGACGGCTGGCTGGCGTGCACCGAGTGCCGGATGTGCCTCGCCCTGGGCAAGCCGATCCGGCCCGATGGCGACAACATCCGCTACTTCCAGGTGGGATACATGGCGAACTCCGCCCAGTCCGACCTGACCCGAGCGCTCTGGAAATTCCTCGCCGACCACGCCGGCCACCCACTCCGGGTGCTCGTCACAGGCCAGCCTGGCTACGACGACCTTGAACACTTCATCGAGATCGGCGGTGACGCCGCGCCGGACATCCCGTTCGAGGAGTACCTGCAGGATTTTCCGGGCTGACTCCGGGCGGGCCGCAGACCGCCTCCTGAGCACCGGCTGAGACCGATTGCGCAGCGCCCGGCCGGTCCTCGCGGACCTGCCGGGCGTTCTCACGAGCGGCGGCGGCGGAACTTGAACCCTCAGAGGGCGTAGACCCTCACACGTTTGGGGTGCTCGCGGGCCCATCGGGTGTGCAGGCGATGGTTTTCGGCGCCGTGGACTGTCTCGTCACTCCCCGAGATCGATCCGCAGCCGTTGGGCGAGCTCGCGGTGGGCGTATGCGATCGCGTCGATGAACAGGGCCAGCGCCTCGTCCGCCCGGATCGGTTCGGCTAGCCGGATCTCGTAGCACTCCCGATCCGGGTGCTGCGCCCAGACGACGCTGGGTCGGGCTTCGAGTGCGGTGACCATTAGATCCTCGTCGACCACGTCCGGCCCGGTGTCGATGACTGGCTTGATTTCGTCGTCGATGCCCAGTTCCCAGGTCAACCCGTCACCGGTCGAGATCCCCATGTACTCCAGCAACTGCTCCTGCGTCAGCGCCAGCTCCGGACTCCCGGGCTCATGAACGAGGTCGGCGAACCGCTGCGGCGCCCGGGCCAGCGCGGCGGCCACGACGGGCCGACCGGTGAGGGTCGATGGGCGGTAGCCGTCCCAGCTTCCCCCCGAACCGCTCGGCGGAACGCCGGGCACGGAGTATCGCCAACGTCGCCACCATGACACCGCCCTACTGTCGGGAATCCGGACCGCAAGAGCAAGCCTGTCAAGCCCGCGTTCGGGTCTGCTGCACCGATAGGCAGCAGTCGACCAGCCGGTCGAGGTGACGCGCGAGGAGTGAGCAAGGCTCGCACGATCTTTCCTCGGGTAGACGCTCCGGAGCGGCAACCGAGACCACAACTGAGACCACAAGCGGAACGCCCGGCTGATCCTCACGGATCTGCCGGGCGTTCGCGCTGCTCACGAGCGGTGGCGGAGGGATTTGAACCCTCGGAGGGCGTAAACCCTCACACGCTTTCGAGGCGTGCTCCTTAGGCCGCTCGGACACGCCACCGCCGACGAGGGTACAGGACCACAGGTTCCGACGCCGAACCGGTCCCGGCCAGGCCGGCCTGGCAGGATCAACGCCATGAGTACGCACATCGGCGCGAAGCCGGGCGAGATCGCCGAGCGGGTCCTGATGCCGGGCGACCCCCTGCGGGCCAAGTGGATCGCGGAGACCTACCTCGAGGGCGCGAACTGCTACTCGACGGTCCGGGGCATGCTGGGCTTCACCGGCCGCTGGAACGGCGTAGCGGTTTCCGTGCAGGGCTCCGGCATGGGCATGCCCTCGGCTTCGATCTATGCCCACGAGCTGGTCAACGAGTACGGCGTGAAGTCGCTGATCCGGGTCGGCTCGTGCGGCGCGCTCACCGAGGACCTTCAGCTGCGCGACGTGATCGCGGCGATCGGGTCGTCCACCGACTCGAACATGAACCGGATGCGTTTCGACGGGCTGATCGACTACGCCCCGGTCGCCGACTTCGGGCTGCTGCGTACCTCGGTGGAGGTGGCCGAGCGGCGCGGCATCGCGATGCGGGTCGGGCCGATCCTGGCTGCGGACGCCTTCTACACCGACCGGCCGGACCTCTACGACAGTCTCGCGGAGTACGGCGTGCTGGCGGTGGAGATGGAGTCGGCGGCGCTGTACACGATCGCGGCCCGGTTCAAGGCCCGTGCCCTGACCCTGCTGACGGTGAGCGACCACATCAAAACCGGCGAGAAGACCACCTCCCAGGAGCGGGAGCAGACCTTCAGCCAGATGGTCGAGATCGCCCTGGACACCATCACCGCCTGAGCCGAGCGAGCCGACGTCCCGCCACCCCCCGTGCGGTGGCGGGACGCGCCGTTTCGGCTCCGGTGTGACGGCCTCCACTCCATAAATGTATACGACCGGTCGTTCTTATTTAGTAGTCTCGCCGCATGAACGTCGACGGTCGGCTCGCCCGGGGGCAGCGCACCCGCACCGCCGTGCTGGACGCCGCCGTCAGCCTGGCCTCCGCCAACGGTCTCGACGGACTCTCCCTCGGGCATCTCGCCGAGTCGCTCGGGGTCAGCAAATCCGGCCTCTTCGCGCACTGGCGCTCGAAGGAAGAGTTGCAGCTGTCCACCATCGACCGGGCCGTCGCCCAGTGGCAGGAACAGATCATCGGTCCGGCGCTGCGCACCCCCCGGGGCGTACGCCGGATCCACGCGCTGCACGAGGCCCGGATCGACTTCTACGCCGGTCGGGTGCTGCCCGGCGGCTGCTTCTTCGCCACCACGGAATTCGAGTTCAATGCCCGGCCCGGTGCCGTCCGCGACCGCCTCGCCGAGGTCTTCGCCGCCTGGACGAGTTTCCTGGAACGGCTCGTCACCGAGGCGGTCGAGCTGGGCGAGTTGCCCGCCGGCACGGATGTCGCGCTGCTGGCGTACGAGATCGACGCGTACGGCATCGCCGCCGCCATGCGCTCCCGCCTGCTCGACCCGGAGGTCACCTACCGGCACGCCCGCCTGGGCGTGCTGGGGCGCCTGCGGGCGCTCTGCCCCGATCCCGCTCTGCTACCGGAAGGCCCGTCATGAGTCACGCAGTCGCCGAACAGCCCGCCGTCGAGTACGGCCACGTCGAGCACACAATGGTTCACTTCGACGATCTCGACGCCCTCGGCATCCTGCACAACGCCCGGTACGCGCTGCTGCTGGAACGGGCGCTCACCGCGTACTGGTCCGACCGTGGCGTCGCCTACCAGGCCGGACGGGCCAGCACGCCCGACGTGTTCCACGCCGTACGCGAGTTCACCATCAGCTACGTAGCGCCCGTCACCGGCACCGGCCCGATCGCCGTGCACTTCTGGCTGGAGCAACTCGGCACCAGCAGCGCCCGGTACGCCTTCCGCTTCCACTCGCTGGACGGCACCACGACGTACGCGGAAGGACACCGCGCGGTCGTCCGGCTCGACCCGGCGACCCTGCGGCCGGCCCCCTGGACCGACACCGCCCGGGCGGTCGCCACCACCCTGCTGCGCTCCTGACCCCTCGACGTCAGCGGAAGAAGGCGCGCAGAACGGCGGCGTTCTCGGCTTCCAGGATGCCGCCGTACACCTCGGGTCGGTGGTTGAGCCGGCGGTCGCGCAGCACATCCCAGAGCGAACCGGCGGCGCCCGTCTTGGGTTCCCAGGCACCGAAGACCACTGTCGAGACCCGGGCCAGCACCAGCGCCCCGGCGCACATCGTGCAGGGTTCGAGGGTCACCACCAGGGTGCAGCCGTCCAGCCGCCAGCGGCCCAGCCGCTGGGCCGCTCGGCGTAGCGCGAGCACCTCGGCGTGCGCGGTCGGGTCGCCGGTCAGCTCGCGTTCGTTGCGACCGATCGCCAGCTCACTGCCGTCCGGCCCGTAGAGCACCGCGCCCACCGGCACGTCGCCGGACTGGCCGGGCTCACCCCTGACGGCGTCACCGCCCGCCGAGCCGGCCACACCACCGCCCGGGCCGGAACCGGCCACACCGCCGCCCGGGGCCGAACCGGCACCGCCTTCCGGGGACGCAACACCCCCGGTCACCGCGACTTCGAGGGCGCGGCGCATCCAGAGTTCGTGCCGCTGTCGCCGGCCGGCGCCGGTCGGGTCGGCCAAGCCCTCGTCCGCCCCCGGCCCGCGCCGGTCGACCGAACCGGGCGTGGGTTGCCCCGGCCGGACCGTCTCCAGCGCCGGATCGGTCACGTCGTAGGGCTCAGACCTCACGCAGTTCCTCGACGTCGTCGACGCAGCCGAGCACCTGGCAGATCTCGGCGGTGACGTCGGCCGGCATCATCCCCTCGTGGGCGCAGAGGGCGAGCAGCCGTTGCGCGGGGATGCCCAGGTCGGTCAGGAGATC
Organism: Micromonospora sp. NPDC049374; assembly: GCF_040677165.1. NCBI lineage: Bacteria > Bacillati > Actinomycetota > Actinomycetes > Micromonosporales > Micromonosporaceae > Micromonospora > Micromonospora sp. NPDC049374. The sequence goes on along the minus strand of NZ_JBFAQH010000002.1, from coordinate 27,446 downwards.
CGCCTCGCCCACCGGGTCCGCCTCCGGATCGACGGCCGGCTGGTCGCCGTCTTCGCCGTCGCCGGTCGTGGTCGGACGCGCCTCCTCGGTGTCGTCGAGCCCGGTGACCGACGTCTTCAGGTCACCGACCAGCAGGGCACCCAGCCGGGACTCCTCCGCGTACGCCGAGTCGGAGCCGAAGACCCGCAGGTCCTCGCCCTCGTCGAGGCGCAGGATGACCAGGTAGGTGTCGTCCGCCTCAACGAACAGCAGCGACAGGTCCGCGTCCGGGCCGACATCGCGGAGCCGCTCGGCGACCTCGTCGACGTCGGCGGCACCCCGCAGACTCAGCTCGGCGGCTGTCCAGCCGCCCTTCTCGCGCACGACGGCCGCAGCGAAGTACGACACGTTTCCCCCAAGTTGCCTCGGCACAGCACTCGCCGATCCGTTACGCGTGCACGTTAGCCGGTCGGGTCGGCAGGCGACCGGTCAACGCCCCGAAGGGCCGGTCATTCCTGAGGAAGGATCTCTCTCAGCCGGCGAGGCGTCGGCGAGTGGCGATCAGCTGGCGGAGCTGTGCGGTGCGGGCGCGCTGTGGCCGTTCGCGTTCCCGTACCGCGCGCGCGTCCGCCAACTGCGCCAGAAGCTGAAGGCGTCGGCGACTGCGATCGGGGTCCAGCCGCGGAGTGGTCCAGGCCATACCGGGAGAGTGCCGAGTTACGGCCATCCAGTCAAGACGGGTTTCGGTGTCTGCCCGACGACGCACCGCAGTCGCCGCCGACGTGGCTCACCAGAGCGGCCAGTCACCGCTGGTCGTCCAGCGGGTGAGGACCGCAGCAGTGGCGATGCTCCACCCTCCGGCGGTGACGATCGCGATGCCGGCCGCCACTCCCCGGTCGCCGTACCTGACCAACGTCAGGGCCGCGAGCCAGGCCAGCGCACCGGCGAGCAGCGTCCACCAGACGTACCCGACGAGGCTGCCACCGAGCAGGCCGAAGATGACCAGCCAGGCGAGGGTTCCGACCGCCCCCGCCGCGACACCGGCACCGCCGACCGGGTTCGGCTCACGGTAGGTGGGGCGCGGTGGCCGCCCGGAGGGAAAGAGGCCCGACGGGTTGTACGGCAACACCGGTACCCACTCCTCCACACGCACGGACGCTGTGCTCACCACCGTATCGAGTCTGCCAGGATGGCCGGATGGTTCCGCTGACGATCGGACGCCGGCGCGCGTACGCCCTGTTGTTGCTCGTGCCGGTGCTCGCGGCGAGCGGCTGCGGTACGCCCGGCGCGCCGACGGACGCCGGCCCGACCGCCGTGACCAGCCCGACGGCCGCGGACAACCCGACGGCCGTGACCAGCCCGACGGCCGCGGACAACCCGACCGCTGCGGCCACCACCGGCGAACCCACCGCGACCAGCGCGGCGCCCGATCTCACGGACCAGCCGGCGGCGACACCGCGCAAGGGCCTGCCGCACGTCTTTCCGGTACGCGCCAGGAAGGTGTCGTACCACCCGACCCACTCGGCGTACCCGGGGACGGACATCTTCGCCGACTGCGGTGAGCCGGTCGTCGCGGTCACCGACGGCACGATCGGTGAGGTCAGCCGACGTGACCGGTACAGGAAGAGTGGTCCGCAGGGGCCGTACAACGGCGGCCTGTCCGTGTCGGTCATCGGTGACGACGGGGTGCGCTACTACGGCTCGCACCTGACCGAGATCGCCGAGGACATCGAGGCGGGGGTGCGGGTACACGCCGGTCAACGGCTCGGCACCGTGGGCCGGACGGGCAACGCGAACAACGTCTGCCATCTGCACTTCGGCATCTCTCCGCCGTGCCTGGGTGAGGACGGCTGGTGGATCCGCCGGGGTGTGGTCTGGCCCGCTCCGTACCTCGACTCGTGGCGCAAGGGCGGCAACCGGGAGCCGGCGGCCAAGGTGGCCGCGTGGCATCGCGAGCACGGCTGCCCGAGGAAACCGCCCGCGCGCTGATAGGTGTCATCCGCGTTTCATCAGTCCGAAACATTGACGCAGGTCTCGCCGGTGAACTACCGTCCGGCATAGCAAGAGAGCGCTCTCTCAGGTAACTAAATTCACAATACCGACGAAGCGTGCGCCGACCGGCGCGGCCGGGCCGGCACGCGTTGGAGGAAAGATGAGACCTCCCGTCCCACGCCGCTCCCACCACCGGATCCTGGCCGCCACCGCCGCCGCGACCCTCGTCCTCGGCGGGCTGGCCGTCATCGCCGGCTCCGCAGCACAGGCCGCGCCGGTCGGCGCCGGCAGCTACACCACTACTCCCGTCGGCCCGCTCCCCGGCGGCTGCGGAAACCTGACCACCAACCCCCGGCAGTTCGCCACCAACGCCGCCCCACCGGGGCCGGTACCCACGAACGACTGGTGGTCGTCGCTGCTGTGGAAGCGCCTGAACTGCGCCTTCAGTGAGCCGTTGCACGCGCATCCGGTGTCCTACCAACCCGTCACCGACGGGCTCGGCCTCTCCGCCACCTCGACCCCCGCCATCTCCGGCACCGCCACCGGGGTGGGCGAGTTCAAGTACCCCTACGTCGAGGACATCCGGGTCGGTGTGGCCGGGCTGTCCGCCCCCAACGTGCTGGTGGACGACTGGACGGACTGGACGGTCACCCCGTACTGGAGCGACGGTGCGCGGACGATGCGCGCCACCGTCGGCCACGGGCTGCCGCTGGCGTACTTCCGCACCAGCGGCGGCGACGCGGTGATCAACGCGACCGGCGGTAGCCCCACGGTCTGGTCCAACAACGGAAGCAGCATCGGCTTCACCGTCCGTGGCCACGACTACGTGGCGTACGCGCCGAGCGGCGCGACCTGGACCGTCAGCGGCAGCCGGATCAGCTCCAGTCTCGCCGGACGGGGCTACTTCAGCGTGGCGCTGCTCCCGGCCACCGGCGGCGGCACCGCCCGCACCCAGCTCGCCGGCACCTACGGTCAGTACGCGCACGCCCACGTCACCGGCACCCGGGTCAGCTACACCTACAACGCGTCGACCAGCCGGGTGGAGACCCAGTACACCTTCACCACCACGCCCCGCGAGGGCACCGAAACCCGGACCGTGGTCAGCCTCTACCCGCACCAGTGGCGAGCGCTGTCCGGTGCCACCCCGATCACGCCGACCTACCCGTCCGCACGGGGACGGATGAAGGTGGTCACCGGCGTCGGCGAGTTCCGAACCTCGATGCGGTTCAACGGCGTACTGCCGGAGCTGCCCGCCGTCGCCACCGGGGCCGGCGTCGACCTGACCACACTGCGGCAGCACCTGGCCGCGGTGCGGAGCAACCCGATGGACCAGCGCGGTGGCGACACCTACTGGACCGGCAAGGGGCTCGGCCGGGCGGCCCGCATCGCCGAGATGGCCGACCTGGTCGGCGACACCGAGACCCGCACCTCGGCACTGAACGCCATCCGCTCCACCCTCAACGACTGGCTCACCGCCTCGTCCGGGGAGACCGAGCGCCTGTTCTACTACGACCAGCGGTGGGGCACGCTTATCGGCTACCCGGCGTCGTACGGCTCCGACCAGGAACTCAACGACCACCACTTCCACTACGGCTACTACATCGCCGCCGCCGCGACGCTTGCCAAGTTCGACCCGGCCTGGGCCCGGGACGACCAGTACGGCGGCATGATCGACCTGCTCATCCGGGACGCCAACAACTACGACCGGTCGGACACCCGCTTCCCGTACCTACGCGACTTCGACATCTACGCCGGACACGACTGGGCCTCCGGGCACGGCGCGTTCGCCAGCGGCAACAACCAGGAGTCGTCGTCGGAGGGGATGAACTTCGCCAACGCCCTCATCCAGTGGGGGCAGGCCACCGGTGACACCGCGGTACGCGACGCCGGCATCTACCTGTACACCACCCAGGCCGCCGCGATCCACGAGTACTGGTTCGACGTCACCGGCGAGAACTTCCCCACCGAGTTCGGGCACTCCAACGTGGGCATGGTCTGGGGCGACGGCGGCGCGTACGCCACCTGGTTCAGCGCGGAGCCCGAGATGATCCAGGGCATCAACCTGCTGCCGATCACCGGTGGGCACCTCTACCTGGGCCAGCACCCGGACTACAACTCGGTGAAGTACGCCGAACTGGTCCGCAACAACGGCGGCGAGCCGACCGTGTGGCAGGACATCCACTGGCAGTTCCTCGCCCTCGGTGACGCCGACGCGGCCCTGGCCAAGCTGCGGGCCAATCCGGGCTACACCCCGGAGGAGGGCGAGAGCCGGGCGCACACCTTCCACTGGGTCCGTAACCTGGCCGCCCTCGGCCGGGTCGACACCGGGATCACCGCCGACCACCCGCTGGCCGCGGTGTTCAACCGCAACGGCGCCCGGACGTACGTGGCCAGCAACATCTCCGGCTCACCGCTTACCGTACGGTTCTCCGACGGCACGCAGCTGACCGTGGCGGCCGGACGCACCACCACCAGTGGGGCGCACACCTGGAGCGGGGGCAGCGCCGGTGGGGGTACGCCCCCGAGCCCGACGCCGACGCCAACGCCGACGTCCACGCCGACGCCCACTCCCACGCCGACGCCGACCGACCCGCCGTCCAGCTCACCTGTGCGCTACCTGCTGTCCGGGGGCGGTCTGGGTGCCTCCGGCACCGCCGGCACCACCACCGTGACCAGCGCCGGTGGCGCGAACCACGACGGCACGCCGCGTAACCCGGTGGTCTTCACCGCGACCGGGCTCAACCTCAACCACAACGGCGGGCAGACCGCGTTCGACCTCTTCCTGGACGCCGGCACGGCGGTCGGCAACGGGGTGCAGGCCCGGGTTTCGTACGACCTGACCGGTGACGGCAGCTGGGAGCGGGTGGAGACGTACCGCTACTTCGCCACCGACCCGGTGCCGGGCTGGGAGCACTACACCCAGGCCGCCGGGCTGCACTCCAGCAGCGGCTCCCTCGGCAACCTGCGTGGCGGCACCGTCCGGGTGGAGGTGTGGTCCGCCATCGGCAACAACCCCTCCACGATCGGTGTCGGTGACCGCTCCCTAGTGCGACTGCCGTACGCCTGATCCGGCAACCCTGATCCGCCCCGCGCCGCCGGTCGTACCCCGACCGGCGGCGCGGACGCGTACGTTTGCCATCATGCGGGACCCCATCGCTGATCTACGTCGGATCGCCTTCCTGCTGGAGCGGGCGAACGAGGCCACCTATCGGGTACGCGCCTTCCGTTCGGCGGCCAAGGCGTTGGCCGCGCTGCCCGTCGAGGAGGTGGCCGAGCGGGCCCGCGCCGGCAAGCTCACCGAGCTGGCCGGGGTCGGCGACGTCACCGCCCGCTGCGTGGCCGAGTCGCTGGCCGGGGAGGAGCCGGTCTACCTGCGCCGGCTGGTCGCCACCGAGGGCACCGACCTGGACGCCGAGGCCACCGCCCTGCGTACCGCCCTGCGCGGCGACTGCCACACCCACTCGGACTGGTCCGACGGTGGGTCACCGATCGAGGAGATGGCGCTGGCCGCCGTCGAGCTGGGCCACGAGTACCTGGTGCTCACCGACCACTCGCCCCGACTGAAGGTGGCCCGGGGACTGACCGCCGACCGGTTGCGTAGCCAGCTCGACCACGTGGCCCGGCTCAACGAGGCGCTACCGGAGGGGTTCCGCATCCTCACCGGCATCGAGGTGGACATCCTCGCCGACGGTTCGCTCGACCAGGACGAGGAGTTGCTGGCCCGGCTGGACGTGGTGGTCGGGTCGGTGCATAGCGGCCTGAACGACGACCGGGCGAAGATGACCCGCCGGATGCTGGCCGCCGTCGCGAACCCGCACCTGGACATCCTCGGCCACTGCACGGGTCGGATGGTTTCGTCGCGGCCGGCGGGGGTGACCGGGCCGGGCGACCGGGGGCACCGCGCCCGGACCCGGGCCGAGAGTGACTTCGACGCCGACGCCGTCTTCGCCGCCTGCGTGGCACACGACACCGCCGTGGAGATCAATTCACGCCCGGAGCGGCAGGACCCGCCGAAGCGGTTGATCCGGCGGGCGCTGGAGGCCGGTTGCCGGTTCGCCATCAGCACCGACGCGCACGCCCCGGGCCAGTTGGACTGGCAGCGCTTCGGCTGCGAGCGGGCCGCCCTGTGCGGAGTCCCCGCCGATCGCGTGATCAACACGTGGACGGCTGACGAACTGGTGGCCTGGGCACGCAACTAGCGCGTGCCCAACCGCCCGGCCCCGCCCGCCTTCGGTCAGCGGGTGGCGGGCTCGACGACGGGTGCCGCCGGAGTGCCCACGCCCGGTGCCACCCGGCGACGCCGTCGGCCGAGCAGACCCTGGGACACGGCGACACCGAGCAGCACGATCAACGCGCCGACCGGCTGGTGCCAGGTGAGTCGCTCGCCGAGCACCACGGCACCGATCAGCACCGCGAACACCGGAATCAGGTACGTCACGGTGGAGGCGGTGGTCGCGCCGACGATCCGGATGTTCCGAAGGTGGATCACGAAGGCGAGCCCGGTGCCGAGCGCACCCAACGCCAGCACGGCCGCGAGCACCCGCGGCGACAGCGCGGTCGGCAGCGGCGGCGCGCCGGCCACCACCGGCGCCACGATCGCGAGCTGGACCGTCGCGACGATCAGCTGCGCCGCCGACAGCGACAGCCCGGACAGGGTGCTGCCGGCGATGAACTTCTTCTGGTAGGGGATGGCCAGGCCGTAGCAGGCGGCGGCACCGAAGCACATCAACTGGCCGACGAAGTGCGCACCGCCGACGCCCTGCCAGACGCCGAGCACCACCATCACCCCGGTGAAACCGAGCGCCAGCCCGACCGCACCGCGTGCGGTCAGCCGTTCGGTGCGGAACACAAGCACCGCCAGCGGCAGCACGACAAGCGGAGTGGTCGCGTTCCAGATGCCGGCGAGCATCGACTCGACCCGCTGCTCGCCGTAGCCGAACAGGGTGAACGGCAGCGCCACCCCGAACGCGGCGATCACCGTCAGGTGACCCCAGACCCGCGGGTCGCGGGGCAACCGGTCACGCAGCACGGCGAGCACCACGAGCAGGGTCAGCGCGCCGGAGCCGACCCGGTAGAGGGTGAGGTGCAGCGGGTGCAGCTCGGCCACCCCGACCTTGATGAAGAGAAAGCTGGAGCCCCAGATCGCGGCGAGGGCGATGAAGCCGGGCAGCCAGCTCCGCAGCGCCGGCCGGTCAGGGGTGAAGTCGCCTGTCACCCCTGACACTCTGCCCCCGGGGTCCGACATTGTCCTGCGGTTTTCGGCCGTCGTGTCGCGCGCCACAGAAACCACATACATTTGTAGAGCGTTGACCGACCGAGGAGGTGTAACACCATGGCGATGCCGATCCGCTTCGACCCGCTCGTCGATCTCGACGGCATGTGGACGACCCAGTTCGCCGACCGCTACCTCCCGTTGCCTGAGCTACCCGATGCGCGGTACGAGTGCATCGACGGAAGGTTGGTCAGAACGCCCGCTGAGGTCGGCACTAACAGCTACGGCGAGATCGAACTCGCCCATCTACTGAAAGCCGCCGCCAGAGCTCACGGCTTCTACGTCTTCGGTCAGGTGAACCTGACCTTCTCCGCGCAGCGGTGGATCCAGCCGGACATCACAGTGCTGCACGCGTTGCCGAAGACGGACGAGGAGGATCGCTGGATCCCCGCCCACCTCTGCACCATGGCCGTGGAGTTCGTCTCCCCCGGCAGCCGCCGGCAGGACTTCGTCGACAAGCCGAGGCGCTGCGCCGAGGGGCGGGTGCCCTACTTCATGCGGGTGGAGATCTCGCGCCGGCTACGGCACGTCGCGGTGGAGCTGTTCGCCCTCGGCAAGCTCGGCGGGTACGACACGCTCGCCAAGGCGGTCAGCGGTGACCGGCTCCGCGCCGACGAGCCGTTCCCGATCGACTTCGACCCGGCCGACCTGCTGCCCTGACCGGTTTGGCGACACCCTCTCGGCGTGCGCCTCGCGTAGGGTGCGCAGCGTGGGAAGAATCGACGATCTCGCGGACCGCTACGTCGCCGACTGGGCCGCGCTGAGCCCGACCGGCGCCACCTACGTCGGCATCGCCGGCTACGACGACAAGTTCGACGACCTGTCCCCGGACGGGTACGCGGCACGCGCCGAACTGACCCGACGCACCCTGGCCGAGCTCGACACCATCGAGCCGGCGACGGAATCCGAGCGCACCGCGCGGGAGGCGATGCAGGAACGCCTGGGCCTCGAACTGGACCGGTACGACGCCGGGGAGACCGCCAGCGAGGTGAGCGTCATCACCAGCGGGCTGCACGAGATCCGGATGGTCTTCGACCTGATGCCCACCGACGGGGAGCAGGCCCGAGCCAACCTGGCCGCCCGGCTGAACCTCTTCGCGAGCACGTTGGAGGAGTACAAGACCACGTTGCGCGAGGCGGCGGCCGCCGGACGGGTCAGCTCGCGCGCACAGCTGATCGAAGTGGCCAAGCAGTGCGACACATGGGTCGATCCGGACGGTGACAACGTCTTCCACGGGCTGGTCGAGCGGCTGGGCGAGGAGAGCGCCCTCGGCTCCGAGTTGCGTCGGGGTGCGGCGGCGGCCACGGCGGCGACCGCCGAGTTCGGGCAGTTCCTGCGTACCGAGCTGGCCCCACACGGGCGGGACAAGCAGGCTGCCGGCCGCGAGCGCTACGAGCTGGCCTCCCAGTACTTCCTCGGGGCCCGGATCGACCTCGACGAGACGTACGCCTGGGGGTTCACGGAGTTGGCCCGGCTGGAGGCCGACATGCGGACGGTGGCCGCCCAGATAGCCGGTCCGAGCGCCACCATCGACGAGGCCGTGGCGGCGTTGGACGCCGACCCGGCCCGCACCATCCGGGGCCGGGACGCGTTCCGCGACTGGATGCAGGAGTTGGCCGACCAGGCGATCAGCGACCTCAACGGCACCCACTTCGACATCCCCGAGCAGGTCCGCCGCATCGAGTGCATGATCGCGCCGACAAGTGACGGCTCCATCTACTACACCGGCCCGAGCGAGGACTTCGCCCGACCGGGTCGGATGTGGTGGGCGGTACCGCAGGGCCTCACGGACTTCTCCACCTGGCGGGAGGTGACCACCGTCTACCACGAGGGGGTCCCCGGGCATCACCTCCAGATCGGCCAGACCGCCGTCCGGGCCGAGTTGCTCAACCGCTGGCAGCGGCTGCTCTGCTGGGTCTCCGGGCACGGCGAGGGCTGGGCGTTGTACGCAGAGCGGCTGATGGAGGAGTTGGGTTACCTGGACGACCCGGGAAACCGGCTCGGGATGCTGGACGGCCAGGCGCTGCGGGCGGCCCGCGTGATCGTGGACATCGGCATGCATCTGGAGCTGGAGATTCCCAAGGACAACCCGTTCGACTTCCACCCGGGTGAGCGCTGGACCCCGGAGCTGGGCTGGGAGTTCCTGCGGGCGCACTGCCGGGTGCCGGACGAGATGCTGCGCTTCGAGCTCAACCGCTACCTGGGCTGGCCGGGGCAGGCGCCGTCGTACAAGGTGGGCGAGCGGATCTGGCTTCAGGCGCGGGAGGACGCGAAGGCCCGCAAGGGCGCCGACTTCGACCTGCGGGAGTTCCACCGCCAGGCGCTCGACCTCGGCGGGCTCGGTCTCGACCCGCTCCGCCGGGCGCTGGCCCGGCTCTGACACCCTGATCGGCTGATTCGCGGTTCGCGGCTGACGTTTGCGGGGGCGGGCCGACGGCCCGCCCCCGCAACGTCACATCTGGTGCTACTGCTTCTCCGACTCGCCCTGCGCCGACCGCTGGCTCGGCACCGTGGACTCCTCGGACTTCCAGTTGGTGGAGGCCGGCGGGATCTCGTCGGTCAACGGCCCGCCCTCCCGCGCGTCGTCCCGTACCGGCGGCTGGTCGACCCGGGTCGGCGCCGGGTCCGCGGCGGCGTGCCGGGCCACGGTGGCCGGGGTACGGCTGCGGGAGACCAGCAGCCCGACGAGGATCAGCACCAGGCCCAGTACGGCGAGCCCGAGCGGTGCGAACACTCCGAGGATGTTGAGCTGGTTCCGGCTCTCCTTGGCCCGGTCCACCGAGGACGCCACGGTCTCCTCGTTGTAGGCGAAGTCGGCGTCCAGCAGTGTCACCGGGGTGCCCGTGTTCGGCACGAGCACCTTCTTCTGCTGCTCCCGGACCTTCAGGTAGGAGCCGGTGACCGGGTCCACCCAGACCGTACGGGTGTTGCTGTAGACGACGTCACCCGACGTCGAGCCGGGGGCGAGCGCACCGAGCAGCAGTGCCACCCGGTCGGTGGCCAGCGGCAGCTTCTCGTCGGTGATGACCTGCTCGTACCGGTACGCCTCGATGCCGTTGATGTCCTCGGTGCCCTTGAACTCGGCCATCCGGGTCTGCCGCAGATCCCGGTCGAAGACCTCGTAGTTGCCCTTCGCCGAGTTGAACGGGAACTTGTAGACCTGGCCGGCGAAGGTGACCTTCTCCGGCGTGCCGCTCTCGTCGAGGAACTGCTCGTTCCAGTCGACGGCCGCCGCGGAGACCCGGTCCAGGGCCAGCTCGGCACCGTACGCGCTGACCAGTTCCTTGGAGTCGGTCCGCTCGACGGTCTGGCCGACCCGCCAGACCACCGCGTCACCGGCGAGGTCGCCGCTGAGCGCCGCGGTCTTGGCACGCTCCGGGGTGACCTGGACGGTCGACCTCAGGTCCGTCTGATCGACGATGTCGACCGCGCCGTTGGTGATCTGCAGGAACGTCGCCGCCCTGGCCTCGGCCACCGACGTCGACGACTCCAGGTCGTAGGGCAGTTTGGTCATCGCGGGCTTGACGACGAACACCAACCCGGCGGCCAGCGCCAGGAGCAGGACGCCGCCGCCGAACAGCACGGCACCCACGGCGCGGTGCTTCATGTTTCCTCCCTGAGGAGCTCAATATCGTCGATGTCAATCAGTGGGATGGCCGCGAGGTTACTACCAAGTCACATAGCCACGCGACCCCCGGTCAGCTCTGATTTCTCCACCGCACCGGGCTGCCGTTCGCCGGCCCTGCGCAGTACGAGCACGAAGTTCCACGCGGCCACCTCCCGAACGCCGGGCACCCGGATCACCCACCGCGCCCACCAGGGGTGATAGCGCGGCAACGCGTCCAGCACCTCGACGTCACCGTTGCCCCGCGCCCAACGCAGCGTGTCCGCGATCGAGACCGGGAACAGCGTCTCCCGGTAGCGGTTCTTGGGCGGCCGTCCCATCCGCCGTTCGTAGCGACGGCGGGCCCGGTTGCCGCCGAGGTAGTGCCAGGGCGCGGTCTCGTGGCCGCCCCACGGCGACAGCCAGGGGGTGTACGACACGAAGATGAGCCCGCCGGGCCGGGTCACCCGTACCATCTCGTCGAGCATCCGGGGCGGCTCGGCGACGTGTTCGACGACGTTGGACGAGAACGCCACGTCCACGCTGCCGCTGCGGATCGGCAACGCCGTCCCGCTGCCCCGCAACATCCCCGCCACCGACTCACCGGCCGCGGAGAAATCCCCGACGTCCGGATCCAGCCCGAGGTAGCGGGCGCCGGCCGCGCGGAAGGCGGCCGCGAAGTAACCCGGGCCGCCGCCCACGTCGAGCAGCGTCCGGCCGGCCAGCTCGGTGTAGCCGGACACCTGACGCACCGAGTCGGCGGCCAGCAGGCCGTAGAAGTGGTCGGGGTCGGTCTGCTCCACGAGGAACGCCCGGAACAGGGCCACCGACCGGCGCAGCGAGGCGAAGCGGCGCCGCTCCGCCCGCCGCGTACGGTCGTCCGCTGCCGTCACCGCGCCACCGTCCCGTCCTCGTCCTCACCCCGGCCGGCGGCCACGTCCGGCGGCCCACCGGACGTGCCCGGCGTCACATCATGCGGGATGGTCGGACCGGGGCGTACACCGGGGACCGGAACGACCGCGGCGACCACCGCGCCGATCGCGACAAGCATCGCCGCCTGCACCCACGACCGGTACGCCCAGTCCTGCCCGTGGCCCTGCAACCGACCGGCCACGGCGGTCACGGTGGCCACGGTCAGCCCGCCGAGCACCACCACCGGCAGGGCACGTACCGCCAACTGCCGCAACAGCATCGCGGCCAGCACGATGGCCACCGGAAGCACCCCGCCCAACACGGCGAGCAGCATCACCAGCAGCACACCGATCGCCCAGGCCGGCGCCTCGGCGGCAATGGCGTCCGCGGCGTCCCCACCGGTCACCACCCGGCGGCGCACCGGCCAGGCGGCCAGCACCAGCACGCCGACCACCGCCACCGCGCCGGCCGCCAGACCGCCCCGGTACGCCCGGTCGGGGGCGAAGACGAGCCGGACCTCGCCGCCGGAGCCGGCCGGCAGCACCCATGCCTGCTGCCACCCGTCCACCCGGGAACTCGCCAGCGTCTCTCCGTCGAGAGTGGCCGTCCAGCCGGCGTTGGCGTTCTCCGGCACCACGAGCAACGCCTGCTCACCGGCGGCAACCCGGACGGTACGGTCGGTCGCCGCCCAGTCGAGCACGGTCACCTCCCGATGCCGGGGCCCGGGGCGCGCGTCGTCCTCGGGCCGCAGGGTCGCGTCCTGGACGACGAACCCCGTCGACGGCGAGGTGGCCAGGCGGTGCCCGCCCGCCGGCAGGTCCAGCACCGCGCCGTCCTCCCCGCAGATGCGGACCGGCACCGGCCGTCCGGCCAGCACGTCAGCCAGGCTGGCGGAGACCGAGGTGTCGTATCGGAAGCCGCCCAGTTCGACGGTTGGTCCGGTCCCGCAGCGCTCCACCACCCGGATGTCGGTGTCGACGGGGCCGAGCAGGCTCGCCAGTGCCGGGATCTCCACCTCCGCGATGCCGGCCGTGGCGGGCCAGCCGTTCCCCCGCAGATCCGCCAACCGGTGCTCGGTCTCCCGCACCACGATGTCGAGCCGGTCGGTACGCACCGCCGGGAAGCTGACCGTCCCGTCGGCCTCGACCGGCACCTGCACCTCGCGACCGGGCGTGTGGATTTCCACCTGCTGTGGAAGCGATCCGATCGGCAACTGGCTGCCCCGCAGCCGCAACCGGTCGATGCGACGCGCACCGGACCAGCTCAGCTTCAGGGTGGGACGTAGGTCCCCGGTGCCGGCCAGCCAGGCCGTTGCCGGGTCACCGTCGATTGCCGCGTACGCGGCGACCGCCGGGTCACCGCTCAGTCGGGACGACGAAGCCGCCCGCACCTTCGTACCGGAGAGCGTCAGCTCACCACCCGGACGCGGCACCGCCGACAGCTCCATCCGATACGTGCCGGCGGCCGGGTTGCGGAACAACCGGTCCAGGCCCAGTGGCTCTTCACCGACCCGGGCCAGGAAGCGGTCGCACCGGATCACCGTGCCGTCCGGCCGGGTGGACGCCCCGCCGGAGCCGCCAGCGGGCACCGGCTCCGGGCCGGTCTGCTGCGCCGGATAGCACGCCGGCCGGTCCGCCGGTCCACGGCTGAACGCCCAGCTGGCCGGCGTCGACAGACTGTCCGGCAGATCTGCCGGAGCCCGCAGCGCCCGGCGCGGTTCGGTGTCCGGGATGGTCAGCTCCTGGATGCCGACGGCACCGTCGAGGCGGCCACCGGCCACCGCCAGCACCGTCACCCGGATCCGGCTGGTGGGGCCGGGCAACGTGTAGTACGAGTGACCGCCCAGCGTGGGCGCCACCTCGTGATCGACCGAACCCCGATCCGTGGTGAGCCGGAACCGCTCCACCGGCCAGCCCACCGCCAGATCGCTGACGAAGGCGAGTCGCACGCTGTCGACCTGGCGAGGGGTGTCCAGATCCACCTGAAGCCACTGTTCGACCGGTCCGACGAGCGGCGCCGAGTGCCAGGCCGTGTCGGGCACCCCGTCGATGGCGGCGAACGGCAGGTGCGAGGTGTCGGCCGGGCCGAAGCTGTCCACGAAGCTCGCGGCCGAGGACGCCGTCACCTCGCGGATGCCCTGGTAGGTCGCGGTCGTCTGGTGCTGCTCGCCGGGGAAGGGAAGCACGTCGAGGGCGACCCGGCGTTGCCGCCCCGCTTCGTTCGCGGTCAACGTCTGGGAGAGGTTGTCCCGGACCCGGCCGATGTCGCGCTCCCGGCGACGCAGGCCGTCCGTGACGATCCACCGGTCGCCGACGGCGTCGTCCGGGGACGCGTCCCGGTCACCGGCGAGCACCACCGGCCGGTCCCGTTCCACCACCCCCTGTTCCAGCAGGGGCAGCAGCGACTCCGGACCACCGGTGACCGTCGGCACGTCGGCGGTCAGCACCGCCGAGGCGGTCGGCACCGTCCGCTGCACCTCGTACACCTCGATCGCGGGTGGGGAACCGGCACCGTCGTCCACCGGGCTGCCGAGTGTCCGGGACAGTGCCTCGGTGGTGCCGAAGGTGGCCACCCGGGCGATGCCGGGCGAGTCGGCCAGCGCCCGGCGCAGCACCGTCACCGGCGGCGCGTCCACCTGGGTCCGGTCGATGTCGTTGCGCAGCAGCAGGTGCCGGAAGCCGGAGCGGGCGAGCAGGTCGGCCAGGCCGGCCGAGCCCCGGCCGCTGGCCAGTACCTCCTCGACGGTGTCCATCATCCGGGTGTTGCCCGCCGAACCCAGCGGGATCTGGCTGCGGACCGCCCACGGCGCCTCGGCCAGCGCCTGCAACGGCTCGTCGACCGTGCGTCCCCAGTCGTACTGCCCGAAGCCGGAGCCGGGTATCACAAGCGTGCGGGCCAGCGCGTCGCGGTCGGCCAGCCAGGTCGCCGCCGATCGCCAGTGCGGCGGCAGGTCGGACCAGCCCGGACCGGGGCGCAACAGGCCCAGCCACGCCGGTGCGGCGGCACCCAGCACGAGCAGCAGCACCGGTACGAAGACCAGCGGACGCAGCCGGATCCCGGGCCTACGGCGGGCCAGCGCGTGATGCATCCGGGTGGCCACCGCGTCGACGCCGTGCGCGAACCCGAGCATCAACGGCAGCCGCAGCACCGGGTCGAGCTTGTGCACGTTGCGGAACGGCGCCAACGGGCCGTCCAGCAGATCGCGGACCAGCTCGGAGACCGGGCTGTCCACCGCCCCGACGTAGCCGATGGTGAGCAGGGTCAGCCCGGTGAGGAACCCGGTCACCAGGAAACGCCGCTGGGGCAGCAGGTTGCCGGCCAGCCCGGCCAGCCCGATCAGCGCCACCACCGCGGTCAGCGCCATCAGCACCGGGTGGTCGATCAGCAGCCAGCCCGCCGGCCACCACGGCTCGCCCTGCACGATGTACGCGACCCATTGGTTGGTGCCGCGTACCGCCTGGAACAGGGAGGCCACCGCAGTGGTCGTGGTGGACGACTCGATGTAGTCGAGGAAGGGGAGGCTGTACTGACCGAGCAGCAGCAGCGGCACGATCCACCACAGGCAGACCGCGACGACGCTGGCGCACCACCAGGCGACCAGACGTACGTGCTGCGCGTCCCACCGTCGGGTGAGCAGCCAGACGCCGGGCAGCAGCAGCGCCATCAGCACCACCGCCGCGTTGATCCCGCCCATGCCGAGCACCGCCAGGGCGGAGAGCGCGGCGGCCCGGCGCGGCGAACCGATTCGGCGTACGGTCACCAGCGGCAGCAGCACCCAGGGCAGCATCGAGGCGGCAAGCGTCTCCGAGGAGAGCGCACCGACCTCGGTGAGGATCCGCGGGGCCAGCGCGTAGCCGAGCGCCGCCGCGTACCGGGTCGGTTCGGTGCCGATGTGCAGCGCCCGGGCCAGCCGCAGCAGCCCGTAGAAGGCGGCGGCCAGCAGCAGTGCCGTCCACAGCCGCTGCGTGATCCACGGCGGTACCGCCAGCCACTGCCCGGCGGCGAAGAACGGTCCCATCGGGAACAGGTAGCCGTACGCCTGGTTCTGCAACTCCCCCGAGGTGGCTTCCGGGTTCCACAGGTGCAGCGCCCGGGCCATGAAGTGGATCGGGTTCGCGGCCAGGTCGAGTTTGGTGTCGAAGGTGACCTGACCGGGCCGCTGGCCGAAGGCGATCGCGGTGAGCAGCAACAGCGACAGCAGCGTGCCGGGCGAGCGGCGCAGCCGCGCCGGCATTCCCCTCATCGTCGGCACTCCGGTGGCAGGCAGCTCAGGTCGGCCAACGCCGAGAAGAAGATGCGCCGCATCCCGCCCGGCTGCTCGGTGACGAAGACCCGCCCGCCGGTGACCTTCGTGATGGCCTTCAGCTCCTCCGGGTCGATGTCCGCGCCGAGACCGATGAAGATGATCGGCAGGGGGCGGCGTGGTTCCTGCAACCGCTTGAGTTCGGCCAGGAAGGCGGCCCGCCCGACGGTGTCGTCGTCCTCGTTGCGCCCGTCGGTCATCACGAGCACCAGGTTGATCCGGCCCGGTGTCCAGTTGCGGCGCGCGTCGCGGTACGCCGCCAGCGTGCTGTCGTACAGCCCGGTGCCACCCTGCGGCTTGACCCGGATCTCAGCCAACGCCTCGGTCAACCGTTTGCGCTGGCCACCCAGCGGGCGCACCGGCAGGACCTCGCGGTAGTCCCGCTCGCCGTCGACCTTGGTGGAGAAGGCCCAGATGCCGAGTTCACTGTTGTCCAGCAGCAGCGCCGCCCCCTCCCGAGCGGCCCGCACCGTGGCGTCGAGTCGGGTGCCACCGGCCGGTACCGGCGCGGCCATCGAACCGGAGATGTCCAGCAGGGTGAGGATCCGGGCGCTGCGCTGTACGCCGCTCCAACCGGTCAACACGTCGCTGACCGTCTCCTCGGCGGGTAGCGGCACCGGACGGCGTTCCTCGGCCCGCAGGCGGTCGTCCTCCGGCATGGCCGGCGGAAAACCGGCTGCGGTCCGGAAACCGTAACCGGCGAACACTTCCCGGGCCTCGCCGGTCAGCAGCGTGTCGAGGAACGCGCCGGCGGCGTCGCGGGCCCGGCCCTGCGCGGCCGGCAGCACCACGTACGGCAGGTCCAGCCACGGCACGTCGACCTCCGGGTACGCCGCGACCAGCTTGCCGGTGGCCGCCAGCGCGTTGTGTTCCAGCACCGCCTGTTCGCTGGCGGCGACGACGCTCACCCGGCCGGGCAGGTCCTGATTCGGGGTCAACGAGCTGGCTTCCTCGGCCGGGCTGAAGGTCCGCTCGGCGAGACGACGCAACGTGGCCGCCACGGTCGCGGCCGAGTCCCGGTTGTCGTCGGCCAGTGCACGGGCGCCGAGCAGGGCGCCGACCCCGGCCGGGTCGGCTGCCGGATCGGGCAGCCCCACCTGGACCGTTCTCGCCCGGGTACCCAGGAGCGACGCCCAGTTCAGCGGCTTGTCGGGCCAACCGGATCGACGCGCGACCCGCTCGGTGACGGCCAGCACCACCGGGGTGCTCGCCACCGGCGTGCCCTGCCCGGGCACCTCGAAAGCACCGGCGGCACGGGCCCGGCGCAGCCAGAACGTCGACTCCGGCAGCCACGCGTCGGCGACGTCGCCGTCGTTGGCGAGTTCCCGGGCGACGGCCGCCGACGGACGGGCCTGCACCTCGACGGAGACGCACGGTTGATTTCCGGCGTTGGCTCGGGCCACCCGGTCGACTGCCGGGGCGATCACCGGCGCGGCCACCACTCGGAGTCGAACCTGTTCGACGCAGGTCGGGGTGCCCCGATCGGCCCGGATGTACGCCACCGCCGCCCAGCCGGCAAGCAGCAGCACCAGGGCGGCACTGAGCAGCACCACCGGTGAACGGTGGGACAGGACGCGCGCCGGCGCGGGACGGTCGGCAACCACCGCCGCCTCACCTCCTCGTCACGCCTGCGGACGATGTCCCACCGCAGGTCACAACACCTGCCGCAGCGAGATCGGCCACCAGACACCGGGCATCGCACGCGGTTGCGCTGCACACCCTGCCAAGGTTTCCGCCCGTCGGCAAACCCCCCGTCCACGACCCGTTACCGGATCGTCGCCCGCCGGATCTGCCCATTGCGCAGCCGGGCCGGACCGCCCTAGGGTGGCGCGATCGTGCTCACTTACTCACCAGTAGGAGCAGCGTGGACAACACCGACACCCCCTCCCGCCACGTCCTGTTCCTCAACTGGCGAGACACCACCAACCCCGAGGGCGGCGGCTCGGAGGTCTACATCGAGCGGATCGCCGCCGAGCTGGTCACCTTCGGTCACCGAGTGACTCTGCTCTGTGCCGCCCACGAAAACGCCGGACCGACCGGAACCACCGAATCCGGCGTACGCGTGCTGCGTCGCGGCTCCCGGATGACCGTGTACCTCCGGGCGGCGCTGATCTGCCTCGCCGGCCGGTTCGGGTTGGGCGCGCTGAGCCGGCGCGGTCTCGGCCGTCCGGACCTGATCGTCGACGTCTGCAACGGTGTGCCGTTCTTCGCCCCGCTCTACGCCGGGCGGCCGGTCATCGCGCTTGTCCACCACGTGCACCGGGAGCAGTGGCCGGTGGTGTTCGGGCCGTGGATGTGCCGGCTCGGCTGGTGGATCGAATCCTGGCTCGCGGTACGCATCTACCGACGGTGCCGCTACGTCACGGTCTCCGAAGCGACTCGCGCCGAGCTGGCGGCCCTCGGCGTCGACGCCGAACGCATCGACGTGGTGCCCAACGGGACCCCTCCGGTGACCGGCCCGCCGCTGCCCCGCACCCCCAACCCGTCACTGCTGGTACTCGGCCGCCTGGTTCCGCACAAACGGGTCGAGATCGCCCTGCGTACCGTCGCCGAGCTGGCCCCGGAGCTGCCCGAGTTGGAGCTGGTGGTGGCCGGGCAGGGGTGGTGGGATGAGCCGCTGCGCGAGCGGTGCGCCGCCCTCGGGATCACCGACCGGGTACGGTTCACCGGCTTTGTCAGCGAGGAGAAGAAGCACGCCCTGCTCTGCTCCGCCTGGCTCGCGCTCACCCCGTCGCTCAAGGAGGGCTGGGGTCTGACCATCGTGGAGGCCGCCGCACGCAGCACCCCGACCGTGGCCTTCAGGTATGCGGGCGGGGTCGCCGAGGCGATGGTCGACACGGAGACCGGCCTGCTGGTCGACGACGAGCAGGAGTTCACGGCGGCCGTTCGGGAACTGCTCGCCGACGATGTCCGGCGCAAGGCGATGGGCGAGGCGGCCCTGTCCCACGCGGCCCGTTACACCTGGACTGCGACCGGTGCGCGTTTCGCACAGCTGGTCGCGGCGGCAACCGCCCGCACCGGCTGACCGGCCGACCAAGCCGGCTGATCAGACCCGCTGATCCGGCCGGCTTGATCGGCCGCGCT
The DNA here is from genome assembly GCF_040677165.1 of Micromonospora sp. NPDC049374. Classification (NCBI taxonomy): domain Bacteria; kingdom Bacillati; phylum Actinomycetota; class Actinomycetes; order Micromonosporales; family Micromonosporaceae; genus Micromonospora; species Micromonospora sp. NPDC049374. The sequence goes on along the minus strand of NZ_JBFAQH010000002.1, from coordinate 8,300 downwards.
CAAGCCGTCGACCCCGGACACGACGAAAGGCGCCCGCATACCGCGGGCGCCTTTTCGCCGTTCGAGGTCAGCGCGTGCCGTACAGCGGGGCCTCGGTCTGCTCACTCACCTTGGTGTTGGCGGCCTCATTGGCGGACGGGCTGAGCACGTTCGCCAGACCGACGCTGCCGAGCATGCCGAGCACGACACCGAGTACCCCGACGGCGACGAACGCGGGCAGGTTCCTCATCCACCTTCTCCTTCCGCGGGACTCGCGTGCCGGGACGCTACCACGCGGTAGCACCATCGCGCAGTGCCCGAAAAAACGAGTGCCAGCACCACCGTTCCGGCCAACAGATGCGCCAGGCCCACCGGGCCGGGGTGGCTCGGCCGCGCTGCCGGCCGCCACGCCGGATTCTCGTACAACGTCAGCTCGTTACCGCCGTACACCTGTCGCAGTCCGGCCAACGTCGCCGGGTCCGGGGTCGGGCCGGCGGCGCGCTGCACCAGCACCCAGCGTGGACCCGCCGCCGCCACCGGCTCGCCGGCCGCGAGCAGCTCACGCAGCCGGGCGGCGCGAGGGTCCTCCCCGGCGACCGCCGTGCCGTCCACCCGCAGCGTGTCGTCGATCAGGACCGGCACGCCGAGGTAACGAGGCGCCGGGTCGATCACCACCCGGCCACCGTTCCACGCGTAGCTCTGATACTCCTGGAACGGCAGCGACACCACCTCGCCCGGCCGCTCGTCGACGAGCCGCGCCACCGTCTCCCAATCCGCCGGCCACGCCACCGGCCACAGCCGTCCCGCCGCGCCGACGGCAAGATCGGGCAGCACCGCCAGCGGCAGCAACGCCGCACCGGCCACCAGCACCCGGCCGGTGGCCAGGTCGAACCGGGCCGCGAGGCGTCCGGCCAGTCGCTCCGCTCCGAGCGCCCCGACTACCGCCAGCAGCAGCACGTACGGCACCAGCAGTTTCTGCCCGTCGCGGAGCAACCCGGCACCGGGCACGGCGGTGACCAACCAGCCCAGCAGACCGGCCCCGCCGGGCAGCGCCCCGAGCGCAGCGCCCAGCCACGCAGCGACCGCCAACAACCCGAGCCGACCGGCGACCGGCCGCGACCAGCGGCGCCACAGCACCGGCACGCCGTACCCGGCGACCGCCAGCACCAGCAGCGTCGCCAGGGGTATCAGCCATCCGCTGCGGGAGGCCGGGGTGGCCTGCCCGTTCCAGATACCGCCGGTGCCGGCCAATGCCACAAGCGGCCCCGCCCAGTTCTCCGATCGGGCGGCGAAGACCGCCACTCCGGCCGGATCGGACCGGCCGGTCCCCGCGCTGACGAACCCGGCCACCAGCCACGGCGCGTTCAACAGCACCGTCGTACCCACCCCGGTCAGCGCCGTCCGGGCCGCCCCCGGGTACCGCCCGACCAGCAGCACGGTGACCACGACCAGGGCGAGCAGCCCGCCGGTCGGGGTGATCGCGGACGCCGCCGCCGCCAGCAACAGCCGGCGCAGGGCACCCCGCTCGCCATCACGCACCCCGATCGCGGCCCGCACCAGCCAGGGCAACGCGGCGTACGCGACCAGCAGCCCCCACTGCCCGATCAGCAACCGCTCGGCCAGGTACGGCGTCCACGCGTACCCGAGTGCGGCCACCACCCGCACCCCGACCCGCTCGGTCGGCACCAGCCGCGCGGCACCCAGCGCGGCCAGGTAGACAATCGCCACCAGCACCAGTCGTTGCAGCAACCATCCTGGGAACAACTGCGAGGCCAGCGCCACCACGGCGTCCTGCGGGACGGCCCGGGGCAGGGCCGTGGCCGGGGCGATCACCTCCCAGCTCAACGCCGGCCGGGGCACGAAGACCATGTCGTAGCGCAGCACGTACCCGGGCAGGGCCAGCGGTGCGAGCACCACCGTCGTCACGGCGGTGGCCACCGCGTGCGGCACCAGCCGTTCCCGCATCCGTCGACCTCACCAATGCCGGTGCGCGGCGATCGGCCACGCTGGTGGCGGCCACTGTACGCGGCCGTCATCGGCCCGATGACCATCGAACCATCCGTTGACCTGATGCAAGGCGCGACGGTCGGTGTGGCAGTGTTCCCGCCATGGCATCGAACCCTTCTCCACCTCCCCTTACGGTCGACCGGGCCGCTGGGCCGGACGCGCCGCGTCCGGGCCGGGTTGGTGAGGGTTCGTCGATGGCCGCGGACGGTACGTCCGTGGCGGACCGCACCGGCGGTTGGCTGGGTACGGACCGGATCCGAACGGTGGCGCTCGCCATCGTCGCGCTAAGCGTGTTGTGGCGTGCCCAGGTGGCCTCGCGAGGCTTCCTGGCGGCCGACGACTACGTGATGATCACCCAGGCGGCGGAGTCCGACCTGACCGTCGAGCACCTGCTCACCCTCTACAACAACCACCTCATGCCGGCTGGCCGGCTGCTCACCTGGCTGATCACCGAACACGTCGGGATGGTGTACTGGCCGTACGTGCTGCTGATGGCGCTCGGCCAGGCGATCCTCGGCATCACCTTCTTCCGGTTGCTGCGTCGGCTGCTGCGACCGTCCTGGCTGCTACTCCTCCCGCTCGGCGCCCTGATGTTCAGCCCGCTGACCCTGGAGGCCACGTCGTGGTGGGCCGTCGGGGTCAACATGCTGCCGATGCAGATCGCCATGGTGCTCGCGGTGAGCGCGCAGGTCGGTTATGTGCAGACCGGGCGCAAACGGCATCTGGTGACGCTGGCCCTGTCCGTGCTACTCGGCCTCCTCTTCTTCGAGAAGGCGATCCTGGTCGTGGCGCTGGTCTTCCTGCTCACCGCCGCCCTCTACGCCGACGGCGGCTTCTTCCGCACCATCTGGACCACGATCCGCCGCTGGTGGCCGTCCTGGTTGCTGCTGACCGCGCTGTCGCTCGGTTTCCTCGCCGCCTACCTGAGCAACTCGGAGTCCTCACTGCGGCGGCCGACGTCGGTCGACGAGGTGTTCACGTTCCTCACCCAGATGCTCGGGTCCACCGTGATGCCCGGCCTGGTCGGCGGGCCGTGGCGCTGGTTGGGGGCCGGCGATGGCGCACCGGTCGCGGCACCGCCGGAACTCGGCAGATGGGTGGCCTGGACGCTGGTCGTGGCCCTGATCGTGGCGACCGTACGCCGTCGTCGTCGCGCCGGCCGCGCCTGGCTGCTGCTCGGGTCGTACCTGGTGCTGGTGGCGGGCATGCTGGCCGCGACCCGGCTCGGCTCGACCTTCAGCGGGGTCGCCGGCGGCGTTCCCCGCTACGTCAGTGACGTCGTCGTGGTGGCCGCCATCTGTCTCGGCGTCGCCGTGGTCGGGCTGGCCCGGCCGTCCCGGGTCTCCGGCGGGACCGAACCGGCCAACCCCGACACACCACCAGCGAGATCGGGGGCCCACCCGGAACCAGCGGAGGTGACGCCTCCGGAGCACGCCGGCCCCCGGCCCGTGGCCGCACCGGACGCCGGCTCGGCCGCACCGGACGCCGGCTCGGCCGCACCGGACGCCGGCTCGGCCACACCGGTGCTCGCCGAGTCGGTCCGGACCGGAGCGCCGAAGCAGGTGGTGGCCAGGCTCGGCGTCATCCACGCCGAGGCGCCCGTCGATCCCGAGCCGGAGCCAGCAGCAGCAGCAGCAGCCGAGCCTGCCGAGAATGTGCCGTCTCCACGGGCCGCCGACCCGGTGCCGGACGACGAAACCGGACGGGTCGCCCCCCCGAGTCCGGTCGCCAGCCAGCACCCGGCCGGTGGGCCGGATCCGGACGGCGCCACGGCTCCAACGCCGTCCCCGCGCCGGGCCGTCGAGCAACCGGCCGAGCCGGAACGGCGACCGCCGGCCGCCGACTCGCCTCCTCCTCCCGGGCCGCTCGGTCCGCTGCCCGAGCGTTACCGGGAGGCGGTGCACGTGGTGCTGGCCCTGGTGCTCGTCGCCGTCTGCGTGGGCACCGTGTGGACCACATCCCGGTACAGCGACGAGTGGGCGGCCAAGTCCGGCAGGTCGTACGTCGACACCGTCCGGATCGAGATGGCCAGCGCACCGCCTGGCACGGTGTTCTTCGACGGCCCGGTTCCAAACGAGATCGTTCCCGACCTGTCCTGGCCGTACAACCTGCAGTCCCGGTTCTTCCGCGCCTTCGGCACCCGTCCAACGTTCGTGGACGAGGCCGACAACCTGTCGGTGCTGGACTCCCTCGGTCGGATCCAGGTGGCCACGGTCGTCGGTAGCACCGCCCAGCCGGGGCCGCAGGAAGGCTGCGGCTACCTGGTCTCCGGCGGGCAGAGCGTACGAATGCCGCTGAACGAACCCCGCCAGGACTGGCACTGGGTGGTCCGGATCGGCTATCTCAGCTCGGCTTCCGGCACGGCGACGCTGCGGCTCGGCACCGGCACCGCCGAGTTCCCGGTCAAGAAGGGCCTCAACCAGCGATTCTTCCGCATCGTCGGCGGCGGGGACTCGGTCGAGTTGACCGTACACGGGACCGACATCTCGTTCTGCACCAACGAGATCGCGATCGGCAACCCGGCGCCGAAGCCCGAGTAGGTCCGAGTCGGCATGGCCCAGACCACGAGCAGGGAGGTCGCACGGTTGCGACTTGGCGCAGCCGGTGCCGCGGTCACCGTCGCGACCGTGGTGACCAACGCGCTGGCGTACGTCGTCCCGATGCTCGGTGCGCGCCGGCTCAGCGCCGCCGATCTGGGCGCGTTGGCTACGGTGCTCGCGCTGGCCGCGATCGCGGCGGTACCCGGTTTCGGTCTGCAGATCGCGGTGGCCGCCCACCGGGCCCGTAGCGGCACCGGCGACACCGCCCGTCTCGGGTTGCGAACCGCGGCCCTCGCGGCTGGGGTGACAGTCGCCGCGGCACCGGCGTTGACCGTCGCCCTGCGGCTGCCGTTGGCACTCACGTTGCTGCTCGCGACCACCACGTTCGCCACCGTGCTCAGCGGCCGGTGGCTCGGAGAACTCCAGGGCGACCAGCGTTTCCTGCGGCTCGCCGCGGCGATGGTCGCGGTGGCCGTCGGCCGCTACGGCGGGCTGGTAGCCGGGCTGCTGCTCGGCCGGGGACCGGAAATGTGCCTGTTCCTGGCGACCCTGACCGGTCTGCTCGCGCTGCCACTCCTGGCCCGTCTCGCCAGTTCACCCGAGTACCCGCGACCGCCTGAACCGGCCGCGTCCGGACGGCCTGACGTCGACGCGACCGGGACGTCCGCTGCCCCGAGCACCGCTGCGCAGCGGCTGGGGGCGCGGCAGGTGATGACGGCGTGCGGAGCGACGCTGGCGATGCTCACCATCTCGTACGCGGATCTGATCCTGGCCCGCCAACTCCTACCGGTGGCCGCCTCCGGTGCGTACGCCGTCGGCGCGGTACTCACCAAGGGTGCGCTCTGGGCTCCTCAGGTGGTCACGCTGCTGGTGCTGCCCCGGTTGGCCCAGGGCGATCGGCGGGCCCGACTGGTGGCGCTGGCGCTGATCCTGGCGTGCGGCGCGGTCCTGGTGGTCAGCTCAGCGGTCGCCGGTGAGCTGGCCTTCCGGCTCGTCGGCGGCACCGATTACCTGCACCTGGCCGGAACGGCTCCGATGTTCGCGGCCGTCGGGGCGCTCTACGCGGTGGTGTTCATGCTGGTGAACGATCGGGTGGCGACCGCCGCCCGATGGCCCGCCGCACCGCTGTGGCTGGCGACGGCCGGGTTGGCGGCGGGAGCCGCATTGATCGCGCCACGCACGGTGACGGGGGTGTTGACCTGCTCACTGACAGTCGCCGCCCTGGCTGCCCTGGTGATGGCCTGGCTGGTGTTCGGCCGCAGGCGACGCTGACGCGCGGGACATCCGACCGTCACCAGGAGTGAAAATTCGGGACGCACGCCACGCCGAACGGGCGCGACTGGCGATCCATGTCGACTCGGGCTGCCGGGCGGTGGTCTGGTTGGCTACCGTAGTTCTCTTCCGGAGTAGGATCCCCGGCTCCGCATGCGGTATGTCGCTAAGAGGTAGTTGTGACGCTGTACGGCGAAGAACGTCCCCCGCCGGCCGATGACCGGCCCACGGTGCAGGTGACTGCGGTCAACTGGCCGATCGAGGAGCCGGCACGCCCGGCACCCGTCCCGCCGGGCGGTGACCGGCCCCGGTCTCGCCGGTTCCGGCTGCTGCTCGCCTCCGGCGTGGCCACCGCCGTGCTCGGCTCGGTGGGTGCGGTGGCCGTCTGGGCGTACGCGGGCGACGTGCCACGTGGCACCAGCGTGCTCGGCACCGAACTCGGTGGGCGCAGCCGGACGGACGCGGCGCGGGAGCTGCGGGCGCAACTTGACCGCCGGGCGGCCGAACTCCAGGCCCCCATCCAGGTACGCGTCGGCGAGCGGACAGCTGAGATCAACCCCGCCGAGGTGGGGCTCACTGTCGACGTGGACGCCACCGTGGCCGCCGCCGCCGCGACGAACGCCCACGCCGTGGACCGCCTGGTCGGGTCGCGGGAGGTCGAGCCGGTTGTCTCGGTCGACGTGCCGAAGCTGGAGACCGCCCTGACGAAGCTCGTGGGCGACCAGGGCCGGAAGATGACCATGCCGGCGATCACGTTCTCCGGCACCAAGCCGAAGGTGCGCTACCCGAAGCCCGCCCTCACCATCGACCCGGAGCACTCCGCCGAGGCCGTAAAGGAAGGCTGGTTGAGCGGGCAGCCGGTGATCGTCCCGCTGGTCGAGAACCATCCGGCCACCACCGCGGAGGAGGTCGACCGGCTGGTCGCCGAGCTGGCCAAACCGGCGGTGGCGGCACCGGTCAAGCTGACCACCGATCGTGGTTCGGTCACCATCCCGCCGGAGGTCATCGCGAAGGGCCTCCGTTTCAAGGCTGACAAGACCGGCAAGCTCACGCCCAGCGTGGACGTCAAGAAACTGCGGGCCGCGCTCGGAGACAAGCTCGGCACCGTCGAGGTGGCCCCGAAGGATGCCACGATGACCATCTCCGGCGGAAAGCCGAAGGTGGTCGACGGGCGGGCGGGCAAGCAGGTCGACACCGGCAATCTCGGCCCCGACCTGCTCGCCGTGCTACCCCGCGACGAGGGTCGTACGGTCTCCGTCGAGCTCAAGCCGGCCGAGCCGAAGCTCACCGCGGCGAAGCTCCGTGGCCTGGGGATCAAGGAGAAGGTTTCGTCCTTCACCACCAACTTCACCGGCGGGCTCTCTTCGCCGCGCAGCCAGAACATCGTGACGATCGCCAACGATGTGAAGGGCACGGTGGTGCTGCCCGGCGAGACGTTCTCGCTGAACGGTCACACCGGCGAACGCGGCTACGCACAGGGCTACCGTGACGCGCCGGTGATCCTCGACGGCAAGCTGGTTCCGGGGGTCGGCGGGGGCACCTCGCAGTTCACGACGACCCTCTTCAACGCCACGTACTACGCCGGCCTGGAGGACGTCGAGCACAAGCCGCATTCGTACTACTTCAGCCGCTACCCGGCGGTCATCGAGTCGACCATCTTCTGGCCCAACCTCGATTTCAAGTTCCGCAACAACACCGACTACGGCGTTCTGATCGACACCTCCTACACCGGCAGTTCGGTGACGGTGTCGATCTGGAGCACGAAGATCTGGGACAGCGTGAAGACCCAGTACGGCCCCCGGCGGAACATCACCTCGCCGAAGACCGTCTACCTCGAACCAGGACCGAGCTGCATTCCCGCCAACGGCAGCCAGGGCTTCACGCAGGACGCGTTCCGGGTCATCAAGAAGGACGGCAAGGTCGTCAAGCGGGAGAAGTTCAGCTGGACCTACAGCGCGGAACCGCGCTTCATCTGCGCCAAGGAACCTGCCTGACGCCCGCCGGGCACCAGCTTCGTCACGGCCCCGCCAGCTTCGCGCCGGCGGGGCCGTTCCCTGCGGTAAGCCCCAAGGCTGACGCCGCCGCCGACTTCGGTGTCGTCTCCGGAGGATCCGCGCCTCCACGCTCCTACCCTGCGGTGTCGCGGAGAGGCAGGTTTCCGGCTGCCGGACCAAGGCCCGGGCGTGCCACATACCCGGCCGGCGTGTTCGTCGAGATGCGCCTTGCCGTCATCGTAAGGGCGATTGTGCGGTGCCCGCGTATGCGGCTGGCCCGCTTTCCCGGTCCCACCGGCCCCGAGGGCGCTCGCCACACCGCGGCGTGTCGTAACGCGGAGATCGCGGGCCGGGGACCCGGTGCCCTGGAACGCGTTTAGGGCCACCCTGTGGGTGGCCCTAAACGGGAAGAATGTCCGGCGGTGTCCTACTCTCCCACACCCTCCCGGGTGCAGTACCATCGGCGCTGGAGGGCTTAGCTTCCGGGTTCGGAATGAGACCGGGCGTT
>NZ_JBFAQH010000001.1:571782-723514 GCF_040677165.1 Micromonospora sp. NPDC049374 | reverse complement strand
ACTGGACGTGCTGTGGGCCGGCGTCCGCTGCGATACGGAGGTCGCCGCCGGTCGCGAGATCGCCCGCGGCGACCGGGTCCGTGGGATGGCCGCCGTACAGGCCCACCTGGTGCACCAGGGTGTGGTGTACGACGTGGAGGTCGATACCACCCACACCGAGTCGATCGTGTGTGCCCAAACGATCGCGGCTCGGCTGTGAAGGGGCTGGACCTGCCATGACGCAGCCGCCGTCGTGCACCCGCCGAGCACGGAGCGCGGACGGCGGCAAATCCGGACGCAGGTGACACCATCAAGGTGCGAAGCGTAGGTTCGGCACGTGCTGAAGGCGTCGGGACTGACTCTGACCACGGACATTGCGCGGCAAGTCAGGCAATGGCGAGCCGAAGGCTACACATGGCGTGCGATCGCTGCAGCCGCCGACCAGGCATGGGGCACCGAGTCCCGAGGCAACCAGCTCTTCGGAAGAGACTTTTGCCTGGAGTGCGCGCGGATACTCGGTGAAAATCCGAATGCTGATCCCTGGGACTGAGCGCTGAAGACGGGAAAGCCTCGCCAGCTCACTTCCTTCTTCCCACCGCTGATGTGCGCTTGCCGCACGAGCACCGCCGGACCTGGGCTGCCACCGCGCGCCGCTCGCGGCAGATCCGCGCACTGCCTGAAGTACTGACGTTGCCCCACCAGCGCATCCTGAGCTCACCACTGTTGCATCATCCGGGCTCAGGGGATGACGAACTGACGATAATCAGCGCCGAGGCCACGTGTTTCTCCGGAATCCCCGAGGAACCAGGCTGCCCCGTCCTGTACTTCGCACCGCATCAGGGCGGTTGGATCGCTTCCTGGCGGCACACACCCCGGACCGCGATCACCATCGACTTGTCCCGCCCCGTGACGCGACGCGGGGACGTGTGGGGCTTCGTCGATCTCGAACTCGACCTCTGGCACGTGCCGGACGACGACACACCTCCCGGCACCGATCCTCGTTCCAGGCTCAGCCATCACGGCAGGACTGTCGGTGTCGCCGACGACGAACTTGACGATGCCGTCAGTTGCGGATGGATTACCCAAGCCGAGGCGGACCGGACGCGCGACGAAGCACGGTACGTCGCCGGCTTGATCCTCGAGGCGGCCCACCCCTTCACCCCAGCCGCCTGGGAACGCTTCGAGGTGGCAATCACCCGAAGGTTGCCGGCTCCTCAACAACCACAGGCCACCCTTCAACCGTGAGGCCCGTTCGACGGCCGTCGGAAGCGCGTCGAAATAGGTCACGGTCGGTCACTGACAAGCCGACCACGTCACGTCGTCATCGCGGCAGATGATCGCGGGCGTCCTCGTACTACTGAACCAGGCGCCGAACCTCGTACGGTCCGGGTGCTTCGTCGCTGCGAACGGCGCAGGCCACGTCTCCACTCAGCCTAGATTGGTGCGGCCGACCTGGCGGCCTGCTCGATCTTCGCGCAGTAGGCTGCACGGGCTTCCTCGTCGATCTGCTGCTCGTGTTCGGCGCGCAACCCGGTTCGCCCGTCGAGGCCCTCGCGCAGGATATCGGCGTGCCCGGCATGCCGGATGGACTCGCCGAGGACATGGACCATGATGGCGAACAGGTTCGTGTCTGCATAAGGCTCCGGCCACCACGGCACGTGGCCGGGGGCGTCGAGGGGAAGCTCGTTGATCGTCGCGTCCGAGTGTTCCCACGTGCGCCGGTAGAACGCGATGATCTGATCGCGGGTCTCGTCCTCAGTAGCCCACAGATCGCTGCCGTTGGAGTCCTGCCACCGGGGCAGCGGTTCCGGGGAAGGGCGGTCGAAGACCTCGCCGAAGTACCTGGCCTCGACGGTGGCCACGTGTTTGACCAGGCCGATGAGGTTGGTCCCGGTCACTGTCAAAGGTCGGCGGGCGTCGTATTCGGACAAGCCGTCGAGCTTCCAGAGCAGCGCCTTGCGGTCCCGCCGCAGTCTCCCGTGCAGGTTGGTCTTCGCGAATTCGTCGATCATGCGGCATGAGCCTGCCATGCCTGGGCTGATCGTGGTCTCCACCGGCGCTCACGCCGGCAGCGCTTAGCCACACCAGCGACCGAACTCGGAACACTGCGTCTTCAGCTCTGCCGTCGGCGGTCACGTACGGTGAAGCCCAATCGGCGGCATGTCCGTGCGTTGTTGCGAAGATCGAGTGGGCAGGGCGTCCTCGATGTCGAGTCGAATGACTCATCGCGTCTCAGGCGTTGGCGGGCTGGTACTCCAAGCCGTCGGCGCGGGGCATCAGGACCGCGGCATACCGCTGATCGCCGCTGATGCCGCAGTCCTCATCGACTTCGAAACCGATGAGCGCGCGGTGGAACGGCACCTCGCCGTATACGGCAATCGCGACGTCGGCCAGCCACCGGTCGAGCGTGCTACGCCACGTCAACGATTCCACGCCGCTGGATTCGTCGAAGGGGTAGCCGCCGATGCGGCGGTCGACTCGGGCCAACGCGCCCAGCGGTAGGTAAAGCTCCAAGGTATCCAGGCCTTCGTACCGGGATAGGAAACCACCGCAGACGACGCGGGCGCCCGAGGGCAGCGTCAGCGTCCCGCGCAAGTGACCATGTGCGTGGAGGGCTGCCACGCCAAGCTCGACCGCCGCGAATCCAGTCCCGTCGGCTCGACGAACATGGCAACCCTGAACGCCGACAGCGCGCCACAGGGACCGTAGGGCCCGGTCGACGTTGTCATCGTCAGCTGCGCCGAGAACCAGGCAGAGTTCGTAGAAGCCACCCGTCCAGTTCTCGTCGCCGTTCATGTCGTCCGCGCTCCTCACCGCAACACGATCGCCGATTCGGCCGCAGACGTCACCCTGGTTACTCCTGCCTTACGCGTCGCGGCGAAGAGGGCGAGCCGACGCTGACAGCTGTGATCTCTGTGGCGTGAACGTTGCACGAGGCGTGAGGATGCGTCCGTGGCCTGTGATCCGTTGCTTGCTCGGGCTCGGGAGGTCTGGCTTGAGATGGCTGGCGTTCCGTGGCCTTTGCCGCTGACGGTGGCATTGAAGCGCCCCGTGGGCGATGAGGTGCCGCACCACGTCCGTGTGTGCTTCGAGCATGGCGACGCGTAGCGGCGTCACGTTGAAGTGACCGACTGGTCCGACGCTCGCCCCGGCGTTCACCAACAAACCGATGATGTCCAGCCGGCCGCCGCGGGCGGCCTCGACGAGTACAGGCGCCCGCAACCGGCCCACTTCCGCGTTCGGATTGACCCCGCCGGCCAAGGCCAGCGTCACGGCTGCCCCGTCACCGGCGCGCACCGCTTCGATGAGGTGTTGGTTGGCGACGTGGTTCATCGTCCGTCACCTTCCGCCACGTCGGAAGACGCGCCGCGACGCAGCCGGGCCGCTACGTGGCCGGTGAACCAGGCGAAGAAGTGACTGGTCGGGCCGAGGCCCGCGCGGACAGCGTCGCGCCAGTCCGGCCGGTCGAGGACGGCGAGGTACTGCTGCACGATGTGGTCCCGCTGCTCGGCGGTGCAACCGCATCGGTTCGGAGGCTTGGCCATCAGATGGTCGGCGATGATCGCGGCATCGGCGTACCGGTTCGCTGTCGGCGGTTGCTGGGCGAGGTGAGCAGCGTGTGCGGCCAGCACGACTGGTGCGGGCGGGTAGTGCTCGAGGGTCATGCCCATGCCACCGCAGTCGGCCATGACCCTCAGGAGCCGCCCGGTGTGATCGATCAGTTCGTCGTCGACATCGGTGCTGGTGATCGCTTCGGGTAGGTGTGCTGTGGTGGCGACCCGGCCGGCGAAGTAGCCGTTGAGATAGTCGCCGTCGCAGGCATGGCGCAGCAGCCACGCCCGAGCACTGGCAGCGCCTGGTCGGCACAGCGCCTCGACGACGTAGACCCGACCCCAGCCAGCGACGCGCTCGGCGAGCCACAGCAGCGCTTCCGCACCTCCCCGGCGGCGCTGCAACGCCTCTGCGGCCAACGGCCCGAACCAGTTCGACAGCAGACCGATGGTTTGGATCAGCGGGATGTCGTCCTCGGCCCCATCGGCGGTCAGCAGCGTGAGTCCGACCGTGACGGCATTGCGGTCAGTGCCGTGCCGCACCAACCATCGGCCGGTCTGCCGCACTCGCTGCCGATCCGCGCGCAGCGCCGCGGCAACGATGTGGTCATTGCGATGGATCGGGACGTAGGTATCGCCGAAGGCGTCGACAAGCTCACTCGCCTGCGCGTCAGGCTGACTGAAGTGCCTGTCGAGGATGACGGCGACATCGGCGCCGTAGAGCCGCTGATTCTTCGCACGACGGGCTGACGGCCGCGAGCGGTGACGCTCGTCGTCCGGATACGGCTCACCGTCGCGAGGCAGAACACCGTCGGGATGCTGCTGGTGGAGACGCAGCGCGTGTTCGAACAGAGTGATCCGGGGTCCGAGCAGTCCAGGCTCGGTCGTCACGCTCACCGGCGGAGGGCGGACTCGATTCTCTCGATCATGGCCGCGATGATGCCACCCCACGCGCGTCTCAGCAAGCGATGTCAGGCACCTCGGAGCCGGTAGTTGACGCCTGAGGAAACGCAGATAGGCAACGTCGAGTGCAAGATCAAAGCTATCAAAGTGGAGGTGCGGCATCGGCTCGGCTACCCACACCCGACGCCCGTTCCGGCCGGAGCCGTCACTGCCGACAGCCATCGGGATCAGCCTGGACGAGATCGGCAGGGCCGCGACTCCGACGTCGCCGGCATGCGCACCATCTTCCCGCTACTCGACCTGGGGTGGCGGCGGCCCGACTGCCTCTGCACTCTGGCCCAGCGCAGTCCCGGTGGGCCCCGAAGCTGCATCCGCCCGTGTCACATCGACTGTTCGTGATGGATGTCATTCGGTCTTGTCGGTAAAGGATCCTCGACTGCCGCGAACTACTCGCTACGGGATCGTTGTCTCCCGCAGTCGCCAGTCGTTGCCCGCCCGGGGTGTTGATATGGCCGACGCTGAACAGGTTGGTGTCTACCCTGTCGCTGGCCAGCAGTTCGTCTCCGCCGTCGATGAGATCCTGCGTTAACAGGTGAGGAGTACGGCCGTGTCCGCGAGTAGGAAACGACCCCGCTGGGCCGAACTACCGGCGTCGGTTCGAGGGCGTATCGAAGGTCTGCTGGGTGGCGCCGTGGTGTTGAACGAGAGCTGTTCCGGTGGATTCTCGCCCGGCTTCGCCTCCTGGCTCACCCTGCGAGGTGGCCACCGGGCCTTCGTCAAGGCAGTGGACGTACAGCTGTGGCCGGTCGAGGCGTCGCATTACCGCGCCGAGGCTGGAGTGGCTGGGCGGCTGCCAGCGGGCCTGCCCGTGCCTCGACTACTGAACACGCACGACGACGGCCGGTGGGTGATTCTGGTTTTCGAGCATGTGGACGGTGTCGCACCGGGGCGACCGTGGACGGCACGGCAGATCCGTCTTGTCGTGACGCAGGCAGTCGCCTTCGCTCAGACGGCCACACCGTCACCGATCGAGCTACCGCGCGACCACCCGCGGCTCGGCGGCTGGGCTGACCTCGCCCTCGATCCGTCCAGCACCTCCCGACTGCACACCGTCTCGACCTGGGCATCGCACCACCTCGATCGACTGACCGCGATCGAGCAGCAAGGGCTGCACGCGGCACAGGGCGACTCACTCGTGCACTGCGACCTGTACCCACACAACGTCCTGCTCAGCGGCGACCGCGTAATGTTCGTCGACTGGCCGCATGCCCGGCTCGGTGCGCCCGTCATCGACCTCATCGCGCTGCTGACCGGCATGGCAGCCGACGGCATCGATCCCGAACCGCACCTTCACGCAGCCTTGCCGGCTCTGAACTGCCCGCCGGCTTTCTTCGATGCGATCCTCGCAGCGCATACCGGCTTCCTGATGGCGGGCGCACTGGCACCGATGCCCACCGCGCTGCAAGCCATCGCCGAGGAGAAACTCCGCCTCGCAACAGCCGCAACCCACTGGCTACAACACCGCTGCGCCACACGCGATAGCAATGCGCCGAACACCGTCAATCCGTAACAGCGTCGGCGCACTCACATGGCCGCTGACAAGCACGGGTGCCGGCCGCCAGTGCGACCGACTCTGCTCCGATTGCCAGCTTCGGCCGAGAGTGCCGCTGACGCCGGATGGGGCGAGACCAGACGTCCTGGGTCGCGTCCGCACCCGGGTGAAGAAGAGCAGTGAGATCAACGCTGGCCGAGTAGTAGGCAGACGGCCGACGCACCGACTTTGAACCACGCGACCAAAACGCGAACCGGCACCGCGAGAACGTGTTTCCCCAGCCCACTGCACATCTGGCTGAGGTGGTTCGCGCACTGCCAACCAGGGGCTCACGTTTGCCCAGGTCAAGGGCTATCGGTGGACCATACTTGGCAGAATCCGAGCCATATTTACGCAGCTGAAGGGCCGATCGTAACGGTTACAGCGGTACGTAGACGCACGGTCTGATCCGCCCAGTCGTCGCACCTGGGGCCAGCCACCTCGATCCACAATCACGAGGTGGCTGTCCTGCATACGAGGTCGCAGTGCGCGCAGGCGCCCGCCCTCGGGAAGAATTTGGCACCGTCCCCGGCCATCCCATGGTCGATCTCCTCGGCAGTCACGGGCCGCCTCAGGTAGCGGCCGGCAACTTCGGCGTAGTAGTCACGACGAAGAGCGCAGGCATCGGTTGAGTCGAAGGCTTCGGCGACCACGGACCAGGACGTCACCACGCTTCTCTACCCCGCCTGCCCGCGCCGTGGCTACCAGATTTCGCCGCCCTCTTCTGGCACCGCCGATCGCGCGTCGTGGTGAGCGACGGACGTGCGGTCGTCTCGATGGGATCCAGGGATGGCTTCTGCCTATAGCCTGGATCGGACCAGCGCGTCTGCGCTGGAGCACGTAGGCGAGTCGTCGATAAGCTGCGCTCTCTGGGTGTTGGAGAGTGAGAGCGTGCGGCGGAAGGTAGCTGTCATCGCGGAGCCCGGCGTGCTCGACGCCTGGGGCGCCGCAATGCTGTTCGGCGAGGCCATGGGACTGCAGGCGTATAACGTCGGGAACCTCTGCCGAGCGGCAGTGCAGGGCGGCTCGGAATGGGGCCAGCGGTTCGCGGGTCACATGCAGGCCGGCGAGTTGGTACCAGACGAGGTACTGGCCGAGTTCGTCGCGGACCCGCTGGCACGGTCGCCCGGCTACTGGGTGCTGTTCGGCTACCCACGGACCATTCGTCACGCCGAACTGCTGGCCGAACACGGCCATGCACCAGACATCGTCATCCAGGTGATGCTCGACGAGGACCGCATCGACCAAGACTGGCGGCTGGCCGCAAGACGCGAACAGTTCCCGCAGATTCTCGCCGACCACCGGCTGCACGCGGCTCCAGTAAGGGCGTTTTATCACGCCTCTGACGCATTTCACGTACTGCAGCAGTCCGCATCGGTTGAGGAACTCGCTGCCAATCTGCAGGCAATCGTGGTCAGCACCGGCAAGTAAGCCATCAGGTCCAAGCCGGTGTACTAATCTGCCGCCCTCCCGAGCGCGCCGCCTGCCAGGGTCTCATCGCTGCCTGCACTGGCCGGTGGACCGGATGACGCCAGCTACCGCCTTCCCGTCAAGTAGCCGGTGTGCGTGGGTGAGCCGCAGGTTCAGGTTGCGGTAGACGCTGGCTTGAGACGCTTTCGCTCGACAACGCTTGTTGCCGTCACCACACTCAGCGGCGGCACGTCCTTCGCGACAACGGCGCCCGCGCCGACGACCGAGCCCCGACCGATTGTCACTCCGGGGGTGACCGTGACCGCGGCACCGATCCACACATCATCCTCGATGACGATGGGCGCGTGCGTGATGAAGTCGTACCGCTCGTGGAGCTCGACGGGATGTCCGGCCGTGCTCAGAGTCACTCGGGGACCAATCAGGACGCGGTCACCGATGGTGATGCCCCCGTAGTCGAGGAAGAAGCATCCCTGGTTGATGAACACGCGCTCTCCAAACGATGCTCCAAGCCCGTAGTCGCAGTAGAACGGAGGCAGGACGGACAGCGAGTCAGGGATCGGTTTACCGAAGATCTCGGTCAGCACCGTCCTGCGTGCATCGAGGTCGTCAAACGGCAGCACGTTGAGGCGCGAGGTCAGGTTCATGACGAGCTGTACGCGCTGCCCGAAGGCTCGGGACTCGGGCGTCCGTGTTCGTAGCCGTTCCTCGTTGCGCACGAGACGATCCTGGCACGGCGAGTCGGAGACTGCGTGACGACCCAGGCAGGGAATACATCACTCCGTGATCGTTGGCTCCTCATCAAACGTCCGGATCTCATGCCGCGTAGCGCTCGTGATCGAGGCGGATCAGGGTAGGTGCTGGCGGCCGGTCGTGGCCGATGAGCGCGCGTGCCGACCGAGTGCTCGTACGCGTACCGGACGATGCGGTTTATGGCTGCGAGCGTTCGGCGCCATGTGACCGAGGAACTCGTGGCCGGGCGGCCGGCTTGGCGCCGCGTTGAACCGCCCCCGAACTTGTAGACACTTGCGGGAACGTGAACTTGCAGGTCACGGCGGGCGCACTTGAGTGCCCTTGGGCGCTGTTCAACGACGTTCAGTGCACCCGGTTGCGCCCGACCCGCTCCACGGTCATCAGCGGGACTGACGCCCGGTCAACAGCGCTTACACCCCATGAAACGAAGTGACCGGGAAGTCGTCGAGGGCCGCCAGCGCGAACCGGGGCCGGATCGCCCGGGCCCGGAGCCCGACCCTGATGAGGTGGAGCACTCAGCTGCGAGACACGACC
Organism: Micromonospora sp. NPDC049374; assembly: GCF_040677165.1. Lineage (NCBI taxonomy): Bacteria > Bacillati > Actinomycetota > Actinomycetes > Micromonosporales > Micromonosporaceae > Micromonospora > Micromonospora sp. NPDC049374. The sequence goes on along the minus strand of NZ_JBFAQH010000001.1, from coordinate 714,775 downwards.
ATGCCGGCGAGAACCGAGCGTGGGACGACCAAGCTGGAAACGGCCGCCCGGCACGCCCGCGGCACCGTTGCCCGTCACCGCCGGCCCACGGTGGGCTGCTCCCGCCAGGACGCCTCGATGTCGGCGAGGGTCTCCCTGGTGTCCCGACCGTTAATCCACTCGGTCATGCCGCTCCAGAACGTGCCCGCGCCCACCGCCGGTGGCATCAGGTCGGAGGCGTCGAACCGGAAGACCGTCCCCGGGTCCTGGAGGAGTTCCACCGACTGCCGGTCGAGCGGATTGACGACGTTCGCGACGTCGAGTTTCCGGTGGGCCGAGATCCAGTTGCCCAGCTTCGCCCGGCTGTTGACGAAGTGGCCGCTGGCCAGGTACGCGCGGACGGCGTCGACCTCGGGGCGGTCGTCGAACGCAGCGACGAAGTGCCCGGCGCCGAGGACCGGCCGTTCGGCATCGGGACGATCCGTCGGCAGGTAGAACGCGAAGACGTCACCTTCCTGCGCCACCGTCGTACCGGCCGGCCAGAGGTTGGCGTAGAACGAGCCTTGGCGGTGCAACGCGCACTCTCCGTCCCGGATCGGCCAGCCGCCCTCCTGGTACCCGGTGGTGGCGATCGACGCCACGTCACCGAATCCGCCGTTGACGTACCGGTCGTCGCGTAGCACCGAACCGACCCGCTCGACGGCGTCGACCACCGCCGGATCGTCGAACGGGATCGTGTGGGCGATCCATCGGTCGTATGTCTCCGGACCGTGCATACGCAGCAGCACGTCCTCGACCCAGTCGGTCAGTGGCCAGCCGGTCGCCACCCCCGACTCGATGCCGGCGCACCACGGCTCGATCCCGCTGGCCGCGATGGTGTCGCTCAGCGCGACCAGTTCCGCCCAGGTGCCCGGCACCTGCCAACCGGCGTCCCGGAACATCTTCGGCGAGTACCAGACGAGGCTCTTCACGTTCGCGTCGAGCGGGGTGGCGTACAGGGTGCCGTCGAACGTGCCGTAACCGAGCCAGGTCTCGGAGAAGTCGCGTTTGGCCGCGGCGCGTGCCCGGCCCTTCAGCGGGAGCACCTCCGCGTCCCGGGCGAAGGTTCCTATGAGCCCGGGCTGCGGAAAGAAGGCGACGTCGGGGGCGTGGCCCTCCGCCACGCGGCGACCGATCTCGGTCTCGAAGTCGGCGCTGCCCTCGTAGTCGATCCGGACGCCAGTGCAGTCCACGAAGTCCTGCCAGGCTTGTTGCAGCAGGTCGGCCTCCACGCCGCGGATCGGGGTGTACACGCTCACCCGCTCACCGCGGAGGTCCGGATACCGGGCGAACTCGGCGCACGCCCCGCGGGCACCGGCGGTGGCGGGGGGCGCGCCGCCGATCGTCGGCAGCGTGACGGTAAGCGTCAGCGCTCCGACTAGGGCGACCAGCTGTTTCGTTCGCGATGCCATCAGAACCTCCTCATGTCTGTCGCTGGACGGCGGGCAGCTGGCGGGCCGGCTGCGACCTCCGGTGCAAGCCGACGGCGACGACCGCCGCCACCACGTCCCCGACGGTGATCAGGAATCGACTGACCGTGACCACGGTGACTGCCTCGGTCACGGACAGGACCGGGAGCAACGCGAAGCCGAGCACGAGTTCCCGTGCGCCGAGACCTCCCGGTACGACGAAGAAGACCAACCCGGCTGCGGCGGCCAACGCGAAGCCGCCCACCGCGGCCGCCGGTGACACCGGCCCGAAGGCGCCGGCCAGGACCGCGACGTGCAGGCCCGTCACCGCCCATGCCAGCACCAGCCAGGCGAGCGTCCGGGCGACGGCGGGGCCGTCCGGAGCCGTCGGCAAGGTGCGCCGCCGGCTGAGCCGGTACCGGATCCGCCCGGCCACGGCTCGGGCCGCCCGCCGTGTCGGCGGGGTCAGCGCGGCCAGACCGATCGCCGCGACCAGCGGGAGAAACCACCAGAGCGGGTCCTCCGCGACGAGCTGCGGCACCGCGGCACAGCCCACGACGAGACCGGCCAGCACGGACAGCAGTGCCACGCCGACGAAGCCCGAGGCGGCCAGGGTCGGTGAGAGCCCGAGCCCGGCCTGGGCGACGATCGGCCACGCCCCGCCCGGCAGATACTTGGCCAGGCTCGACAGGAAGTACAGCCGGCCGGCCTCGGTACGGGAAAGGGCCACGCCGAGTCCGGCCATGAGCTGTCGCCAGCCCTCCAGGCCGGGCAGAAGACCGACCGTGACAATCAGGGCCGCCAGAACCAGCCGGCCGGGGCTGATCCGGTCCAGCGCGACCGCCAGTTCGTCCCGCCTGACCCAGAGCTGCCAGACGAGCGCGGCCAGAACGACGCCGGTGAAGGCAGGTCGCAGCACCCGAGCGGCCCGGTCCAGCCGGCCGCCGGTCCTCACCCGTCCTCCCCGGTCCGGCCGTCGCCGAGCGTCACCGTCAACCTTTGTGCGGCGTGGTCAGAATTGCCCATCGAGTCGACAAAGCCATACTCCACGGCTCGAGCGCCGTTGCCGAGTAACGCCCAGTCGTTGCGCCAGAGCTTCGGCACCTGGCCGCCGACCCGCCAGCTGACCGGATAGAGGTCGCCGGATGAGGCAGCGGCGTCGGTGGTGGCGTTGAGCAGGGCGCGGTTGTCGCCCATCGCCGGGCTGGTGTTGAAGTCACCAGCCACCAGCAGCGGGTTCCGGTTCGCCTTCACGTCGGCGGTGAGGGCCCGGTACTCCTCGCTCCGGCGCTCGTGCCGCTCTCGGATCTCCCTGTAGAAGTTGCCGGAGAAGGGGCTCTCCTCCATCAGCAGCTGCACCGGCATGTGCACGTTGTAGGTCGACAGTGTCCGGCCGCCGACCTGGACGTCCACTCGCAAACCGTACGGCGCGGGGAACTGAAGAACGGGCTCGTCGCGAGAATGGACCACGTCGTGCCCGACGACGGGCAGCCGGCTGAGAGTCAGCAGGGTGCCGGCGGCGACCACCTGGTAGCCCGGGAACGCCGCCCGGGCGTCGGCCAGGTCGGTGATCGGTTGGGGACGGTTGTCCACCCGCAGCATGTGCTCCTGGAGGAGGTACACGTCCGCGTCGAGGGACCGTAAGTAGTCCAGGAGGCGTCCCCGGTCACGCTTCTCGGCCCAGATCCCGTCTCGGACCTGACCCCAGTAGTCGGTGTTGAGGCTGAGCACACGCAGGGTTGGACCGTTCGTCGCCACCCGTTCGGCGCCGTCGAGGGCCGCCAGGTTGACGCCGGAGAAGGGAAACGATGCCAGGAGAGCCACCAGCGAGGCCGTCGCGGTTCGGACCCGGCGGCCCCGCGCCAGCGATGCCAGCAACATCAGCAGAAACGGGATCGCCACGAAGGTCACCGGCGGCAGCATGCCGGGCAGCGTCCAGAGCCAGAACCGCCCGCTGAGCGCGACGTGCGCCAGCGCAAATACCAACCATGCGATGGCGAGGACGGCAAGGGACCGGGCGGCCCAGTGTGCACGGGTGGGCGGTGGAGGTGATCCTGTCGAATCGCTTGCGGTCGACGGTTCGACAAGCGGTCTTGTTGACATCGGGGACCGGGCTCCAGTCGTTACGGGCGAAATGGTTGATCCGCCTGCCCAGGGGCCACCGCTCAGCGCATGGCGGAGATCTCCTCGACGAAGCGGTAGGGGTAGTCCGGCGTCTGCGGCGCGCTGACCTCTTCGAGCTGCGCGACGAGCGCCGGGTCTAGCCGCAGGTCGGCGACCGGCAGCGAGGTGGTGAGCTGCTGTGGGGTACGGGCACCGACCAGCGCCGAGGTGACGCCGGGCCGCTGGAGGACCCAGGCGAGGGCGACCTGCGCCGGCGGCACACCGGCCTCACCGGCGAGGCGCAGCAGGGTGTCGACGATTCGCCAGGTGCGTTCCGTCCCACGCCGGTCCAGCGCCTCGAGACCCCGGTTCGGGTCGTCACCGAGTCGGCTGCCGGCCGGCGGCCGCTCGTCGCGGCGGTACTTGCCGGTCAGCCACCCGGCCCCCAACGGCCCCCAGACCATCGTGCCCATGCCGAGCGCCTCGGCCGCCGGCATGATCTCCCACTCCGGCTCCCGGACCAGGAGGCTGTACTGCGGTTGCAGCGAGACAGGCGGCCGGGCGCCGTGCTGCCGGCACAGGGCGTGGGCGAGGCTGGTCTGCCAGCCGGGGAAGTTGCTCAACCCGACGTGGGTGACCTTTCCGGCGGCTTGTGCCTCCTCGGCGAAGAGAGCGAACTCGTCGAGCGGGACCCGGGGGTCCGGGCCGTGGGCCTGGTAGATGTCGATGTGGTCGACGCCCAGCCGGTAGAGGCTGGCGTCCAGCGCCCGGCGCAGGTAGTCCCGGCTGAGGCCGGGACCAGGCTGGTCGGTGATGGGGAAACGGCCCTTCGTCGCGAGCACGATCTGGTCGCGGGCCGTGGCGTTCTTGCCCAGCCATCGGCCGATGATGCGCTCACTCTCCCCGTCGGAGTAGACGTCCGCCGTGTCCACCAGCGTGCCGCCAGCCGTCAGGTAGGTGTCGAGGATCGCGTGGGACGCCTGCTCGTCGGCCTCCTGGCCGAACGTCATCGTGCCGAGCGCCACGCGGGAGACGCGGGGGCCGTCCGGGCCGAGAGTGCGCTGTTCCATGGTCATTCATCTCCAAGGTGGACCTCAACTGGATGGGACGAGCTCTCCGTGCGGTGACTCGTCCGCACCCACCGCAGCGGCCTGGCCGCGATGTCGAAGACGTTCTGGGCGCTTCGACTCGGGCCGGGAACCGGCCAGGTGTCGGTGGGCGATTCCGGACCGGCGCATTCGAACTGCTCTCGCACCGCTCCGATCGCCAGAATGGCAGCGGCAGGATGGAAGTGCACGGCGACTCCTCACGTCGATCGACCGCGGGTGGGCCGGAACCCACCGTTGCTGTCAGATCGACGCTATGGAGAGCCATCACCATTTCGTCACCAATCGACCACCAGCCCTGCCACCGCCGGTCAGGACGTCAACCAACCGCGGAGCCGTCCCGGCGTACCTCGATCTGCCGCAGGATCGGGCGCGGGCCCCGGACGGCGCTGCCTGACGTCGTGCATTCCGCATCCATTCAGGAGCATGCCGGAGCCAAGCTGATCCTGGCCGGGATCGGCGAGACATTGTCGCTGCCGGGACTGGTCTGCACCGACGCCGCCCGACGCCTCGATGACGAACTCAACCCCAGGTAGCTCTCCAGCTACCGGACACTTCCTTATCCCTCGGTCGCGTTCCGCGCGGGCAGGTGCAGGTCGGCGAGGAGGGCGCGGACCTCCACCTCGCCCGTTCGGTAGCCCGCCTGGCGGGCCAGCAGCAACGCCTGCTCGGCATGGGTGGACGCCCCCTCCTCGTCGCCGAGCAGGCGCAGCGACGCAGCCAGCCCGGTATGGGCGTCGATCCTGACGTACGCCGACTCGACCGACTCCGGCGCGCGGATCGCCGACTCGTGGTGCCGGCGCGCCCGCTCCGGTTCACGCAGCGCCAGGTGGATCCGGCCAATCGTGTTGTGGATGCCGGCGAGCCTGCGGCGGCGGTTCGTCCGCTCCGCCAATGCCAGCGCGGCGGTCGCCAGGTCGAGCGCCTCCCGGGTACGGTCGTCCTGGAGGTGGAGCCGCGCCATCAGATCCAGCGCCGTGGCCTCCCCGTCCGGGTCGCTCAGCTGTGCGTACAGTTCGCGTGCCTGCTCGGCGTAGGGCAGGGCGTCCCGCGCGCGCCCGCGCAGCCGCAACACAGCGGCGAGGCCGACGTAGGCCATCGCCTGGCCGCTCCGCGACCCGGAGCGTCGGTACAGGACCACCGCCTCCTTGATGTCTCGTAACGCCTCGACGGTCCGGCCGAGCCGGGCGTTGACCTCGCCGAGCGCGCACAGCGTGGTCGCCAGCCCGGGCCGGCCCAGGCGCCGGTCGAGCGTGACGGCGGCGGTGAGCGACTCGGCGGCCGGCTTGAGTAACCCGGCGGCCGCCTCCGAGAGCCCGATGTTGGTAAGCGCGGCTACCTCGCCCTCCGCCCAGTTCGCGTCCCGGCTCAACTGCAACGCCTGCCGGTACAAACGCAGCGACTGGCGGTACTGCCCCTGGCTGTAGTGGGCGAAGGCGAGACTCACCGCCGCCGCCGCCTGGCCGCGCCGATCGTTGCCGACGGTGGCAGCGGAAATGGCGGCCTGGGCGGTGGATGTCCATTCCAAGATGTGACCGCTCAGCCAGAAGTAGCCGCGCAGGGCGTCGGACAGCAACCAGGCAGCGGGGTGGGTCTGCTCGGCCGCGCTCCTGATCGAGCCGACCAGGTTCTGGCGCTCCCGGTCCAACCAGGCCCGCGCCGCGCCGGTGTCGTCAAAATGGACCGCTGACTCCGACCCCTCACCGTCGATCAGCCGCAGCATGTGCGGGTGGAGGATCCGAGACGCCGCCGAGGCGTGGTCGACGTACCAGGCGTAGAGCGCCTCCACCGCCGCGCGCAGGCGCGGCGGTGCCTCGTCGCTCTCGGCGCGGCGGCGGGCGTAGAGGCGCAGCAGGTCGTTGACCACCACCCGGCCCGGTTCGCTCCGCTGCACGAGGTTGGCGGCGGCCAGCCGACCGACCAGCAGGTCGACCTCACCGGGCGCCAGGTCGGCCATCGCCGACAGGGCGGCGATGGAGGTGTCCGGGCCGAAGTTCAGCCCCAGCAGGCGGAACAGCCGCTGGGCGTCCGGCGGCAGCATCTCGTACGAAACGTCGAAGACCGTCTGCACCGCCTGCGAGTCGCCGTCGACGCGGAGAGCGGCCAGCGGGTCCCCTTCCCGCAACGCGGTGGTGTACGCGGCGATCGACCGGTGCGGGTCGGCCTCGACGTTGGCGGCGGCGATCCGCAGCGCGAGCGGCAACCCGGCACACGTCTGGACCAGGATCCGGACCGCCTCGGGATTGTCGCGCAGCCGCTGGCCACCCAAAATCCGGCTAAGCAGCTCGGCACCCTCGGCGACGCTGAACGGGTGCACCATCAGACAGCGGGCCCCATGGCTGGCCAACAGGCCGGAGAGCCGGTTACGGCTGGTCACCAGGACCAGGCAAGTCGAGCTGCCGGGCAGCAGGGGGCGCACCTGCTCGGCGGAACCGGCATTGTCCAGCAGGATCAGCATCCGCCGATCCGCCACCAACGAACGGAACAGGCGGCCCGCCTCATCGGCCTCGATCGGCACCTGGTCGGCGGCCACACCCAGCGTCCGGAGCATCGCGGTCAGCGCCTCGATCGGCCGCATCGCCGGCGCCGGGTCGTAGCCCCCGAGGTTGACCTGTAACTGGCCGTCGGGGCACCGGTCGGCCACGCGGTGCCCCCAGTGGGTGGCCAACGCCGTCTTGCCCACCCCCGCCGTTCCCGCGATGACGACGATCCGCAGGCCTGGACCCGGTGCCTCGTCGCCGGGCAGGAACTCGTCGAGTCGGGCCAGCTCCGCGGCGCGGCCGGTGAAGTCGATCATGTCGGGCGGCAGCTGCGCGGGACGCGCGGCCAGTGGTGCCGGAGCGCTCGGGCCGCCGGCAGGGGGCGGTGAGGCCGGCTCAGGCTCCGGCCGGCGTACCGCCTGCCGCGCATCGTCACCCACCCGTTGCGCAGGCGCCACCACGGCCGTCACCAGCGGCGTGGCGGTGGGCGGCGATCCGATCGACGGCGACTGGCGCAGGATCGCGGTGTGCAACTCCTGGAGTTCCGGTCCGGGGGTGAGGCCCATCTCCTCGCGGAGCAGCCCGGTGTACCGCTGGAAATGCGCGAGGGCGTCGGCCTGCCGCCCGCTGCGGTACAAGGCCAGCATCAGATGGTGGTTCAACCGCTCCCGGAAGGGGTGCGCCTCGGTGAGGGCGTGCAGCTCGTCGATGAGCTCGGCATTACGCCCGAGGGCGAGTTCATGGCCGAGACACTCCTCGGTGACCGACAGCCGATGCTCCTCCAGCCGGGTGGCGGCGGCGGCGATCACGTTGCCGCCGATCCCGGCGAGCGCCGGGCCGCGCCAGCGACCGAGCGCGGAGCGGAGCAGCCGCACCACCTCGGCCCACTCGCCGGTGGGGACCAGCCCACGGGCGGTGTCCACGTCCCGCTCGTAGTCGACCATGTCCAGGCTGTGCCCGTCGAGCCGCAGCAGATACCCGCCGCTCTCGGTGACGAGGATGTCCTCCGGCCGCTCGACCACGGAACCCCACGCCCGGCGCATCCGGGAGATCCGATTCCGGACCTGGGTGCCGGCGGTAACCGGCGGCTCGTCGTCCCACACCGCGTCGACAAGCTGATTGAGAGGGACCAGACGATCGGAATTGGCCGCCAGGAGCCCGAGGATGCGCCGCTCACGGGTCCCCTGGAGAGGCAACGGCGTTCCGTCGGAGTACACCTGCAGCGGACCGAGTATTCGGAAATCCAAACGAGCATCCCCCCTGTACGTGCCGAGCCGGTGACTCGGACGCGGTGACCGTTCGGTGATGAAGCGGTGAGATTGGATCTTAGCGTTGCGTGAGTCCTACTTAACGTGACTAGTAAATCAAGGTTCACCGCTGTGCGCCGATCGACCATCGCGATGTGGAGAGAGGGGGACAGGTGCGCGTCACCGTAACCGGAGGCTCCGGCATGCTCGGCCGGCACCTCATCGACCGCCTGCTGTCCGAGGGGCACGAGGCCACCAGTCTGGACCTGGTGCCCGCCACGGCAAGGCAACCGCACCGGCAGATCCGCGGGGACATCCGCGCCCCGGCCGACGTGACCGCAGCCGTCGCAGGGGCGGACGTGGTGGTGCACTGTGCGGCGGCCCTGCCCAGTCACCGCGCCGAACAGATCCGCTCGGTCGACGTGGACGGCACCCGCAGCGTCCTCGACGGCTGCCGGACCGCCGGCGTGGAGCGGGTGGTGCACATCTCCTCCACTGCGGTCTACGGGCTACCCCGAACGGTGCCAACGCCGGAGGACCACCCGTGTCAGCCGGTCGACCCGTACAGCGCCGCGAAGGTGTCAGCGGAGGGGATCTGCGCGCGGTACCGATCGGCCGGCATGTGCGTGCCCGTCCTGCGGCCGAAGACCTTTCTGGGGCCGGAGCGGCTCGGCCTCTTCGCGATGCTCTTCGAGTGGGCCGACGAGGGGCGGAACTTCCCGGTGCTCGGCAAGGGCGACATCCGCTGCCAGATGCTGGACGTCGCGGACCTGGTGGACGCCGTCGTCGCGGCCATGACGCTGCCGCCGGCCGAGGTGAACCAGACGTTCAACCTCGGTGCCGCCGAGTTCACCACGCTGCGCGACGACTTCCAGGCGGTGCTGGACGCCGCCGGCCACGGCCGCCGGGTGGTGGCGCTGCCCGTGAAGCCCGCCCTGGCGACGCTGCGGGCACTCAGCGCGGCCCGCCTCAGCCCGGTCTACAAGCGGCTCGTCTACAAGCTGTGCGCCGACTCGTACATCAGCATCGACCGGGCGCGGGAAAAGCTCGGCTTCAACCCCCGGCACTCCAATCGAGACGCATTGCTCCGCACCTACGAGTGGTGGCGTTCCACGAACGTTCCAAACAAGGCTCGAAGCAGCGGAAAGACCCATAGCGAACCGTGGCGACAAGGACTTCTCGCGGTAGCCAAAGCAGCATTCTAAAAGGCGAGAGTGCACCTGGAGGAAGTAGGCGCCGAGCGCCGCCGGCGCCATCTCGTCCCCGAACGGCGACCCCTTTCATTTGGAGTGAAGATGGCTGTTCAGCAACTCGTTGCCCCGGAACACGAACTCGGCATCCCGGTGCCGCAGATCCCGCGCCGCACCCGTACCAGGAGTGTCCTGGCGCTGATCCGCCCCGAGCACTGGCCCAAGAACGCGGTGATCGTGCCGTTCGTGCTCATCGCCCTGCCGTCCTGGACCCCGCGGGCGGCCGTCCAGATCGCTTGGATCATCCTTGCGTTCACCATCGCCTCGGCGACGGTCTACATCCTCAATGACGTCCAGGACCGACACCGAGACCGGCTCCACCCGGTGAAGCGACTACGCCCCGTGGCCTGCGGGGACGTACCGGTGGGAATCGCCTATGCCTGTGCGGCGGGAGCCCTGGCCCTGCTGTCGCTGGTGATCGCCGTTGGCGTCACGCTGCTCGACGCACCGGCGCAGGCGATCTGGCCGATCGCCGGCTACCTGATCGTCAACATCGCCTACAGCGCCTGGCTCAAGCATGTACCGCTGATCGACGTCTTCCTGGTGGCGAGCGGGTTCGTGCTACGCCTGCTGGCCGGCGTCCTAGCCATCTCGGCCTCGTTGTCGAGCTGGTTGGTGCTCTCCATCTTCTGCATCTGCCTGCTGTTCGGCATCGGCAAGCGCCGGCACGAGCTCGTGGTGCTGGGCTCGTCCTCGCAGCAGCACCGGCCGTCCCTGGCGGCGTACTCGGTGCAGCTGCTGGACTACCTCGCCCTGTTGAGCGCAGGCATCGGCCTGATGTCGTTCATGTCGTACCTCACCACGGCGGCGGTGGTGGACACCTTCGGCCGCCTGACGCTGACGCTCTCCGCGCCGTTCATGCTCTTCGCCACGTTCCGCTATCTCCAGCTCATCGTCGTGCACCGGACCGGCGGCAATCCGGTCCGGTTACTCGTGCGCGACCGGCTGCTCGTCGTCAACTGCGCCATCTGGAGCGCCGGCCTGCTGGTGGCCTACCTCGCGGCCTAGCCCCGCCCGCGGCACCGACCGTGGCCGTGCCGCGACGACCAAGGAGGAGAAACCCTTGAACATCGGTTCCACGTTCGACCTGACAGTCGTTCTCAACTACTACGCGCCCTACGTCAGCGGGCTCACCGAGGTGGCCCGGATCATCGCCGAGGGAATGGCGGCCCGTGGGCACCGCGTCGCCGTGGTTACCTCCCGGCACGATTCGGCACTGCCCGCCCGGGAGAACCGCAACGGGGTAGAGGTTGTCCGGGCACCCGTGCTGGCCCGCCTCGGCCGGGGCGTCGTCAGCCCGGCGCTCCCGCTGCTGGCGGCCCGGATCGGGCGCCGGTCCCGTGTGGTCAACCTCCACCTGCCGATGCTGGAGGGGGGGCCGATCGCCCAGCTCTGCGGCGACACACCCGTCGTGTCCACGTACCACATCGACGTGTGGATCCCGCCCAGCCTGCTGCGGAAAGTACAGATCGGCGGGGTCAACCGCTCCGCCCGGGCCGCCCTGCGCCGCTCGGCCGCGGTCGTCGTCAACAGCGCGGACCAGGCTCGACACTCCGCCCTGTGGCCGGACATCCAACGCGCTGACTGGTCCGCGATCCCGGCGCCCTGTCTGGACCGGACCGGCGGCCAGCCAGCGTTCCGGGACGGCAGCGGACCCCATGTCGGTTTCATGGGCAGGATCGTGCCCGATAAGGGGCTCGAGTGCCTGGTCCCCGCTTTCCGCCGGCTCGCCGACCCGGACGCCCGGCTGCTGATCGCCGGCGAGTACCGCACCGTCGCGGGCGGCGGCATCATCGAGCAGGTACGCCGGGCCGCTGGGGACGACCCCCGCATCCGCGTCCTCGGCCCGTTGAGCGGAACGGCGATCAACGACTTCTACGCCTCCATCGACGTGTTCGCCCTAACCTCGGTGGCGGAGTCGTTCGGCATCGTTCAGGCCGAAGCGATGCTCTGCGGCGTACCGGTGCTCTCCTCCGACCTGCCCGGCGGCCGGGTGCCGGTGACCGACACCGGATTCGGGTCACTGGTGCCGGTCGGCGACATCCCGGCCATCACCGCGGGTATCGAGGAACTGCTCGCCATGCCAGCGGACGTACGAGCGCGCGGGCAGCGGCGGGCCCGGGACCTGTACAGCGCTGGGGCTTCCCTGACCGCATACGAGAACCTCTTCGAGAAAGTGATGCGGCGACCCCGGGGCTGAGCGTCCGCCGCCGACCGGGCTTGCCCGCCGGCTCCTCCCGGCACGCCCTCACCCGGGCGGCGACCCGGCCACGGTCGCCGCCCGGTCAGATCGACGATCACCGCTCAGGCTGGCTCGATCGGATATTCGGAGCCACCGGACGGCGCGAGCGTGTCCACAGTGGCGCAGTTGACCCAACTCGCCCGGCACGGACCCGGCTCCCGGGGTCGGAGCTGGCCACCGGCGGCCGAGTCGGTGAGGGTGCCCGGTCACTCCGTGTCGATGCTGATCGGAGAGGTCGTGGCTATCTGGTGATGAGTTCGCGTTCGAGTTCAACGATGGGGTCGATGGTGGTGTCGTAGTTGCTGAGGACGATGGAGACCCAGTTCAGGTCGGGGTAGATGTCTAGGCGGTTGGCTGCGCCGGGCCCGCTACCCGAGTGCCCGAGGATGCGTCGGTTGTTGAGGATCGCGTTCAGGTAGCCGTAGCCGTAGAACTCGGCCTGGCTTGGTAGCTGCGACGGTGGTAGGGCCTGTTTCCCGCTGGTGATGAGATCAACGAATGCGGGGTTGAGCAGTTTGCCGGTGGTCAGCGCGCCGACGAAGGCGAGCAGGTCGGTCACGGTGGAGTAGGCGCCGCCGGCCGGTCCCGTGCTGAACGGTGCGTAGGGGCTGGTGGCGAAGTCGGCGCGGGTGCCGTCGCGTTGGGTCCAGTAGGGCCGGGCGATGGCGTTGTTGGCCAGCACCTGGGGGCGGCTGTAGAAGTCGGTGCGGGTCATGCCTGCGGGGGCGAAGACGTGCTGGCGGATGTAGTCGAAGTACGACTGTCCGGCCGCTCGTGCCACGATCGCGCCGAGGACGAAGAAGCCGTCGTTGCTGTAGGCGTACCGGGTGCCTGGGGCGAACTGCAGCGGTGTCTGTCGGAGGAGTGTGAGGGTGCCGTCCATCACCTCGTCGAAGCTGTTCCAGTCGAGTCCGGGTGGGGTGCCGCCGCCGACGGCGGGCCGGCCGACCCCGGAGGTGTGGGTGAGCAGTTGGTGGACGGTGACCGTGCTGGCGACCTCGGTCGGGAAGCCGTCGATGTGGGCGCCGACGGTGTCGTGAAAGGCCAGCCTGCCCTGTTGGGCCAGTTGGGCGATCGCGAGTGCGGTGAAGGTTTTGGTGATCGATGCGAGCCAGAAGACGGTGTCGGACCGGTTCGGATTGGACTGGTCTTTGTTGGCCATGCCGTGGGAGCGCGCCAGCACGGGTTGACCGTGGTGCGCGATGAGCACGGTTCCGGAGAAGGCGTCCTGTGCGGCCCGTTGGGCCACAAACCGGTCGTATGCGCCGCGTCGGCGTAGGTCCTTTGGCGGTGCGGCGTTGGCCGCCCCGGGTGTGATCATCACGGTGGTGCTGGCCAGTGAGGCGGCACCCAGCGCGCCGAGGACGGTTCGCCGGGTGGTGGGGCGGGTCATCGCGGGCTCCTTGCGAGGGTTTCGTAGACGGCGGTGGCGATCTCGGCCATCGCTTCCTGGGCCTGGCCGCCTAGGGCGCGGACGGTCTCGAACGTGGTTTCCTGTCTCATGAACTGGGCGAAGGCGAGCCATCGGCGGTCCGGCAGCTCGATGTACCCGGCGAGGGCCTTGTGGAGCATGGCGCCGCCGGTCGGGGTGGCCAGACCGCCGGTTCCGGTCTTGGCATAGACATGTCCCGCCGCCGGCGAGTTCGGCTGGTTGCCGGCGAGGCTGCCGTCGCGGCCCATGATGGGCAGCGCCTGCCGGTACCGTGCGAAGTACGGCCGCCGCTTGAGGTGGGTCAGGAACCGGATGAAGGTGTCCGCGGTGTAGGCACCGTCGGCGGCTCCGGTCGGATCGGAATCGAGACCGGCCTCACGGAACAGCCGGCGCCGGTACTGCTCGTAGGTCGCCTTCGGGGTGATGCTGTCGCGGCCCGCCACCGCGCCCACCAGGTACGGGAACGTGACAGTGTGCACGTTGGAGCTGACCTTGAGCATGACCTTCACCTGTTCTGACAGCGGCGGCGACACGTGCTCGGCGACTCGGGCACCCCGCCACCCGGCCAGGGCCGCCTCGATCCCGCCCGCGATCGGTACGCCCAGGGCGTGCAGAGCTTCGGCGAGCACGGTCCCCGCGAACCGGGTCGGGTTCGGCACGAAGTACGCCACGTATCGCGGTTGACTGCCCAGCGGGATGTCGCCGGTGACGGCCACGGTGCGGCTGCCGTCGGGACTCACGACGTCGTCGCCGAAGGTGAGGGGCCGCGCGGGCCCGGACGCAGGCACCGTGGTCACCTGACTGAAAAAGCGCACGTAGCCGGTCTGCGGGGACGCCCGCACCACACCGGCGGCACCGGCACCGCCGCCGGGGGTCACAACGGCGTGCACGACGTGGTCGCCGACCATCATCGGCGACACCGTGATCTTGGTGTCGCCGATGGCGATTCCCTCCCGCGCCTCGCGGAACAGCGACGCGTCCACCAGGATCCGACCTTCGACGCGCCGGATGCCAGCCGCGACGACCTGGCCGGCCAGGTGGCGGATCTCCCCCAGCGGGTCCGGCAACGGGACCCCGCCCAGGTTGGTCGGGTCCGGGTCCGGCAGGTCCAGCGTGCCGTCGGGTCGTCGCCGACCTGACAGCAGCAGGTCGCCCCCGGCCACCAGCACCAGATCACCGCGAAGGACGCCGCGCACGACCGGTCCAGTCCGGTAGACCCGGGTGTGGAAGCGGCGGTCGGGGCCGAGCGCCTCGAACGCGGTACCGGCGATGAAGACCTTGAACGACGAGGCGGCCACGAACAACTCGTCCGGGCGCAACGCGTACACGATGTGGCCGGTGTCGGCGGCGGTGAACGCCATGCCCCAGCGCGAGCCGGCGAACACGGGCCGCTCGATGATCCCCTGGATCCTCGATGCCAGCCCCGACCCGGTCGGCGTGCTGTCCGTGGAGGCGGCGGAGGCCGCTGCACCGGACGTGAGCACCCCGCCGGCAGCGAGCGGGACGGCGCCCAGCATGCCGAGCACGGCTCTCCTGGATGGCTGTGCCATCGAATCTCCTTCTGTAGGCAACAGCGCCAACTTCTACCGGCGGGCGGATATCGGGAGCCGATGACCGGGCCATACACAATCCATATGTCCCTGCTGGGAGACTGTGCCGTGCGCGTGTTGCTGGTCGAAGACGAACAGCCGCTGGCTGGTTACATCGCCGCCGGGCTACGCAAGCACGGCTGCGCAGTGGACGTCGCCATGGACGGTCAGACCGCCCTCGAAAAGCTCGACCTCACCCCATACGACGTCGTCGTGCTGGACCGGGACCTGCCAGTAGTCCACGGGGACACCGTCTGCCGGCGGCTGGCCGAACGCGGCACCTCGCGCATTCTCATGCTCACAGCCTCCGGCGCGGTCGAGGACCGCGTGGACGGACTCACCCTCGGAGCCGACGACTACCTGGGCAAGCCGTTCGCGTTCACCGAACTCATCGCCCGGGTACGGGCCCTGGCCAGACGCACCGCCACCGCCCACCCACCGGTACTACGCGCCGCCGACCTGCTGCTCGACCCCGCCCGTCGCACCGCCGAACGCGCCGGCCGGCTGCTGCACCTGACCCCGAAGGAGTTCGGCATGTTGGAACAGCTCCTCGCTGCCGGCGGTGCCGTGGTCAGCGCCGAAACCCTGTTGGAGAAGGTATGGGACGAACACGCCAACCCGTTCACCAACGCCGTCCGGATCACCGTGGGTACGCTGCGCCGCAAGCTCGGTGAGCCGCCGCTCATCGAAACCGTGACCGCCGCCGGCTACCGGATTCGAACATGACCGTCCGGCTTAGCGCCCGCAGCCGGCTCACCCTGCTGCACACCGGCATCGTCCTCGCCGCCGGTATCGTGCTGGTCACGCTCACCTACGTGCTGATGCGCCGCAACCTCGACGACCAGCCGAGAATGCTCGCCATCCTCGGTTCACCGGACACCCCGTCGCCGATCCCGGCTGACGGCGCCGCAGCACTGGAGACCGTCGACCGGTTGCACGCCGAGACGCTCGCCCAACTGTTGACTCAGTCACTCGTCGCGTTCGCGACAGTCACCGTGCTGACGGCTGTGTTCGGCTGGCTGCTGGCCGGACGGGTACTGCGGCCGATCCGCGCCATATCCGCCACCGCCCGACGGCTTTCCGCGGAGAATCTCTCCGAACGGGTACCGGTCACCGCACCCGCCGACGAACTCGCCACGTTGGCCCAAACCGTCAACGGCATGCTCGACCGCATCCAGTCGGGCATGGCCGAAAGGGACAAGCTGCTGCACAGCCTCCGCATGTTCGTCGCCAATGCTGCCCACGAGCTGCGTACACCTCTGACCACCATGCGCACCGCCATCGACGTGACCCTCGACGGTCAACCCAGCGCCGAAGAACTCCTCGTCATGGCCGGCGACGTCCGAACCGCGGTCGAGCACAGCCAACGCACCCTCGACGGCCTGCTCACCCTGGCCCGCAGCCACACCGGACCCAGCAGACGACACCAGATCGACCTCGCCGACGTCGTGGCCGGAATCGCCGACGCGGCACGGGAACAGACGGAAAAACTCCACATCGAGCTGCGCACCGACCTACGCTCCTCCCCAATCGTCGGTGATCCGGTCCTGGTCGATCGCATGGTCACCAACCTCGTCGACAACGCGATCCGCTACAACGAAACAGGCGGCACTATCGCCATCACCACCGACACCGCGGCGCAACACGCCCACCTGCACATCGCCAACACCGGCCAACGCATCGACCCCGACACAGCGGACCAGCTCTTCGAACCCTTTGTCCGAGGAACAACCAACCAGCCACGAACCGACAGCGGAGCCGGCCTCGGCCTGTCCATCGTGCGCGCTGTCGTCGACGCCCATCACGGGCAACTCTCCAGCAACGCACGCCCGACCGGCGGGCTGGACATCGCCATCCGCTTCCCACGCCACTCCGACAATTAGCAACTGACGCCGGTCCTCGCCGACATCCGCCGCATGCCATGCATAAGGCCAACGGGTGAGACCCGTTCTTGGTTCGCCGAGTCTCCCTCGGGCACCTTCATGAAGCCAATGGCGGGGCCCCGGTCATCCGGGTCGACGATCGACGCGTTTTCCGGCGCATCGAAGCCGGACTCCTTGACATAGCCGCTCGCACGGGCGACCGCCGCGGCTCGTACGCCTGACATCAGTGGTTACCAGATCCCAGCCGGCCCCGCGACGGCTCCCGAAGCCCTCGGCAGCGCGCACTCACCACGCTGTGCGAACCACCCAGAAGCGCGGCCTGACCAGCGGCTTCACCGCCTTCGCAGGCCGCGTTTGGGTACGCGTTCGGGTGGACCATACTTGGCAGAATCCGAACCACATTCCCCCAGCTCAAGGACCGATCGTAACGGTTCCAGCGGTACGTAGGCGCATGGTCTGATCCGCTCAGTCGTTGCGACTGAGGGCAGCCACCTCGATCCACCAGCGTCAGTTGGCTGTCCTGCAGACGAGATCGCAGTACGCGTAGGTGCCCAGCCCTCCGGAAGAACACACAGCCGCGCACTCATGGCCGATGAGCGGAGCATCTGTCGGACTTCGGCCGATCAGGGCGGCGGGCGCCCATCGCTGTGCCGTGCGGGTTCCTGTGGTCAGCCCGCGCGCCGTCGTGGGGTTGGAGGGTTGGCCGGTGTCTTGGTTTCCTCCGCCTGCGGCTCGGCGAGCTTGGCTAGGGATGCACCGCCATCGGTGAGTAATGCTGCCTCGACGTCCTCTATGAAGGCGAGGTCGGCTTCGACGTGCCGGGTCGCGGCTGAGAGCAGCAGTCCGACCACCATGTCGGCGGCTTCGGTTTGCAGGTTTCCGAGGTTGCGCAGTTCGCGCAGCAGGTGGCCGCGCTGGTTGCCCAGTACGGTGCGTACGGTCTCGGGTGAGCCTGAACGGGCGGCGGCGATGATCTTGAGGAAGAAGTCGTCGCGGAAGCCTCCGGCGCGGGGGCTCGGCTCGGCTAGCCAACGTTCCAGTTCCGCGTGCCCGTCCTTGGTGATCTCGTAGACCACGCGGTCGGGTTTGACTGGCTGTACCTGGCGTTCGGCGACCACCAGCCCGTCTCGGGAGAGGCGGTCGAGGATCTGGTACAGGTGGCCGATGTTCAGCGGACCCCACTGCGGGCCGACCGCGTTCTCGAAAGATGCCTTGAGTTCGTAGCCGTAGCTGGGTCCGCTGGCGAGCAGGGCCAGGACCGCGTGCTGGATTGCCATGTCTCCCCTTCCACCTCTTGCATTGTCACAATGTATCCCCCACAGTGAGTGCCAGCACAGGGGAGGCGTCTTGCTCAACGTCATCTGGCGACAGCTTCGTGGCCGTGCCGGGCGGTCGGTGGCACTGCTGATCGGCGTGCTGGTGGCCACTACCGGGTTCGTCGTGCTCACCGGCACGACGACCGCGTCCCGGTTGCAGGTGATCGGCACGGTGGAGCAGCACACCCGGGCGGCGTACGACATTCTGGTCCGCCCGGAGAGGGCTCGGACCCCATTGGAGGCGGAGCGTCGCCTGGTCCGTCCCAACTACCTCTCCGGCTTGTTCGGTGGCATCACCGAGGAACAGTACGACCAGGTGAAAGCGCTGGCGGGGGTGGAGGTCGCGGCTCCGATCGCGATGCTCGGCCACACGACCTCGGTGGTGCAGACCCAGTTCGACCTGACCGACGCGGTCGACCGCAGTCTTGACCGACAGGTGATCCGGGTTGATCCGACCTATGTCGCGGAGCGGGGCCTGTCCGCCGCCGCAGCGCAACCCCGGTACGTGTACGTCACCAAACGGCCGTTGATCTTCCCGGTGCTCGGGGACACGTTTGATTTCACTGCGCTGCCCTACTCCGACGGCCGCTCGTACAACGTCGAGCGCTGTGGCCCGGTGCCACTGGAGGTACTGCCGGCAGGTCGAACGGAACCGGTGTGCGACCCGTCCTGGTACCCGGACGGGGAGTTCGCCACCATCAGCGAGCGTCAGGCCTGGTCGGTCGACGCGGCCCGGCTGCTGCCCGACGGCCGCTTCGAGTCCGGCTCCGCCTGGGTCCCGCACCGGTCCAGCGACCGGCTGGTGATGGCCCTGCCGCTCACCGTGCCATATCTGCTCGCCGCCGTGGATCCGGAGGCCGAGGAACAGTTGGTCGGGCTTACCGGCGCGCTCGTGGACGGGCGGCCGTTGAATGCCGACGACACCGTCAGCATGAGCCCGAACGGCTCGGCTCGGCTGTTCCCGGTGCTCGCCACCAGCCACCCGTACGTCGATGGTGCGATCCGCGCCAGCTACCATCGGCTCGCCTCGCCGCCGCGGGTAACCGGAATGTCACCCGAGCAGATAGAGCGGGTGCTGAGTGAGGTTCCGGCTGTCACCGCCGGCAGCAGCGAACAGGACCTCGCTGCGGGCCACCGCGCTCAGCTGGCCGAAGGATTGGGCGAGACGTGCTGCTTCGGTCAACTCCAGGTGGTGGTGCAGCCCGGGCAGACGAAGTACGACCAGCTTCCCGACGGCACGCTCCGGCCGCGCACGTTCGCACCGAACCTGGACGCCTACGGCGGCAAGGAGGAGTACAACTACGTACCTCTGCCCTGGCTTTCCGACGACGTCGCCTACCGGCCTCTGACCAGCCTGTCGTTGTCTCACGGTTCCGGGCCGGTCCGGCAGTGGCAGGCGGTGGGTGTCTTCGACCCGGGAAAGCTGGCGGGCTTCAGCGACCTGTCTCGGGTACCGCTGGAGACATATGAACCGCCGCTGGCCGAGGGCGCCGATGAGAGCAGCCGCGAGGCACTCGGTCATCAGCCGCTGCTACCTAGCGGCAACCCGGCCGGATACCTCTCCGCCCCGCCGCTGCTGCTGACCAACCTGGCCAGCGTGCCGCAGCTGCTGGATGGGGGTAGCAGCCCGCAGCGGTCGGCGCCAATCAGTGCGATCCGGGTCCGGGTCGCCGACGTCGACGGTTACAGCGAACGGTCGGCCGAACGGGTCCGGCTGATCGCCGAGCAGATCGCCCGGGACACCGGCCTGGACGTCGACATCACGCTGGGTTCGTCACCCGATCCGCAGACCGTCGAGGTGCCCGCTGGCTCGTTCGGCCGACCGCACCTTCGGTTGACCGAGAACTGGTCTGCGCTCGGCGTCGCCTCGACGATCGTGCAGGCGATCGACCGTAAGAGCTTGCTGCTCTTCCTGCTGGTCCTGGTGGTCTGCACGCTATTCCTCGGCAACGCCGTGTCCGCGGCGGTACGGGACCGACGGTCCGAACTGGCCGTGCTCGCCTGCCTCGGCTGGCCGGCACGGCGGATCACCCAACTGATCCTCGGAGAGGTGGCCGTACTCGGGCTGGCGGCCGGACTGCTCTCCCTCGCGCTCGCACTGCCCATCTCCGCAGCCCTCGGCATCGGCATCGGATGGCAACGGGCCCTACTCGCCCTACCGGTGGCGCTGCTACTCGCACTCGCGGCTGGCCTGCTACCCGCGCTGCGGGCCAGCCGCGCCCACCCCGCCGCCGCACTCGGGCCGCCAGTCACGACCGCCCGCTGGGTACGACGACCACGCACCCTGCTCGGCCTGGCCCTGGTCAACCTCGTCCGCACCCCCGGCCGCACCCTGCTCGCGGCGAGCGCCCTCGCCATCGGGGTCGCCGCGCTGACCCTGGTCTCCGCCGCCGCGTACGCATTCCACGGCGCGCTCGTCGGCAGCCTGCTCGGCGACGCCATCTCAATGAGCATTCGCGGACCCGACGCCGCGGCAGCAGCGGCCACCGTGCTGCTCGGCGCCGCCGCCGTCGCCGACGTGCTCTACCTCAACATCCGAGACAGAGCCCGCGAACTGGCCACCCTGCGGGCCATCGGCTGGACCGACACCCTACTCAGCCGCCTGATCACCTACGAGGGACTACTCCTGGGACTCCTCGGTGCCGCCGCCGGCGCCGCACTCGGCCTGGCCGGCACCACCTGGCTGGTCGGCGAACTTCCGCAGAACCTCTTACTTGTCACCGTCTTAGTGGCGGTGGTCGGCACGGCGGTCACCTGCCTCGCCGCGCTCATCCCCGCGCACCTCCTACGGCGGCTACCGACCGCCCAACTACTGGCCGAGGAGTAACCGATGCACACCGTCAACGGCGCCGCCATCAATATCAGCGGCCTCGTCAAACACTTCCGGACCGGAACCGCACCACTCAAAGCCGTCGATAACGTGACACTGGAGATCGCCGCCGGGTCGATGGTGGCCCTGACCGGACCCAGCGGCTCCGGAAAGTCCACCCTGCTGCACCTGATCGGCGCGATCGAACAGGCCGACGCTGGCACCATCCGGATCGACGATCTGAAGATCACCACACTACGGCGAGCCGCCCTCGCGGCCTACCGGCGACAAGTGGGATTCGTCTTCCAACGGTTCCACCTGCTACCCGCGCTGACCGTGCTCGACAACGTGATCGCACCGGTACTGCCCTACCGCACCCGCAACGACCACTCGACCCGGGCCCGCGAACTACTCGCCGAAGTCGGACTCACCGGCCGGGAACGCGCCCTCCCGGCCCAACTCTCCGGCGGCCAGCAACAACGAGTAGCGATCGCCCGAGCCCTGATGGCCAAACCCCGGCTCCTACTCGCCGACGAACCCACCGGCAACCTGGACTCCACCACCGGAAACCAGATCCTCGACCTACTGCTACGCCTCCGAGACGAACACCAGATGACCATCATCCTCGCCACCCACGACCAACGCATCGCCGCCCGCAGCGACCGACTCATCCGACTCACCGACGGCCGAATCGCCGACGACCTGGACCTCACCGACGGCGAAGACCCCACCGACACCCTCAGCCGAGCCACCCGACTACGGCTCTGACCCACCCAGCACAGCAACCACCAGCCAATCCCGGCATCTCCGCCTCTGCTGCCGTTGCGCAACTCGGACTGCGCTCGGCAACGCCGCCCGCGCACTCTGCGATCGGGCAACCTGGCTCAGGTTCCGCTCCGGATGTGGCGCGGCAGGTACGTGACGGCAGTCCCTGCCAGACTGCCGATGGTCAGGGCGAGGGCCAATGGGAAGAAGAGATCCCACGGTGCTGGCAGCCAGCGATCGACAAGGATGCCAGCCACCAGGCATCCGGCGGTGATGATCGTTAAGGCGAGCGCTGCCCGCAGCCGGTATCCCCGGCGGATCCGTGGCATCCCGAAGGCACCGAGAGCGGCCACGCCGACAGTGGGGTCATCCCACCCGATGACAACGGCCGCCAAGACGATCAACACACCAACGAGGACGCCGACCAGCGAGGAGCAGGTGGTAGCTCGCAATGCCGCAGTGAGCGGCGGGTCGGGAATGCCTGACTCGCCGCCGAAGACGAGACGTCCGGCTCCGCTGTACGCCCAGTCAGACACGAGCGTGCCCACACTGGATCGGTCTGGCCGAGCGGAACCATGGGCTGCCATGCGCTTGGCGATTAGCTGATGTCGACGTGCCGACGGACCCGCGCCGCCGGCACGCCCCAGGAAACGTCCGCTTCTGCCGCGAGCCGCTTGCCCTCCACCGGCTACCCGCCGGCGTCCGCGTGAACGATTGCAGCTCGTCGGCTTGGTAAATCCGGCAACTGAAAGGCGAAGGCTGTCGGAGGAAGCTCGTCATCAGCGAGCAACCGGACGAGCTCGTCGAGCAATCTGTCCAGGTCCTATCGGTCGGCCAGTTCGTAGTGCTCGTTCACGACCCGGCCGTCGGTCAGGCGCACAGTGGAAGGCTCCGCCTCGCCGCTGCTCCAGATCGTGACGTCCACAGCCAGACCACAGACTCGAACGCCGCGCCTGTAACCGGTTTCCCATGGTTCGGATGAACGGGAAGCAAGCGGTGGCACAACTCCAGCGCAGCCCACGTGCTTGCTCGCTCCCGGATAGCCGGTTCCAACTCCTCAAGCGCATGACCACAGCAACGATATTCCCCTGCAACGGCGCGACGCGCGTCCGGACCTACCGCTGACGCCGCTTGGGGCGAGACCAGACGTCCTGGATCGCGTCCGGACTCGGTCCGTACTGAAGAAGAGAGCAGCGACATAAAGCTGACCGAGTAGTAGGCAGACGGCTACCGCGCCGATCTTGAACCACGCGACCGATACGCGGACCCGCATTGCAAGAACGCGTTTCCCCAGCCCACTGCACAACTGGCCGAGGTGGTTCGCGCACTGCCAACCATGGGCTTACGTTTCCCCAGTTCAGGGACTATTGGTGGGCGATACTGGGATCGAACCAGTGACCTCTTCGGTGTGAACTCTCGGCAAGCCGGCCGGATCGGGCTTGATACGAGGTCATCCGGCCTGGTGACGCTCGTCCCGGTCGGGTGCGGTCGGCACGGTTGCTGTACTTCGTTGCTGTACTTCCGCCGGCTGCCGGGTCCAGCCAACGAAGCGGCGGTGCAGTGCACCGGCCGG
This sequence comes from Micromonospora sp. NPDC049374, assembly GCF_040677165.1. Taxonomy (NCBI): domain Bacteria; kingdom Bacillati; phylum Actinomycetota; class Actinomycetes; order Micromonosporales; family Micromonosporaceae; genus Micromonospora; species Micromonospora sp. NPDC049374. The sequence goes on along the minus strand of NZ_JBFAQH010000001.1, from coordinate 691,553 downwards.
TGCCCAGGGCATGTCCTCGGCCGCCTGCACGAGATAGCCACCGAGGTAGACGGCCAGCGACACCGGCGCGTCGGCGTACTCCGCGCGTAGTTCCCGCCTGCGCGTGGGGCAGGGCCAGGGCAGGTCGCAGCCGCCGCAGCTCCAGATCGGCAGCACCGGCCCGTGGGTGGTCACCGCACACAACCCAGAAACCGGGCCACGCTCGCGCGAGCCTGCCGACTGGTCGCCCAATCCACCTGCCAGCACGGGTACGGCGACAGCCGCGACCACCACGCCCGACAGCCGACGCACAAGCCGTCGAGCCCTCGAAGGTGGACCGCGAGGATGGCTTGCTTCACGCCGCTGGTCATTGCTCCTCCTCGGTCGGCCAGTGCCCGCGGTTGATCGGGATGCGGTGTCGGTTCCGGCAGGGCAGGTCGGCCCCGCACCGGCACAGCCACCTCCACTTGCGCCACGACCATGCCGGTCGGTGTCGCCGCGCCAGAGTCATCGCTACAGCGATCAGGTACTGGTCGTAGGACACTCGTCGCCCCGGTGGCGTCCTGTCCCGCATTACTGGCCCCCTCCGCCGGGCAGCGCCCCATGGCCGACCCCCCACGCCACGGGACCGGATCTAGAACGTTCGGTAACTGCGACGCTACGATCACGACACCGGCGGTGGGACTCACCCGCAGTACGAGTGAGCAGCCCACATGTCAGCCGCAGCGGTTGTTTCGGGGCGGGAACGTCGACCAACGGTCAACGTAGGGATGACGCATGGCAGGTCGCGGACGATCAACACCACAGCGAGGCGAGGTGACCGGCTACCTGCTCAAGCTGATCCGGGAGTCCATTCCGCTGACGCAGGAGCACCTCGCCGCCGACCTCGGCGTCGACCGCGTGACCGTGCAGAGCTGGGAATCCGGACGTCGGCCCTTCACGGCGGTGCCGCTCGGGCAGGTGTTCGCTGTCCGGCGCAGGCTCGGTCGGCTCGGAGCGAACCTGACCCTGCTCGCCGCACTCGACGACGCCGCCGAAGCAGACTTCATCCTCGCCGCAGTCCTGGACGGCCAGATGGATCGATGCGACATCGCCGAACAGCCGCTCGGCTGGTGCGTACTCACCCACCGCCTGACCGATCTGATCCTCTGGGCTGTTCTCGGGCAGACACCAACCTTCGCCAGAGGCATACCCGTCGCCCATGCCCGGCGAGGTCCGGTGGCGGCGGGGCCGGCCCTGCCCACCGACGAGCAACGCGCGTTCTTCACCCGGCTTCACGTACTCGCCGAACGGGCAGCAGCCGGACGTGACCCGAGCGTTCTGCTGCATCGACAAGCCTGCTTTCTCGCGGGCATGGACCCCACCAGGACAGCCGCAGGATGGCTCTCCCAGACCACCACCCGCACCCCCAGGGCGACCACCTTCCGAACCTGGTCACCGCTGTGGCCTGACGCCCGCTCCGTCGTCACATCCCTTGCGAACCAGGGCGACCCGGAACCCTTACGAGACTTCCTCGCCCGCGCGCATCCGGACGACACCTGCCAGCGAGCAGCCCTCAACTACTCCGCCTACTGGGTCGGCGAAATCCCGTACCGCCAACACGACGACTCATTCATGCCGGCACCGCTCGCAGACTGGCACGGCTCGGTTCTCTTCCGGCACCTGGTCCAGCGCCTCGACCTAACGCACCCCTTCGTCGACCTGAACGTCCACAACATCTGGGCTCTGCTCGCCGTACGCCGCAGACTCACCCTCGACAACCCCGCCGAGAGCCGCGCGCTCCTCAAACGCAGCACCCGGATCCTGGACAGCGACCACATCTCTCCACAATCCCGGCAGGAACTAACCTCTATCGTCTACAGCCTGCGAGCAGACGGAGTCACCGGCACAGGGACGGGCACATGAACGACGACCATGACGCCGCCGGAGCCATGCGCTACATCTTCGAGGCCGGCGTCCTCAAACGCGCCGCCCGCACCGGCTGGTGGTTCGCCGGCATCAAAAACCCCGAATCCGTCGCCGAACACTCCTTCCGAACCGCGCTCATCGGGATGATGCTCGCCGCCATGGAAGGTGCCGACCCGGCCCGCGTATCGATGCTGTGCGTTCTGCACGACACCCAGGAAACCCGGATCACCGACATCCCACACATCGCCAAGCGCTACCTCACCGCCGCACCCAACACCACCGTCACCGCCGACCAGGTCGCCGCCTGCCCACCCGACGTCGCTGACCTCATCAACGCCGCCGTTGCGGAGTACGAAGCGGGCGAGACACCAGAGGCCATCGTCGCCCGCGACGCTGACAAACTGGAATGCCTCGTCCAAGCAGTCGAGTACCGCCACCAGGGCATAGAGAACGTACAGCGCTGGATCGACAGCTCACGCGCGGCACTCAAAACCACCAGCGCCCACCGCCTCGCCGACGCCGCCCTCACCGGACAACCCCTCGCCTGGCTCACCCCTCCCCCACCACCGGCATAACCACCAGGCACACACCTACCACCGGGGCCGATCCCTCCAAGCAAGTTGACCTCTCGCTTGTAAGTTCTGAGCGCTCCGTCCGGCGAAGTCTGCCCACGTACGCGACCTCGGGCGCTCGTCCGTGGGCAGCCGTCGGCGGCTGTCGTGGTTCCGCACCGTTGCTGTCGACGCTGCTGTCATCAGGTCCCGTGGTCCGACCGAATCCTCAGAGCACGGCCGTTCAGGTTCCGAATCATCACCTATCTGTCAATCGACCCCTTCCACCCAGCCGGCATGTCAAATTTGCGACAGGTCCCGCATCGGTAGGCGGGACTTCAGGGAGGATTGACATAAAGCCGACGTTTCGCGAGCACTCTGAAAGGGAGATTGTGCCCGAGAGTAGACGCACCGGGGTTATCATGACGGCACTGGACTTGGAGTACGCAGCTGTCCGCACTTTCCTTCGCGACATCCATGAGTTGCGCCACCCTTCCGGGACTGTATATGAGCGAGGCATTTTCGAGAGCGCCGAACTTGAATGGCAGATTACGCTCGCCCAAACCGGGATCGGCAATGCAATTTCAGCCATTGAAACAGCCCGCGCCCTCGACTGCTTCCGTCCAGACATAGCAATCTTCGTAGGCATTGCCGGCGGATTGGAATCCATGCAGATTGGAGACGTTGTAGCGGCAGACTACGTATACGGCTACGAGTCGGCCAAATATACCGAAACCCATCAGTCGCGAATCAAAACCTTTGGTTCAGGATATCCACTGGTGCAACGCGCAAGGGCAGTCCGCCGACACGAGGAGTGGCACAAAAGGATTTCCTCAAACGCTCGCCCGAGGGCCTTTGTCGGCCCAATCGCTTCCGGAGAGCAGGTCGTAGCAGGCAGAAATACTCCAACCCACCAGATAATCGAGGTGCACTGCGGCGACACATATGCTGTCGAAATGGAAGGGTGGGGATTCCTGTTCGCCGCACACACGAACGGTGACGTCCCGGCAATCGTCATTCGAGGCATCTCGGACCTGACGTACGACAAAACCCCTGAGAACGACGAGGAGCACCAGCCACGCGCTGCTGAGCACGCTGCAGCTTTCACCTTCGAGCTGCTTGCGACGCTAGAAGGTTCTGAAGCAGGGCAAGTCAAGCCTTTCGTCCCTTGGCAGTCGCGCCAGCGTGCTAGCCCAAGCTACTCGCCATCTGAGCTGAGCTGAGGGGCGCAACCCACTGAGACCCATCCCGTCTGCCGTCGACCCGCCCTCCTGGGAGCGGGCCTCCGCCCGGCCCGCCACGTCAAGACGGCCTTGACGCACGGTCGGACGCTGGCGGGTCGGGCGGTGGTCTGCTCGGCTTGCCCGGGTCGATGGCAGACGGGATGGCCTACCGCAACCACCCACGGCCCGGCACCCGCCGACGCAGCCCCGACCATCCTGGAGCCCGAGCGCCCCCGCCGGAGGCGCAGTAATCGCAACCCCGCTACCACCCGCCGCCCGCCGACGGACCCGGCGTGCGCTTTCCTACGACGCGCGGTGCTCGCCGCGCGGCCCGGCCGGCTGCCGGCCCACCACCCCACCGGACAACGGCCTGTCGTCATCCGGCGGCCCACCGGGCTCCCCGCCCTCCGCGCCAGCCGCCGGGCGTGTTGCGTGACCGGAGTCGGAGCGCCAGCGGAGCGACGGACGCGCGCCCAGGCGGCGGCGCGTGCGGCCCGTCAAGGGCCGCCTTGATAGACGTACAGAAAGTCCTCCCACACCCAGCCGGCAGCCGATTGTCCGGTCTCAGAACCTGCGTGACAGATCGGTATCAGGACATCCGTAACAGGGCGCTACCCTGCCCAGGATCTTCTGTAGTGCGCTCATCGACTTCGTCGGTGACTGTCCTGTGGCGAAAGGGTGACGTGGGCACGTTCGGAGCCGGGCCGTTCAGCAGCGACGGCGCCCTGGACTTCCTAGAAGAACTGGCCGAAAGGCCGCCAGAGCAGCACGTCGACGTTCTCCGGCACATGCTCACCTACGTCCTGGCCAACCGCAGCCTTCTCTGGCGGGAGTTTTTCCCTGACCAGGTCGTCGCGGCGGCAGCACTCGTGGCCGCCGCGCTTCCCGCCGGGGAGCATCTACAACACCGCCTGGCGGAACTGTCGGACGAGGCAGACCTTGAGCTGCTTCCCGCGTCAGCGTCAGACCTCGCTGCGCCTGCACTGGAAGCGTTGCTCTTTGTCGCCGGTCCCGACGGGCCGTGGCATCAAGGGTGGACCACCGAAGCGAACAGACACGACGCGCAACGGACCACCGACGACCTCGTTGCCATCCTTCGGGCCGCGATCTAGCCCGATCTGTCACTCACGTCCCGAGACTGATCTTCACGCAGGTCCTAAGACCCGACACTGGCTGGTGCCGGTCCGGACCAGTTCGGCACCGAGGTTCACGACGGGTTGACGAGTCGGTACCCGGTGCTACTCTGGCGGTCGTCGAGCACGCCAGCGCGGCCTTCCCGCCGGATCGCTGGGTTCGACCACGGAGATGCTGAGCGGCCTTCCTGCCGCTGATGCGGGCCACGTCCCGCCGGTTCTCGATCACGTTGGCCGCGATGTCGGCCCCGGAATCCGCTGAGTGGCCCAGAACGGCCTTCCCGCCGTCACGATGGCCCGGATTCACTCTCCTCGACGGGTGGGGCTCGCCTGCGGCAACCCGCCGGATGCCGACCTTCAGGCACCCCACCCGTCCCGGCATGACCCAGTCCGGCAACCAGACCGCGACTCAACGGCGGTCGAGCCACATCCGCCCTCCGGCGTCAGCCGCCCTTCCAGGCGGTGCCAGGAGACACCACGAACACCGCCGACGGACAGCGTTCCGACGACCGGTGGCGGTTCGTCGCCCGTCCCTGCCACCCGCCCTGAGGAGAGACCGTGTCCACCCTGCACCGTCCCGGCGTCGCCGCCGGGCGTGACGCCCAGGCCCTGCACCGGGCCACCACCCCGGACTATTTCGGCTGGTTGGAGCACACCCGGACCGCCGGGGGTTGTGCCCGGCCGGTCCGACTGACTGGCACCATGACCGCCGTCGACCGGGACACCGGGCGGGTCCTGGCCGAGCAGCACACCGACGGGCTGCCCGATCGGGTGCTCTACAAGGCGTGCGGCAATCGGCGTGCTGCCCAGTGCCCGGACTGCTCCTGGGTCTACGCCGGTGACGCCTTCCAGGTCGTCCGCTGCGGTCTGACCGGCGGCAAGACCGTCCCCGCCTCGGTGGCCCGGCACCCGGTCGCCTTCGCCACCTTCACCGCACCGTCGTTCGGCCCGGTCCACCACCGGCACGTACCCCGGCACACCTGTGCCGACCGGCGGCGCTGCGACTGCCGACCGGCCCCATGCCACGCCCGCCGTGACGCTGCCACCTGCCCGCACGGGCGGCCCGGGGCCTGCTTCGCCCGTCACGACTCCGCCGATCCGCAGCTCGGTCGGCCGCTCTGCCTGGACTGCTACGACCACGAACACCAGGTCGTCTGGAACGTCTTCGCCGGTGAGCTGTGGCGACGCACCAAGCAGGCCGTCGAACGCCAGCTCGCCGCCCTCTGCCACCGACGCGGCATCCCGAGGGTCGACGTCGTCACCGACTCCGGCCGGGTTCGGCGGGTGCCGCCGGTGCGGGTGTCACATGGGAAGGTCGCCGAGATGCAGCGGCGGGGCGCGGTGCACTTCCACGTTCTACTGCGTCTCGACGGGGTCGATCCCAACGACCGGCACGCCCTGGTCCCGCCACCGGCCGGGATCACCGTGGACGACCTCGTTGCCGCCGTGCACGCCGCTGCCGGGCAGATCACCTTCGCTACCCCGCCGCATCCCGACCGGCCGCAGGGCTGGTCGATCGCCTGGGGCGAGCAGGTCGACGTGGGCCGTATCGGCACCGGCGACGGGGACGTGACCGACGCCAGGGTGGCCGCCTACCTGGCCAAGTACGCCACCAAGGCCACCGAGATCACGGGCCACTGCTCCACCCGGCTCACCCCGGACACCGTCGACGCCTACGCCGATCCGGAGGGCGACCACCTGGCCCGGCTCATCGACGCCTGCTGGCGACTCGGCCACCCCACCCGGCACCGCACCAGCGACAACGCCGCCCAGGACGACGACCGTCAAGGTGTCCTTGACACCACACCCGATGTCTACGGCGGGCTGCGTCGGTGGGCGCACATGCTCGGCTACGGCGGTCACTTCCTCACCAAGGCCCGCCGGTACTCGGTCACCTTCGGGCTGCTCCGCGACACCCGCGCCACCTACCGCCGCGCCGATGACAGCTCCGTCACCGTCGGCACCCTGGCCTTCGTCGGCTCCGGGTGGCTCACCGACGGCGACGCCCTGCTCGCCAACACCGCCGCCGCCCAGCACCGGGAACGCAGCCGCATCGGCCGGGAGGAACTCGCCTACGAGATGTGGTCGGGGGTGGCGGCATGACCCGACACCTCACCCCGCGCTGGTACTCCCCCGCCGAGGTCGCCGTGCTGCTCGGCTTCGGCATTTCCAAGGTCAAGATGAAGATCGCCACCGGCGAGCTGCGCTCCATCAAGGACGGCAAGTACCGCCGCATTCTTCCCGAATGGGTCGACGACTACATCCGCGACCAGGTCGACCGGCAGGAGGCCGCCTGATGCCCGGACGCGCCCGCGCCAACGGGGAAGGATCGATCTTCCCGTACCGCAACGGCTTCGCCGCGTACGTCTGGGTCACGAAGCCGGACGGGAAGCGAACCCGCAAGTACGTCTACGGCAAGACCCGGGACGCCGTGCACGACAAGTGGATCAAACTGCACCAGCAGGCGAAGCAAGGTCCGGTGGCGACCAGTGTGCCGACTGTGGGCAGCTTCCTCGCCTACTGGCTGACCGAGATCATCGAGCCGAACCGGGCGCCGCTCACCTACGCCACCTACGAGACGTTCGTCCGGCGTTACCTCTCTCCCGGCCTCGGTACCAAGCGGCTCGACCGGCTCCAGGCGCGCGACGTGCAGACCTGGCTGAACCAGGTGGCCCGCACCTGCCAGTGCTGCGCCCAGGGCAAGGACGCCGCCCGCCGCAAGGAGAAGCGGCGCTGCTGCGCGGTCGGCCGGTGCTGCCAGGCGGTCCCGTCGACGCGCACGGTCAGCGACATCCGGGCCGCACTGCGCGCCGCCCTCACCCACGCCCAGGCCGAAGACCTCATCACCAGGAACCCGGCCGTGCCGGTCACCCTGGCCACCGTCCGCCGTCGACGCGGCAAGTCCTGGTCCAGCGACGAAGCACGCCGCTTCCTCGAATCCGCCCGCGCCGACGCCGATCCGCTCTACGCCGCATACGCCCTGGTCCTCGTCACCGGCCTACGCAAAGGCGAAGCCCTCGGCCTCACCTGGACCGACGTCGACCTCGACGCCAGGGAGCTGACCATCGGCCGCCAACTGCAACGCGTACGCGGAAAGCTCCTGCACCGCGACACCAAGACCCAGGCGTCCGACGCCACCCTCCCGCTGCCCGACGTCTGCCTGGCCGCACTTCGACTGCGCAGACGCCAACGCGACGAGGCACGCGCGACGGCCGGTAAGGCGTGGCACGACAACGACCTGGTGTTCACCACCCGCTACGGCACGCCCATCGAGCCGCGCAACTTCCAGCGCTCCTGGCAGACCCGCTGCGACAAGGCGGCAACGAAGCCGATCACCGTCCACGACGCGCGGCGGACCTGCGCCACCCTCTTGGCCGACCTCGACGTCCACCCGCGAGTCGCCATGCAGATCCTCCGGCACGCCCGCTTCTCCGTGACGATGGAGATCTACACCCAGGTCTCATCCAAGGCGACCAGAGACGCACTCAAGCGCCTCGGCGAATCGCTCGGACAATGACGACCTGCTGTACTTCGCTGCTGTACGGGCAGCAGAAAGGCCACCTCCCGAAGCTGGGAAGTGGCCTGAGCTGCGTGGGCGATACTGGGATCGAACCAGTGACCTCTTCGGTGTGAACGAAGCGCTCTCCCGCTGAGCTAATCGCCCTCAGCGCGGATGACTCTACCCGATCCGGCGCGCGGACCGCGAACCCGGGGTCAGTGGGTCGCGAGGTAGTGCAGCACCTGGGCGATCACGTCGATGCCGAGGCTGTACTTGATCGACAGCAGGGCGACGGCGCCGACGAAGACGAGGCCGACGGAGCCGATCACCAGGCGTACGGGAAGTGATTGTTTCTTCACCCAGGCCGTCCAGCCGTGGACGTGGCGGCGGGTGAAGGCGAGCAGGCGTTTGGCCCAGTGGAACTCGACGGCCCAGATGCCGAGGCCGGCGATCACCAGCAGCCAGCCGGGGCCGGGCAGCGGAATGAGTGCGATACCGACGGTGACCACTAGGGCACCGAGCACCCCAAAGATGATCTTCAGTGCGATTCGGCCGGTGGGGTTGGCTCGGATCAGGGCGAGGGTGGTGGATATCCGTTGCCGCCACGCCGCCGGGTCGCGTCGCTCGGACACGGCGACACCACCCCTCTCGCGCTGCGCACCACCGGTCATCTCCCCACGATGCCCCTTCCCGGTCGATCTATCCCGACTTCCCCCCGGGTAGCCACGTCCGTTACGCACTCGGACAGCCGCCGCGCCGCGCTCACCTACCCGACCGCGGTCGATCACTGACCGACCGTGCCGGCTTCTCCGCTTCTTCGGCACCCCGTACCCCCGCTGTTCGGCTGTGCGGACCGCGACGTTCGACGGGTCTCGCCCGGTCGCCGCATCCACTGAGGATGACGTCCGCGACCATTTCACGCCCCAGTGTGGCGCGGGCCCGTCACTGCAACCGCCGACTGGACGTTACCGGAGTAAGTCGACGACTCAACAAACCCGATGCCGGGCAGAATGAACCCACTGGGCAGAATCGGAAATCCTACATGAATTTTCACATTCACGAGGCCCTTCCGACCCCCTTCCCACCACTGGGTGAAGTCAGCGCATGGCGGAGCGTAGCCAGGAGTAGCGGCTGAGTATGGGAAAAGCGGGACACGCGCGTTCCGCAGCGGTGCCGGGGGGAGAACGTTCATGAGTGTCATCCGACCGACGACCGTAGAGGTCGAGACGTCGCTAAGGCTCGTCGCACCTGACGCCACCGCCTTGCCGGTGCGCGCCAGTCTGCGCTACGACCCTGCTGACCCGTATGCGGTCCATGTCCTGTTCCATGCGGAATCGGCTGGCGGCGAGGCGGTGAGTTGGTCCTTCGCCCGCGAACTGCTGGTCACCGGACTGGACGAGCCGGCGGGCATCGGGGACGTACGGGTCTGGCCCTGGGCCACCCCGCGCGGCGATTTCGTCGCGCTGGCGCTGTCGTCGCCGGACGGCAACGCCCTGTTCGAGGTGCCGCGCAGCGTGCTGGTGCGCTTCCTGCGGCGGACCTACGTCGTCGTCCCGCGCGGCCGGGAGGCCGAGCACCTGGACGTCGACACCGCGGTGAACCGGCTGCTCGCCGGTCGCTGACAGACCGAAACCGGGGCCGCGCGAATCTGCCGAGTTCGCGCGGCCCCCGCCCATCCCCTCCCCCCGCGCCCCACACCCTCCTCCGCGATCTTGCACTTTCGGTCGTCGCTATGCGGCTCTTGTGGCATATGCACCGACCAGAACTGCAAGATCGCCGTGGCAGGGCGGGGGCAAGGGTCGCCGTGGGAGGGCGGGGGCAAGGGTCGCCGTGGGAGGGCGGGGGGTGGGGGTGGGGTGGTCAGCCGTGGGTGGTTAGGCCGCCGTCTACGGGGATTACCGCTCCGGTGAGGTAGGCGCCGGCTTTTGAGGCGAGGTAGATGGCGGTGCCGGCCATGTCCTCGGGGCGGCCGATGCGGCCGAGTGGGACCTGGGCCTCGATGGCGGAGCGGGAACCCGGGTCGTCCAGTGCGAACGCCATCATCTTGCTCTCGAACGGCCCGGGGGCGATCGCGTTGACGGTGATCTGCTCACCGGCCAGTTGGTGGGCCAGGCTGCGGGTCAGCATGTGCACCGCCGCCTTGGTGGCCGAGTACGCGTACACCTCCATCATCGGCACCCGGATGCCGTCGATGGAGCCGATGTTGATCACGCGCGCCGGGTCGTCGGCGTTCGCTGCCGCCCGCAGGGCCGGCAGCAGCGCGGTGGTCAGCCGGAAGACGGACTTCACGTTCACCGCCCACAGCTTGTCGAACGCGCTCTCCGGGTAGCTCTCCAACGGCGCGCCCCAGGTGGCACCGGCGTTGTTGACCAACACGTCCAGCTTGTCGACCCGGTCCTGGACCGCGGCGGCGAGGTGCTGCGCGCCCTCGTCCCGGCCCAGGTCGGCGGGGATCGCCTCGCAGCGGCCGTGCGCGGCCAGTTCCTTGGCCACCGCCTCGCAGACGTCGGCCTTGCGGGAGGAGATGATGACGTGTGCCCCGGCGGCGACGAAGCCCCGGGCGATCATCAGGCCGATGCCCCGTGTGCCGCCGGTGACCAGGACGGTCTTGCCGTCGACGGAGAACAGATCCTTCATGCCATCCCCTTGGGTACCCGGCCTGGGGGCAGCCGGTGTCGGGGCCGCCGTCACGGACCGCTCGGGGCGCCACGACGACCAGGTCACTACCGATCAGTAACCTAACCGTCCCGCCACGTCGGGAACAACCCCGCGCGTACGGGTGTCCGTCCACACGCCGCGACCCGCGATACCCGGGTGGCGAGGGATGCGTACGGGCCGGGCTCGGGCTAACGTCGCAGGTGATGGTCCCTTCCGGTCACCTAGCCACCGCGCTGCCCGACGCTGCCGCCAGCCCAGCCGAGATCGACACGGTCACCCTCGGTGATCTCGCGCCCGACTCCGGGTGGCGACGACCGGTGCTGCTGGACCGCGAGCTGATCGTGCTGACCACAAGTGGTCACGGGCTCGCCGAGGTGGACTTCCGTGCCCTGCCCTGCCGGCCGGGCACGCTGCTGCGGATCCGCCCCGGCCAGGTGCTGCGCTGTGCCCTGCCCCAGCTGGACGCCACGGTGGTCCGCTGGCATCCGGAGGCGCTGCACGGGCTTGACGTCGACGCCGACGACGTGCCGATCTGGTTCCAGCTCGCCGGCGAGGACGAGGACGCGATCATCAACGAGGTCAGCCAGCTGACCGTGGACGCCAGCCGGCACCGGGACACCCGGGCCGCCCGCAACCTGTTGCGCCATCAACTGAGCGTGCTGCTGCTGCGGTTGAGCATGCTGCCCTCCGGTGCGGGGCGGACGTCACGGCCCGAGGAGGAGACCTTCCGGCGGCTTTGCCGCGAGGTGGAGCACGGTTACCAGGCCACCCGCCGGGTCGAGGACTACGCCGACCGGCTGGGCTGCTCGGTGCGTACCCTCACCCGGGCCTGCCTGGCGGTCACCGGGCGCAGCGCCAAGCAGGTGGTGGACGAGCGGGTCGCGCTCCAGGCCAGCCGGTTGCTGGCGGCCACCGACGAGCCGATCGCCCGGATCGGCCGACAGCTCGGCTTCACCGAACCGACAAACTTCGGCCGGTTCTTCACCCGCGAGGTCGGCATGAGCCCGGGCGCGTTCCGGGCCGCCCGCGAGCGGCCCGCGCCGGCACCGATGGTGCGCCCCCGCCCACCCGTCGACGCCCGCATCGACGTCCGTCGGGCGTGACAGCGCGGCGCACGTGACGCGCCACCGGGCGATCCGGCAGGCTCGATGCGGCACCGGCCGCCGCGCATTGGGCATGATGACGGGGTGCAGATTTCCGCGCGTGGCGACTACGCGATACGGGCGACACTGAGCCTGGCCGCCACGTACCCGGCGCTGCTGTCCGCCCAGGCCATCTCCGCCGAGCAGGACATGCCCCGCAAGTTCCTGGAGGCGGTCCTCGCCGACCTGCGCCGGGCCGGCATCGTCCGGGCCCAGCGCGGCGCGGAGGGCGGCTACGCGCTGGCCCGACCGCCCGGCGAGGTGACCGTCGGCGCGGTGCTGCGGGCGGCGGAAGGCCCGTTGGCCGGGGTACGCGGCCTGCGTCCAGAGGAGACACGGTACGAAGGGGTGGCCGTCCACCTGCCGCAGTTCTGGGTCGCGGTCCGGGCCGCACTGCGCCGGGTGGTCGACGAGGTGAGCCTGGCCGATCTGGTCGAGGGCCGGCTGCCGCCCCACGTCCGCCGCCTGACCGAGTTGCCGGACGCCTGGGAACCACGCTGATGCCCACTCCCACCCTGCGCACCGAGCGACTACTACTGGAGCCGTACCGGCCGACGGACCGGGACGACTTCGTCGCGCTGTTCACCGACGCCGAGGTCGGACGGTTCATGGGTGACGGGCCGCTCGCTCCGGCTGCGGCCGAGGCGCTGTTCGAGCGGGTGTTCAGCAAGGTCTACGCCGATGACCTGTTCGACGTGTGGGCGATCCGCAGCGCTGGCCGGTTCGTCGGGCACGCCGAGATCAAGCGGACCGACCAGGTGTCCGGTCACGAGATCGTGTACGCCTTGGCGAGGTCGGCGTGGGGCGGCGGTCTGGGCACGGAGTTGGTCCGAGAGCTTCTCCGGTACGGTTTCGCATCCCTCGGACTGTCCCGGGTCTACGCCACCGTGGACGAGCAGAATACGGCGTCACTGGTCCTGCTGGCTCGCCTCGGTTTCGGTCACGAACGCGATGTCGCCGAGCCCAACGGCAGCACCACCCGGGTGTTGTTCGTCGACCGGCCGAGCGACTGATACTCCACTGCGGAGAGGGCCTGGTTTGGCGAATCGACGCAACGGGCATCTTCGAGCTCGCACGGGAAGTCTCGAAGGGAGCCCCACAATGGGTGTGATGTTGCGTAAGCGCAAGAAGTTCGGGCCGCTGATCCTGCACTTCACGCAGAACGGCTTCTCGTCCTGGAGCTTCAAGCTCGGTCGGTGGTCCTGGAACTCGCGGGCCAAGGCGCACCGCGTCGACCTGCCGGGGCCGCTGCACTGGAAGCAGGACAAGTCCTGAGATCCCGACGTTCAGCGGGGCGCCGGCATCCCCGGCGCCCCGGCGCTGTTTCCAGCTGTAGCGGTTTTCGCCGACCCGGGCGGGTCGCGCCGGCTAGGCACCGCCGGGCCGGACAATCTCGACATGAAACAGAAACCGGACCATAGGTCGGTGCGTCGGCGAACCTCGCTGGCCTGCGGGCTGCTCTTCCTGACCTATTTCCTCGTGCCGGTGGAGTCCGACCCCAACCCGACCCGGCTCGGCCTGCGCATCGTACTCACGCTGGTGATTCTCGGCGTGGTGGCCTGGCTGGTCACCAGCCAGGTACGCCGTCAGATTGTCGCCGCCACGCGCGAGCGGGCAGCGCCCCCGATGGCACACCTGATCCTCGCGCTGATGACCGGTCTGCTGGCGTTCGCGCTCGCGGACTATGTGATCGCCAGGGTCGCGCCGTCCCAGTTCGTCAATCTGGAGACACGCGTCGACGCGTTGTACTTCGCGTTGGCCACACTGACCACCATCGGCTATGGCGACGTGCACGCCAACGGACAGCTAGGGCGGGTGCTGGTCTGCGCGCAGATGGTGTTCAGCATCGGGGTGGTCGCCACCGGCTTCTCACTGGTGGTCAAGCGCCTGACCGCACGGGTGTGACAAGCACGTCGCCGCCGAGCCGACCGTCCTGTGGGGTCCGGGTCACCTGGCCGGTGTCGAGCAGGGCGTTCAGTGCCCGAACCGCGTCCACCGCCCGGTAGGCGGTCTCCGTCACCGCGTACCGGCGCAGCTCGGTGACCGTGCGGGGGCCGTGCCGGGTCAGCTCGGCCAGCAGGGCGCGGCCCAGTGGAGCCGGGTCCACTGGGAGTGCCGGCGACAGCGGCTCGCCGTACGGGTCGCGGAACCGCAACCCGCTCGCCCACAGGGCTTCCTTCAGCTCCTCCAGGCTGCGGTCCGATCCGGTGCCGAAGCCGAGCCGCCGGTCGGCGTCGACCAGCTCGACCTCGGTGGCCAGCGCGAACCCGGCGTCGATCAGTCCCGTTCGCAGGGCGGTCGCCGCCGCGGCGACCACGAACGCCTCGGCGGACCGGCCGGCCGCGGCGGTCAGCGCCACCGGATCATCCGCCTCCAGGTAGGACAGCACCGGCGCGCCCGCGGCACCGGCCGCCCGCAGGGCCACCGGCAGCCGGGTCGGCGGGCCGGGCATCAGGTGTACGGCGACCTCGGACGGCAGTCCGGCCTCGGCGGCACCGAGCCGGGCCGGTAGTTCCTCGGTGCCCTCGGCCAGCACGAGGACGGTGAGCCGGCAGCCGCGCAGCCGCGCGGCGTGCTCGCCGGCCAGGCGTACGGTCTGCTCGGCCAGGCTCGGGTCGCTGCCGTCGTACCCGAGGGCGACGGTGGCCCGCCGGGCGCGGCGCAGCGCGGCCGGCAGCCACCTGTCCAGGTGTCGGAGGAACGGCGCGTGCCCTACGGCTTCGGTCGGCATCCTGTCGTTCTACCGCAACCGGTCACGCCGGCCCGACTGGACGGCGTGTCACACCGGGACCGAGATGCCGACGCCGCCCCGGGCGTCCCCGCCGTAGCGCTGGATCTCGGCGTTCAGGTCGAGGCGACCGATCCGGGTCCGGGCGGCGAGGGTGGCCTCGTCGAGCCGGTCGGCGGGCACCAGCCAGACCACCTCGAACTCCAGCCCGTCCGGGTCCTGACCGTAGAGGCTCTTCGTGGTGCCGTGGTCGGAGGTACCGACCAGCGCGCCCGCCCCGGTCAGCCGGCGTGCGGTGGTGGCCAGTTCGTCGAGGGTGTCCACCTCCCAGGCCAGGTGGTAGAGGCCGACGGTGGCCCGGCCGGCGGTCGACCGTCCGGCGGTCGCGCCGATCTCGAACAGGCCGAGGTCGTGGTCGTTGGTGGAGCCCGGCGCCTGCAGGAAGGCGGCACCGCGGAAGCCCTCCGGGGTCATCGGTACCCGGCGGAAGCCCAGCACGTCGCGGTAGAAGGCGACGCTGCGGTCGAGGTCACTGACGTAGAGGACGGCGTGGTTGAGGCGATGGATTCCCATGCGCCAAGGCTAGCCCGCTTTTAGTTGAGAGTTCAACTATCGGGCTATGATGCTGGTCATGACCCGCTGGCTGGACCCGGACGAACAACGCACCTGGCGGGCGTTCCTGACCGCCTCCCGGGCGCTGATGGACACGCTCGACCGCGAGTTGCAACGCGACGCTGGCATGCCGCACGCCTACTACGAGATCCTGGTACGGCTCTCCGAGGCACCCGGACGTCGCCTGCGGATGAGCGAGTTGGCCGAGTCCAGCGGCTCCTCGCGCAGCCGGCTGTCC
Source organism: Micromonospora sp. NPDC049374 (assembly GCF_040677165.1). Taxonomy (NCBI): domain Bacteria; kingdom Bacillati; phylum Actinomycetota; class Actinomycetes; order Micromonosporales; family Micromonosporaceae; genus Micromonospora; species Micromonospora sp. NPDC049374. Next base: position 675,882 of record NZ_JBFAQH010000001.1, on the reverse strand, counting down.
CATGCGGTGGCACGCCTGGAGGCGGCCGGCTGGGTGCGTCGCGAGGACTGCCCCACCGACCGGCGGGGCCAGATCGCCCACCTCACCGACGAGGGTTTCGCGAAGCTGGCCGCCGCGGCGCCCGGCCACGTCGAGGGGGTACGCCGACACCTGTTCGACGCCCTCAGCCCGGCGCAGGTGGAGCAGTTGCGCCGGATCAGCGAGGTGTTGGCCGAACGCCTGAGGCGAGCGTGACCGGATCCTGACCGAACCACTCCGGCGCGGGTCTTGTACTAAACGTCGTCGAATGAGCACGATGGGGCGTGCCCTCCGGCTTCGGTGAACTGACTGATCAGGCGCACGACCTGGTCTCCGCCGGCGATCTCGCCGGCGCCCAACGGCTGCTCGCCGACGCGCTGACCGGCGCCGACCCGCGCCCGGCCAACGCCACGTCCGAGTTGGCCGAGGCGGCCAGCCTGCACGCGCGGGTGCTGGTCGCGCTCGGCGAGCCGCACTCGGCACGGGGCTGGGCCGCCTACGCGTACGCCGCCAGCTCCCGGCTGTACGGCCGCTCCGATCCGCGTACGGTGGCCGCCGCGGCCACCCTGGCGGCGGTGCTGCACCGGGTGGGCAGTTGGTCGCGGGCGGCGCGGCTGTACCAGGAAGTGATCATCGAGCTGACCGCGTCGGACGGACCGGAGTCGCTGCGGGTGCTCGCCGCCCACGCCGATCTGGCCACCGTGGAGTACGCCCGAGGTCAGTGCCAGGTCGCCCGCGACCGGCTCCAGGACGCGTGGGAGCTGCACCGCGAGGTCTACGGCGACGGGCACCCGAGCGGGATCAAGATGCTGGCCCGGCTCGGCTCGATGCAGCGCGACTGCGGCCAGTTCGCCGAGGCGCAGGACAATCTGGCCCTGGCCCGCGAACTGGCCCGCCAGCACCTCCCTGCCGACGACCCGCTGGCCGCCCAGGTGGCCACGCTGGCCCGGGCCGCGGCCAACCCGGCCCACGTCTGCGCCGACAACCCGCCGGTCAGCGTGGAGGAACCGGTCGTTCCGTCCGCCCGTACCCCGCCGGCCGACGACATCCCACCCGCGCCGACCTGGCCGCACCCGCGCCTGCCCGACGACGACGCGCCCGCCTCGGCGGCACCCCCGCCGGCCGGGACGGGCCCTGCCGCCGGGTCGGAAGCCCCGGCGGACTGGCCCGACACCGCCGTGACCGGGACGGGCCCGGCCGGCTGGCCCGACCACGAGGCCGGATCCACCGCATCCCCGCAGGACAGCTGGCCCCCGGCGTGGAGCGCCGCATCGGCGGAACCCGTACCGAACGAGCCGACCCGGACGACACCGGACGACGAGCCGGCCCCGGCGTCCTGGGCGGCGACCCCGGAGGAGGACGATCAGCCGTGGCGGGTGGCTCACCACGCCGGTGGGGAGGAACATCCGGCGGAGGGTTACCACCCGAGCCACGGGTACCCGCCGGCCGATTCGTCGGCAACCGGTGCCACCTCAGCCGTGCCCACGCCTCGGCAGCCGGTCGACGGCCCGGCCGGGCCGCCCGAGGACTGGTGGGCCGGGCCGGTGACCGAGCAGCCCGGTCCGAACCCGTACCCCGAGCCACCACCACCGGCGGGCGGCGGCCCGTATCCGGAGCCACCGCCACCGGCGGGCGGTGCGGTACCGCCGAGCGTGGTCGGGCTGACCGGTACGCCACAGGCCCCCGGGGTGTACCGGCTGCGCCGGGTCGAGCCGGAACGCCCCGGGCCACCGTCACGCCTGCTGCCGGTGCCGGTACGCCGCACCGCCGCACCGCCGTCGGACGCTCAGCCGAACCGGCTGGTGCTGATCGTCGCGGCCGGAGTCCTCGTGGTGCTGCTCGGTGCCGCGGCGGTCATCGCCGGGGTGTCCCGGGTCGGCGGCGGCGATCCGGCGCCACCGGCGGCCAGCGGTGACCCGAGCGGCGCGGCACCCCCGGCAACCACGCCCACGGCCGGCGAAGACCCTCCCCCCGCCTCCCCCGGTGCCGCGCCGACCGGGCTGTCGCTGCGCGACAACCGGGACAGTGTGACGTTGCGGTGGACGTACCCGGCCGGGGCGGAAGGGCCGGTGATCGTCTCGGGCGGTCGGGACGGCCAGCCGCAGAACCCCTTCGCGGATCTGCCCGCCGGCAGCGACAGCTTCGTCGTCTACGGGCTCAACCGCAGTCTCGACTACTGCTTCACGGTCGCGGTCGCCTGGTCCACCGACACCGTCGCCCGCTCCGACGAGGTCTGCACCGAACGCCGCTGACCATCGGAGCGCGCTATCTTTGACAGTTCAGGCACAAAAAAGAACGGCTTATAGAAGCCGTTCTGAACGCGAATTCTAGCTAATCGGGAGACGGATTGTCAAGGCACTCCGGCGGTTCGCCGTCCGACGACGAGATCGGCCGCGAGCAGGAGTACGTCTCGATGCTCTACCAGCGCCTCGACGACCTGCGTGACCAGGCAGCGACCCGGTTGACCGAGCAACTACGCGCCACCGGCGGCACGTTGCAGGCCCGCTCACAACGCGACAGCTCGGTACGCATGTACGCCGACCAGGTCGAGCAGTTCTCGGCGGTGGAGAACGGCCTCTGCTTCGGCCGGCTGGACACCGACAGCGACAAGCGCCACTACATCGGTCGGATCGGCATCTTCGACACCGAAGGTGACTACGAGCCGCTGCTGATGGACTGGCGTGCCCCGGCCGCCCGCGCCTTCTACCTCGCCACCGCCGCAAATCCGCAGGGCATCCGGCGACGCCGGCACCTGCGCACCCGGCAACGGAAGGTGGTCGGCGTCAACGACGAGGTGCTCGACCTGGCCACCGCCTCCCCCACCGCCCACGAGGAGCTGACCGGCGAGGCGTCGCTGCTGGCCGCGCTCAACGCCGGACGGACCGGCCGGATGCGCGACATCGTGGAGACCATCCAGGCCGAGCAGGACCGGATCATCCGGGCCGACCTGCCGGGCGTGCTGGTGGTCCAGGGCGGGCCGGGCACCGGCAAGACCGCGGTGGCGCTGCACCGGGCCGCGTACCTGCTCTACACCCACCGGCGGGAACTGTCGACCCGGGGTGTGCTGCTGGTCGGCCCGAACGTGACGTTCCTGCGGTACATCTCGCAGGTGCTGCCCGCGCTGGCCGAGACGGGCGTGCTGCTGCGTACCCAGGGCGATCTCTTCCCGGGCGTCAGCGCCCACCGGGCCGAGTCGGCCACCACCGCCGCCCTGAAGGGCCGCCTGACGATGGTCGAGGTGCTGGCCAACGCCGTACGCGATCGGCAGCGGGTGCCCGACGAGCCGGTGGAGATCGAGCTGCCGCAGCGGGAGGTCCTCGTCCTCGACCCGGCCACCGTGCACGCGGCGCGCGACCGGGCCCGGCGCAGCGGCCGGCCGCACAACCTGGCCCGCGCCGTCTTCGACATCGAGGTCATTCACGCGCTCGCCGACCAGGTGGCCGAACGCATCGGTGCCGACCCGCTGGGCGGGGAGAACCTGCTCGAAGAGGCCGACCGCGCCGAGATCCGCCGCGAACTGCGCGAGGAGCCGGAGGTACGGGCCACCCTGGACGAGCTGTGGCCGGTGCTCACGCCGCAGCGCCTGCTCGCCGACCTGTACGCCGCACCCGAGCGCATCGACGCCGCCGCGCCCATGCTCAGCGACGCGGAGCGGGCCGCGCTGCACCGCGAGCCGGGCGGCTGGACACCGGCGGACGTGCCCCTGCTGGACGAGGCGGCGGAGCTGCTCGGCGAGGACGACCGGGCCGCCGCCGCCCGCCGGGACCGGATCCGCGCCCTGCAACGCGAGTACGCCGAGGGCGTGCTGGAGATCGCCCGGGGTTCGCGCTCGATCGACGTGGAGGACGAGGCCGAGGGCGGCGAGATCCTCGGCGTGACCGACCTGCTCGACGCCGACCGGCTGCTGGAACGGCAGGAGGAGGCGGACCGGCTGACCACCGCCCAGCGCGCGGCGGCCGACCGTGGTTGGGCGTTCGGGCACGTCATCGTCGACGAGGCGCAGGAGTTGTCGCCGCTGGCCTGGCGGCTGCTGATGCGCCGCTGCCCGAGCCGTTCGATGACCATCGTGGGTGACGTGGCGCAGACCGGTGCGCTGGCCGGCACGCCGTCGTGGGCGGAGGCGCTGGCGCCGTACGTGGCGGACCGGTGGCGGCTGACCGAGCTGACCGTCAGCTACCGCACCCCTGCCGAGATCATGGCGGTGGCGGCGGAGGTGCTGGCCGAGATCGATCCGGCGCTGCGCCCGCCCCGCGCCGTACGCTCCAGCGGTTTCCCGCCGCAGCAGCGGGCGGTGCCGGCGGAGTCGCTCGCCACGGAGCTGGTGGCGGTCGCCACGGCCGAGGCAGCCGGGCTGACCGACGGGCGGCTCGGGGTGATCGTCCCGGCCGGCCGGCTCGACGACCTCGGTTCCGCGCTGACGGCGGCACTGCCCGAGGCGGCCGTCGGTGAGCACCCCGAGCTGGAGAGTCGGGTGGTGGTGCTGACCGTCGCCGAGGCCAAGGGCCTCGAATTCGACTCGGTCATCGTGGTCGACCCGGCCCGCATCAGCGCCGAGTCCCCCCGAGGCCGCAACGACCTCTACGTAGCCCTAACCCGAGCCACCCAAAACCTAACCACCCTCACCCCCACCTGACCACACCCCCCACCTGACCGCCCCCCGCACCTGACCGCGCCCCCGCCGGACCGCGCCCCGCCGGACCGCGCCCCGCCACACCACGTTGATCATGAGGTTAGCGGCACTCACAGAGATCAAAACCGCCGCTAACCTCATGATCAACAAGGTGGGGTTGGGTGGGTGGGTGGGGTTGGGTTATTCGAAGTTGCCTTGGTGGGTGGTGGGGGTGGACTGGTCGCTGGTGGGGCCGCCGGCGGGGGTGCTCATGCCGCCGGTGGTGGCGTCGCCGGTGGTAGTCGGGGCGACCTTGCCGCGGTGACGCTCCGGCTGGCGGGCCACCCGTCGGGCGCTCGCCGGCCCGGCGGTGCCGCCGGTCGTGGTGATCGCGCCCTGGCCGCGCGTCGGCCCGCCGTCGCGCAGCACGTTCGGGTCGATCGGCACGTCGGCCGGGTCGTCCGGGTCCTCACGCTGCAACTGGCTCTCCACATCGGTCGGCGGCACGGTCACCTCGTCCAGGGCGCCTTCGCCGTACACGCCGCCGGCGATCCGCTCCTCGGCCCGGCGGGCGGCGTCTTGTCGCATCTCGTCCTCACGCACGATCCATCACCTCGCAGAAGGGTCGGTCTGGGTGCGTGCCCGGTGACCGGCGCGGCAAACCCGCACCGCCGGTTCACCGAGCCGTCGCACTGCGCTTGCCTGCCCGCCGCGCCGGCTGCCGATGCTGTGCAGCGGATTCGGCGGGAGATCCCCGCAGGAGGGAGAGGACAGCGTGCGCATCGTACGCCGTACCGCCGTCGCGGCCCTGGCCGCGACGATCGTGACGACCATGCTGGCGGCACCTGCCGCGGCACGCCCGCGGCCAGACCGGGACTTCGACCTACAGGCCCACCGGGGCGGACTCGGGCTGCGGGTGGAGAGCAGCCTCGCGTCGTTCGGCAACGCCCTTCAGCTCGGGGTGAGCACCCTCGAACTGGACGTCCAGATCACCGAGGACGGACGGGCCGTGGTCACCCACGACCGGCGGGTCAGCGCCGCGAAGTGCGCCGACACCAACCCGGTCGTCCCCAATGACCCCGAGTTCCCGTACGTCGGGAAGTACGTAAACACGTTGACCCTGGCGCAGGTACGCACCCTCGACTGCGGCTCGCGTACGCTGCCGGACCGGCCGGGGCAACTCGCCGTGCCGGGCGCTCGGATGCCGCTGCTGAGTGAGGTCTTCGCGCTGGTGAAGCGGTACCGGGCGGACGACGTGACGCTAAACGTCGAGACCAAGGTGGAGGCGGGAGCGCCGAGCGAGACCGCGCCACGGGAACAGTTCGTCCAGGTCACCGCGAAGGAGATCCGGGCCGCCGGGCTGCTGCGGCAGGTGACGATCCAGAGCTTCGACTGGGGCGCACTGAAGCGGATGCGTCAGGTCGAGCCGCGGCTGCCGCTGGTGGCGCTTACCAACTACGACTTCCTCCAGGTCGGGCAACCGGGCGCCTCCCCGTGGCTGGGTGGGCTGGACATCGACGACTTCGGCGGCGACCCGATCCGGGCGATCCGCAGCCTGGGCGTCACCGCCTTCTCACCGGTGCACGGCTTTCCGCAGAACGGCACCGTCACCGACCCCGGCTACCGGCCGTACGTGACGCGGGAGTTGGTGACCCACGCGCACCGCAACGGCATCACGGTGATCCCGTGGACGGTGAACGATGTGCCGACCATGGCCAAGCTGATCGACGACGGGGTGGACGGCATCATCACCGACTACCCGGACCGGCTGCGCACGCTGCTCACGCAGCGCGGCTACCGGCTGCCCCGGGCGTACGCCTCGCCGTTCGACATCCAGGCACACCGCGGCGGCCGGGCGACCCGACCCGAGAACACCCTGCCCGCCTTCGCCAATGCGCTGGCCAACCCGGCGATCTCCACCCTGGAACTGGACACCGGCGTGACCTCCGACGGCAGGCTGGTCGTGCTGCACGACCGCACCGTCAACGGGTCGCACTGCCTCGACACGGCGCCGGTACGGCCGGACGACCCACAGTTCCCGTACGTGGGCAAACTGGTGCACCGGCTGAGTCTCGCGCAGCTCAAGACCCTCGACTGTGGTAAGAAGACCGCCGCCGACCTGCCCGACCAGGTGCCCGTCCCCGGTGCCCGGATCCCCACCCTGGAGGAGGTCTTCGCGCTGGTGAAGGCCAGCGGCCGGACGGACATCCGGTTCAACGTCGAGACGAAGATCAGCCCGTTGGTGGACGACACCGAGCCGTACCGCAGCTTCACCCGCAAGCTGGTGACCGCCGTGCAGCGCGCCGGCCTCACCGACCGGGTCACCATCCAGTCCTTCGACTGGCGCACCATCACCTACGCCCGGCACCTGGACCGGCGCATCGAGACGGTGGCCCTGGTCTGGCAGTACGGGCCGGCGGAGTGTGCCGGGCTGGCCGACGAGTGCTCGCTGCGGGCGGTGTACGGCGACCGGTCGGTCAAGAGCCCGTGGACCGCTGGACTGGACTGGTGGAAGCACCGGGACCTGGGCAAGCTCACCCGGGCAGCCGGCGCTTCCACCGTGTCGGCGAACTGGCAGGTGCACGACCCGGCGCAGGGTTCGGTCATTAACCCGGACTGGTACCTGCGGCAGGACCCCAGGTACTTCCACGGACCGGACGTACGCACCCTGCAGACCCGGTACGGCCTGAAGGTGATCCCGTACACCGTCAACGACGCGGCGGTGATGCAACGGGTGATCGACCTCGGCGTGGACGGCATCATCACCGACGACCCGGGCCTGCTTGTCGGCGTGGCCATCCGCAACGGCCTGCGGTGAACCTCAGCGCGGGCGGCGCTGAACTCCAGCGCCGCCCGCGCTAACGGCGGGAATCGCGGTCCGGGCGGACGTTACTGCCCCGGCGGGAGGGGTAGACCCGGGGTGCCCCCGCCAAGCGCGCGAACCGTGCCGTGGCCGACACGCGGTAGCGGGGCGAGGGTCGCAGGTTACGACTCATCAATCCTGAGGAGGACAGATGAGCACGCAGGCTGCATCTACCAGGCCGATGAACCGCCCGGCGCAGGACGTGCAGAACCGCGCGGCCATGCAGGAGGCACCCACCCGTCAGATGCCGATGATGCACGACGGGCACCGGGAGCCGACGCCGGCACCGGGTACGGAGACGAAGCAGTCGTTCCTGACCACAGAGTTCTGGATCTACGCGGCTGCCGTCACCGCCGTGGTCATCGCCGCCTTCTGGCGCGGCACGACCGCGTACGGCCTGAACCTGAACAACCCCGGCCAGGCGTGGTTCTTCATCACCCTGCTGACCCTCGGTTACCTGGGTAGCCGTGGTCTGGCCAAGGCCGGTAGCCCGAAGCGTTCCGGTGAGGAGCGTAAGCGGGGGCGGTGACCCCCGCACCGGCGAGGCCGTGACCGGCCCGCGTACGCACGGTGGCCCTTCGGGATCTCTCCCGAAGGGCCACCGTCCCGTCGTGTCCAGGCCGCCTCGTCCGACCGTGGCCGGCTGGCGGACCTCAGCCGGCGCCCAGCGGCGTTGGCCTAGAACTCCTCGAAGCCGCCGAAGTCGCCGCCACCGAAGTCACCACCGAAGTCACCGGCGGCGTCGGTCACCTCGTCCTCGGCGCCCTCGAAGGCGTTACCGATCATGTGGCCGGCGAGCATGCCACCGGCGGCACCCAGCGCAGCGCCGGCCACCACCCCACCCATGCCGGAACCCCGGCGCTGGTGCGGGTGGCCGAACTTCTGCGCGCCGCCGTAGCCGTGCGGGCCGAATGCCTGGGTGCGCAGGGCACCGAAGCGGCCGATCGTCTCCTGCAACCAGCCGTCGACCACCTGCACCCAGTCGGAGCGCTCCGCGTCGGTGTGCGCCACCTGGTAGCGGCCGAAGACGTCGTGGCCGGGTGCCAGGAAGCCACCGCGCTTGTCGCACTCCAGCACCACGTCGACGCCGTGCGGGTTGGTGACGAAGGTCAGTTCGAGTTCATTGATGGTCTGCGCGTACTGCGGCGCGGCGAAGAACTCGATCTCCTGGTAGAACGGCAGGGTCTGCTGCACCCCGTGGATCAGGCCGCGCTCCAGGTCGGCCTTCTTGAACCGGAAGCCGAGCTGGAGGAACGCCTCAAGGATGCGCTCCTGCACCGGCAGCGGGTGCACGTTGATCTCGTCCAGGTCGCCCTTGTCGACCGCGCGGGCGATCGCCAGCTCGGTACGCAGCCCCAGCGACATGCCGTGCAGACGCTGGCCGTAGACCGCGGTGATCGGGGTCTCCCAGGGCAGCGGTAGCTGGAACGGGATGGACAATGCCTGCTTCGGCGCGAGTTGGAGCGGCCCGCTGACCACCTGGCGGTGGAACTCCATCACGCCGGCCTGCTCACCGATCTCGACCCGGGTGACCAGACCGATGGCGATCTGCTCGATGTCCGCCGCGGCGTCCCCACCGAGCAGGTTGACCTGACCGTCGAGTGCCAATCCGGGCCGGGTGTTCGGGTTGGCCAGGACGGTGTCCACACTGGGACCGCCCACGCCCAACGCGCTCAGCATCTTCTTGAAGACCATCGGTACTCCTGCGGGGTCTGGTGCCCGAACTCCACATTGGGAGCGGACGCGGACCAGCGCACCCTATCGAGTGGGCCTGTGAGGTCGCTGAAAAAACAAGCCGATGCGGTACGGATTCGTGCGTTCTCGCCGGGCGGCCCGGGTTCGGGCCGCCCGGCGAGAAGCGCTCTACGGCACCACGCTCCGGTCAGGCACGTCGGATCGTCTTGGTGTTCGGCCAGGCGTACGGGCACTGGGTGCGGCTGCCGTTGCCCGACAAACGGTGGTGGCCGGGCCCGCGCGGGCCCGGCCACCGACGGTGCGATGTCAGCTCGCGGTGCAGGTCACCGCGGGAGCCGAGTTGGTGCCGTTCCAGCTGCCGAGGAAGCCGAAGTTGGTGCTGGCCCCGGCGCCGAGGCGGCCGTTGTAGGCGACGTTGCGGGCGGTCACGGTGGACCCGCTGCTGGAGACCGTGGCGTTCCAGGACTGGGTCACCGTCTGGCCGTTGGCGTACGTCCAGCGCACCGTCCAGCCGTCGATGGCGCTGGAGCCGGCGGTCACCCGGACGTCACCCTGGAAGCCGCCCTGCCACTGGCCGGTGATGGCGTAGGTGGCCGTGCAACCGGCGCCCGGCGGCGGAGTCGACGGGGGCGGAGTCGACGGGGGCGGGGTCGAGGGCGGCGGGGTCGAGGGCGGCGGGGTCGACGGGGGCGGTGTGGTCGGCGGGGTCGAGTCGTAGACGCTGGCCTGCCGCGAGGTCTGCCGGATGCCGTTGGTGCCGTTGAACAACCGTTCGCCCCAACTGGTCAGCTGGTTCGGGTTGAAGTTGGTGGCCATGTCGAGGTACTCCACGCCACCGCTGTTGCCGCTCCACGACCAGCCCAACCAGCCGATACCGTTGGCCTGGGTGTAGGAGAGGATGGCGTCCTCGTCGGGGTTGCCGTCGGAGTGGTTGTGCCCGAACTCGCCGACCACGATGGGCAGGCCACGGCTGCGGAAACGACCCAGGTAGTCGCTGATCTCCGCGGCGGTGTCGAAGACGCCGTACATGTGGATCGAGAAGACCGTGTTGCGGGCCGGGTCGGCGCTGAACACCGTGGGGGCGTTGTCGCGCATGGTGAAGGACCAGTCCTGACCCCAGTTCGGGGCGTCCACCATGATGGTGTGCGTGAGGCCGCCGTCGCGCAGCCGGCGGATCGCGTTGGCGGTGTCGGTGGCGTACGACGAGTAGTTCTGGTTGCCGTACGGCTCGTTGCCGATGTTGACGATCACGTAGGCTTCCTGGCCGTTCAGCGCACTGGCGATGCTGAGCCAGTAGTCGACCGCGCGGTCCAGGGTGATCGCCCCGCTCTGCTCGCCGTACCCGGTGGTGTCGTGCACCTCCAGCACGCAGATCAGCCGGTTGGCCTTGCAGAGCTGGATCACGTTGGACACGTCGGCGGCGCTGTTACGGGTCCACCGGTCGCCGCTGGAGAGCACGACCCGCACCGAGTTGGCGCCGAGGGCCTTGATGTCGGCGAAGGAACTGGTCTGGTTCGGGTACCAGGTGTGCGCGTGGTTGACCCCGCGCATGACGAACTCGTTGCCGTTGGCGTCGTAGAGCCGCCCGTTGTTGACCGAGAAGCCGGCGGCGGCGTGCGCCGAAGGTCCGAAGGTGAAGACTGCGGCGACGGTCGCCAGTAGGACGGCACCGACGGCCGCGAACAGTTTTCTCATGCATTCCTCGCAGGAGGTGTCTCCCCCGTGCCCAGGGGGTGCGGTGAGTGGCAGGTGAGCGGCTGCAGCCCGACAGCCGCGTTCAGGACCCGGCGAGGCATCAGCGTATGCCGATGGGATAGCGAAGGCAACCGGTTCAGTACGCCGGCTACCCGTGACGACCCAGGAGACACCGAGTCGTCACGGGGGCGGACATCCCCACCACAGGATGCACACCACGCCGGCATCTGAACCGGTTCAGACAACGGTAGGCACGGGCCGGGTGCACCGTCAAGCGTCGAGCAGGGTTGACCGATCCGGGCCGGGGTATCCGGAATGACCCGCCCCGGCCGGAAGGAGACGTCAATGGTCAGCATCGGCTACACCCTGATGTGCGAGCAGGCAGGTCCGAAGGAACTCGTCGACCATGCCGTGCGGGCCGAGGCGGCCGGCTTCGACCACCTCGTCATGTCCGACCACTACTACCCCTGGCTGGAGTCGCAGGGGCACTCCCCGTACGCCTGGTCGGTGCTGGGCGCGGTCGCGCACGCCACCTCCCGCGCGGCGCTGATGTCCTTCGTGACCTGCCCGATCCGCCGTTACCACCCGGCGGTGGTGGCGCAGAAGGCGTCGACGCTGGGAGTGCTCTCCGACGGGCGGTTCACCCTCGGCCTCGGTGCCGGGGAGAACCTCAACGAGCACGTGGTGGGCGGCTGGCCGCACGTCCAGCAGCGGCACGAGATGTTCGAGGAGGCGTTGCAGATCATCCGTCCGCTGCTGAACGGGGAGACGTTGACCTTCTCCGGCAACCACTTCGAGGTGCCGGACGCCTACGTCTGGGACCGGCCCGACACGCCGGTGCCGATGGCGGTGGCCGCCTCCGGCCGACAGTCGGCAACCCTGGCCGCCGAGTACGCCGACGGCATGATCGCCACCGATCCGGAGCCGCACCTGGTAGAGATGTACGAGCAGGCTGGCGGGGCTGGACGTCCCCGGTACGGGCAGGTGGCCATCTGCTACGGACCGGACGAGGCCGAGTGCCGCAAGATCGCCCACGACCAGTTCCGCTGGTTCGGGCTGGGCTGGAAGGTCAACAGCGACCTGCCCGACACCGACTCCTTCGAGGCGGCCACCCGCAGCGTGCGCGAGGAGGACGTGGCCGCCGGGCTCTCCTGCGGCCCCGACGTGGAGAAGCACGTGGCGGCGTTCAAGAAGTTCGTCGACGCCGGTTTCACCCACGTGGCACTGGTCCAGGTCGGCGGCGACAGCCAGCCGATGTTCCTGGACTGGGCGCAGGAACAGCTGCTGCCCCGACTGCGCGAACTGTGACCAGGGAAGGTGTGATCGTCGATGCGATTCGGTAACACGGAGATCCGGCCGGCCGGCGGCGGCGTCGGCTGCCTCCTGATGATCCTCTTCTCCATCGTCGCCTCGATCGTGCTGACCGTCCTGCTCAACCTGCTCCTGTGAGGTTCCGCCCGTGTTGATCAAGAAGTTCTGGCCCCGACACGCCGACGTCGGAGACCAAAACTTCTTGATCAACACGGGGTGGGCGGGGTGGGTGGGGTGAGGGCGAACTCGGCGAGGAGGGGGTAGTGGTCGGAGGCGTGCTCGGTGTCGGAGTCGCGGATCACTCCCACGTGCCTGAGGCGGGTGGCGAGCGTGGGGGTGGCGAGCAGGTAGTCCAGGCGCATGTCGGCGAACTCGGCACCACCGTGGGCGGTCGGCACGGTGGGTCCGGCGTCCGCTCCGAGATCCATCAGCCCGGCAGCGAGCAGCCGGGCCACCGCGCGGGTCTCCACCGTCCGCCCGTCGCGGCGCAGATGCCGGCGACGGTACGCGGGCGGTAGCCGACCCACCCGGTCGGCGTGCCCGGCGTACGGATCGAGGGTGTTCAGATCGCCGGCGAGCAGCGCCAGGCCGTCCCGGCCGCGGCGCAGGGCGGCGCTCGCCCACCCCGCCTCGACCAGCCGGCGGGTGCCCGAGTACGGGTCGAGGTGGGTGCCGAGCACCGTCAGCGGACCGGCGTCGGTGCCCAGCACCACGCGTCGGGCCGCGTGGTGGAACGGCCGGCGGACCGGTGCGCCGGCCAGCACCGGCCACGGCGGACCCACCAGCAACGCGACCGACTGTCCCAGCCAGGAACGGGCCAGGTACGGCCGGAGGCCGACGTCGGTGGCGAAGCCCGCGACGTCGAGGTCACCCAGTTCCTGCACGGCGAGCAGGTCCGGCTGCTGGCGCGCGATGACCCGAGCCACCAGCTCGCGTCGATCCGGACCGCCACGGTCCCGGCCGCCGGTGCGGATGTTCCAGGTCATCACCCTCAGCACGGCAGGCTCAGCCCGGCCGGCCGGCCCGGGCCAGCTCGTCGTCAAGGGTGTCCACGTCCTCCGATTCGATGGCCGGTCGGTTGCCCTGCCGGACGTCCTCGTTGGGGCGCACCACCCAGTACAACAGCCCGATCCACAGCGTGGTGAGCAGGATCGCGCCCATGAAGTCCGTCGGGTGGTGCATGCCCCGGTACATCCGGGAGACCGCCACCCCGACCGGCATCACCACGGCGAGCGCCACGAAGACCCACCGCCACCACCGGTCGGTCCGAGGGAGGACGATGACGGCGATCGCGACCCAGATGCAGAGGCTGGCCGCGATGTGCCCGGACGGGAACGACGAGGTCGGCATCGGACCGTCCAGGTTCTCCACCGGCGGGCGCGGCCGGTCCACCGCCGCCGCGCTGGCCAGGAAGAGGGTCAGCTCGCCGAACATGGTCAACGCCACGAACAGCACCGGCCGCCAACGCCGCCAGATCGCCAGCACCAGCGGGCAGAAGACAAGCGAGATCGCCATGATGGCGTGGGTGTCCCCGACCTTGCTCCACCACCAGCTGAAATCGTCGAGCGAGGCGGTACGGCGCTCGGCGAACCAGGTGGGCACCGTCTCGTCGAGGCGGGCCAGGAAGGTGTTGTCGGCGTAGTAGCTGACGAACATGCCGAACCCGTAGAGGGCGCCGAACACCAGCACCCAGCCGACGATGATCTCGGCGACGCCGGCCCGGGCGTGCGGCAGCAACCTCTCCTCGTCCGGCGCGGGCGCCACCTCGTGCCCGGCCTCCGGCTCCAACCCCTCGGTCAGTGGCGCCGCGGGCCGCCCCCGCTCCAACCGCCACAACCGGAAGGCGTACGCGGTGACGCCCAGCCAGGCCGCGCCGAGCAGCCAGGCACCGAGCACATCGGAGAGGAAGTGCACGCCGAGCGCGACCCGGGTGAACCCGATCAGGAACACGACGGTGGCGACCAGGGCCATCGCCGGCCGACGCCAGCGGGGCGCCATCGCCGGCAGGAACACCAGCAGCAGCGCGCCGTAGGCCACCATCGACCCGAGGGCGTGGCCGCTGGGGAAGCTCTGCCCCGCGTACGCGCCGATCGACACGTCCACCTCGGGACGCAACCGGTCGACGAGCGTCTTGAGCGAAGGGTCGAGGATCAGCGCGCCCACGCCGGTGACGATCAGGAACACCGCGAGGCGACCCTGCCGACGGATCAGCAACCCGACCACGGCGACGGTCACCAACCAGATGATGACCGTACGCCCACCGAGGTCGGTGATGGCGTTGAGCACCGTCACCAACGGCCCGATCGGCGCGACCTGGTCGTTGAGCCACTGGGCGACACCGTGGTCCACGTCGTACAGCGGCGACCACCGTACCCGGACCAGCACCAGCAGCAACCCGAAGCCGACCCCGGCACCGAGCACGAGCGCCAGACCGGCGAGCGTACGTTCGGTGAAGTGTCCGAGGGGTCGTCGCAGTACGTCCCTGACCGCGCCCACGGCAGCCTCCTTCGCTTCTGGCGTGCCGCAGTACCCGGTACGTCGCCGCGGTACACCCGGCGGCACTCTGGGTCAGAGCGCGGTCATCTCACCGGTGTCGTGCACGGGGGTCCGCTGCGCGTTCGGCTCCCACAGGTCCGGCTTCGCCGGCTCCTGCACGCCGATGCGTACCGCCTCGAGTTGCGCCGCGAACGAGAGCCCTCCGAACAGCGCCATGCCGGTGAGGTTCGCCCAGAGCAGCAACGCCATGATCCCGGCCAGCGCGCCGTAGGTCTGCCCGAAGTCCTCACTGAACCGCACATAGCCGGCGAGCAGCAGGCTGGCCAGCCACCACAGCGCGGTGGCGATGCCGGCACCGAACAACAACCAGGACAGGCCGGGCTGATGGCGCCGGGGCGCGTGGCGGAAAAGCACCGCGACGGCGAGCACCGTCAGGCCGAGACTGAGCGGCCAACGCACCAGATCCCACCCCGTGCCGGCGACATCACCCCAGGCGTAGTGGCGTTCCACCGAGTCCCCCATCGGCCCACCGCCGACCAGGATGAGGAACCCGGCGAGGGCCGGCAGGCCGGCGCTCACGGCGAGCACCGCCGCCCGCAGGTACTTCCACAAGGCCGGCCGGTCCCGCTCGACGCCGTAGATGCGGTTGGCGCCCCGCTCGATCTGGGCCATCGTGCTGGTCAGCGCCACCAGACCGGTGATCAGGCCGAGGGTGAGCGCCACCTCGCCGGTCTCCTCGACCCGCTCGGCGCCCGCGTCGTCGCCCCCGCCGAGCAACTCGGCGACCATCTGGTCACTGGTGCCGGGGGTCAGCGCCAGCACCGTGTCGGCGACCACCTCGCCCCCCTCGGCCACGCCCAGTTCGGAGATCAGCCCGGTGAGGGCGATCAGGAACGGCACCACCGCAAGGCAGAGCTGGAACGCGAAGGCCCGCGAGTGACTGAACCCGTCGCCGTAGCGGAACCGGGTGAACGCGTCGCGCAACAGGTGCCAGCCGCCCTCCCGGCGCAGCGTCTGCCAGGCGTGGTCGGCGCAGAGCTGCTCGTCGGACATCAGCCGGGTCTCCGGCACGATCTTGGTGCTGCTCACCGTGCGACCCCTTCGCTCGCGACTGCGGGGCTCGCCAGCTCACTCCTCGCGCTCACCGAACCCGCCCTTCGCTCGCGACTGCGGGGCTCGCAAGCTCACTCCTCGCGCTCACCGAACCCGCCCTTCGTTCGCGACTGCGGGGCTCGCCAGCTCACTCCTCGCGCTCACCTCGGCCCTCCTCGACGAGGTGTTCGCCCCGTTCGGCGGCGGCCGACGCGTCCTCGGCCAGGTCGGGAGCCTGCTCCGGTCGCGGTACGCACAACCACAACGCCCGCCGCCGAATCTGCACCCGCAGCCCGCGGCCCGGCTCGATCAGGTCGCCGTCCAGTTCCCGAGGCTGACTCCGGTTGCTGGTTATCTCCACTCGACGGGCCCGGTACACCTCCATCCGCGGCACCCGGTCACGGCGGCGCAGCACCGCCCAGCCGAGGGAGAGCCAGTGCCGCAGCGTGCGCGGAGTGAGCACGGCGACGTCGAGGTATCCGTCGTCGGGCTCCGCCTCGGTGAGCAGGGTCACCCCGCCCTGGAGCCGGCCGACGTTGGCGACCAGCACCGAACGGGCGCGACGGCGCAGCGGCGGCTGGTCGTCCAGCCGGATCGACACCCGCATCGGCCGGTCCCGCAGGTGTCGCGCGGCCCCCACCACATACGCGGGCCAGCCGATCCGGCGCTTGGTCGTCTCGCTGGTGGCATCGAGCATCTGGGCGTCGAAGCCCATGCCGGCCATCACCGCGAAGTGGTGCCCGTCCACCTCACCGACGTCGAGCAGCCGCCGACCACGCTCGATCGCCACCGCCAGCCCGGCGGGCAGTTCATCCGAGAGCCCCAGGTTGGCCGCGAGCAGGTTGCCGGTCCCCTGTGGCAGCACGGCGAGCGCCACCTCGGTGCCGACCAGGGCGTCGACGCAGGCCATCACCGTACCGTCGCCGCCGCAGGCGAAGACCACGTCGACCCCGGCGGCGAGGGCCTTCTCGGTCTGGCCGCGACCGGGGTCGTCGGGGGTGGTCTCGAACCACAGCGGTTCCGGCCAGCCGGCCGCGTCGAGCGTGTCGCCGACGGTACGGCGCAACGCGTCGAGATCGGTCACCTTGACCGGGTTGACCACCACCGCGCTGCGCAGCGGTCCTTCGTTCCGTCCGGCTTCCACGGCGTCAGTGTGCAGCACCCTGCCGGGTTGAGCGACCCGACACCGCTGTGCCTCGATTCACCCCACCGCCGCCGTACGCCAACGTTTCACCCAACCACCACCGGAAGACACCCCCCACTCACCTCCCACCAACCCGCACCCCCACCCGCCAACGATCACCTTCCACCGGCGATCTTGCAGTTTCCGTCGTTACATATGCCGCAAGAGCCGCATAACAACGACCAAAACTGCAAGATCGCGACAGCGAGGCTGCTGTGGGAGGCGGGGAGGGTCAGGCGGTGGTGCGGAGGGCGAGCTCGATTCGGCGGCGGGCGTCGTCGAGGTCGACCCCGGCCTCGGTGAGCGCCAGTGCGGCGAGGCCGTTGCCCTCCCGCAGCAGGCCGAGCAGGAGGTGCTCGGTGCCGATATGGCGGTGGCGCAGCCGTAACGCCTCGCGCAGCGACAGCTCCAGAGCCTTCTTCGCGCGGTCCGAGAACGGACCGCCGGTCGGCCGCCGCCGACCCCATCGGCGGCGCGGTGCCGGCACCGCCTCGCGGAGGGCGTCCGGACCGAACGACTCCTCGATCCGGGCGACGATGGCGGCGAGGTCGATGCCGATCTCGCGCAGTGCCGCCGCGTCGGCCTCGCCCAGGCCACTGCCGCCGCTCTCGGTGTGGCGGCGGATCCGCTCGCGCAGGTCGTCGGCGGTGACCCCCGCGTCGCGGAGCACCCGCACAGCCAGGCCGTCACCGTCGGAGAGGATGGCGAGCAGGAGGTGCTCGGTGCCGACGGGCCGCTGGCCCTCGGCATGGGCCTCCTCGCGTGCCCGCCGCACGACCGCACGGGCACGGTCGGTGAATCGTTCGAACATCACGCCTCCCAGGAGGATTCGACCGCCGGTCGCCCGGCGTGTTTCTTGTGCACCGCCTGCCGGCTGACCTCGAGCGCGTCGGCGATCTCCTGCCACGACCAGCCCTGTCGCCGGGCGTTGTCGACCTGGACCACCTCAAGCCGTTCGAGCAGCCGGCGCAGGGCGCGGACGGCACGCAGGCCGACCCGGGGGTCGGTGCTGCCGGCCGCGGCTGCGAGTTCCGTTGCCTGACTCATGGTGTCAACCTACATTGACACGGCACGTCCGTCAACCTGAGTTGACACACCGCTGTTCGGCGGTGCGGGGCACAGACGGTTCAGCTCGACAACGCGCGCCCACGGACACGACAGCACCGGGCGTAGGACGATCCGGCCCCCGGGGCGTACCACCGCGACTAGCCTGAGACGCAGGTTGGGTGCCACAGCTGCGGGGGTGATGCGGATGGCCGCCGCCAGCGACGCACCGGTGCTCGTCGGCGTCGGTCCGGAGGACGCCCAACCGGTAGCCCGCCTCGCCGCCCGGGTCGCCGCCGCCCACGGACGCGGGCTGCACCTGCTGCACGCCTTCAACTGGGCTGCCTTCGACGCACCGGCGGTCTCCAGCTCCCGGGCCGAGGCCGAACAGCTGATCGCCGAGGCGACCGCGGCGGCCAACGAGAACGAGCCGGGCGTGCCGGTCACCGCCGAGATCGCCGAAGGCTCGGCGGTGGCGAACCTCGTCCGCAGGTCGGAGACCGCCTTCCTGGTGGTGGTCGGCGACGGTGGGATGGCCCACTGCGACCGCTGCATCCCGGCGGACAGTCCCGCCGTGCAGGTGGCCGCCCGCGCCGAGTGCCCGGTGCTGGTCGCCCGACGGGAACCCCCACCCTCCGGCCCGGTCCTGGTCGGGGTCGACGGTTCGGCCTCTGGCGAGCTCGCGCTGGGTTGGGCCCTCACCTGCGCCACCCGGCACAAGGCACGCTTGCTTGCGGTCTGGGTGGTCGACTCCGACGGGTTCATCGAGGAGGCCACCGAACGGCTCAGCGAGATGGTGTCCCGCCACCGTGCCGGCCATCCCGACGCCGCCGTCGAGTGCCACGTCATCCGGGGCGAACCCGGTGACGTACTTGTCGACCAGTCCCGCTCGGCACAGTTGGTGGTGGTCGCCGCCCGGGGCGAGGAACCGTTGCGCGGGATGCTCGGCGCGGTCAGCCAGTCGCTGCTCTACCACGCCCCGTCCCCGGTGCTCGTGATCCGCGGCGTGACCGACACACCTGCCCCCGACGGGTCGTGACACCCGGGCCGGCGGGACCAACGGCCCTGATCCAAATTCGCCGATTAGGCCAAGCTGACAGAGGAAACCGCGCGTTGCGGATGCAGGATTCACCGACCCGCGAGAGGCTCAAGCAGTATGGACACCGCTGTAGACCTGCGAAGCCCCCTGACCGATGACGAACTGCGCCGGCTGGACGCCTACTGGCGGGCGGCGAACTACCTCACCGTCGGGCAGATCTACCTGCTGGACAATCCCCTGTTGCGTGAACCGCTTACCCCCGAGCACGTCAAGCCCCGCCTGCTCGGGCACTGGGGCACCTCCCCCGGGCTGAACCTGATCTACGCCCACCTGAACCGGGCCATCGTGGCGCGGGACCTCAGCGCCATCTACATCACCGGGCCCGGTCACGGCGGACCGGCACTGGTGGCGAACACCTGGCTCGAAGGCACCTACAGCGAGCTGTACCACGACATCGGTCGCGACGAGGCCGGCATGGCCCGGCTGTTCCGGCAGTTCTCCTTCCCCGGCGGCATCCCGAGCCACGTCGCGGCGGAGGTGCCGGGCTCGATCCACGAGGGCGGCGAGCTGGGGTACGCGCTCAGTCACGCCTACGGCGCCGCCTTCGACAACCCCGACCTGCTGGTCGCCTGCGTGATCGGGGACGGCGAGGCGGAGACCGGCCCGCTGGCCGGCAGCTGGCTGTCCAACGTGTTCCTCAACCCGGCCCGCGACGGCGCGGTGCTGCCCATCCTGCACCTCAACGGATACAAGATCGCCAACCCGACGGTGCTGGACCGCATCCCCGAGTCCGACCTGCTCGACCTGATGCGCGGCCAGGGCTACCAGCCGTACGTGGTGGCCGGCGACGATCCGGCCGTGGTGCACCAGAGCCTGGCCGCCACCCTGGACCGGGCGCTGGACGAGATCGCGGAGATCCAGCGCCACGCCCGCTCCGGCGCGACCGTCGAACGCCCGCGCTGGCCGATGATCGTGCTGCGTACCCCGAAGGGCTGGACCGGGCCACGCGACGTCGACGGCAAGCGGGTGGAGGGCACCTATCGCGCACACCAGGTGCCGCTCTCCGCCGTCCGCAGCAACCCGGAGCACCTGGCCGAGCTGGAACGGTGGCTGCGCAGCTACCGTCCGCAGGAGCTGTTCGACGCCACCGGCGCGCCCGTCGCCGAGGTGGCCGACCTGCCGCCCAGGGGACCGCGACGGATGAGCGCCAACCCGGTCGCCAACGGCGGCTCGGTGCTGCGCGATCTGGTGCTGCCCGACTTCCGCGACTACGCCGTCGAGGTGCCCCGGCCAGGCGAAACGGTCACCAGCGCCACCGGCGAACTCGGCAAGTGGGTCCGGGACGTGATCACTGCCAACCCGCAGACGTTCCGGCTGTTCGGCCCGGACGAGGTCGCCTCCAACCGGCTCCAGGCGGCCTTCGAGGTCACCGGCCGGGCCTGGATGGCCGGCAGGGTCGACGGCGACGACCACCTCTCCCCCGACGGGCGGGTGATGGAGGTCCTCTCCGAGCACCTCTGCCAGGGTTGGCTGGAGGGCTACCTGCTCACCGGCCGGCACGGCATCTTCACCAGCTACGAGGCGTTCATCCACATCGTCGACTCGATGGTCAACCAGCACGCCAAATGGCTCAAGGTCACCCGTGGCATTCCGTGGCGGCAGCCGGTCGCCTCGCTGAACTACCTGCTCTCCAGCCACGTCTGGCGGCAGGACCACAACGGTTTCTCCCACCAGGACCCGGGCTTCATCGACCACGTGATGAACAAGAAGGCCGAGGTGGTGCGGGTCTACCTGCCGCCGGACGCCAACACCCTGCTCTCCACCATGGATCACTGCCTGCGCAGCCGCCACTACATCAACGTGGTGGTGGCCGGCAAGCAGCCCGCGCCCAGCTGGCTCACCATGGACGAGGCCATCGCGCACTGCCGACGCGGCGTGGGCATCTGGGACTGGGCCAGCACCGACGACGGCAGCGAACCGGACGTCGTGCTCGCCTGCGCCGGTGACGTGCCGACGCTGGAGACCCTCGCCGCCGCGGACCTGCTGCACCAGCACCTGCCCGAACTCAAGGTCCGGGTGATCAACGTCGTCGACCTGATGCGGCTCCAGCCGGCCGCCGAGCACCCGCACGGCCTGCCGGATTCCGAGTTCGACACGCTGTTCACCCGCGACAAGCCGATCATCTTCGCGTACCACGGCTACCCGTGGCTGATCCACCGACTCACCTACCGCCGGACCAACCACGACAACCTCCACGTACGCGGGTACAAGGAGGAGGGCACCACCACCACGCCGTTCGACATGGTGATGCTCAACGACCTGGACCGCTTCCACCTCGTGATCGACGTGATCGACCGGGTACCGGGGCTGGCCGCCCGCGCGGCGCACCTGCGGCAGGAGATGACCGACGCGCGCCAGTCGGCCCGCGACTACACCCGCCGGTTCGGTGAGGACGATCCCCGGGTGGCCGAGTGGCGCTGGGTCCGCGAGACAGACCCGACCAACCGGTGAGGAGGTATCCCTGATGAGCGAGCACAGCACCGGGCCGGCCAGCGGCGCGGAGATCCTGGTGGGCTACGACGGCTCGCCGGACGCCGCGGCGGCGCTGGAGTGGGCGCTGGATCAGGCCCGCCGCGACGGCCGGCCGGTCCGGTTGGCGTACGTCTTCGAATGGCTGACCGTGGCCGGCTGGGTCGGTCCGGGCGTCACGCCGGGCATGTGGCCCGACGAGCAGGCCCGCCGGCAGGTCGAGGAGCTGGTCGGCAAGGCCGCGGCGGACGCCGCCGCCACCCACCCGGGCCTGGACGTACGCGGCGAGGTGCTGGACGGTCCGCCCGCCCTGATCCTGGAGGAGGCTTCGACGCAGGCCGGCCTGTTGGTGCTGGGCAGCCGCGGGCACGGCGGCTTCGCCGGTCTGCTCGCCGGCTCGACCGCGGTCAACGTCACCGCGCACGCGCACTGCCCGGTGGTGGTGGTCCGTCGCCGACCGGCCGAGAACGACCGGGCCGGGCACGTCGCGGTCGGGGTGGACGGCTCGGAGCATTCGCTGCTGGCCCTCGGCTTCGCCTTCGAACAGGCGGCCCTGCGTCGGGTGCCGCTGCACGTGGTGCGTGCCTGGCAGCCGCGACGTGATCAGTGGAGTTTGCGTGGCGAGCAGGCCCGCGACGCGGCGCTGGCCGACCAGCGCGCCGAGTTGGACGAGGCGTTGCATCGCTGGCAGGACAGCTTCCCCGACGTCGAGCTGACCGTGGAGACGGCCGCCGCCGCACCGGCCGGTCTGCTCATCGATGCCAGCCGCAACGCACAACTGATCGTCGTCGGCAGCCGGGGGCGCGGTGGGTTGCGGGGCATGCTGCTCGGCTCGGTCAGCCAGCAACTCCTCCAGCACGCCCACTGCCCGGTGGCGGTGGTCCGGGAACGCTGAGGTACGTCGTGGGCCGGCCGCTGTCAGGCCGGCCCACGACGCCCGCCCCGGAGCGCGCGCAGCGCGTTGAGGATCACCAGTACGTCGATGCCCTCCTGAAGGAACGCGCCCGCCACCGGCGGCAGCCGACCGGCCGCCGCGAATCCCATCGCGAGCAGCGCCAACCCCATCCCCACCGTGGCGCTCTGCACCGCGATCCGGCGGGCGTACCGGGCCACCTCGACCGCGTCGGCGAGCGGATCGAGGCGGTCGACGCTCAGCACCGCGTCGGCGACATCGGCCGAGGCGGTCGCCCCGGTGGCCCCCATCGCCACGCCGACATGCGCCGCCGCCAGCGCCGGAGCGTCGTTGACCCCGTCACCGACCATCACCGTCACCGCCCGGCCCGCCTCGGCTCGAACCCGGCTCACCTTCTCCTGCGGGGTGCACCGGGCCAGCACGTCGTCGACGCCCACCGCGTCGGCGACGCGGCGGGCATCCTCTGGCCGGTCCCCGGTGACCATCACGATCCGGGTGAGCCCGACGGCACGCAGCCGCGCCACGGTCCGGCGGGCGTCGGGGCGTACCGGATCCTCCAGCAGGACGGCGCCGAGCGGCCCGGCCCCGTCGGCCACCCAGACCAGCGAGTGTCCCGCCGCGCTGGCCCGGTCGCTGGCCTGCTCGGCCCACTCCGGCAACGTCCCGGGAAGCTGGCCGACCCGGATCCGCCGCCCGTCGACCCGCCCGCTCACCCCCCGGCCGGGCTCCTCGGTCACCTCCGCCGGGGTGACCAGTCGCAGGCCGCGCTCACCGGCGGCGCGCACCAGCGCCGCCGCCAGCACGTGTGAGGACAACTGTTCCACCGAGGCGGCCACGCGCAGCACCTCGTCCGGGTCACCGCCGGGAGCCACGACGGTGTCGGCGACCCGGGGACGGCCGGCGGTGAGCGTGCCGGTCTTGTCGACAAGCACGGTGCGCGCCCGCCCCAGGGCCTCCAGCGAACCGCCGTCGCGAACCAGGACCCCGCGCCGGGCCACCCGGGACAACCCGGAGACGATGGCGATCGGCGTGGCCAGCAGCAACGGACACGGTGTCGCCACCACCAGCACCGCCACCGCGCGGAGGAACTCGCCGGAGAGCACCCAGCCCAGCCCGGCCAGCACCAGTGTGAACGGCACGAAGGCGGCGGCGTACCGGTCGGCCAGCCGTACCGTCGGTGCCTTGCGCGCGGTCGCCTCCTCCGCCAGCCGGACGATCCCGGCGTACGTGCTGCGCTCGGCGCTCTCCGTGGCCCGCAGCCCGAACGCGGCCCCGGCGTTGACCACACCGCTGGACACCCGGGCCCCGGCCACCCGCTCGACGAGCCGGGACTCGCCGGTGACCACCGACTCGTCCAACGTCGCGGCGGTCTCGGTGACACCGTCGACGGCGACCACGTCACCCGGGCCGACAAGCAACCGGTCACCGGCCGCCACCCGGTCCACCGGCACCACCTCGACGCCACCGTCGGCGGTACGCCGCCGCGCGGTACGCGGTGCCCGCTCCAGCAGCGCCCGCAGGTCCCGGGTCGCCCGCCGCTGCGCGTACGACTCCAAGCTCCGCCCGGTGGCCAGCATCACCGCGACCACCGCACCGGCCAGGTACTCGCCGACGACAAGTGCGCCGCCCAGCGCCAGCACGGCGATCACGTCCACGCCGAACCGTCGCCGCAGCAACTCCCGCAGCACCGACGCGGCAGCCGGCAGCAACGCGACCAGGGTGGCCACCGCCCACAGCGCGTCGGCAGCGCCCGAACGCCCGGCCAGTCGCACCGCCGCGCCGGCCAGCACCAGCAGCGTGAGTCCGGCCAGCGGGGTCCACAGCCACCAGTTCCGACGCCGCCGACCTGATCCCTCGGATTCGGGTCGCGCCGGCTGGTCCGGCAGGCACTCGCCGTTGCCCCGGTCACCTGCCGACCGCTGCTCCCTCACCTGCGGATCGTCTCAGCCGGGTCGAGCGGTCGGGGCGGAACGCGGGTCACAGGTCCCGTCCGGTCGGGACGTGCGGGTCGTGCGAGGCGCCGGCCGATGGCGCACGATGAACCGGACCGCGCCCACAGCCGTACCGAGGTGCGGCACCATGGGGCAGAGACGGAAAGGTCGTGAGGATGAGCCACCAGACGCCGGCTACCCACCGCCCGCTGACCACCGCACTCGCGGAGGCCGCCGCGATGGCCGGTCATGCGCCGTCGGTGCACAACAGCCAGCCGTGGCGCTGGCGGGTGCTGCCCGACGCGTTGGAGCTGCGGATGGTGCGCGACACCAGGCTGGCCGCCACCGATCCGCAGGGCGAGCTGGTCACCCTCAGCTGCGGTGCGGCGCTGCACCATGCCCGGCTGGCGTTGGCCGCCGAAGGATGGGCGACAAGCGTGCAGCGGATGCCCGACCCGGGCGACCCTGACCTGCTCGCCCGGCTCACCGAGCCACGAGCCACCGGCGCCGACCCGGACGCGATGCGGTCGGTGCAGTGCATGCAGGTGCGGCACACCGACCGACGTCCGGTCAGCGACGAGCCGGTCTCCGCCGACTCGTTGAGCGCCATCGCGTCGGCCGCCGGCCGGGAGGGTGCCCGGTTGGAGATCCTCGACCGCGACCAGGTGCTGCAACTTGCCGCGTCCGCCTCGCACGCCGCCACGGTCGAGGCGGAGGACTCCCAGCTGCGGGAGGAACTGGAGTACTGGACCAGCCGCGCCGGCGGCACCGGGCTCACCGCGGAGGTGCTGCCGGAGCAGCCCACGCAGACCACCGTGCCGGGCCGGGACTTCGGTCGCCCCGGCACCCTGCCGGTCGGGCCGGGGCACGACCGGGCGGCGTCCTACGCGGTGCTCTACGGCGACCAGGACGAGCCGGTCGACTGGCTACGTGCCGGCGAGGCGCTGTCGGCCGCCTGGTTGGCCGCCACCCGACTGGGTGTCTCGATGGTGCCGCTCAGCGGCGTGGTCGAGGTGCCGGCCACCCGGCAGACCCTGCGCCAGATGCTCGCCGGGCTCGGCCATCCGTACCTCGGTCTGCGCCTGGGGGTCGCCGACCCGGCCCACGCCGGCCCACCGCACACCCCGCGACTGCCCCGCGAGCAGGTGGTGGACACCTCGGCCGTGTCCGGCGACGCCTAGCGGTGTGCCGTGTCGTGGCGAGGTCCAGGCGGCGATCGGCGAGGCGGGACATTCCCGCACGGCCGGCCACCGGCTAGCATCGCCGGGTGACCGTCGGTGCACCCAACCCCCGGCACGAGCCACCGTCGCTCGGCCTGAGCCCGCTGTCCCGAGTCCGTTTGGACGAACTGCTCCAGGAGATGCTGGATCGCGTCGGCGAGGTGGTGACCAGCCGGGAACGACTGCGGGCGCTACTCGACGCGGTCGTCGGCATCGGCACCGACCTGGATCTGCGCAGCACCCTGCGGCGCATCGTGCAGGCGGCCTGCGACCTGGCCGGTGCCCGCTACGGCGCGCTCGGGGTGATCGGCCCCGACCGGATGCTGCACGACTTCATCACCCACGGCATCTCCCCCGAGCTGCACGCGAAGATCGGTGATCTGCCGCACGGCCGGGGAGTGCTCGGCCTGCTCATCGACGAGCCGAAGCCGGTACGGATGCCGGACATCACCCAGCATCCGAACTCGTACGGCTTCCCGCCGCACCATCCGCCGATGCACACCTTCCTCGGGGTGCCGGTCCGCATCCGCGACCAGGTCTTCGGCAATCTCTACCTCGCCGAGAAGCAGGGCGGCGCCGAGTTCACCGAGGACGACGAGGAGATCGTCGTCGCGCTCGCCGGAGCGGCCGGCGTGGCGATCGAGAACGCCCGGCTGTACGCGCTGGCCCACCGGCGGGAACGCTGGCTCTCCGCCACCGCCGAGATCACCTCGGTGCTGCTCGGCGAGGTGCGCCGTACCGACGCGCTGACCCTGGTGGCGCGTCGCGCCCGCGAGGTCGCCGAGGCCGAGCTGGCCCTCGTGCTGCTCTACGACGAGGATGCGGACCATTTCACCGTCGAGGTCGTCGACGGCGTCGGTAGCCAGGCTCGCGCGCTTGTCGGCACGGTGCTGCCGGCCGCCGACACCAGCTTCGCCGGCCCGGTCGTGGCGGGCCGGCACGACTCGGTGGAGGATCTGGCCCACGCCGCGCCGTGGCCGGCGGTGCTGCACACCGGGCCGGCGGTGATCTCTCCGCTGGCCACCGCCGACACCCTGCACGGCGTGCTGGTGATCGCGCACAGCGCCGACCACGGCGGTGCCACCGACGACGACGTGACCCTGCTGGGCAGCTTCGCCGGTCAGGCGGCGCTGGCCATGGAACGCGCCCGTGGCCAGGAGGAACGCGAGCAGCTGGTGGTTCTGGAGGACCGCGAGCGGATCGCCCGGGACCTGCACGACGTGGTGATCCAGCGGTTGTTCGCCACCGGCCTGCAACTGCAGAGCGCGGTGCCGTTGACGGCGCGCCCGGAGGTCGCCAAGCGGATCAACGCCGCGGTCGACGACCTGGACACCACAATCAAGGACATCCGCCGCACCATCTTCGAGCTGCGTACCCCGATGAGCGCGGCGCTGCGTACCGAGATCCGCGAGGCGGTGGAAGCCGCCGCCGAGTCGTTGGGTTTCCGGCCGAGGCTGGAGCTGATCGGGCCGATCGACAGCGCCGTACCGGACGAGGTGCGCCCCGAACTCGCCGCCGTGCTCCGCGAGGCGCTGTCCAACGCGGTACGCCACGCCGAGGCCACGGCGGTGTCGGTGGCGGTACGCGTCGACGCCACCCAGGTCAGCGTCACCGTCACCGACAACGGAGTGGGCTGCGACCCGGCCGCCGCCCGGGGCGGGCTGGTGAACCTGCGCGAACGCGCCGAACGGCACGCCGGCACCTTCGAGGTACGCGGTGCCGAACCGCGCGGCACCGAGTTGCACTGGTCGGTCCCGCTCCGGGCCTGAGCCGCACTTGTCGGTCCCGCCGACGGGCCCGAGCCGCCGCAGCCCTGCGGGTGGGGTCAGTGGGTCTTGCCGAGCAGGCGGGTTGCCAGCACGGCGGCCTGGGTACGACGCTCCAGGCCGAGCTTGGCCAACACGCTGGAGACGTAGTTCTTCACCGTCTTCTCGGCCAGGAACATCTTGCTGGCGATCTCCCGGTTGGTCAGCCCCTCGGCGACGTACTCCAGGATGCGCCGCTCCTGCTCGGTGAGGGACTGCAACTCGCGGGGCTGCTCCACGCCGCTGCGGATGCGATCCAGCACCCGGGTGGTGATCGCCGGGTCGAGCAGCGACTGACCGGCCGCCACCCGGCGTACCGCGTCGACGAGGTCGGTGCCGCGGATCTGCTTGAGCACGTACCCGGAGGCACCGGCCATGATCGCGGCGAAAAGTGCCTCGTCGTCCTCGTACGAGGTGAGGATCAGCCCCTTGATCGAGGAGTCCACGGCCCGGATGTCCCGGCACACGTCGATGCCGTTGCCGTCGGGTAGCCGGGCGTCGAGGATCGCCACGTCGGGCCGGAGCGCCGGAATCCGGCGGGCCGCCTCCGGGGCGGAGCCGGACTCACCAACCACCTCTATGTCGCCGCTGGCATGCAGCAGATCGGCCAGACCACGACGGACGACCTCGTGGTCGTCAAGCAGAAACACCCGGATCATCCCCCCTTTCTACCCCCTCCCGCCCACCCCCGCCCGGGCCAAAAGTCCCAACCTCCCCCAACCAACCTCCCCCACCCACCCACCCCACCCACCCCACCAACTTCCACCCCGTTGATCATGAAGTTGTTGCGGCTGGGTCCGGCGTGGCGCGACAACAACTTCATGATCGGCTTTCGGCGGGTGGGGGCAGGGAGGGCGGGGTGTCCTGGGGGTTCGGGACGTGTGGCCCTGCTGGGTGGGTGGGGGCGGGGGGCACGGTGGGGAAGAGGTACCAGGCGAATGCGAGGGGGCCCGACCATGGAAACCGGCTACAGCGTCGAACAACTGCGGGCCGCCGCGACAGACGCGGTCCGTGCGCCGTCGCTGCACAACGTCCAGCCGTGGCGGTTCCGGCTACGCGACGGTGGAATCGAGGTGCTCCTCGACCCGACCCGGCGGCTGCCCGCCACCGACCCGAGCGGCTGGGGTGCCCGCCTCGCCGGCGGAGCGGCGCTGTTCAACCTGCGCCTCGCCCTGGCGGTGGCCGGCGCCCCGGCGACGGTACGACTGCGTCCGTACCCGTCGGAACCGGACGTGCTGGCCCGGCTGGTGCCGGACCTGCCGCGCCGACCCAGCCCCGCCGAGCAGAGCCTCTACGCGGCCATTCCACGCCGGTTCAGCAACCGTGCCCCGTTCTGGCCCGACCCGGTCCCGGCCGACTCCCGCTGGCGGCTGGGTGAGGCGGCCCGGGCCGAGCACTGCTGGCTGGAGTTGCTGATCGGGGTGAGCGCCGTCAACGCCTTCGCCGAGATCGCTCGCGGCGCGCACCGGGTCCTCGAACGCGACCCCGCCTACCGAGCGGAACGCGAGGCGTGGGTACGCGCCGGAGACGAGCCGGACGGCGTCCCGGTCACCGCCAGCGGCCCCCAGGCCGAGCCACAGGACCTGCTTCCGTCGCGTGGCTTCGGCGGTATTCAGCGGGCACCCGGACGCGACTTCGAGCCGGAGCCGCTCGTGGCGGTGCTCGGCTCCGCCGGCAACACCGCCGTCGACCAGGTGGTCGCGGGTCAGGCGTTGCAGCGGATGCTGCTGACCGCCACCGACGCCGGGCTGTCCGTGTCGATGCTGTCCCAACCGATCGAGGTGCCGTCGGCCCGGGAGCAGCTCCGGCTGTCGCTGGGACGGTTCGGTACGCCACAGATGGTGATGCGGATCGGGTACGGCCAGCCGGGCCGGCCCACTCCCCGCCGCACGGTGGACGAGGTGCTGGACCTGCCGGTGCACCTCGCCTAACGGCTGTCAGCGGTGGGTGGCACCGGGGACGTCAGCTGGGTGGCACCGGGGACGGAACGTCGGTGGTCAGGGCCGCGAGCAGGCCGGCCTCCCGGGCCGGGTCCAGACCGACCGGCCGCCGGGCCGGTCGACCGGCGCGGGCCGGCACCGAACCCACCCGGCGCAACCAGGCCCAGGTGTCGACGACGGTTTCGGTCACCGGTCGACAGCTGAGCCCGTCAGCGTACGCACGGGTGACGTCCATCTGCTGCATCCACCGGTACTCGTGGCCCGGCGGAATCCAGACCGGCAGATCGTTCCACGGTTCCACACCCGCGGCGAGCAGTTGCCCCGGCTCGACCCAACGCAGCCGAGCG
Organism: Micromonospora sp. NPDC049374; assembly: GCF_040677165.1. Lineage (NCBI taxonomy): Bacteria > Bacillati > Actinomycetota > Actinomycetes > Micromonosporales > Micromonosporaceae > Micromonospora > Micromonospora sp. NPDC049374. The sequence goes on along the minus strand of NZ_JBFAQH010000001.1, from coordinate 646,152 downwards.
TCAGCGCCGGTGGCCGTCACACCGACGGTGAGTAGCTCGCCCATGGTGGTGTGGCCGGGTCGGCTCACCACGTGGACCGCGCCGGCTTGGCCGGCGACCCCGGCGTCCAGCAGGAAGGCCGCCAGGTCGCGGACGTCGACGTACTGCACGGGCAGGTCGGCAGGGCCGGGCGCGAGCACGTCACCGCCCCGGGCGAGGCGGTTCAGCCACCACGGCAGCCGGCCGATGTCCTCGCCCGGACCGAGGATCAGCCCGGCCCGGGCGAGCAGCACCCGGTCGCCGAACACCGCGCGTAGGGCCCGCTCGGCACCGGCCTTGAGCGTCGGGTAGTCACCGTCGATGTCGTCCGGGGCGGCGTCGACCAGCGGCGCCTGCTCGGTCACGCCGGCCGGTACCGGCCGGGCGTACACCGAACCGCTGGAGACGTAGACGTAGCGCCCGACCCGTTCGGCCAGCATCCGTGCCGTCGCCTGGGCTGCGCGGGGCGCGCCGTCCCAGGTGTCGACGACGAGGTCCCACTCTCCCTCGGCCAGCGCGGCCAACCCGTCGACGGTGGTGCGGTCACCCACCAGTTGCCGTACGCCAGCCGGGGGCGCCCCGTGCCGCCCCCGGTTGAACGTCGTCACCGCCCAGCCCCGGTGGATCGCCTCGGCGACCACCGCCCCGCCAACGAATCCCGACCCGCCCAGCATGAGGAGTTTCATCTGAGCCACCCTGCCCCTTGTCGGCGGCGTCTGGGTGGCTCGTTCACCGTCAGCGGATCTGCCAACGGCAGAAGCCGGCGACGACCTGCGCCTGGCCGGGTGGAAGGTGGGTGCCGTGTCCGGCGGACGGCGTGGGCGTCCGCCGGACACGGCCGGGCGGTGCCGCGGGCACGGCGGGCACCACCAGCCAGTTCCTTGGTGAAAGGACGGCGAGTCCCATCGTCGGCCCCACCGGATGCCGCGTCAACAACTTCCGGAAAAATATCGATACCTGGTTAGGCCGCAGCCGCGCTGTCCCGGATGACGAGTTCGGTGGCGAGCTCCACCCGGGGGCTCTCCACCTGCTCGCCTCGGGCCAGCCGCAGCACCGTCCGCGCCGCCAACATCCCCATCTCGGCCAGCGGCTGCCGCACCGTGGTCAACGGCGGTGAACACCACCGGACTTCCGGCAGGTCGTCGAAACCCACCACGCTGATGTCGTCAGGTACGCGCAGACCGCGTTGCCGGACCGCCTCGTACACGCCCAACGCCATCTGGTCGCTCGACGCGAAGATCGCCGTCGGCGGCTCGGTCAGGCCCAGCAACCGCACCCCACCGTTGAAACCGGCCTCGTGGTAGAAGTCGCCCGGGCAGACCAGGTCCTCGTCGAAGGACAGCCCGGCGGCTTCCAGGGCGGCGCGGTAGCCGTCCATCCGGGCCCGGCTGCACATCAACTGCGGCGGTCCGGCGATGAACCCGATCCGCCGGTGCCCCAGCCCGATCAGATACTCCGTCGCCCGCAGGCCTCCTGCCCAGTTGGTGGCACCGATCGTGGTCGCCTCCCGGGCCGGCAGGCCGTCCGCGTCGACGATCACGACCGGGATGCTCAGCCGGCGCAGCTCGGCCTGCAGGGGTGGCTCGACCATCGAGGTCACGAAGATCACGCCCTCGGTGCCCCGGCGGCGCATGCCGTCCAGCCACTGCTCCGCGGAGGAGGTCTGCCGGTGGATGGCCGACACGACGGTGCCCACCCCCGCAGCGTGCGCCACATCCTCCACACCCCGGATGATCTCCACCGCCCACGGACTGTCCAGGTCGTTGAAGACCAGGTCCACCAACCCCGAACTGGCCCGCATACTCGGCGGCCGACGCCGGTAACCATGCCGCGTCAGCAACTCCTCCACCCGCTCACGGGTCTGCGGAGCCACATCCGAACGACCATTGATCACCCGGGACACCGTCGGCACCGACACCCCCGCCAGGTCCGCTATCGCGGAAATCGTGATCTTCCGGGTGTCTCTGGCAACCACGGCACTCCCTACCCAACCGGTACGGCGACAGCCCGCACCCTGCCCCGGGGCGGCCAGGGCGGGCAACCAGCCGCCCGCCCACACCCTAGTGCCGAAAATTTCACTCGACTATCGGTAGTTGGCGCAGTTCACTCCGACGACCCCCGGTCGGCCTGCGGCGCGGCCGCGCTGTCCCGGATGACGAGTTCGGTGGCGAGCTCCACCCGGGGGCTCTCCACCTTCTCACCGCGGGCCAGCCGCAGCACCGTCCGCGCCGCCAACATCCCCATCTCGGCCAGCGGCTGCCGCACCGTGGTCAACGGCGGCGAACACCACCGCACCTCCGGCAGGTCGTCGAAACCCACCACGCTGACGTCATCAGGCATCCGCAGACCGCGCTGCCGGACCGCCTCGTACACGCCCAACGCCATCTGGTCGCTCGACGCGAAGATCGCCGTCGGCGGCTCGGTCAGGCCCAGCAACCGCACCCCACCGGAAAAGCCGGCCTCGTGGTAGAAGTTGCCCGCCTGGATCAACCGGTCGTCGATCGGGATCCCGGCGGCTTCCAGGGCCGCCCGGTAGCCGTCCATCCGGGCCCGGCTGCACATCAACTGCGGCGGCCCCGCGATGAACCCGATCCGCCGGTGCCCCAGCCCGATCAGATACTCCGTCGCCCGCAGGCTCCCCGCCCAGTTGGTGGCGCCGATGGTCGGCGCGTCCTGGGCGGGGACACCCGCCGGGTCGACGATCACGGCCGGGATGTTGAGCCGGCGCAACTCCGCCTGCTGTGGCGGTTCGAGGGTGGAGGTCACGAAGATGACCCCCTCGGTGGACCGGGTCCGGATGTTGTCCAGCCACTGCTTGGCCGAGGACGAGCGGCGGTGGATGGCCGAGACGACGGTGCCCACCCCCGCAGCGTGCGCCACATCCTCCACACCCCGGATGATCTCCACCGCCCACGGACTGTCCAGGTCGTTGAAGACCAGGTCCACCAACCCCGAACTGGCCCGCATACTCGGCGGCCGACGCCGGTAACCATGCCGCGTCAGCAACTCCTCCACCCGCTCACGGGTCTGCGGAGCCACATCCGAACGACCATTGATCACCCGGGACACCGTCGGCACCGACACCCCCGCCAGGCGGGCGATGGCCGCGATGGTCACTGTCCGGTTGTCGTTGGCAGCCATGCGCCCTCCCTACTTCGCTCATCCCTCGACGCCGCCGGCGGTAGCGCCGACGGGCTGACGTACGGCGACGGCGCGGTGCCCGAGCGCCGGCGACACCCGCTACTGCTTCTTCGCGACCCTGGTGATGTCCTTGACAATCTCGTCCGGCCGCTTCGTGCCGGCGATCAGCTGGGCCACACTCTCGTTTACCTGCTGACCCACCGCCGGTGGGTACGCCTGGTCGAGGTAGAGCTGGAAGCCGGTCGCGATGCCCAGGTTCGCCGCCACGACCTGGTTGTTGAGGTCCTTGATCCCGCCGACCGCGGCCTGGTTGGTGGGCAGTACCGCGCCGGTCTGCGCGGCCCGGCGCTGGTTCCTCGCCTGGAGCAGCGTCCGCAGGAACTCCACGGTTGCGGGCGGTGCGTCGCGGCCGACCACGAAGCCGTTACCGCCACCGAACGCGTCGGTGGCCGAGCCCTTGCCGTCCTCGACGGCCGGGAAGGGGAAGAAGGCGAGCCGGTCACCGAGGCCGCGCTTGCTGGTCGAGGAGGACGCCTGCACCGACGGCGCCCACTGGCCCATCAGCTCCATGGCAGCTTCCTCGTTGCCCATCGTCGCGGCCTGCCCGGTCTCGGACCCGTACTCCGCGCGCAGGTAGCCCTTCTGGAACGGCTGCATGTCGACCAGTTCCCGGAGGCGTTCACCGGCGGCGACGAAGACCGGCGTGTTGAAGTTCCGGTCCTCGGCCGCGCGCTGCAGCGCCTCGAGACCGCCGATCCGCATCGCCAGGTACGCCCAGTAGTAGTGCCCGGGCCACTTGTCCTTGCCGCCGAGCGCGATCGGGGCGATGTTGACGGCCTTGAGCTTGGTGACAACCTCCAGCAGTTCGCCCCAGGTCTTCGGCGGCGTCTCGATGTTGGCCTTGGCGAAGTGGTCCCGGTTGTACCAGAAGCCGACCATGCCGATGTCGAACGGAATGCCGTAGATCTTGTCGTTCACCGTGTACGGCTGCAACGAGGCGGGCAGCAGCTGACCGATCCAACCCTGGACCTCGCTGGTGATGTCCTTGACGAGGCCGGCCTCGACCTGCTGCTGGAGTGCCCCGCCGCCCCACGACTGGAACAGGTCCGGTGGCATCGCCGCCTCGACCGCACCGTTCAGCTTCGTCTTGAACGCCTCGACCTCCAACGGCTGCACCTCGACGGTGACGTGGGTGTGCGCGTTCTCGTACTGCCGTGCCAGATCAGCCCAGACGCTGAGCATCGGCTCGGCGTCCTGGACGTGCCACCATCTGATCTTCTGCGGGCTCGCGGAAGCGCCGCCGTCCCCATCCCCGCAGGCGCCGAGCAGGAGTGCGCCGGCACCAGCGCCGGCCAACCCCAGCAGCGACCGGCGGGAGAGGTGCGATGTCATGGTTCATCCCTTCGGGAGGCGTAGTACGCGGAGGGAACACCACCGCGCTCGGCGGCGGCCATGAAAACGGGATCGCAAGTTTCGCTTCGATACCGGTATTTTCGACGTGATGGCCGGCACGTTACGACGGCTTTGCGTCGCCGGTCAAGGGGGTGTCGCGAGCCGACGCGAGCCGATACCGTGAGCGCAATCTTGGCACTTCCGGAGTATTTCCGGGAATAAACCGGGATCGTGACCTGAAGGAGTCGAACATGTCGACCGAGATCGCAGACGTGGCTATCGCCCGGTCGATCCGCAACCCCGTCCTCACCGGCTTCCATCCGGATCCGTCGATCCTGCGGGTCGACGACGACTACTATCTGGCTACCTCCACCTTCGAGTGGTATCCCGGTGTGCGGGTGCACCACTCGAAGGACCTCGTCCACTGGCGGGAGCTCGGCGGGATCATCACCGAACGACGCCTGCTCGACCTGCGCGGCTGCGGCGACTCCAACGGGATCTGGGCGCCCGACCTCACGTACCACGACGGACTGTTCCACCTGGTCTACAGCGACGTCGCCAGCTTCGCCAGCGGTTACTGGGACGCCCAGAACTTCCTCACCACCGCGCCGACCATCACGGGACCGTGGTCGGACCCGGTGCGGCTGCACTCGCACGGCTTCGACGCCGCGCTGTTCCACGACGACGACGGCACCTCCTGGCTGCTGGCGATGAGTGCTGACTGGCGGCCTGGGCGCGACCGCTTCGGCGGCATCGAGATTCAGCAGTATGACCCGGCCCGACGGCAACTGGTCGGCCGACCCCGGATCATCTTCACCGGCACCGAGGTAGGTCTGACCGAGGGACCACACCTCTACCGGCACGACGGCTGGTACTGGCTGGTCACCGCCGAGGGCGGCACCAGTTGGGAGCACCAGGTCACCGTGGCCCGGTCGCGGGACCTGTTCGGACCGTACGAGGTGGACCCGGCCGGGCCCCTGCTCACCTCGGTCGGTCGCCCGGAGCTGACGTTGCAGAAGGCCGGTCACGGCAGTCTGGTCCGTACCCAGCGTGGTGAGTGGTACCTGGCCCACCTGGTGGCTCGCCCCTACACTCCGCTCGGCAACTGCGTCCTCGGGCGGGAAACCGCAATACAGAAGGTCGACTGGTCGCCGGGAGGCTGGCCGTGCGTGTCCGGCCGGGTTCCGGCCGACGAGATCCCCGCCCCGGACCTGCCGGCCCACCCGTGGCCCGACGAGCCGGCCACCGACCACTTCGACGCTCCCCAGCTGGGTGCCGGCTGGTCGACCCTGCGGCGACCGGCGACCGACGACTGGATCGATTTGCGCTCCCGCCCGTCGTACCTGCGGGTGCACGGTGGCCAGTCCCCCGTCGGTAAGCAGACGCCGAGCCTGGTGGCGCGGCCGGTGGGTGCGGTCCGTTGCTCGCTGGAGACCGTCGTCGAGTTCGACCCGGGCGACCACCGGCACCTGGCGGGCATCACCGGCTACTACAACACCGAGAACTGGCACCACCTCTACCTGACCCGGGCCGACGACGGACGCTCCGTGCTGGAGCTGCTCAGCTGCGACGGCGGCCACCGCACCGCGTACCCGCAACTGACCGTCGACACGGGTGGTCGGCTGCGGGTGGGGCTGCGGGTCACCTTCGACGGCCCGGTGCTGCACTTCGCGTACGACCTCGGTGACGGTTGGCGGCGACTGCCGGTGGAACTGGATGCCACCATCCTCTCGGACGAACACGCGGCCCGGATCGTCGACGGTGAGCCAGCGGCCTGGGGCTTCACCGGCGCCCTGCTCGGCCTCTGGGTGCAGGACATCGGCGGCGACGGGCGTTACGCCGACTTCGACCACGCCACCTATCTCGAGCACTGATCCGCATCGGTGGGCGGCGCACGCCGTCCGACCGACCCGCTGCCGGCGGGCCCTCGACCCGGGCCGGCTCGACCCCGTCCACGGAACCCGCGGGAGCGAGCCGGCCCGGCCCCTTCCACAGCGGCGACGGGGCCCTTGGATCCGGAAGTTTCCGGTTGTAAACCGGACGTTCCAGCAGTGCACAGGGCCCACTTCCGGAATTTTTCGTGGTTGACTGCGGCCATCGATGGCCCTAACGTTTCGGCCAAGTTACCGATCGACATCCGGAAAAATATCGGCGCCCTCCGCGACCACGAGACACGTCCGGTCACGGCGCCACGTTCCGCTGCCAACCTGCTCAGCACCGGCCCTAGCCTGCACTTCATGATCGACATTTGTCGATTGAAGATCGAGAGGAATGCAGATGAAGTTGAGACGGTGGATGGCCGTCGGTGCGGTCGCCGTCGCGACCGCGACGGCATTGAACATGGTGCCGGCCACGGCCGGCCGGCCGTACGACCCGACCGCACAGACCCTGGGCGCACTCGGCCTGCGCCACGGCCTGCACATCGGCACCGCGGTCAGCGCGGACGCCCTCAACGACACCGCCGACCCGGAATACCGCAAGATCACCGCATCCGAGTTCGTCTCGGTCACCGCCGAGAACGCCATGAAGTGGGAGAGCCTCGAACCCACCCGCGGCACCTACAACTGGGAGCCGGCCGACCAGCTCGTCAACTTCGCCAAGCGCAACCGCCAGAGCGTACGAGGTCACGTGCTCGTCTGGCACAACCAGCTGCCGCAGTGGCTGACCGAAGGGGTCGCCGACGGCTCGATCAGCAAGCAGGAGCTGCGCGAGCTGCTGCGCAAGCACATCACCACGGTGGTCAAGCGCTACAAGGGCAAGATCTGGCAGTGGGACGTCGTCAACGAGGCGGTCAGCGACCCCTGGGACACTCCGCCCACCCTGCACTACAAGGGTTTCTGGGCCGAGAACCTCGGGCCCGGCTACCTCGCTGACGCGTTCCGGTGGGCCCGCGCCGCCGACCCCAAGGCACTGCTGTTCTACAACGACTACAACATCGAGGCGTTCGGCTCGGGCAACCCGGCCGACGACAAGACCCAGTTCGTCTACGACATGGTCAAGCGGCTGCGCGCCCAGGGCGTACCGATCGACGGCGTCGGCGCACAGGGCCACCTCGGCACCCAGTACGGCAACTTCAACACCTTCCAGGTGACCGAGGCGCTGAAGAAGTTCACCTCGCTCGGGGTGGCGACCGCGTTCACCGAGGTGGACGTCCGTAGCCAGATGACCGAGGCGGTTCAGGCCGGCAACACCGAGGAGATCAACCCCAGGTTGCAGGCGTCGGCCGCCAACCACAGCGTGCTGATGAAGGCCTGCCTGGCCGTCCGCAGCTGCCTCTCGTACACCGTCTGGGGCTTCAGCGACAAGCACTCCTGGGTGCCGGGCTGGTTCGACGACCCGCCCGAGGGCCTGGCCACCATCATGGACGAGAACTACCAGCCCAAGCTGGCCTACCACGAGATCAAGTCCGACCTGATCCTCGCCGGCCCGCCGTACGTCCTGCCCCGCATCGCACCCAAGCCCCGCCGCTGATCCTCGTCACGGCGGGCGGACCAGCCATCCACCACCAGCGGGCCGGGTGGGGCGCTCGGCGCCCCACCCGGCCCACCCAGCGGAAGGTCCGACCGATGTCGTCCACCACGCAGCCCCTGCATCCCCCGCGTGCCGTGTCCAGGCTGGGCCTCGGACCGCCGCCGGTACGGCCCACCGAGGTGATCGGCACCGAGCGGGTCATGTGCCTCACCTTCGACGACGGACCGCACCCGGAGCACACCCCGCACCTGCTCGACATCTTGGCCGCCCACGACGTCCGGGCGGTCTTCTTCCTTCAGGGCGACCGTGTCATCGAGCATCCCGGGCTGGTACGCCGGATCGTCGAGGCCGGGCACGCGCTGGGCAACCACAGCATGCACCACGACGACATGGGCTCCTGGACCGCCGGCCGGATCGCCTCGGACCTGCTGGAGACCAACGCGGTCATCCGGCACGCCGTCCCGCACGTCCGGGTCCCCTACTTCCGGGCACCGTACGGCGCCTGGGGCCAGACGCCCAGCGTGGCCACGGCGCTCGGGATGCGACCGATGGGCTGGCGGCTCGCCGTGACGGACTGGGAACCGCCCGGCACTGACGAGCTGCTGCGGCGCCTCATCGAGGGCGTCGCACCGGGCGCGGTGGTGCTGCTGCACGACGGCGGCGGCGACCGCAGCCAGACCGTCGACGCCGTCGACCGGGCCATCCCCGCACTGCACGCGGACGGTTGGCGTTTCGCGCTACCCACCAGCGCGGACGGGCGCTGACCGCATCCGCCCGCGACCGTCCGCCTGGCCGGCCTGCCCGGCACCGCCTGACCGCTGCGCGGATCACCGCAGCTGATCCGGACCTGCGCCCACCAGCGAAAGTTTGCCCGGATCACCGTAGGTGATCCGGGCCGAAGCCCGCCAGCGCGGATTCGCGCGGGACATGCAGCGAGAGGTCCGGGGACAGGGCGGCGAGGAAGTCCGGTGCGTCGAAGGCCGCGCCCGCCGAGGCGACACCGACGGTCCTGGTCCGGCCGGTGAGGATGCGGTCGACGGCCTCAACCGCGAGCGGCGCGCTGATCGCGTAGATGTCCCGACCGGTCGCCGCCAGGCGTCGTTGCGTACCGCCGGCTCGGACGAGCACGTCGACGACGAAGGTCTGCGCGGATCGGCCGCGCTCATCGACAGCGGTCGGCGCCGACGCGTCCGCGGCGGACAGGTCCGCCGCTGCCGTGGCCGCCATGTAGGTGCACACCCGTGGGACGGCCAGGTGGCTGGGCACGGTGACGACGTCGGCCATCGTGAAGTCCCCGATGACGCGTTGCGAGCCGAGCGGAGCCGGGAACGGCCACTCCAGAGTCGACAGCGCGTCATCGTGGTACTCCAGCTTCCCGCTGGTGTAGCGGACCCGGCGGCGACCTCGTCGCTGTGCCGACACCGCGCCCGAGGCGCGGGTTCCGGCGGTGGGTCGCCAACTGGTCAGACCGTAGGCGATGTGCGCCTCGTCCGCCGCCGCCCAGTCGTCCATGACGGTGGTGACCAGCAGGTCGCCGAGACCGCCGAAGAACGCCATCGCCGGGACCACCACGACGCCCGCGGCGCGGGCCGGCGCCGCGAAGTGCCGGAACGTGTCGAGGTTCGCCTCGATCTCCGCCGCCACGTCGACGTACGGGATGCCGGCGCGCAGCGCCGCCGCCACCAGCGCGGCGGCGGTGGAGGCGAACGGCCCGGCACAGTTGATCACAGCGGTCGCGCCGCGCAGCGCACGGTCGAGGGAGGCCGGATCGTCGACCGCCGCCTGTCGCGTTTCCAGCCCCGGTCGGGTCCGCGCCAGCGCCAGCAGCTTGTCCTCGTCACGACCGAGCAGCAGCGGCAGGTAGCCGCGCTCGCACAACTCCGCGACCACGAACCTGCCGGTGTGCCCGTACGCGCCGAACACCGCCACCGCTGCACTTGATCCCATGCCTGCTCCCTGCTCGCCGCTCGATGTGATCTTCTGGGCATGACTCTGCCGGGGCTGGGAAGGCGGGGCGAGTGTCTGGAACGACACGACCCGTACAATTTCCGACATGAGCGCTGCCCCGCACTCCGTCGCGATCGCCGCCACCGACGGAATGCTCCACTTCGAACTGGCGCTGGCCTACGAGGTCTTCGGCTCCGCACCGGACGCCGTGCCCGGCCCCTGGTACGACGTCCGCGTGTGCGGCACGCACCCCGTCCACGTCGGCCGGTTCCGGCTGGAGCCGGACCACGGGCTCGACCGGTTGGCGGACGCCGACACCGTGATCGTTCCCGCCCTGGCGGACGTCGACGAGGAGCCGCCCATCGACCTGGTCGAGGCGGTGCGTACGGCGCACGAATCGGGTGCGCGGGTGGTCTCCCTCTGCACGGGCGTGTTCGTGCTCGCCGCCGCCGGCCTGCTGGACGGGCTGCGGGCGACGACGCACTGGGCCCACACCACTGCCCTGGCCGCGCGCTATCCGCGGGTGACCGTCGACCCGGACGTGCTCTACGTCGACAACGGCTCGGTGCTCACCTCGGCTGGCAAGGCCGCGGCGATGGACCTGTGCCTGCACCTGGTCCGCCGTGATCACGGCCCGGCGACCGCCAACGTGGTCGCGCGTCGCCTGGTCGTGCCACCCCACCGGGCCGGTGGTCAGGCCCAGTTCGTCAGCACACCGGTGCCCGCCCAGGACGGTCATCCCCTGACCGAACTGCTCCCCTGGGTGATGCACCGACTGGATCAACCGCTCACCGTCGAGGATCTGGCCCGCCGGGCGAACCTCAGCTCCCGTCAGCTGGCCCGCCACTTCCGCTCGGTGACCGGCACCACTCCGCTCCAGTGGCTGCTCACGCAGCGGATCCGCCGCGCGCAGGAACTGCTGGAAGGCACCGACGACAGCATCGACACCATCGCCTCGGCCGCCGGCATGGGCACGGCGACGACGTTACGCCGGCATTTTCACCGCACGATCGGGGTACCGCCGGACACCTACCGGCGTACCTTCCGAGTCTGAGCCGTGCCCCCCGCGCGGAAACCGCGTCTTCGCAGCTCAACGGTGTTGCGCCATAGATGGTGGGCGATACTGGGTTTGAACCAGTGACCTCTTCCGTGTCAAGGAAGCGCGCTCCCACTGCGCCAATCGCCCGTGGTGAACCGGCGACACCCGCGGGTGTGGCCGGACCGCGAGCGGACGACGGGATTCGAACCCGCGACCCTCACCTTGGCAAGGTGATGCGCTACCAGCTGCGCTACGTCCGCCTGCTCCCGTCATGCGCCGGGAACGGGCCAACTGTACCCGATGGCAAGATCGCCGGGGGCGCCGCCCCGGCACGACCGTGATTGCGCCGCTCATCCCCCGGGTACAGACCTCTCCCGACAGCACACCGCACCCCCCGGACAAAGGAGGCTGTCATGGGAATCGGCACCAGCATCTTTCTGTTGGCGCTCGGCGCCATCCTCACCTTCGCGGTAAACGCCAGCGTCGGCGGGCTCGACCTGGACGTGGTCGGCTGGATCCTGATGGCCGCCGGCGTGCTCGGCCTGATCCTGACGACGCTCGTCTGGGGCCGCCGTCGCCAGACGGTCGCCACCACGACGGAGGAGCCGGTGGAATACCGCCGGGTCGAGGAGCGTCGGGACGTCGCGCCGCCGATGTGACCGGTAGGGCGGTGGCGGTCACCGGAGGGTGGCCGCCACCGCCGCCACGCGTCGACGGCCTGGCGGCGGGCGCAGCTCGTCGGCTCAGGAGGAGCCGGCGGCCAGTTCCGTGGCGACCGGCTCGTCCCAGTCGATCCGGTAGCGCTGCTCCGGGCCGAGCGTCCGCTCCGGGTCGAGAAAGGTACGCAACGCCAGCGGCATCATGAATCGCATCATCCGCTTCGCGATCGGGCCGACCGTCTTGGTGGAGGTCGTCTGCCGACCCCGCCGGAGGACCTTCTCGACCCGCCCACGGCGCAGCCGCTCGTACGCGTCGAAGGCGGCCGGCACGTCGGGGTGGTCCCGCAGGCAGCGGGCCAACTGCACGGCGCTCTCCACGGCCAGTGACGCGCCCTGGCCGGAACTCGGTGACGGCGCGTGCACCGCGTCACCCACAAGCACCATCCGACCGCTGTGCCAGCGCGGCACCGACGGCATGCTCTCGATCGATCCGATGGCCACCAGGTCGTCCGGCTCGGTGTGGGCGAGCACCTGCCGGGCCGGCACGTCGTCGGCGAACACCTCGCGGAGCCGGTGCAACCACTGCGGCCTCGGGACCCGGCTCGCCTCGGCGTAGCTGGTCGGCCGGCGGTCCGGAACGTTTGCGAACCAGGCGGTGCGGCCGTCGGGCTGCACCCAGTAGCCGAAGAAGGCCCGGGATCCGAAGACGAAGTACATCGCCTCCGGATCGGCGTCGGGCACCGCGTACCGGGCCGCGCCGCCGAGGTTCAGCAGCGGCAGCACCTGCGGCGCGGGTGCCTGCGGGTCGATAAGCGTACGCACCCGGGAGCGGATGCCGTCCGCGCCGACAAGCAGGTCGGCGCTGGCCGTGGAGCCGTCGGCGAATCGGGCGAGCACGCCGTCACCGCGCTGCTCGGCGTCGACCAGCCGCTTGTCGTACCGGATGCGCACGCCCTGCGCCTCGGCCCGTTCGCGCAGCACCCGGGCCAGGTCGTCGCGCCACAGCCCGAGCGTGACCGGTTCCACCGCCACGTGCGGGAAGGCGCCGATGCGACCCCCGCGACCGTCGGTGACCACGGTCCGTCGCATGGGCAGGCCGACGCCCTCGACGGACCGCTCGGCGTCGACCGAGCGCAACGCGGCCAGCCCGTTGGGTGCCATGGTCAGGGTGACCCCGCTCCCCTCGGCCGGCGACGGGTACGCCTCGTGGACGGTGGCCTCGATCCCGGCGCGGCGTAGCGCCATCGCGGTCACCGGACCGGCTATCCCGCCACCGATCACCAGCGCGGTTCGGACGGCTGTCATGCGCGACCCCCCATGGTCTCCTGCCAGGACTTCGCATAGTCCGGCTGCTTGAGTGACTCGATCAGCTCGGTGACGAACCGGCGCTCCGCCTCCAGCAGCGCGAGCGCGTACTGCTCCTCGACCAGGAAGATCCACGCGACGCCGTCGGCGCGGGCCTCGTCCATGGTCGTGCGGGTCTCCTCGATCCGGCCGGCCAACGCCGCCGACCGGCGACGCAGCACCTCGACCGCCTCGTCGGGCGGGAGCAGGCTGAGCAACGACAGCGCGACGGCGAAGTGCGGATATTCCTCGCGGGGCTGGGCGAGCAGGGAGCGCAGCCAGTCGTGCACCTCGTGCCGGCCCTCTTCGGTGATCGCGTACACCGTGCGCTCGGGCCGGGCGCTGTCCCGGACCGTCTCCTGCGCGGTGACGAAACCGGCTCGGGCGAGCTGCTCGATGACCATGTAGAGCGAGCTGCGGGTGTAACGGATGTGCCGGTCCTTGCCGGTCTGCTTGAGTCGTCGGCCCAGCTCGTAGGGGTGCATCGGCTCCCACAACAACCAGGCCAGCACGGCCAGGGCCAGTGGGTTGGGCACTCTCCGACGTCGCTCCACCACAGCTCCTTTAGTCAGTGCTGACTATGCAGGACTGACCAATGAGCGTCAACCCGCTTTCGACGGGTGCGACGGAGACATGCGAAAGGCCCGCTACCGGATCTCCGGTAACGGGCCTTCAACTGTTGGATCTACTGGTGGGCGATACTGGGTTTGAACCAGTGACCTCTTCCGTGTCAAGGAAGCGCGCTCCCACTGCGCCAATCGCCCTTGCTGTTCTTACCGAGGTGGGGACGGGATTTGAACCCGCGTACACGGCTTTGCAGGCCGTTGCCTCGCCTCTCGGCCACCCCACCGAGGTTGCCCCCGTCACGCGTGGCGGCAGCTCCGAGCGGACGACGGGACTCGAACCCGCGACCCTCACCTTGGCAAGGTGATGCGCTACCAACTGCGCTACGTCCGCACGCCCCGGGTGTACCCGGTGACGGATGAGAACTCTAGCCGAGCGGTGGAACGGATGCCAAATCGGGCTCCCGTCCCGGCGAGTCCGGAACTGTCCGGCTTCCGACTGTCGTAAGCAGGATCAACAGGGGTTTGGTGACCGGCCGTATCCAACTCAATCGGATACGGTGACGGGCGTGACGAGACGTGCGGCGGAAATCCGCCTGGATGCCCTGCTGCGCACCGCATGTGACGTGATCGGGCAGCGCGGGTTGGCGAACACCCGCACGGCTGACGTGGCGCAGGCCGCCGGCGTGAGCCAGGCGCTGGTCTTCTACCACTTTGCCACGAAGGAACGGTTGCTCGCCCAGGCCTTCGCGTACGCCGTCGAGCAGGATCTGGCCCGGCTCGACGCGGTCACCCGTTCCAGCGCCCCGCCGCTGACCAAGCTCCGCCGCATCCTGCGCCTCTACACTCCGGCCGGGCGCGCCACCTCCTGGTCCATGTGGATCGACGGCTGGGCGGAGTCCCTGCGTACCCCCGAGTTGGAGAAGGTCTCCCGCAAGCTGGACCTGCGCTGGCGGCAGGATCTCGCCACGGTGATCGCCGACGGGGTCCGGGAAGGCAGCTTCGTCTGCGCCGACCCGGCCGGCGCCGCCTGGCGGATCAGCGCCGTGATGGACGGCCTGGCGGTGCAACTCGCGGTGCACGACCGGGTGATCTCCCGTCGGCAGTTCGCCGAGTGGGTGCGCCTGGTGACCGCCCGCGAGTTGGGACTGGATCCCGAACAGTTGGATTAGCCGCACCGGCGGCCGGCCGGATCCGAGGGTTACCGGCGCCACCGAATCCGGCGGGTTACCCGAGCCACCGGCGGGAACAAAGGCGGCATGGAGCTGCTGAAGACGTACCGGCGCAGCCTGGCCGAGTTCACCGACCGGGTGGAACAGGTGCACCCCGGACAATGGTCGGCCGCCACCCCCTGCCCCGGCTGGGACGTCCGCACACTTGTCAACCATGTGGTCAGCGAGGAACGTTGGAGCGTGCCGCTGCTCGCCGGACGCACCATCGACGAGGTCGGTGACCGCTACGACGGTGACCAGCTCGGTGCCGACCCGATCAAGGTCGCCCGTGAGGCCGCGGCGCAGGCCGAGGTCGCCGCGACCAGTCCGGGCACCCTGGACCGGACCGTGCACCTGTCGGCCGGTGCCACCTCCGCCGAGGAGTACCTGCACCAGATGCTTGCCGAACACCTCGTACACGGCTGGGACCTGGCGGTGGCGATCGGCGCGGACCCGACGATGGACGCCGACGCGGTCGCCGAGGCGGCCCGCTGGTACTCCCGCCACGTCGAGGACTACCGGCGCAACGGGCTCGTCGAACCCGAGATCGAGTTGCCCGCCGGGGCCGGCGAACAGGACCGCCTCCTGGCCGCCTTCGGCCGCGACCCCGACTGGGCCCCGTGACGTGACCCGACGCCACGGTGGGGCGGACGGATTCCGTCCGCCCCACCGTGGCCCAGGTCAACTCAGGTAACCGCCGTCGCGGGGTACCGTCCGCCACCGGCTCCGCGGGTCCGACCGCCGTTCCCAACGACCGGGCGCCGGACCACCGGCATCGACCACGGCCTCGGGCTCACGGGTCAGCTGCCGCAACCGCAGCAGCAGGCCCACCCCGAGGAAGAGCAGCAGACCGCCGAGAAGGAAAGCCACCTCGGTCAGACCGAGCCCGCTGCCCGTCTGGTTACCGGCCGCGTCGGCGTCCGGCGGGTCGGCCGCCCCACCCGCGTACCCCGCGTCATCGGCGGGATCGCTCTCCTCCTCGGTCGGATCCACCGTCGGCACCTCGACCGGCTCCTCCGTCGGGTCGACCGTCGGCACCTGCGACGGAGTGGGTGACGCAGTCGTGGGGCGGGCTTCCACACCCCGACCCACCACCTCGCGGGTCGCCGTCTGACGGGACAGCAACCGCAGGTTCCGGTCGTACGCCTCAGCGGCGAGGCTCACCTGTCCCCGGTCGACGTCCCGGGCGAACGCGATCCGGTACTGCGCGGTGACCGTACGCCCCGGGCAGAGCGTGCCCGGGTCGAGCTGGCGGTCGGTCAGCCGTGCCGCGTCACCCTCGGTACGCACCTCCACCGGGAACGAACCGGTCTCCTCGATCCGATCCACCCGCACCTGGTCCAGTCGCAACCCCTGCACACCCAGCACCAGGGACCAGCGCACCTTGATGCAGTCACCCTGGTCGTCGCGGGACACCACGGCGGAGACCGTCGCCACCCGCCCACCGGCGGTGAACTGGTCCGGCAGGCCGCCGAGTTCGGTGGCGAACGCCGCGTGCGCCGGCGCGGCCATGGCGAAGTCCACCCCGGTGAGACATGCCAGCGCCACCCCGATCCGTAGCGTGTAACGCCACAGCCTCTTCACGATCCGTCCTCCCGTTGGTCGCCTCCATTCGCAACGCTAGGAGCGCGGGAGGCCACCCGGTAGACGGGCGTGTTCGCACGTACCGTGAAGCGAGATGCCCGATTTCACCTACGGTATTGAACCGGTCACGGATCACCCGCGACACGCCGGGCGCGGTGACGGTGGACAATCACCGGATGTCCGCCCTCTCCGCCGCTTTCGTCCGGCTGCATGCCCGGCTCGCCCCCGTCGCCTTCGTACCCGAGGTGCGGCTGCACCAGGCGGACGAGCCGATCGGGTTGTGGGAGCTGACCGAGGGCGAGTTCCGCAGCGACCGACCGCCACCGTTCTGGGCCTTCGCCTGGGCGGGCGGCCAGGGCCTGGCGCGCTACGTCACCGACCACCCGGAGACCGTCGCCGGCCGCCGGGTACTCGACCTGGCCTCCGGCTCCGGCCTGGTGGCCATCGCCGCCGCCCGGGCCGGCGCGGCCGGCGTCCGCGCCGTGGAGGTCGACGAACTTGCCGTCGCGGCCGTCGCGCTCAACGCCGAGGCCAACGGGGTACGCGTCGACGCCGAACTCGGCGACATCCTCGACGGCGACGCGGGCGACGCCGAGGTGATCCTGGCCGGCGACGTCTTCTACAGCGAGGCGATGGCCAACCGGGTGCTGCGGTTCCTGCTGCGTGCCACCCGAGCCGGCGCGTCGGTGCTGGTCGGCGACCCGGGACGGGCCTTCCTGCCCCGGGAACGCTTCGACGAACTCGCCGCCTACGACGTGCCGGTCAGCGAGGCGCTGGAGAGCGTACGGGTGAAGCGCACCACGGTGTGGCGGTTGCGCGCCGGGCGGCCGGAGGCGGCCGACTAGCGTGACGCCGTGCTGTTCCGCAGCTGGGAGCAGGTCCCGACGGTGCCCGCAGATGCCGGGGCCGGCGTCGCCCACTGGCCCGAGGTGGCCCGGGTCGCCGACCACGTGGGCGTCGAGCACCTGCTGGTGACCCGGCACGCCCTGGTCCGGCAGGTGCTCACCGACCCCACGACGTTCCGACCCGACAACGCGCTGGACGCGGTCACCCCGCTGCCGGTGGCCGCGCTGCGGCTGCTCGCCGCCCACCGGTTCCGGCTACCGCCGACCCTTGCCAACAACGGCGGTGCCAGTCACCCGCAGATCCGTGCCCTGGTCGCGGACGCCCTGCACCCGACCCGGGTGGCCGCCCAACGGGACTGGCTGGCCACGCTGGTCCGGCAGCGGGTGGCCGAACTGACCGCCACCCTGGACACCGGCACACCTGTCGACCTGCACGCGGGCCTCGCCGCCGACCTGCCGCTGCTGGTCCTGGCCCGGCTGGTCGACCTGCCCGACGCTCCCGTCGCGGCGGTGAAGGAGTTCGCCCGCGCGGCACTGGAACTCTTCTGGGCGCCGCTGGACGCCGACCGGCAGCAGTTGCTCGCCGTCGAGGTGGGCCGTTTCCACCGGCTGCTGCGGGAGTTCGCGGCCACCGGCGACGGCCTGGCCGGAGCCCTGCGGGCCGCCGGGCATCCACCCGACGTGGTCGTCGGCGCACTGTTCTTCCTACTGGTCGCCGGCCAGGAGACCACCTCGCAGTTCCTCACCCTGCTGCTGCACCGGCTCACCGGTGAGCCGGCGGTACTCGCCGGGCTGCGCGACGGATCCGTGTCGGTAGCCGACGTGGTCGAGGAGGGGCTGCGGCTGGAACCGCCTATCGTCACCTGGCGGCGGGTCGCCGCCGTGGACACCACGCTGGGCGGGACGGTGGTGCGGGCGGGTACCAGTGTGGTCTTGTGGCTGGCCCGGGCCGGACGGGACCCGGAGGTCGTGCAGTCGCCGGACGAGTTCCGCCCGGGGCAGCGCGGGTCGCGCCGGCATCTGGCCTTCGGGGCGGGCGTGCACCGCTGCGTCGGCGACCAACTCGCCCGGATGGAAGCCACCACGCTGGTGACCGAGGCCGCACCGATGCTGACCGGGGTAAGCGTGGTGCGGCCGCCCCACTATCCCGACAACCTCACCTTCCGGATGCCCGACACCTTCGTCGTCCGCCGCTGACCGGCACCGTGGTTCAGGTGGTCTCGTCGGCCCAGGCCCTCCAGTCGTCGAGCACGCCGTACAGGGCCGGGGTGAGCCAGCCCGGCGCGGAGCGCCGGAACACTCCCGGGTCCATCGAACCGGCCCCGGTCGGCAGCGCGCCGAGCAGGTTCGGCAGCAGGTCGCTGAGGTTGGCCCAGTGCACCAGCTCGGGTTCGGCCGGCCAGGCGCCGATCACCACTCCGGCCGGCACGGCCCGCCGGTCCAGTGCCTCCAGGGTGAGCGCGGTGTGGTTGAGGGTGCCCAGACCGGCACGGGCCACCACCACCGCCGGAGCGCCAAGCGACACGGCCAGGTCGGCGACGGTCCACGGCTCCCCCGACGGCCGCAGTCCCATCGGTACGAGCAGTCCGCCGGCCCCCTCGACCAGCACCAGGTCGTGCTTGTCCGCCTCTTCCCGCACCGCGTCGACCGCGTTGTACAGCTCAAGCGGTGGCAGTTCGGCCACCCGGGCGGCGGCCAGCGGCGCGAGT
Organism: Micromonospora sp. NPDC049374; assembly: GCF_040677165.1. Classification (NCBI taxonomy): domain Bacteria; kingdom Bacillati; phylum Actinomycetota; class Actinomycetes; order Micromonosporales; family Micromonosporaceae; genus Micromonospora; species Micromonospora sp. NPDC049374. The sequence goes on along the minus strand of NZ_JBFAQH010000001.1, from coordinate 627,229 downwards.
GGGTCCGGAAAACTGGCAAGCGTACGCCCGGTCATCGGGGCGGCCAGCCGGGTGACCACCTCGACGTCACCGGGTTCGCCGGTGGCCGTACCGGTCTGGCCGGGTTTGATCACCGCGACCCGCAACCCGGCCGCCTGCGCCGCGGCCGCGATCGCCGCGGTCACCACCGTCTTGCCGACCTCGGTGTCGGTGCCGGTGACCAGCACCGGTCCGCGCCACTGATCCGTCATGGCGCACATTCCACGATGACCTCCAGGGCGTGTTCGAAGTCCGCTCGCGGCACCCCGGCGCTGACGGTCAGTCGCAGCCTCGACCGGCTGTCCGGGGTGGACGGCGGGCGGAAACAGCCGACCGCCACCCCTCGGTCCCGGCAGGCGGCGGCCCATGCCGTCGCCGCCTCCGGGCCCGGTGCGGTGACCGAGACGACGGCGGCGTCGGCAGCGGACACGTCCAGGCCGGCGGCGCGCAGCCGACCCACCGCGAGGCCGGCCCGTTCGGCCAGTTCGGCGCGCAGGCCGGCACCGGAGCGGGTCAGCCCGACGGCGGCCTGCACCCCGGCCGCCACCACGGGCGGCAGTGCGGTGTCGTAGATGAAGGTCCGGGCGGTCTCCACCAGGTGCCGGACGAACTCGGCCGGGCCGGCCACCACGCCACCGGCCCCGCCGAGTGCCTTGGACAGGGTCGCGGTGACCACCACGTCGGGTTCGCCGGTAAGCCCGGCCTCGGCGACCGCGCCGGCACCGTCCGGACCGACCACGCCCAGCGCGTGTGCGTCGTCGACGAGCAGCAACGCGCCGTGTTCGCGGGCGGTGGCGTGCAGCCGCGCCAACGGGGCGAGGTCACCGTCGACGGAGAAGACCGACTCGGTGACCACCACCGCCGGTCGGCCCGGGGCGGCGGCGAGGGCGGCGGCGACCGCCGTCACGTCGGCGTGCGGGGTCACCACCGTCTCCGCACCGGAGATCCGGCAGCCGTCGATCAGGGAGGCGTGGTTGTGTGCGTCGGAGATCAGCAGCGTACGGGGGCGCACCAGCGCGCGGACCGCACCGAGGTTGGCCAGGTACCCGGAGGAGAAGACAAGGGCCCGATCGGTGCCGAGCCAGCCGGCGAGCGTCTCCTCCAACGTGTGGTGGGCGTCGGTGGAGCCACGAACCAGCCTCGATCCGGTCGCACCCAACCCGTACGCGGCCAACGCCCGCGTCGCGGCGGCGACCACCTCGGGGTGCGCGGCCAGACCCAGGTAGTCGTTGCCGGCCAGGTCGACCACGCCGTCGGCGGCGGCGCGCGGATGCAGTCGGCGGGTCAGTCCCGCCTTCGCTCGCAGCTCGGCGCGGCGGTCCAGTGCCGCCAGCCAGTCCGCCACCGCCACGTCCCTTCCCCGCCGGTCTCCGCCCGTCAGGCGCTTCCGCCGGGCGAAGTTACCACCCGGGACGCCCGCACCGGCGTGGCGGCGTACGGCTCGCCGCGCTGCGTCACCCGGGCGGCCGGGTCGGATCGGGCGGCGCGGCGGCCTTGTAGGGTACGTGCCATGCCAGAGATCCTCGACCAGGCCCGGGACCAGGTGCTGCACAACGGCGTCGGTCTCGACGAGGCCGGTGTCCTCGCCGTGCTGAACCTGCCCGACGAGCACCTGTCCGCCGTGCTCCAGCTCGCCCACGACGTGCGGATGCGCTGGTGCGGCCCGGAGGTCGAGGTCGAGGGCATCGTGTCGCTGAAGACCGGCGGCTGCCCGGAGGACTGCCACTTCTGCTCCCAGTCCGGCCTGTTCACCTCGCCGGTGCGGTCGGTGTGGCTGGACATTCCCTCGCTGGTGCAGGCGGCGAAGCAGACCGCCGCGACCGGGGCGACGGAGTTCTGCATCGTGGCCGCCGTCCGCGGCCCGGACGCCCGGCTGATGAAGCAGATGCGTGCGGGCGTCGCGGCGATCAAGGCCGAGGTCGACATCCAGGTCGCCGCCTCGCTCGGCATGCTCACCCAGGAGCAGGTCGACGAGCTTGTCGACATGGGCGTGCACCGCTACAACCACAACCTGGAGACCTGCCGGTCGTACTTCCCGAACGTGGTCACCACGCACTCCTGGGAGGAGCGGTGGGAGACCCTGCGGATGGTCCGCGAATCCGGCATGGAGGTCTGCTGCGGCGGCATCCTCGGCCTCGGCGAGACCGTCGAGCAGCGGGCCGAGTTCGCCGCGCAGCTCGCCGAGTTGGATCCGCACGAGGTGCCGCTGAACTTCCTCAACCCTCGGCCCGGCACGCCGCTGGGCGACCGCCCGGTGGTGGAGGGCAGGGACGCGCTGCGGGCCATCGCCGCGTTCCGGCTGGCCATGCCGCGCACCATCCTGCGGTACGCGGGCGGGCGGGAGATCACCCTGGGTGATCTCGGTACCCGCGACGGGCTGCTCGGCGGCATCAACGCCGTGATCGTCGGCAACTACCTGACCACCCTCGGTCGACCGGCCACGGACGACCTCAAGCTGCTCGACGAGTTGAAGATGCCGGTCAAGGCGCTGTCAGCGACGCTGTGATGCCAGCCGTGGCAGGTCAGACCTGGTGCGACAGGTGCGGGGAAGCAGCGGCGTCCGGCGCACACGAGCAGTGTGCGGCGGCCCGCGCCCTGGAGCCGCCCCGGTACTGCGCCCAATGCCGACGCCGGATGAAGGTGCAGGTACTGCCGGTCGGCTGGTCGGCGATCTGCGTCGAACACGGGGAGATTCGGAGCTGAGCGGATGCTGCGCGGCAAGGCGGTGACCCTACGACCGGCGACGGCCGCCGACGTGCCCGTACTGGCGCGGATCCGCGCCGAGCCCGAGGTGCGCCGCTGGTGGCGCGGCGGCGACGACCTGGTCGCCGCCGTCGAGGCGGATCTCGCCGAGGAGGGCGTCTCGGTGTACGCCATCGAGCACGGCGACCGGGTGGTCGGCGCGATCCAGTGGCACGCCGAGGACGACCCGGACTACCGGCACGCCGGCCTCGACATCTTCCTCGACCCCTCGGTACGCGGCGCCGGGCTCGCCGGGGACGCCATCCGCGTCCTGATCCGCCACCTGATCGACGACCACGGCCACCACCGCTTCACCATCGACCCGGCGGCGGCGAACACCGCCGCCATCCGGGCGTACGCGAAGGTGGGTTTCCGGACGGTCGGCGTGATGCGCCGCTACGAGCGTGGCGAGGACGGCCGCTGGCACGACGGCCTGCTGATGGACCTCCTCGCCGACGACCTGCGCTGACGCCGCCCGGGCGGACTCGTCCGGCGGAGCCTGCGTTCCTCCCCGACGCACTGCTCCTGACAGACCGTGACGTCTGCCCCCCTCCAGCCACTCCACTCCGCGCCCTTTGCTCTGCTTCAACCAACGCAACGCTCACCGACAGTGGCGGCAATCGTCGCCTGCTTGGCCACCGGCCGATGCGGATCCCCTGCTCAGGCGCTATTGCGTGGGTTGAAGCAGAGCAAAGCGTGCGAGGTGAGGTAAAGGTCTTACGCCGCCTATGCCACGCAGAGTGAGCATTGCTCGCTGTGTTCGGCCTGTCGGGAAGCGCCGCCAGCCGCAGGTCGCCATCAGCCACAGGTCGGCCTCCGCCGCGCAGCACGCCCGGCCGCAGCAGCGGTCCCGAGCTGACGCCGCTGTGCTGGCATGTCACACAGGCGCGATCGTTCCTGTGTGACATGCCAGCACGGAGCGTTACACCGGTCGGCCCGGCTGCGACCGGGGGAACCGGTATTCGTGTCAGCCGACGGTGCAGGTGGCGCCGTTGAGCGTGAACGAGGTGGGCTTCGGGTTGCTGCCCGTGTGGGTGCCGTTGAAGCCGATGCCTACCGACGCGCCCGCCGCCAGGTTGCCGTTGTACGACAGGTTGGTGGCGGTCACCGCCGCGCCGGTCTGGGCGTAGGTGGCCGACCAGCCCTGGCCGACCCGCTGCCCGCTGTTCGGGAAGCTGAACGCCAGGGTCCAACCGTTGATCGCGGTGGTGCCGGTGTTGGTGATGGTGATGTTGGCCGTGAAGCCGGTGCTCCAGTCGTTGCTGCCGTAGGTGACCCGACAGGGTGAGGTGGGCAGCGGGGCCGAGGTGGTCACCGTCACCGTGCCCGAGGGCGGCGAGGCGTTGCCGGCCGCGTCGATCGCCACCACGTAGAACGAGTACGTGTTCTCGGGTTGCAGGCCGGTCACCGCGTACGTGGTCCCGGTGACCGTGGCGACAAGCACGTCACCCAGGGCCGGCCCCCGGTAGATCCGGTACCCGGTCACACCGACGTTGTCGGTCGACGGGGCCCAGCTCAGCGTCGCACCGGTGGTGGTGATCGCCGACGCCGTCAACGAACTCGGCGCACTCGGCGGGACGGTGTCACCGTCGTCGACCGCCGGGACGGTCACGGTCAGCATCGGCGACGCGGTCGAGGTGTTGCCGGCCTTGTCCCGGGCCTGCACGGTGATCTCGTAGGTTCGCGCCGGGGAGACGTCGAGCACCAGCGAGTTCGTGCTGGAGGGGTACCAGCTGTAGGTGTCGCTGCCGACCACGTGGGTGTTGACGATGTAGACGTCGATCCCGCTGCCCGCGTCGGTGGACGCTGCCCAGGTCAGGTTCACCGAGCGGGAGGTGACCGAGGTGGCCACCGGCGTGCCGGGGGTGGTAGGTGGCGTGGTGTCACTGCTGGACGCGGGCTCCTCGCCCCACACCCGCACGCCACCGACGTAGAGCGGCACGTTGCGGTTCGGCCCGGCGGTGGTCTGGAACGACGGGTCGTCGCTCGGATCCCAGGCGACCCCCTCGGGCACCCCGATCTTGAACTGCACCTCCATCCGGTGCTGTGACTGGCCGGCGGGGGCGATGGTGTGCCCGGTGCAGTCGACCTCCACGTACCAGAGGTCACCCTGGACGTTGCGGGCGGTGCTGGGCGACGGGCAGCCCTGGGTGTAGCCCGGGGTGACCTGCACCGGTGAGAGACCCAGGCCGGGGACCCGGAAGTAGTAGCGGAACTTCGCGTCGGTGAGGGCCCGGGCCGGGAAGGCCGACTTGTTGTAGACGATCGCCTTGATGCCGGTGGACCGGGTCTCGTTCTGCATCACCGTGGTCTCCACGGTCAGCTCGTCGATGTCGGGCTGCTCGGGAACCGGGAAGTTCGCCAGCGGGGTGCCGCCGTACTCCTGGGACAGCCGGGCCAGCGCGGAGGTGAAGCCGGCGTTGTAGTCGGTGGCGACCTCGTTCATCACGTAGTCCGACCGGTTGTCGGTGTACGCGTCGTTCGGTGACGACGGCCCGCCGACAAGCGCGCCGTAGAGGGTGTGCCTTGTCTCGGTGGGTACGGTCATGCTGTCCCACCAGGAGCCGTGCGCGGTGCGGTGGTGCGGGTTCTTCGGCGGGTTGGCCCCGAACCCGATCACGTAGCTGGAGTTGCGCGGGTTGTCGCCGAGCGCGTAGTTGATCTGCCGGACGGCGAAGTCGTGGTATCGCGCCTTGCGGGTCGCGTCGGTGGTCTTGTCGCTGTAGACGAGCGCGGCGAACGCGGTGTTGGCGGCGTACCGCAACGCACCCCACGAGTCGAGCACCGCCATCCCGCCGGGCGAGTACCGGACCCGCTCGCCGTTGACGCCGACGGTCCAGAAGTCCAGCCACCGGTTGGCGTCGTCGACGTACTTCTGCTTGCCGGTCAGGTTGGCCAGCAGCACGTACGCCCCGAACTGCTTGTTGTCCCAGGCGACGGTCCACTTGTAGGAGCGGGTGGTGGTTTGCGGCTCGGTGCCGAGCTTGTCGTACTCGCTCTCCGCCTTGGCCAGGTACGCGGCGTCGCCGGTGGCCCGGTACAGCCAGATCGCGCCCCAGACCAGTTCGTCCTGGTAGCCGCTCCAGGAGCGGTAGAAGCTTGTCGCGTCGGTGATGCACTCGTGGTAGTTCTTCCGCACGGTGTCGGCGAAGGTGTAGAGCTGCCGCGCGTGGGTCAGCAGCTTGTCGGCGTACGCGGCGTCGGTGGGCCGGAACACCATGGAGGAGGCGGCCATCGCGGCGGCGGTCTCCCCCGCCAGGTCCGCGCCACCACAACTCGCGTCGATCTTGTACGCGGGCCGCGCCATCTGCATCACCTCGGCCGGCCCCCACCACTTGTGGTCGTCGTCGCCCTTGCCCACCTGGCCGTAGAGGACGTTCGGCGACGGGTGCGCCTTGACGAAGTAGTCGTTGACGTAGCGGAGGTTGTTGAGCAGGTGGGTGAGCTGACCGGAGGCGGCGTACCCGGCCCGGTACTCGACCGCTCCCCAGGCCAGCATGGTGGCGCTGAACGCCATCGGGAAGCCGAACTTCACATGGTCACCGGCGTCGTACCAGCCGCCGGTGAGGTCGACTCCGACGTCCGAGCCGTCGCGGAGCGCCGAGTCGCCGCGCCATGAGACGCGGTTCCAGTCCGGTAGTTCCCCGGACTGCTGCGCCTCGTAGAACAGCAGGGACTTCTGTAGCGCCTCGGCGTAGTTGAAGGTCGGTGCCGCGGCGGCGGTCACGGCGCCGTCGGTCGGCGCGGCGGCGGCACCGGTCGCGGGTACGCCGATCGCGAGTGCGAGACCGGCGGCGAGTGCGGTGACGGTGGCCAGCATTCGGCGGGGCCAGGGCTGGTCGGGACGGTGGTGCGGAGACGGCTGGTCCGGCAGCGGTCGATCGCCGCGGAAGCGGCCCGACCCTGGGGGTAGATGCATGCGACTACTCCTGTCGATGCGTGCCCGACGGCATCGACCGGACGCGTGCCCGCGTCGGACTGGACGGCTGCCGGCGGTGGTGGTGGCGGCGAGGTGGCTCCAACAGGACCGGGAGCGCTCCCATGGATAGCTGACAATGTAATCCGGGCACCGACGGTTGGGAAGCCCGCCCAACGGCGACGTGGGGCGTCGGAAAGCCTTGCGGCGTTACACCGACACGCGCGGAGACAGCCCCCGAGACACCCCCGCGGGCACATCGCGGCCTCAGGTCTGCCCAGGTCAGACCGTTCACCCGAGATCAGAACCGGCCGTCCGGGTGCGAGCATGTGCCGTCATCCCGCTGAGATCCGGAGGAATTCTCATGCCACAGCGTCGGCACGTGGCGCGCGCGGCCGTTTCTGGCGCCGCCGCCACGGCCCTCCTCGCCCTCGCCGCTCCGGCCTGGGCGAGCAGCACGGCTCCACTCCACTCGCCCCACAAGGGGGCCACCGCCGCCGGCTTCGAGACGCAGAACTGCGACGACGACCGGTTCGAGGGACTCACGGCGGACCAGGACGGCTGGCACTTCGTCCTGCCCGGCGGCGCGTCCGCGGGCAGCTTCCAGAGCATCGAACTGACCTTCGCCACCAGCGGCGGAGAGTCCGTCACCGTGACGATCCCCGACGCCGGCGACCCCTACCCGGATGCCTTCTACTCGGCCAACGGCCGGGTGATCCACGCATACCTGTTCACCCCTGCCGGCTGGACCCTGAGCGACGGCACGGCCACGATCAGCGGGCAGTCCAACGCGTTCAACCTCAGCCACACCTGCGCCGGCCAGCCAACCCCGCAGTCGCCGACCCCCACGCCAACCAGCCCGGAGTCGCCGACCCCCACGCCCACCACTCCGGAATCACCCACCCCGGAGTCGCCCACGCCGACGCCCACCGCTCCCGAGTCGCCGGTTCCGTCGGACACACCGTCGGACGGCACCGGCGGTGGCGGCGGTGACGACGACGGCAACCTGCCGGTCACCGGCACGGCGGTGACGACCATGGCCCTGGTCGGCGTCGGCCTGATCGGTGGCGGTGTCGCCCTGGTCGCGCTGCGACGCCGCCGCGACGGGATCACCTTCACCAGCTGACACCACCATCCGAGAACGGCCGCCGGCGTCCCTCCGGCGGCCGTTCTCGTCGTGGAGGCACCGGCGGGCCGCCCCTGGTCGATGCCACCGCCGGGTAACCGCGGCCGTACTCGCCAGTAACAAAGGGGGATTCTTCACATCATTCAAACTGCTCGATATTTAGACAGCGAATCGGCAGGTGAGAGCGGGTGAATCGAGGCGCGGGCGATCCTCCACTGAGGAGTAAACCGAACCGGGTGTCCTGCGATACGGAACGTGCTGTTGCCGTCGCGCTCGGCGGCACGCGACAGTACGCGGCACCTGGCGGCACCCGTCGATGGCCGCTCCCCGCCCACCTGAGGAGATCGCGATGGCTCTACGACTCGCCGACGGAACCTCCTGGTCCGACACCCTCGCCCGGGCGGTGGCCGCCACCGGCGAGGCGTTCGACCGCCCGGTCGACGGCACCACCACATTGCGGAACCTGGTCAGCGGCGAGTGGCGCACCGGTGGCGTGCCGACGCCGACGCGTACCCCGGTCGACAACAGTGTGCTTGTCAACCTGCCGCGGCTGGACGCGGCGACCGCCCACGACGCGGTCGCCCACGCCGCCGCGGCCCACACCACCTGGGCCGACACCCCGCTGGCCGAACGCAAGTCGCGGGTCACCGACGCCCTGGACGCCCTCACCGACCATCGCGACCTGCTGGCAATGCTGCTCGTCTGGGAGATCGGCAAGCCGTGGCGACTGGCCTGTGCCGACGTGGACCGCGCACTCGACGGGGTGCGCTGGTACGTCGAGGAGATCGATCGGATGCTCGCCGACGGTCGCGCTCCGCTACCCGGCCCGGTCAGCAACATCGCCTCGTGGAACTACCCGATGAGCGTGCTGGTGCACGCCGAACTGGTGCAGCTGCTCGCCGGCAACGCGGTCATCGCCAAGACACCGTCGCAGGGCGGCGCGGTCTGTCTCACCGTCGCGCACGCGCTGCTGCACCGTGCCGGACTACCCGCCACCCTGCTCTCCGGCAGCGGCGAGGCGCTGTCCGAGGTGCTGGTACGGGCACCCGAGATCGGCGCGGTGGCGTTCGTCGGCGGCCGCTCCAACGGGGGCAAGGTGGCCGCCGCACTGCTCGACTCGAACAAGCGCCACTTCATCGAGCAGGAGGGCCTGAACGCCTGGGGCGTCTGGAACTTCTCCCAGTGGGACCTGCTCGCCGCCCACCTGAAGAAGGGCTTCGAGTACGGCAAGCAGCGCTGCACCGCGTACCCCCGGTTCGTGGTGCAGCGGGACCTGGTCGACGAGTTCCTCGACATGTATCTGCCGGTGGTCCGCTCGGTCCGGTTCGGGCACCCGCTCGCGGTCGACGAGACCTGGCAGGTCGGAGACCCGTTGCCGGAGCTCGACTTCGGCCCGCTGATCAGCGCCGCCAAGGCCGACGAGCTGCACCGCAAGGTCGACGAGGCGGTACGGGGCGGCGCCGTCCCGCTGTACCGGGGCAAACTCGACGGCGCGCCGTTCCCGCCCGGGCAGGACACCTCGGCGTACGTCGCGCCGTCGGTGCTGCTCGCCCCGCCCGGCCGGTCCCGGCTGATGCACGCCGAGCCGTTCGGCCCGGTCGACACGATCGTCGTGGTGGACACCACCGACGAGTTGCTGGCCCAGATGAACGCCTCCAACGGCGCGCTGGTGGCCTCCCTCGCCTGCGACGACACCGACGAGGCGGCGAAGCTGGCGGTCGACCTCCAGGCCTTCAAGGTGGGCATCAACAAGCCCCGTTCCCGGGGCGACCGCCAGGAGCCGTTCGGCGGTCGGGGTGCTTCCTGGAAGGGTGCCTTCGTCGGCGGGGACCTGCTCGTCCAGGCCGTCACCGTCGGCGACGACGACCGCCTCTACGGCAACTTCCAGGACCGCACCGCCCTGCCCCCGAACATCTGACCGCATCGGCCAGGAAGCACGCGGTGGGCAGGACTCCCGCACCGGGAGTCCTGCCCACCTCACCGGCCTCCGCACCGGAGGTCGGTCGTCTGAGCCGTCAGCCGGCGCTCTTCGCCGCCGGTGCCTCGGCGGCCAACGGCACGGTCATGGTCAGCAGGGTGCCGTCCCGCTGGAGGGTGGTCGGCCGGGACAACCGGCGCAGCGTACGCAGCATCGGTGCGTTGTCCGCCTGGACGTGCGCCACCATCGCCGCGTAACCCGCCGACTCGGCCTGCCGGGTCAGCCGACGCAGCAGCGTCGAGCCCAGCCCACGGCGCTGCCAGTCGTCGCGTACCAACAGCGCCAACTCGGCCTCGTCGCCCTCGGCCAGCAGGTTCGCCATCGCGACGACCGACTCCGCCGCCCCGCCGGAGCCGGTCGTCGCGGCGACCAGGGTCAGCCCGCGGGCCGGCTCCAGGAGTCGACGCAGTCGGGCCGGTGAGGGCAGACCCGCACCCCCCAGGTAACGGCGCTGCCGGCTGCGCACCGAGCAGGCCTGGTGCAACTCGACCACCGCCGTCAGGTCGTCCGCGACGGCCGGGCGTACGGTCAGCTCGGCACCATCCGGCAGGACCACGGTGACCTGCTCAGCGCTGCGGCGGGCGGCGGTGGCCCCCAGTTCGAGCAGCGCCTGGGCCCGGGCGTACTCGGCCGGGGTGAAGCTCGGCGCGACCCGGCGCAGGGTGTACGACCCGCCGTTCGGGTCGGCCAGCAGCATCGTCATGCCGTCGATTCCCGGGCGGGCCAGGGCCGGTGCGGCCCGCCAGGTCACCTCGTCGGCACCGAGCAGAGCCCGTAGCACCTCACCTGTCGCGTCCGGGTCATGCACCAGCCGGGTCGCCAGCCCGAGCACCCGGGTCGGCTGATCGGCCAGGCCACGCGCCTCGCTGCGCGCCACCCAGCAGTCCCGCCCCCGGCCGCGTTCGACGGCGGCGAGCAGTCCCGCCTCGTCGAGTGTGTCCGGCGCGTCGACGAGGAAATCATCGACGGCACCGTGCTCGGTGGTGTGCACCTGCACGGTGAGGATGTTGACTCCACGCAACGCGAGGCTCGCCGTGAGCACCGACAGGTAACCCGGCCGGTCGTCCACGGTGGCTCGGATCCGCCACAGCGTCATCGTTGCCTCCCTTCGCGTGCCACCCTCGTCCGCGGCTGTTGCCGGTCGGTTGCCTCACCATGTCCAGCCGCGTCCGGCCCTGCGGTCTGCGTCACATTCGGTCAGGGGTTGGCGCTGACCGGCGGAGCGCCGACCAGGTCGAGCCGGTCGCCGAGGATCACGGCGCAGGCGCGGACCAGTTGGGCGAGCCGGTCCACCTCGGTGGAGTGGAAGGCGGCCGGCGTGAGGGTCTCGCCGTGCTCACGGGACACCACCAGCACCAGCCCGGCCCGGCCGAACGGCGCGACCGCGAAATGGCCGCCGTCCAGCGCGGTCATCGACCGGGCGCGCAGCGGGGTCACCTCCGGCAGCTTCGGCGGCACCGGGGTACGCCAACTGGCGTGCCCGACCGTCGCACCGCCGCCCCCGGTGCGGGAGGCCCAGTCGACCGGCACCACCGCGGCGACCGCCCAGTCGGCGGCGAGCAGCCCGGGTACCGCGTCGACCAGGGTGGCCAGCCCGTCGGCCGGGTTGGCCGCGACCTGGGCCAGCAGCTCGGCGTCCTGACCGGTGGTGGTGGGCGCGCCGATCGCCCGCCAGACCCCGTCCACCCGTACGCCGGGGATCGCCGCCAGGCCGGCCAGCAGCCGCTCCACCCGCGCGGCGCCCGGCCACACCACAGTGAAATCGTCGACCGCCCGCCCGCCGAGGCGTTCCAGCACGACCACCTGGACGATGTCCGCCCCGGACACGCCGAGGGTGCGCGCCACCTGACCGAGCGTGCCTGGACGGTCCGGCAGGGTGACCCGAACGCGCAGCAACATCTCAAACCCCTCCGCTCGGCGGGCCGGCACACTGGCCGGCAGGCTGGTGTCAGCCTGGCAGTTGACCATTTCGTCCCTGTTGCGGCGGCATGTCCCGAGGGTCAAACCTGACCTTGACAACCCGCCGGAGCTGCCATGAACTGTCCGGATGACCGAACCGACCGCCGGCTCGCCCGCCGGTCTGGATCTGGACCGGCTCCGCGGCTACCTGGCGGCGCGCCGCCCCGATCTGGCCGCCGGCCCGTTACGGGCCGAGCTGATCGCCGGTGGCCGGTCGAACCTGACCTACCTGGTGCACGCCGGCGATCGGGAGGTGGTGCTGCGCCGCCCACCGCTCGGGCACGTGCTGGCCACCGCGCACGACATGGCCCGGGAGTTCCGGGTCATCTCGGCGCTCGCCCCGACCGACGTCCCGGTGCCCGGCGCCCTGCTACTCTGCGCCGAGCCGGAGGTACTGGGGGCGCCGTTCTATCTGATGGAACGGGTGCCAGGCGAGGTGTTCCGCAGCCGCTCCCGCACCGACCGGCTCACCGGCGAGCAGCGACACGGGCTGGCCATGACGATGATGGACACCCTGGCGGCGCTGCACACGGTCGAGCCGGCGACGGTCGGCCTGGCCGACTTCGGCCGCCCGGAGGGGTTCCTGGCGCGGCAGGTCCGCCGCTGGTCGGGGCAGCTCGACCGCTCCCGCAGCCGGCCGCTGCCCGGCATCGACGAGCTGCGCGACCGGCTCGCCGCCACCGCGCCTGAGGGCGCCAACGCCGGTCGGATCGTGCACGGGGACTTCCGGCTGGACAACCTGCTCGCCACCGTCGACCCGGTGACGGTGACGGCGGTGCTGGACTGGGAGATGGCCACCCTCGGCGACCCGCTCGCCGACCTGGGGCTGTTGCTGACCTACTGGGACGTGCTCGGCGGCAGTGAGGTCTCCGACGGTAATCCGGTCGCCGACGGCCTCGGCCCGCGCGCCGGCTTTCCCAGCGGTGCCGAGCTGATCGACAGGTACGCCGGCCGCAGCGACGTCGACGTCGGTCCGCTGCACTGGCACATCGCGCTGGGCTGCTTCAAACTCGCCGTCATCTGCGAGGGCATCCACTACCGGCACACCCTCGGCCAGACCCTCGGCGAGGGCTTCGACACCATCGGCGGCCTCGTCGCCCCGCTTGTCGCACACGGACTGACCGCGGTGAAGGAGACCTGATGGACTTCGCGTACGACGCCCGGACCGAGCAGCTGCGCGCGGAGCTGACCGAATTCCTGGAGCAGCACGTGTACCCGGCCGAGGCGGTGCACGCCGCCCAGGTGAGCGCCGCCGGTGACCCGTGGGCTCGCCCGCCGGTGCTGGCCGAGCTGAAGGCCGAGGCGCGTCGGCGCGGCCTGTGGAACCTCTTCCTGCCCGATCCGCGCCACGGTGCCGGGCTGACCAACCTCCAGTACGCCCCGCTGGCCGAGCTGACCGGGCACAGCCCGCACCTCGCTCCGGAGTCGCTCAACTGCGCCGCACCGGACACCGGCAACATGGAACTGCTCGCCGAGTTCGGCTCCCCCGCCCAACAGGAACGGTGGCTCGCCCCGCTACTGGCGGGCGAGATCCGCTCCGCGTTCTGCATGACCGAGCCCGAGGTGGCCTCCTCCGACGCGACGAACATCGCCACGTCGATCCGCCGCGACGGTGACCACTACGTCATCGACGGCCGCAAGTGGTGGTCCTCCGGCGCGATGGACCCGGCCTGCGAGATCCTCATCGTGATGGGCAAGACCGATCCGGGCGCCGACCGGCACCGGCAGCAGAGCATGATCCTGGTCCCCCGCGACACCCCGGGGGTCACCGTCCGCCGGGGCATGCGGGTCTTCGGCTACAGCGACGCGTCGCACGGCGGCCACGCCGAGGTCGACTTCGAGGGCGTACGGGTGCCGGCGGAGAACCTGGTCGGCGCCGAGGGCACCGGCTTCGCCATCGCCCAGGCCCGGCTCGGCCCCGGCCGGATCCACCACTGCATGCGCCTGATCGGGATGGCCGAGCGAGCCCTGGAACTGCTCTGCCGCCGGGCCGTCGAGCGGGTCGCCTTCGGTCGCCCGCTCGCCGAGCAGGGCGTGGTACGCGAGTGGATCGCCGAGGCCCGGGTCCGCATCGAACAGGCCCGGCTGCTGGTCCTCAAGACGGCCTGGCTGATGGACACGGTCGGCAACAAGGGCGCGCACACCGAGATCCAGGCCATCAAGATCGCCACACCGGCGATGGCCGAGTGGGTCATCGACAAGGCCATCCAGGCGTACGGCGCGGCCGGGGTCAGCCAGGACACCCCTCTCGCCCAGCTCTGGGCCCAGGCCCGGACGCTGCGCCTCGCCGACGGCCCAGACGAGGTGCACCGCAACAGCCTCGCCAAGCGCGAGCTACGCCGCTGGACCGCCCCCGCCTGACCACAGCCAGGCCACCCACCACGCGAAAGACCGTTCCCCGTCACTGGACCGCCCGCACTGGGCACCTCACCCGGGCACGACCGGGCCCGCACGGGTCGGCTTCAATTCAGCGAGCGGGCCACCGCGTCGCCGCCCTCAGGACCGGAGCCACAGAACGGGCGAGATCTCGAGCATCACTTTCCGTATGCACCAAGCCGCCCCCGAGGTAACTACTTCACGTCCTTTGCTCTGCTTCAACTGACGCAACAGTCACGCTCAGTTTCGATGCCCGGCCGATAGCCGAATCCCGCCTCCGCATTACCGCTGGTCACGCACCAGTGCGTCAGTTGAAGCAGAGCAAAGCGTGCGAGGTGGCATGTGGGGAGTCGGCAGCGCTGTCACGCAGCGTCAGAAACACGGGGAGTCATCGGCTGCTGATCGGGCCGACGCCGACGGCGGCCCGCAGGCTGGCTCGCGTCGCGGCAGTCTCCGGGCACGGCAGCCCGGGCACGGCACAGCCAGGGCACAGCGCAGCCCGGGGCACAGCGCAGCCCGGGGCACAGCGCAGTCGGGTGCTGGGTTCAGGCGGAGGCGCGCTCGACGAACTGGGTGTCCAGGACGACGTGCGGAGTGGCGATCTCGTCACCGCGGATCCGGTCGACCAGCAGCCGCGCCATCTGCCGGCCCATCTCCTCCACCGGCTGAAACACCGACGTCAGTGGCGGGTTGGCCTGCCGGGCGATGGGCTCGTCGCCGAAGCCGACCACGGCCACGTCCTGCGGCACCCGACGGCCGGCCTCCCGCAGCGTCCGCATGGCACCGAACGCCATCAGGTCGGCGGCCACGAACACGGCGTCCAGGTCAGGGCAGCGCTCCAGCAGCCCGCGCATGGCCGTCGCCCCGCTCTCCTCACTGAAGTCGCCGTACGCGATCAGGTCGGGGTTGACGCCGAACCCGGCGGTGCGGACCGCGTCCCGATAGCCGGACAACCGGGCCAGGCCGGCGCCCATGTCCTGCGGGCCGGCGATGGTGGCGATGCGTCGCCGTCCCCGGCCGGCGAGGTACTCGACGGCCTGCCGTGCCCCACCGGCGTTGTTGACGTCGACGAACGAGGCTGGCTGCGCCTCAGGGTGCAGCATCCGCGCGGGCCGCCCGCCGAGCACGGTGGGCAGGCCGCGCTCCTCCAACAGCGTGGGCAGCGGATCGTCGTCGTGCAGCGACAGCAGCAGTACGCCGTCGATGTGCTGGTTGGTCAGGTGGTGCTCGACCCGCTCCCGCTCCAGCGGCGACTGGGCCATGGCCAGCCAGAGCTGCAACGGCGTCTCCAGCAGGGCGGAGCTGATCCCCCGGACGATGCCGGCGAAGAACGGCTCGGCGAAGATCCGCTCACCGGACTCGCTGACCACCAGGGCCACCGAGTCGGTCCGCTGAGTGACCAACGCCCGAGCGGCGCGGTTGGGTACGTACCCCAGTTCGGCGATGGCCTGTTGCACGGCGGCCCGGGCCTCCGGACTCACCTGCGGGGAGCCGTTGACCACGCGGGAGACCGTGCCGCGGCCCACTCCAGCGCGGGCGGCAACCGCGTCGAGCGTCGGCCGCCCGAGCGACCGGGTGCGCTGCGTTGTCATCGTCTGCTCCTCCGACGTCAGGCGGCCCCGGCACCTTCATCAGCGTTGGTGCCGGGCCGCCCGTTACTGGCTGGCCATCGCCCTATTGTGCGGCCAGACCGTTGCGTCGGATCACCTCCGCGTACCACCTGGCACTGGACTTGGGGATGCGGGTCTGCTTGTCGTAATCGACGTAGATCATGCCGAACCGCTTCGTGTAGCCCCAGGCCCACTCGAAATTATCCATCAGCGACCAGGCGAAGTATCCCCGCAGGGGGACGCCCGCGCTGATCGCCTCGTGCGAGGCGCGCAGGTGGGCGTCGAAATAGGCCAGCCGATCGACGTCATCGACCTGACCGTCGACGACCTCGTCGACGAAGGCCGAGCCGTTCTCGGTCACGTAGAGCGGAAGGTCCGTGTACTCCTCGTGTACCCGGCGCAGCGTCTCCACCAGACCGGGAGCGTCGATCTCCCAGTTCATGTCGGTCACCGGGACCCCGCGGGTGACGAACCGGACGTCCTCGCTGCCCGGCCAGCAGGCCTGGTCCCGCCAGTAGGCTTCCGGCTGCTCGTCGGGGATCGGCGCAGCCACCACGTGCCGGCTGTAGTAGTTGACGCCCACCACGTCCAACGGGGTGGAGATGGTGGCCAGGTCACCCTCGTGAACGTGGCCGAAGTCGGTCACCTTCGCCAGGTCGGCCACCAGGTCGTCCGGGTAGGCGCCGCGCAGCATCGGGTCGAGGAAGAACCGGTTGGCCAGCGCGTCGATCCGCCGGGCCGCATCGACGTCGCCCGGCGCGTCGCTGGCCGGGGTGACCGGGTACAGGTTGACGGTCACCCCGAGCTGCGCCTGCGGCACCGCCGTACGCAGCGCCTGCACGGCGAGGCCGTGCCCGAGCATCAGGTGGTGTCCGGCACGGACGGCGTCGGCCCCGTCGGAACGACCCGGGGCGTGCACCCCGGAGCCGTATCCGAGGAAGGCCGAGCACCAGGGCTCGTTGAGCGTCGTCCAGTACTTCACCCGGTCACCCAGGGCGTCGGCCACCAACAGGGAGTAGTCGGCGAACCGGGCGGCGGTGTCCCGGGCCGGCCAGCCGCCGGCATCCTCCAACTCCTGCGGCAGATCCCAGTGGTAGAGGGTGAGCCAGGGCTCGATCCCGTTGGCCAACAGCTCGTCGACCAGCCGCTGGTAGAAGTCGAGCCCCTTGGCGTTCGCCGGACCCGACCCGCCCGGCTGCACCCGGGGCCAGGACACCGAGAACCGGTACGACTTCAACCCCAGCTCGGCCATCAGCCGGACGTCGTCGCTGAGCCGGTGGTAGTGGTCGCAGGCCACGTCGCCGGTGTGCCCGGCGACCGTCCGACCCTCGGTGTGGCTGAAGGTGTCCCAGATCGACGCGGTCCGGCCGCCCTCGTTCGCCGCGCCCTCGATCTGGTACGCGGCGGTCGCCGCGCCCCAGAGGAAGCCGGGCGGGAAGGTCAGCGGCGGACGCTCGTCGAGGACACCGACGGCGGGCGGGGTGGCGGGGTTGCTCACGACTTGACTGCACCTTCCATGATCCCGCCGATGATCTGGCGGCCGAAGAGAAGAAAGACGAGCACCAGCGGGATGGTGCCGACCGCCGTGGCGGCGAAGACCTGGGAATAGTCCGTGTAGTAGGCGTACGAGAGGAAGGAGAGCGAGACCTGAAGGGTCGGGTTCTCCGGGGTGAGGATCGCGTACGGCCAGAGGAAGGAGTTCCAGGTTTCCATGAAGGTGAGCAGGCCGAGCACGCCGGCCGCCGGACGCAGCGCGGGCAGCACGATGTTCCAGTAGATCCGGAAGGTGCTGGCACCGTCGACGCGGCCGGCCTCGATCAGCTCGTCGGAGATCGCCTGGCTGGCGTACTGCCGCATCATGAACACGCCGAAGGCACTGACCAGGAACGGCACGGTCACCGCGTAGAGGGTGTCGTACCACCCCAACGACTGCATCATGCTCCAGAGCGGGATGAGGCCCATCTGGGTCGGGATCATCATGGTGACGATGATCGCCAGCAGCAGCACGTTGCGACCGCGGAAGCGCAGCTTCGCGAAGGCGAAGCCGGCCAGGGAGCCGGTGAGCACCACCGACACGGTGACCACCGACGAGACGATGATCGAGTTCATCAGGCCCTTGAGGAAGTTGGCCGCGTCGTTGTCGAGCACCCGGCCGAAGTTGTCACCGAACGCGCCGGAAGGGGTCATCGGCGGCGGCACGTCGTTGATCGACTCCAGGCTGCGGGTGCCGATCACGATCATGTAGTAGAAGGGGTAGATCGACAGCAGCGCCGCCAGGACGAGCGCCATGTAGGTAAGTGGACTGGTGCGCCACAGGCGCTTTGAAGCCGAGATCATCGATCTCTCCTCACTTGGCCGCGCGGCGGACGAGTACGAAGTTGATCAGCGACACGAAGACGATGATCATGAAGATGGCCCAGGCCACCGCGGCTCCGTAACCTGCGGTACTCAGGTTGTAGATGCCCTTCTCGTACATGTACATGGCCAGCGTCTGGAACTCCCGCTGGTTGCCGCCGATGATGCTGCCGTTGGCGAAGAGCAGCGGCTCGGTGAACAGCTGCATGCCGCCGATCGTGGAGAGGATGACCACGAAGATGAAGGTGGGCTTGAGCATCGGCAGGGTGATCTGCCAGAACTGCCGCCACGGGCTGGCCCCGTCGATCGCAGCCGCCTCGTACAGATCCTTCGGGATGGCCTGCATGCCGGCGAGCAGGATCAGGGTGTTGTAGCCGGTCCACCGCCAGTTGACCATCGTGGCGATCGCGGTCCAGGAACTCCACTCCTGTGCGCGCCAGTCGATCTGGTCCACGCCGACGAGGCTGAGCAGCCAGTTGAACAGGCCGAAGTCGCGCTGGAACAGCATGCCGAAGACGATCGCGACGGCGGCTACCGAAACCACGTTCGGCACGAAGATGGCCATCCGGAAGAAGGTCTTGGCGCGCAGCAGGGTCTGGTTGAGCAGGTTCGCCAGGAACAGCGCCATCAGCAACTGCGGGATGGTCGACAGGGCGAAGATGCCGAACGTGTTGACAAGCGCGTTCCAGAAGTATTCGTCGGAGAACAACTCGGTGTAGTTGTCGAACCCGATGAACGTGTGCTCGCCGATCATGTCCCAGTCGTGCAGTGACATCCAGGCGGTGCGCAGCATCGGGTACAGCCCGAAGGCTCCGAAGATCAGGAAAAACGGCGCGATGTAGAGGTACGGGGAGTACTTGAGATCCAGGCGGTTGAAGAGATAGCCCCGGCGGCGTCGTGAGGGGACGTCGGGGGGTGGTGCTGCTGGCGACGGCGGCGCCGTCGTGGCCGACAGGCTCATGCGAGTTTCCTTTTCCAGCGAGGCCCGGGGGCCCTCGCGCAGCATGCTGCGCGGTGGGGACCGACCGGTGGCGTCCGGGTAGTCCCGAACGCCACCGGAAGGGAATCACTCAGAAGACGCCCTGGGTCTGGGCATCCTTAGTGAACTGCTCCCAGGCCGCATCCTTGCTGGCCTGCCCGTTCTCGAACGCCCGCATGGCCGGCTCGAACGCGTTCTCCTTCACCGCCTGGTGCTTCGGGCCCAGGTGGATCGGCTGGATCTGGGCGACGCTCTCGCCGAAGATCTTGCCGGTCGGCGCGTTGCTGAAGTACTCGTTGGTGTAGCTGAGGAAGGCCTCGTTCTTCAGCGCCTCCAGGTTGGTGGGCAGCGGGCCCTTGGCCTTGAAGGCCTCCACCTGGTTGGTGGCGTTGGTCAGGAACTCGGCGAGCTTCGCCGCCTCCTCCGGGTACTTGCTCTGCTCCGGCACGGCCAGCCACGAGCCGCCCCAGTTACCGCCGCCACCCGGCACTGCGGCAACGTCCCACTTGCCCTTGTTGGCCTCGCCGGAGTTGTCCGCGACGATGCCGAGCATCCAGGACGGGCAGAAGGTGGCCGCGAAGGTGCCCTGCTTGAAGCCACCGGACCACTCCGGCGACCAGGTGGACGCCTTGGCGGAGATGTCCACCATCGAGGTGGCGGTCTCCCAGGCGGCCTTCACCGCGGGGCTGGAGTCCGCGATGATGTTGTTTTCCTTGTCGTAGAACAGGTCGCTGCCCTGCTGGAACAGCACGCCGTTCGAGACCGCGGTGATCGAGTCGATGAACGCCTTGCCGGTGGCCTGCTTGTACTTCTGGCCAGCCTGGTGGAAGCCGTTCCAGTCCGGCCAGAGCGCCGAGACCGCGTCCCGCTCGGTGGGCAGGCCGGCCGCCTCGAACAGGTCCTTGCGGTAGCAGACCGCGAGGCTGCCGACGTCGGTCGGCAGGCCGATCAGCCGGCCGTCCGGCGCCTTGCCCAGCTCCCACTTCCAGGGCAGGTAGTCGTCGGCGATCTCGGACGACACCAGCGGAGTCATGTCGGCCCAGTTACGCGGGTTGGCCTTGAACTCGTTGAGGATGCCCTCTTCCAGGGCGGTCACGTCGGCCGCGCCCTTACCGGTGGCGAGGTAGCGGACCAGCTTCGGCCGGTACTCGCCGAGCTGCGCGGTCTTGCGCAGCTCGATCTTGATGCCGGTCTGCTGCTCGTACTGCTTGACAAGCTCGTCGTAGCCGAACTCGCCGAAGGTGTCGACGACCAGCTTCGCGGGCTTCTCGCCCTCGGCCGGCGTGTCGTCGTCGTTGCCGCAGGCCGCGAGCCCGCCGATGGCGGTGATCGCGGCCAGGGTGGCTGCCGCCATGCGGGCACGCCGCGTGGTGAGGCTCATCCTGACCCCTCTTTCGATGGTGAGGCTGCATTTGTCTGTGGTGGGGGGTGCCGCAGCGCCTGCCGGCACCGACTCGGTCAGTCGGCGTCGGCGCCCAAGGGCGCGGTGTGTGATCCACGCCTCTTGGGAACGCTCCCATGAGATTGCCGGCAGGTGTCGGGAGTGTCAATAGTCCAGTGGGAGCGATCCCAGATCGTTACCACGCAGCTCGTTTGACCCGGCAAACAATCGGGAAATGGAGACAGGTTGCGGGTTTGGCAGCGGTGGTCAGCAGAGACGACGCAGCAGGGTGTCCACCCGACCGGCGTCGAAGGCCGCCGGGTCGAAGCCGGCACCCACCCAGTCCCGCATCGTCCGATGCTCCGGGTGGTCCGGCTCGGCCAACGCGGCGAGCAGCACCAGGTAGCCCTGCGGCCCGCCGACGTCCTCCGGCGGGCAGGCCCGCTCCCCGTCGAGGCAACTCGGATAGCGTTCGTCCGCCTCGGCGCCGAAGGCGTCCTCCACCAGCAGATCGTGCTCCCACCAGTCGCCGAAGTCGTACGTGTAGTGGAACCGGCTGCCCTTGCCGACCACCGCGTCCAATCGGACGTCCAACTCGTCGTGCAGGGCCAGCTCGCCGTCGGGGTCGGGTTCGCCGTACTGCACGCCGTCGATCTCGAACGAGTGCAGGTGGCAGTCGCGCCAGCCCATCGCGTGCTGCACCACCCGGTGCAGTCGATCCAGGGTGTAGCCGCCGGGTACCAGCACCCGACGCCAGATCGGCGGACGAACCCCGGACAGGGACATCCTCAGCTGGAAGATCTGACGCGGCATGGGTGTGCCATCCTCCCTCGGCATAGGCTGCGAGCATGATCTGCCGAGCGTGCCGGGCGCGGCGGCACGACGACTGCCCGGGCCGGAACTGGTGCGACTGCCAGCACCGTACCCCCCGACCCACCCCTCCCGTCACCGGTCCGGCCGGCGAATGAACGACGGAGCGCCGGTTTCCGTCCTCTGGCCGGACCCGTCACCCGAGCCGGTGGACGACGACACGCTCATCGCCCGGTACGGCCGCGCCGACCGGCCACACCTGCGGATGAACTTCGTGACCAGCGTCGACGGCGCGGTCAGTCTCGACGGCTACTCGGCCGGGCTGTCCGGCGCACCCGACAAGCGGGTCTTCGGGCTGCTCCGGATGCTCTGCGACGCGCTGCTGGTGGCCGCCGGCACGCTGCGCCACGAGGGTTACCGGGCGATCCGGCTCGACGAGCGACGCCGGGCCTGGCGACGTGCGCACGGGCTGACCGAGTATCCGACCCTGGTCGTGGTCTCCGGCACCCTCAACCTCGATCCGGCCCAGGCCGCCTTCGCCGACGCACCCGTGCGCCCGGTGGTGCTGACTCGCCGCGACGCGCCCGCACCTCCCGGCCTGACCGCCGTGGCCGACCTGGTACGCCTCGGTGACGACCGGGTCGACCTGGTCGCCGGCCTGGCCGAACTGCGCCGTCGCGGGCTCGGTCAACTGCTCTGCGAGGGCGGTCCGCAACTGTTCGGCGCCCTCACCGCCGCCGACCTGGTCGACGAGGTGTGCCTCTCGGTCGCGCCGCTGCTCGCCGGGGCCGGACCGGGCCGGATCACCGCCGGGATACCGAGTCCCGCCCGGAGCCTGCCGCTGCGGCACGTCCTCCGCGCCGACGACGGCACCCTGCTGCTCCGCCACGCCCGGCACTGAGACGACCGATCCGTCACGGACACCCGCCGTCAGAATCCGATCGCCGTGCGCGTTCGGCGCGATGTCGTTACGTGGCCTGCGCCGCGTCGCGTGGCGGCCTGTCGTACTCCTCCGGCAGGATGCAGGGCGTGTGTGCCGACCGCGACGACCGATCGAGCGGAGTTGCCCGATGACCGACCAGGGGTTCGACGGCCCGGGCGAGGGGGTGGGCCGGGTGCTGGGCACCGCCGACGCCACTCCCCTTCAGTTCTGGACGGCGGTCGCCCCGGGCAGCTATCTCCAGCTCGATGACGTGGTGGTGACCCGGCGGGAGTTGCCCGACCGGGAGCCGGTGACCATCGCCGGGGTGGTCACCCAGGTCCGGGCGCGGCACGAGGGCGCGCAGTTCGACTCCGACGTCTTCGCCATCGCCGACGGCACGCTGCCGGCGATGGTGCAGGAGGCCGCCGAGATCACCACCACCCGGGTCGATCCCGAGTTCTACGTGCCGCCGCAGCCGGGTGCCGTGGTGCACCGGGCCGAAGGCGACGCCCGCGCCCGGGCACTGCACTTCGACCGGATGGAACGGCGGATCCCGATGGGCACCGGCCGGGACGGTGTTCCGGTCTACCTGAACGCCGACTTCCTCGACGGCAGCCGGGGCGCCCACGTGTCGATCTCCGGGATCTCCGGGGTGGCCACCAAGACCAGCTTCGCCACCTTTCTTCTCTACTCGGTGTTCCGCTCCGGCCAGCTCGGCGGCGACGCGGTCAACGCCAAGGCGTTGATCTTCAACGTGAAGGGCGAGGATCTGCTCTTCCTCGACCATCCGAACGCCCGGCTCGACGATCCGACCCGGGCCGCGTACGCCCGGCTCGGCCTGGCCGCGGACGCCTTCCCCGACGTACGGGTCTACGCGCCACCCCGGGTCGGTGACTCGTCCGGCACGCCGGACGTGAGCAGTCGACTCACCGGCGTGGACAGCTTCTACTGGACGCTCACCGAGTTCTGCGCCGACCGCCTGCTGCCGTACGTCTTCGCCGACGCCGACGACGAACGACAGCAGTACACGATGGTGGTCCATTCCGTCGCCGCCCACCTGGCCCGGTACGCCCAGCCCGCCGACGGCGGCGTCAGCATCGACGGCGTCCGGCTGGGCAGCTACGGCGATCTGGTCGACCACATCGTCGAGCAGCTCAGCGACGACGAGACGCGCGGCGACTGGGCGGGCAGCGCGGTGGGGCTGGGCACGGTGAACGCGTTCGCCCGCCGGCTGATCGGCAGCAAGAAGGACCTGTCCCGGCTGATCCGTGGCGACCTGGCCACCCGCCGCCCGCACAGCATCAACACCGCCGAGAGCGCCCAGGTCACCGTCGTTGACCTGCACAACTTGCCGGACCGGGCGCAACGTTTCGTGGTCGGTGTGACGCTCAAGAGCGAGTTCGAGCGTAAGGAGAAGTCCGGCACCGCCAAGCCGCTGCTGTTCGTGGTGCTCGACGAGCTGAACAAGTACGCCCCCCGGGAGGGTTCCTCCCCGATCAAGGAGGTGCTGCTCGACATCGCCGAGCGGGGCCGCTCGCTCGGGGTGATCCTGATCGGCGCGCAGCAGACCGCCAGCGAGGTGGAGCGGCGCATCGTGACCAACTCGGCCATCCGGGTGGTGGGCCGGCTGGATCCGGCCGAGGCGTCCCGCCCGGAGTACGGTTTCCTCCCGCCGGCCCAGCGGCAACGCGCGCTGCTGGCCAAGCCGGGCACGATGTTCGTCAACCAGCCGGACATCCCGGTGCCGCTCTGTCTGGAGTTCCCGTTCCCCGCCTGGGCCACCCGGGTCTCCGAGGCCGGGGCCGCGCCGTCACAGACCCTGCGGTCGATCACCCAGTCCGCCGATCCGTTCGCCGTGGTCGGGTCCGGTGGCGGCACCGACGACGACATCCCGTTCTAGCCCGGGGGGTGGGGTAACAGCATGAAGATCCTGCACACCTCCGACTGGCACGTGGGCAAGGTCCTCAAGGGGCAGTCGCGGGCCGAGGAGCACAAGCAGGTGCTGGCCGGGGTCATCGAGATCGCCCGGCGGGAACGGCCCGACCTGGTCGTCATCGCCGGTGACCTCCACGACACCGCGGCACCGACCCCGGAGGCGACCCGCCTGGTCACCCGGGCGTTGACCGCGCTGCGCCGCACCGGCGCGGACGTGGTGGCGATCGGCGGCAACCACGACAACGGTCCGGCCCTGGACGCGCTGCGCCCGTGGGCCGAGGCCGCCGGCATCACCCTGCGCGGCGGCGTACGCGAGGATCCGGCCGAACACGTCATCGACGGCACCACCGCCGACGGGGAACGCTGGCGGCTGGCCGCGTTGCCCTTCCTGTCCCAGCGGTACGCGGTACGCGCGGTGGAGATGTACGAGCTGACCGCCGCCGAGACCACCCAGACGTACGCCGACCACCTGGGCCGCATCCTGGCCCGGCTGACCGAGGGTTTCGACGAGCCGGACCGGGTGCACCTGGTCACCGCCCATCTCACGGTGGTCGGCGCGGCCACCGGCGGCGGCGAACGGGACGCGCACACCATCATGGGTTACGCGGTGCCCGCCTCGGTCTTTCCCGGCACCGCGCACTACGTGGCGCTCGGGCACCTGCACCGCGCCCAGCGGGTGCAGGGGCCGTGCCCGATCCGCTACAGCGGTGCCCCGCTCGCGGTCGACTTCGGCGAGCAGGAGAACGTCCCGGCGGTGACCCTGGTCGAGGTCACCGCGACCACGGCCGCGCGGATCCGCGAGGAACCGGTGACCGCGGCGACCGCGCTGCGCACCGTACGCGGCACCCTCGCCCAACTCGCCGAGATCACCCCGCCGGAGGGCTGGCTGCGGGTGTACGTGCGCGAGCAGCCCCGCGCCGGCCTGCGGGAGGAGGTGCAGCAGTTGCTGCCCCGAGCCCTGGAGATCCGGATCGACCCGGAGCTGGTGCCGGCACCCGGCACCGGCACCCGGGTGGCCCAACGGTCCGGCCGGTCGCCCCGGCAGTTGTTCGCCGACTACCTGGACAGCCGGGGGCATGCCGACGAGGGCGTCCGCGAACTCTTCGACGAGCTGCTCGAGGAGGTTGATCACTGATGCGGCCGATGCGGCTGGACCTGGCCGGTTTCACCGTCTTCCGTGACGCCACCACCATCGACTTCACCGACGCGGACTTCTTCGCCCTGGTCGGGCCGACCGGCTCGGGCAAGTCGACGGTGCTCGACGCGATCTGTTTCGCGCTCTACGGCACGGTGCCCCGCTGGGGCGGTACCCGCGGGCTGGGCAACGCGCTCGCTCCGTCGGCCACCGAGGCGCGGGTACGGCTGGTCTTCGAGTCCGGCGGCGCCCGCTACGTCGCCACCCGGGTGGTGCGTCGGGACAGCCGGGGCAACGTCAAGACCGCCGGTGCCGGGTTGCAGCTGATGCCGGAGGGGTTCGACGTCACCAAGCTGGACACCGGGCTCAGCCCGGAGGATCTCGGCGAGGTGGTCGCCGGGACCCCGGCGGAGATGGACGCGGCCGTGCTGGCGGCGGTCGGGCTGCCGTACGAGCAGTTCACCAGCTGCGTGGTGCTGCCGCAGGGCCAGTTCGCCGACTTCCTGCACGCCCGCCCGGCCACCCGGCAGCAGATCCTGGTCAACCTGCTCGGTCTCGGCGTGTACGAGCAGGTGCAGCAGCGGGCCACGACCCGGGCCGGGCAGGCGGAGGCGAAGCTGGAGGCGGTCGATCAGCTGCTCGCCGGGCTGGCCGACGTCGACGACGTCGCGCTGGAACGGGCCGCCGGCCAGGTCGACCGGATGCGGGAGCTGGCCGGGTCGGTGACCGCCGCCGTACCGGAACTGGAAGCGGCGCGTACGACGGTGCGGGAGGCCAATGCGGCCCTGGCCACGCTCGACGCCGAACTGGCCGCGTTGGACGAGGTTCGGGCGCCGGACGGGGTGGCCGAGGTGGCCCGGGCGGTGACCGCGACGCGGGCCGAGTCCGACGCCGCAGCGGCCGCGGTGTCGCTGGCCGAGGAGCGCGAGGAGAAGCTGCGCGGCGAGCTGGCCGCCGCCGGCGACGAGAGTGCCCTGCGGATGCTGCTGCGGGCGTACGCCGACCGGGAGCAGTTGTCCGCTCAGGCGGAGCAGGCGCGGGCCGCGATGGAAGCGGCCGGCGTCGAGCACGACGCCGCGGTGCGGGCGCTGACCGGGGCGCAGACGGCGGCCGAGCGTGCCGAGGCGGAGCTGGCGGCGGCGTTCCAGGCGCACGAGGAGGCGAAGACCGCCGATCAGGCGACGGCGTTGCGGGCCCACCTGACCGACGGGGACGCCTGCCCGGTCTGCGAGCAGACGGTGGCCCGGGTGCCGGCGATTCCGGCCGGCTCGGCGGTGGCGAGGGCGGTGGCGGCCGGCAAGGCGGCTCGGGCGGCGAACGAGGCGGCCAGGAAGGTCGTCGCCGAGCGGGACACTGCCGCGCGTGAGCTGGAACGGGTGCTGCTGCGCGCCCGTACCGAACATGACGGGCTGCGGACCCGACTCGTCGAGCTGGACGAACGGCTCGCCGGTGCGGCCACCGCTGAGGCGCTGCGGGCGCGGTTGGCGGAGCTGGCCCGGCTGCGGCAGGGGCTGGACGAGGCGACCACGGCGGTCCGCGCCGGCCGGGACGCCGCCCGGCAGGCCAGGGCGGCGGTGGAGGCGGCGCAGGACCGGCTCCGGACGGCGTGGCGCCGCTTCGACGGTGCCCGCGACACGGTGGCCCGGTTCGGGCCGCCGGCCACCGACCGCGACGATGTCGCCGCCGCCTGGGCCACGCTGGCCGAGTGGGCGCGGGAGCAGGCGAAGCGTCGTCGGTCGGAACGGGACGGGCTGGCCACGGCCGTGGTCGAGGCCGAGACGGCGGCCGGCGCGGCGACGGACCGCATCGCCGGCATCTTCGCCGACGCCGGGCTGCCCGCACCGGACGACCCGGTGCGCGCCGCGACCGTCGCCGTGGAGCGGGCCGAGGCCGAGCTGCGCCGGCTGACCGAGCGGCGTGAGCAGGCCGGGACGCTGCGGGAGCAGCGGGCCGGGCACGAACGCGAGGCACAGGTGGCTCGGGCGTTGGCGGGGCACCTGCGGGCCAACAACTTCGAGCGGTGGTTGCTGGCCGAGGCGCTGGACCTGCTTGTCGACGGCGCGTCGGGGATCCTGCGGGAACTCTCCGGCGGCCAGTACGACCTGGTTCACGACAAGGGCGAGTTCTTCGTGGTCGACCACCACGACGCCGGGCTGCGTCGCGGGGTGCGGACGCTGTCCGGCGGTGAGACGTTCCAGGCGTCGCTGGCGTTGGCGTTGGCGTTGTCCGAGCAGTTGGCCGGAATGTCCACCACCGCCGCCAGCCTGGAGTCGATCGTGTTGGACGAGGGTTTCGGCACCCTCGACGCGGCCACCCTCGACACGGTCGCCGCCACCCTGGAAAATCTCGCCGCCCGGGGCGACCGGATGGTCGGCGTGGTCACCCACGTACCGGCGTTGGCCGAGCGCATCCCGGTCCGCTTCGAGGTGCACAAGGACGCCCGCTCCGCCCGGGTGGAACGGACCGGCCGGTGATGCGGACGTGAACCGCTTCTTCGTCGATGCCTGGGATCCGAGCTACGGGGCGTCCTTCGAGGCGTCACCGGCCGGTCCGGCCGCGCCGAGCAGCGCCCAGGTCGAGGCGGAGCACGAGCTGCCGGCGGTGGACTGGCGGGCGATCGGCCCGCGTCCGAGTGTCCGGGCACCGGACGTGGTGCTGCTTGTCGACGGGGTACGCCGGATCGACGCCAGCATCTGGACAGCCGAGGAGGACGGCGGTTCGTTTCCCGGGCTGGCCGCCTCGTACGCGGCCGGGGTGGTGCGCTGCGACCTGGATCGCGGTGCCGCGCAACTGGCCGGCGCCACGGTGCAGCGCGGCCTGTTCACCGCCAGCCCGTCGGCCACCGACGTGGTGGCCGGCAACGTCCGCTACCCGGTACACCGGCTCAGCGGCAGCGGTGAGCTGGCCAAGCTCCCGGCGGCGGTGCAGGGGCCGTTGACCGCCCTGGAGGTGCAGGTCTCGGCCGCCGCGCGTACCGACGACGATCTGCTGGTGGTGGACGGGCCGTTGCGTAACCGGCGGCAGCTGCCGCGCACGCTCGGCTACATCAAGACCCAGCACAGCCAGTACCTCGACGCCCGGCTCACCGCCGTGGTCACCGGTCTCGCGCCGGGCCACCGCTCGCCGGTGTTCCGGCTCGGCACCGCCTGGGGCGGCTGGTCCTGGTATCTGCGGCTACCGGTGGCCGCGGGGGCACCCTGGGCGGGGATCGTACGGCTGGAGTGCTCCGCCGACCTGGAGATCGCCGAGGCGGTGCGGTTGGCCGACCTGTCGCTTGTCACCCTGCCCCGCTTCGCCTCCACCCCGTACAAGGATCCCCGGGCCCCGCAGAACCTCGTTCCGATCGCCGGGCTGGAGCGGCTGCTGCGTTCCCGGCTGGGCGACGCGCGGCTACTGCATCGCGCGCTGACCGTCGCCGCCCGTACCGCCGCCGCCCGGGCTGGGCGCTGATGGGCCGGCGGCGCGACGCCGACCGGATCACCGAGCCTGTCGACACGGGGCTCGCCGAGCTGGTGCCGGATCCGGACCGGTCCGGCTCGTGGACGCTGCTGCTCGACGGCGCACCGCAGTCGCATGTGGACCTGACCGACCCGACGCACCTGGAGTTCGAGTACGTCCGTCGGCTGGCCGCCGCAATCGACCTGGTGGCACCCGAGGGTGCCCCGCTGCGGGTGCTGCATCTGGGCGGTGGTGCGCTGACCCTGCCCCGGTATGTCGCCGCCACCCGTCCGGGCTCGACGCAGCGGGTGGTCGAGGTGGACGGGGCGCTTGTCGATCTGGTTCGGCGGGCGTTGCCGTGGCGGCCCGATCCGCGCCTGAAGGTACGGGTGGGTGACGCTCGGGCGGTGCTCGCCTCGGGTCGGGATGCCAGTTACGACGTGGTGGTCGCCGACGTCTTCGCGGGTTCCCGGACACCGGCCCGGCTGACCTCGGTGGAGTACGCGGCCGAGGCGGCCCGGGTGCTGCACCCGGCGGGCTGGTACCTGGCCAACGTCGCCGACGGCCCGCCGCTGCGCCACGCCCGTGGGCAGGTGGCCACCGTGCGGACGGTGCTGCCCCGGGCGTGTCTGGTCGCCGACGCCGCCGTGCTGCGGGGCCGGCGCTACGGCAACCTGGTGCTCCTCGCCGGCCGTCAGGACCCGCCGGTGGCCGCGCTGGCCCGCCGGGCCGCCGGTGACTGGTTTCCCGGCCGGGTGCTGGCCGACGCGGAGCTCGACCGCTTCACCGGAGGCGCCACGGTGGTGCGTGACGCCGACGCCGTCGACTCGACGCCACCGCCGCCGGGGATTTTTTCCACCCGACGTTGATCCGTTCGGTGCCGCCTTCCGTACCAGTCAGCAGCCATGCCCGTGGGGGGACGGCTTTCTGTCCATGGACGTCGGAGGTCTGCATGCACGCACTGGCGGTCGGTTGGCAGGGCGACCGGGTGCGGGTGGACTGGATGTCCGCCCGGTCCCAGTCGCGGCCGACCACGTCCACCCGTGGGGTCGACTCTCGTGCGGCGGCTCGCCAGAATAGCCCGGTGACGCCGCGACCCACCCCTGGCCGCCACCAGGCTTCCACCACCGAAGCCGCCCACTCCGACCAGTTGGTCCGCACGCTCTACGCGGAACACGCCGGACCGCTGCTGATGTTCGTGATGCGGTTGACCGGCGGCGACCGGCAGCGGGCTGAGGACATCGTCCAGGAGACGCTGCTGCGGGCCTGGAAGAACGCGCACCGGCTGGGTGCACAGGGACAGGGGTCGCTACGGCCGTGGCTGGTGACGGTGGCGCGACGGATCGCCATCGACGAGCACCGCAGCGAGCAGGCCCGCCCGGCCGAGACGTACGACCGGGACCTGACCGCGTTCGCCGAGGCCGACAGCACCGACCGGGTGCTGCGGTCGATGACGGTGGCGGACGCGCTGCGAATGTTGAGTCAGTCGCACCGGGAGATCCTGGTGGCGACGTACTTCCGGGGCCGGACGGTGCCGGAGGCGGCCGAGGAACTCGGTCTGCCACTGGGCACCGCGAAGTCGCGGGTCTACTACGCGCTGCGCGCGCTGCGCACAGCTCTGCAGGAGAGGGGGGTGACGGAATGAGCCGGGTTGACCACATGGACGTCGCCGCGTACGCGCTCGGCGTGCTTGACGAACAGGACATGGAGCGGTTCGAGGAACACCTCGCGACCTGCTGGGCCTGTGCCGGCGAGTTGGAAACGATGGTGCCGGTGGTCGGGCTGCTGTCCGACATCGACGAGGAGTCGATCACGGCGTTGGAGCAGACCCACTCGGATCCGGTCCTGTTGGACCGGACGCTCGTGGCGCTGCGTACGCACCGTCGGCGGGCCCGGTTCCGGCAGGTCCTGGCGACCGCGGCGGCCGTGGTGGTCTTCGGTGGGCTGACCGGTGTCGTGTTCAGCAATCTCGCCGACAGCAGCACGGCACCGCCGCTCGCCGGGCCGACCACGGCTCCGGTGGACCCGCCGAGCAACCGTCCCGGCAGCCCCGGTGACCCGGGTTTCGGCGGCAACGAGCAGGAGGGCGACAAGGTGAACGTCACCGACTCGACCACCGGCGTCGGCGCGACGTTCTTCCTCATCTCGAAGGACTTCGGCACGAGGATGGACTTCAGCCTGAGCAAGCTGCCGGGGCCGCGTACCTGCCGCCTGGTGGTGGTCCGCGAGGACGGCTCCACCGAGGTCGTCTCCACCTGGTCGGTACCGGACGGCGGGTACGGCACCAACGCCAACCCGCAGTTGCTCGCCCTGTCGGCGGCCACGTCGACGAAGCTGGACGACATCAAGCACTTCGAGGTGCAGGAGATCGACTCGCGGGGAGCCACCGACACTCTGGTGACCGTCCCCACGGCCTGATCCACTGTGCACGAAAGGCCCGCCTCGATCGAGGCGGGCCTTTCGCGTCCAGGTTCACCCTCACCGGGCAGGCACAGCGACCTGGGGATACGGACTCACACGCACAGATGGCACAGACGGTTCAACTGCTTCTTGTGAACTTGCCCACCCTTTTGGATTCAACCTTGACAGCGCTCGTCCCGTATTTCCCGGTGAACTTGTCAAGTATGAGGAGGGCACGTGGCACAGATGAAGCGGACCGTCATCGCCGTGGGCGCCATGTTCGCACTTACGGCCTGCGCTCCCGCGGGTTACGGCGGGGCGGACGCGGGCGCGGCCGAGCCGGTCGCCGTCGCCGCGGCCGAGCCCACCGTGACCGCCGACCCCGAGGCCAGCGCCGAGCCGGGCGCCTCGGCGTCACCGGGCGCGGAGGCCGAGACCGACGCTCCCCTGCCCGACGGGGTGGAGCTGACCGACAGCCTGACCGGCAAGAAGTTCCCCCGGATGGGTAGCGCCGTGGTCAACCAGGACGGATTCATCCTGTACCGCTTTGACCGCGACAGCAACGACCCGCCGGCGTCCAACTGCGACGGCCAGTGCGCCGAGGTGTGGCCGCCGGCGCTGACCGACGGTGCCCCGAAGCTCAAGGGCGTCTCCGACGACGCCGTCGGCACCATCACCCGGGAGGACGGCACCCGTCAGATCACCCTCGACGGCTGGCCGCTCTACACCTACATCGGTGACAAGAAGCCGGGCGCCTGGAAGGGCCAGGGCGTCGGTGGCACCTGGTTCGTGGTCAACCCGGACGGCAGCAAGAACCTGGAGTGCCTGCCCAAGGGCACCCCGAAGGCGGTCGCCCCGCCGTCGAAGACCGAGTCGAACGACTCCGACTCCGACTACGACTACTGATCTGTCAGCACATCGGTGGCCGGCCGCAGCCAGCAATGGCGCAGCCGGCCACCGGCGCCTCTCAGGCGCATTCAGCCGTTGCGCGCGGGACACGGCGACTACGACCGCTTGGTTGAAGATCACCGCTAAGCCGAACAGTGGGCAACGCATGGACGAACGGCAAGTATCCCCAGGATCTCCAGGCTGATACATTGCCACACGTCGCGCGCCGACGCGTCCGGCCACGGCATGCCGAGCCTGACACCGCTCCGCGACCGACGAACTAATCGGGGAGTCTCCGGCGTGCCCGGAGTGATACACGTGGGGATCTCGGCTTGTCTGCTGAACCTTTCCGGCAACACGATCAGCACGGCTCGGCCCTGCCAGAAGTGAACCTGCGATGATCGCGCTGCGCATCTACCGGACCTTGCCTCGGCGCTATCGAGTCCGGCTCGTCCAGCTCCTTCCCCCGCAGCGGCAACTCTGGCTCGTCCGACGATTGACCAGACTGGCACCGCCTCGGGCCCATACCCCTGTCGGACGGGTACACCGGGTCCGCGACCGCGGTAGCTGGGTGGTCGCAGAGGTGGTGGAGCAGGCGACCCCGCTGGCCATGTGGCAACGCAACCTCGATCTGGTGACCGACGCGCTCGACAGAGCGGGCATCGACTACTTCTGCGTCCCCCACAAGAACGACCTGCAAAGTGCGGTCGCCGTGCCGCTGGCACA
The DNA here is from genome assembly GCF_040677165.1 of Micromonospora sp. NPDC049374. Classification (NCBI taxonomy): domain Bacteria; kingdom Bacillati; phylum Actinomycetota; class Actinomycetes; order Micromonosporales; family Micromonosporaceae; genus Micromonospora; species Micromonospora sp. NPDC049374. The sequence continues at coordinate 594,535 of NZ_JBFAQH010000001.1, read as the reverse complement.
CAAGGGCGAGGCGCTCCGGGTGCTCCAACAACTCACCCAACAGCCGCAGGTCACGGTACGCCTGACCAACGGTGAGGGAAAGCGCGCAAGCGCCAAACAGCGTGCCGTAGTCGTCCAGGTGTTCAGCTCCGTGTCAGATCCTGACAGCGTCACTGTCCTCGGTAGCGAATTTGCCTGCGAGGTCGAATTCTGGCAGGTGACAACACCGACCGACCGACCAATCGCTGAGATCGTCGCACCGCGTGGCAACCAGGTCGCCAGTTCCCTGCCGGCCCAGGGCCAAGCCGTCACCGTGCCGGCCTCGCGCCTGACCCGACTCGCTCCAGAACGCGGCGAGCCGGGTCGTTACCGGAGTCGGGCGGAGTTCGCGGGCCTGGGATACGAGCACATAACCTTCCCGATCGACGCCGTCTACACCTGGGTGGACGGCAACGATGCCGACTGGATGCAGCGGAAAAACCTGGCGCTGCTTGAGCAGCAACCAGGCTCTGAGATCAGCGATGTTGCCGCCAACGCCTCCCGCTATGTCAGCCGGGACGAACTCCGCTACTCGCTCCGCTCACTTGTGGCCTTCCTGCCCTGGATCCGGACGATCTACCTTGTGACGGATGACCAGGTGCCCCCCTGGTTGGATGTCGCGCATCCCATGATCAAAGTCGTACCTCACCGAGATATCTTCGGCGACACCGGCCGGCTTCCGAGCTTCAACTCTCATGCCATCGAATCGCGTCTACACCGCATCGCCGGCCTCAGCGAGCACTTCATCTACATCAACGATGACATGTTCTTCGGTCGTCCACTCCTGCCGACCAAGTTCTTCCACGCCAACGGGCTCGCGAAGTTCTTCCCCTCTCCGGCCCAACTCGATGTCGGACCAGCGACGATCTATGACGCGCCGGTGACCGCAGCCGGCAAGAACAACCGCCGGCACATTCAGGAACGATTTGGACGCACGATCACGCAGAAGATGCGTCACGTGCCCTACCCGCTCCGCAAGAGCGTCTTGGAAGACATCGAGCGGGAGCTTACCGACGAGGTACTCGCGACGGCCGAACACCAGTTCCGGCACCCGGCTGACCTGTCCATCCCCTCGTCGTTGCAGCACTACTGGTCCTACCTGTCGGGGAAGGCGGCGCCTGGATCGATCGCCTACTCCTACGCCGACCTGGGTCACCCATCCGCGCCGATTCAGTTGGCGAGGTTGCTCACCCGTCGTGATCGAGACGCCTTCTGCCTGAACGACACCGACTCGGCAGAGGTCTCACTTCCCCAACAACACGCCATGCTCAGCGAGTTCCTCTCGGCGTACTTCCCGTTCCGTACGCCATTCGAGCTGCCTGCCCACGAAGAGGTGGAGCGAGCCCGCCACACCGCGACTGCGCTCGCTGCGGCGAGCCTGCCGCTGGAGCGCGCGATCGGCCAGACCCCTCCGAGCTCCGGGAACAGCCAGGCAACTGCCAGTGTCAACGGTCGCGAGCCGGTTCGATGAGCCCGAATGATCGGCGGAGGTCTTCCCGTCCCCCGCTACGGCTCCTTCAGGTGGTGTATGGCGCTCGCCGACGGGCAGGCGTGGTGGCGGATCGGTTCGCCCAGCGAACCGCCCGTTTGCGCCGGGAGCCCGTCTCCGAACTCGCCCGAGCCACCTGCGACTACTTCGCAGTGCTCGATGGACGAACGATGCATCTACACGCCCTGCTACCCGCCTCCACTGTGCACGTCAAGCGGGCGACTTTGCAGCTTGTGCAGGGGCAGCGAGTGGTGTCGTGCCCAGCGTCCGTCGGAGCGGTCGGCGACAGGGTCTCGGTGACGGTCAGGGTCACGTTCGGAGCTGCCTCTGACGAGATTTCGCTGAGCAAGGGCATCTGGTCGCTTGCGCTCGCGGTGTTGGAGGCAGCCGGTGAACGAAAGTTTGCGTTGCAGACCACGGAGCTGACAGATCACGACGGGCCAACGGTATCGAATCCGCCACATCCGGTCTCCGGCTGGCGATACGAACCCGGCTGTGGCAACCAAGGTCTGGCACAACTCACCGTGATGGCTGCGAAGTCCCGAGCCGAAGTCATCAGACTGGAAACCGGGCCGACCGAAGCACGGATTCACGCGCGGCTGGTCGGTGTGGGATCCCTGCAAGATCCGGTAATCGTGTTCACACCGCGCGGTGGCGGACCAGACCTAACGGTACCGATCGACCCGACCGGCGGGCGGTTCGAGTTCTCGGTCCCGTTGGCCGAGTTGTCCGTTGGAGCGCCCGGCACCGAGGTGATCTGGGACGCCTGGGTACGCACCGCACCCGCTCGCATGATCCGCCTAGGCCGCTACCTGCATGACCTACGTGACCCGCGGACCGTCTTACGGGTCAGCCGGACCACCGTGACGGTCGACGACCGACGCTTTGTGGGATACCGGCCCTACTACACCAAGGCCGGCAACCTGGCCGTGGCCTGCCTGCACTTCACGGGGACACCAACATGAAGATCACATTCCTCCTGACCACGGCCGATGAGCTAGGTGGAACTGAACGGGCCATCCTGACTCAGGCCGACTACCTGGCGCGGCGGCACGATGTCGAGGTGATCAGCGTCCTCCGCACCAGCGGGACGAGCTTCTTCGCCATCGACGAGCGGGTGCGTATGCGCTACCTGGTCGACCTCACCGGACCGACCGCCCGGCCACACCGATCGACGCCGGTCGACGACGCCACCTACGACGCCCTGGTACGCGGCACCAGCCGGCTGATCTCGCCGCATTGGGAGAAGCAGTTCAACCGGCTGGCCGACCTAGAGGTCGAACGGGCACTCCGAACCCTCGACACCGATGTCCTGGTCTCCTCGTCACCCGCGCTGATGTCCCTGGCGACCACGTTGGCGCCTCCTGGAGTGGTGACCGTGCACCAGGAGCACCGGCCATCGCAGCTGCGCGGCGGAACCGGACGACCTCTGTTCGAGTTCACCCCACGGCTTGATGCCCTGGTCGTCCTCACTGACCGGACAAAGGACTGGTTCGTCGACACCTTCGGCGCCTCCGCCCCCCGGCTAGAGGTCATCCCTAACAGTATTCCCGACGGCTTCCGACCTCGCTCCGACCTACGCAACCCCGTGGTGGCCATCGCCGGACGCATGGTGCCGGAGAAGCGGATCGACCACGCAATTCGCGCCTTTGGCAAGGTCGCCGCCGCCCACCCAGATTGGACGCTGCGGGTCTACGGTGACGGCCCGTTGCTGCCGGAAATGCGCCGGCTCGCCGCCGACCTCGGTCTACACAACAATGTTCAGCTCGTTGGCGCGACCGACCGGATGACTGAGGAGTGGGCGAAGGCGAGCGTCGCGCTGCTCTCGTCAAGAGACGGCGAGGCGCTGCCGCTGGTGCTGCTTGAGGCGTTCGCAGCAGGTGTCCCAGCGGTGAGCTACGACATTCAGACCGGTCCGGCGGAGATCATCACCCACGGTGTTGATGGCCTACTGGTCAGTGCAGGCGATGAGGATCAGCTCGCGCAAGCGCTGACTCAACTCGTCGCCGACGACGAGTTGCGCCGCAGTTTCGGGGCGAATGCCCTCGTCGCCTCCGAGCGCTACCGCATCGAGCCGATCATGCAGCGGTGGGAGAATCTCTTCGCTGAGCTAGTCGCCGAACACGCAAGCAACGAGCAGACCCGCGCTGACCGGCTCGCGATCTGGCTGGCGCGAGCCGGTGGGTCTGGTTTCGCACCCGTCGCTCCCCGACCCGGCCATGTCACGACCGGTCCAGACTTGGAGTCGCTGGAGCAGCAGATCAACGAAGCGGTGCCCGGGTTGGTCCGCAGCGGCGGCAGGCTTAGCGTCGTCCGCGACGACTTGACACCCGCCGATGTCGCGTACGTCAATTTCGCTGCCGTGGTCGACGCGTTGGAGCAGCGCAGCATTACGTACTGGCTCGCCCGCGACCCGGGCGTCCGGTACCGGGTTGTCGTTCCTTTCGACCAGCGTGACGTGGCTCTGGAAGCCTTCGCCACCGCCTTCGCCACCGTTCCCTGCTACGCCGAGACTCTGGCCGCCGGCGCTAAAGTGACATCGGTGACGCTGGCAGCGTGCCTGTCCACGGAGGCACGGGCGGTGGATGCGGCCGGTCTACGCATGTTCCAGCCGATCGTTTCGACCTCCCGCACTCTGCGTTACGGCCCCGCCGTCGGCTGCGATGTCGAATTCTGGAGTCCCACAGAGGACGGCGACTCGCTCGCCGCTACCCGTCGCACACTGCTGGGTGACACCGTGCCGGTCGCGGCGATGGTCCCGGCAACAGTCACAATCCGCGACCGGCGACACCCCACGATCGAACCGTTCACCCGCCGGCTCGTCTCCGACGTGGACTTCCCCATCGATGTCGTCTACACATGGGTCGATGGCGCTGATCCGGCGTGGTTGGCGAGTAAGAACAGCACCCTGGCGGCTTCGGGGCGGACGCTGATCGACGCTGCGGAGAGCATCGCTCGTTTCCGGGACCGTTCTGAGTTGCGTTATTCGCTGCGCTCTATCGACATGTACGCACCCTGGGTGCGAAACATCTATCTGGTCACCGCTGGGCAGACTCCGACATGGTTGGACACCGACCATCCGCAGGTGACCGTTGTCGACCATCGAGAGGTGTTCGGTTCTCGGGGCGCGCTGCCGACCTTCAACTCACACGCCATCGAATCGCAACTGCACCAGATCGATGGGCTGTCTGAGCATTTCCTCTACTTCAACGATGACGTCTTCCTAGGGCGGTCGGTCCAGCCGACGACGTTCTTCAAGAGCAACGGTCTAGCGCACTTCTTCCTTTCCCCGACCCCCATTCCAATGGTCGACATAAGCGCGGAGGATGACTTCAACTTCAGCGCGGCGAAGAACAACCGTCGGCTGATCCAGGAAGCATTCGGGCGTACGCTTACGCACGGACTACTGCATGTGCCGCACCCAATGCGTCGTAGTGTGGCCTACGACCTCGACGCCGCATTCGCCGAAGAGGTCAACCAGACTGCGGCGAACAGGCTACGCGACCTCACCGACGTCTCGATCGCCTCCTCGCTGCACCATTACTACGGTTACCTGACCGGGCGCTCCGTGCAGGGACACATCCGGGTCGGTTACGTGAACACTGGCGATCCGAGCCAGCATCCGCAGCTGACCCAGATCCTCGTTACCCGCGGCTACGACGCGTTCTGTCTCAACGACACCCACCACGGGAACCTCGACGAGACGGAGCAGAACCGAGTCGTCTCTGGCTTCCTGGAGAGCTATTTCCCAGTCGCCAGCCAGTTCGAGCGCGGCAGCGTGCGGAACCGAGCCCTTCGGGCGCGGTTGTAGATCATCCGTGCCGGCGGGGCACGTTCCCGCCGGCACGGGAGCTCGTTGAACAACAGCAGCGGTGCATGCCCTGACCCCTCAAGCGGTAGTTGGAACGATTGAGGCAGAGTCAGGGCGTCCTGCTGTCGCCGATCCTGTTGAAGCGGGAGTTCGGCAGGGTCGGTGCATCGATTTGGTTGGCCCGCCGGCTTGTCGGGACGGTCTGCCGGGAGCGGCGCCACAGGGCGCTGGCGCCCTGCTTGCGGCGCTCGGCCACCGCCTCCTCGGGCAGTTCGAACGGCGCCGGGAAGGGCAGGTAGCGGGGCAGGAAGTCGGCAAGCATCCGCTCCTGCTCCGCCAGCGCACGCGGATCGGAGTCGGTGTCGTTGAGGCAGAACACGTCGCGGTGGCGTCGTTCGAGCAGCTCGGCGAGGCGGGCCGGGGTCGAGGGGTGGCCGAGGTCGGCGTACTCGTACTCGATGTCGGCCGGTACCGCCTGCGCGGTCAGGTACGCCCAGTACTGGTGCAACGACGAAGGGATCGACAGGTCCTCGTGGTGGCGGAACCGGTGCTGCGCGGTGGCCGTCACGTCGGCCTGCAACACCGCCTCGATCTGATGCATGATGCTGCGGCGCAGGGCGAACGGCGTGTGCTTCATCTTCTGAGTGATGGTCACACCGAACTGACGTTGGATGTGCCGGCGGTTGTTCTTCCCGGCGGCGTTCACCGGCGGATCGGTCGGCTTCGCCTCGCCGAGCCCGAACTGGGCGGGTGAGAGGAAGAACTTGGCGATCCCGTTGGCGTGGAAGAAGTGGGTCGGCAGCAACGGGCGACCCAGGAAAACGTCGTCGTTGAGATAGAGGAAGTGCTCCGCCAGCCCTTCGATGCGGTGCAGCCGGGACTCGATGGCGTGCGAGTTGAACGACGACAGCCCGCCGAGGTCGGCGAAGAGTTCGGCGTGCGACACGACGGTGATCATCGGATGGCTCGGATCGAGCCAACTGGGCAGCTGGCCGTCGGTGACCAGGAAGATCTTCCGCAGCCACGGGGCGAAGCTGTGCAGCGAGCGCATCGAGTACCGCAGCTCGTCCCGGTTGTGGTAGCGCGACTCGTTGGCCGCGATCGCGTGCAGCGCACCGCCCGGGGCGCCCAGCGCGGCCCGCTTGCGCTCCAACCACTCCGGATCCGAGCCGTCCACCCAGGTGTAGACCGCGTCGATCGGGAACCCCACCCGGTCCGGGGCGCGGACCGTGAGGTCGCGGCGGGTGCCGTACGTGTGATCGTCCGCCTCCGGCACGAAATGGCTGAGCAGCGCCGCGGCGACCCGGACCCGCTCGGCCCGGGCCGGAGCCTCGTCGATCACCGCGTTGTGCCGAGGGGCGCGGACGACGTCGCCGGCCCGGCTCCAGAACTCGATTTCGCAGGCGAACTGGGCACCGAGCACCAGCCCGGCCCGGACGTCGGTCACCGGGAACCACACCTGGATGACCTCGGTCGGTGCCAGGTCCGGCTGGTTGCGCCCGGGGCGTACCTCGACGGTGCGTACGTGCGCGCCCGACAGCGCCGGCGCCGAACGCACCAGCCGGCGGACGGCATCCCGCTGGTCTTCCAGGATCGCCACCGAACTACGCAGGTAGTCGTCGTTACGCAGGCAGTGGTACTCGATTCCGGCGTTCTCCAGGGCCGCGGTGACCGCCGTCAGGTTGCGGTGCCACAGCTCCAGCGGTGTCGCCGCGGCCACCACCTCGGCCTCGGTACGGGAACCGTCGTCGGTCACCGGCACCCGCGTGCCGACCGGGTGCAGTGAGTCACTGCCACGCGGCCGGGTGAAGGTACGCACCATTCCGAGCCGCCGGTGCTCGGGGAGCAGATCGAGGAGTCGCCGCCGAAGGGCGGGCGGCAGGAGACGGTAGACGCGCAGCGCAATCATCCGGCGAGCCGTTCAGTGTGGACGGTCACGGCACGATCAGCACGGAGGTGCGCTGAAGCGAACACCGTGCGCCAGGCGCTCTCTGTGAACAACCGCAGCGGCAGCCATCCCCGTTACCCTTCTGCACAGCTCCCCGTGATGCGCGAAGGGCGACCGGTCGATGGATCATCCGACTCACCGTCCGTTTCCGGACGGATCTGGCCCTGCGCAGGTCGGACCATAGCAGCGTGTTCACCTGCGGGACAGCCGCGCTCCTCCGGCCAGTAACCGTGTCGACACACCGCAGGCCAGATAGGTCCGCTGATGCGGGGATTTGCCCTAAGAATCCTGGCCGATCAGGCGGTCCGAAAACCGCACGGATGGCTACCGAGAATTGACCGAGCAACGTCTATCCATCGCGTCCGGGTGGGTCCACGACGATCCGCCCGCACCAGGTGGCACAGTGACCGGGTGACCGGGAACGAACCGAAAGCGCGTCGGGTGCTGCGAACACCAGCCGGCTACCGCTTCACCGCTTCGGTGCGCCCGCTCACCTTCAGCCCGTACGACCCGTGTGCGCGAATCGTCGCGGGCGTCTTCTGGTGGGCGGCGCGCACGCCCGACGGGCCGGCCACCCTCGCCCTGCGGCCCGAGGGCGGCGATCTGATCGCCGAGGGTCACGGCCCGGGCGCCGACTGGATGGTCGAGCACGCCGACGCGGTGGCCGGGCTCCGCGACGACCTGACCGGATTCGCCGAGCTGGCCGCCAGCCACCCCGTGGTGGCGCGGCTGGCCAGCCAGCAGGCGGGGCTGCGGATGCCGGCCAGCGGGCTGATCTTTCCCCGGGTGCTGCGGGCCGTGCTGGAGCAGAAGGTCACCGGCAAGGAGGCCTACCGGGGGTACGCGGCGACGGTGCGCCACTTCGCCGAGCCGGCACCGGGTCCGGTGCGGCTGCTGCTGCCACCCGACCCGGCGGCTGTCGCCTCCGCCCCGTACTGGGTCTTCCATCCGTTCGGGGTGGAGCAGCGACGGGCCGAGACGTTGACGCGGGCCGCGCGGGTGGCCGACCGCCTGCAACGATGCGCCGACTCGGCTGAGGCCACCCGGTTGCTGCGGTCGATCCCGGGCATCGGGCCGTGGACCACCGCCGAGGTGGTCCGGGTCGCGTACGGCGACGCCGACGCGGTGAGCGTCGGCGACTACCACGTACCCAACACGGTCGCCTGGGCCCTGGCCGGCGAGCCGCGCGGCAACGACGCCCGGATGCTGGAGCTGCTGGAGCCGTTCCGGGGCCACCGGGGCCGCGTCTGCTGGCTGCTGGAGGCCGCCGCCGTGCAGGCACCGAAGTTCGGCCCGCGCGCCCCGATCCGCTCCTTCGCCCACTACTGAAAGGCCGGTATCAGGCGGCCTCGCGCAGGTCGGCCAGGCTGACCGGGGTACGCCGACGCAGCAGCTCGGCCAACTCGTCCACCGACCCCACCTCGCCGAGCACGTTCTTGCCGCCACCGAAGCGCCGGGGATAGCGGTGCACCAACCGGTACAGGTACCGGCCGTGGATCAGCTCGACGCTTACCCGCCACCGTCCGCAGCACCCGCACGCCCACTCCGCCACCTCGCGAAAGTAGCTCTGACCTGCGGTTTTCCGATTCGCCCGGGTGGGACGTGACGGACCTGAGACGGACACGCCGCCCACCGGTCGGCCGTGATCCGGGTCACCACTGTCGGTGCCGTCTGGTTGACTGATCGCCGTGGACCTGCCGATCAACCCGCCGGTGGAGCCGATGCTCGCCCGCAGTGTCAACTCGATCCCCACCGCCCCGGGGATGACCTACGAGCCCAAGTGGGACGGCTTCCGCTGCATCGTCTTCCGCGACGGTGACGAGGTGGAGCTGGCCAGCCGGGGCGGCAAGATGATGACCCGCTACTTCCCCGAGGTGGTCGAGCAGGCCCGCCGGCAACTGCCGCCGCGCTGCGCGGTCGACGGCGAGCTGATCGTGATCCGCCGCGACGGCCCGGACGGGCAACCCCGGCTCGACTTCGAGCTGCTGGCCCAGCGCATCCACCCGGCGGCCTCCCGGGTGAAGCTGCTCGCCGAGACGACCCCCGCCGACTTCGTCGCCTTCGACCTGCTCGCGCTCGACGACGAGAGCCTGCTCGACGCCCCCTACCCGACCCGCCGGGCCCGGCTGGAGCAGGCGCTGGCCGGGGTGCGGCCCCCGGTGCACGTCACCCAGATCACCACCGACGCCGAGGTGGCGCGCCGTTGGTTCGACGTCTTCGAGGGCGCCGGCCTGGACGGGCTGATCGCCAAGCCCGCCGACCTGCCGTACGAGCCGGGCAAGCGGCTCATGTCCAAGGTCAAGCACGCCCGCACCGCCGACGCGGTGGTGGCCGGGTTCCGCTGGCACAAGTCCGGTCCGGTGGTCGGGTCGCTGCTGCTCGGCCTCTACGACGACGCCGGGGTGCTGCACCACGTCGGGGTGAGCGCCTCGTTCACCATGGCCCGCCGCGCCGAGCTGCTGGAGGAACTGGCCCCCTACCGCGACGCCGGGCCCGAGCACCCGTGGGTGCACGGCGACCACGAGCGTGGGCAGCGCATCCCCGGCGGGGTCAGCCGCTGGACCGGCACGAAGAACCTGGAATGGGAGCCGCTGCGCCCGCAACTGGTGGTCGAGGTGGCGTATGACGCGATGGAGGGTGACCGGTTCCGGCACACCGCGCGCTTCGTTCGCTGGCGACCCGACCGCGACCCGCTCTCCTGCCGATACGATCAACTCGACCGGCCGGTCCGGTTCGACGTGGACCAGGTGCTGCGGGGTGACCCGGCGGTGTCGACCGGGTCCGCATAGCTTGGCCGTCGATCTGATCACGGAGGCTCGTTCGTGACCCGTACGCCCGACCGGATCCGCCGTTTCCGGCTCACCGTGGCCGGCCTGACCGCCGCCGTCGTGGTCACCGCCGGCTGCACGCTGCCGGCGTTCGCGCCGCGCGCCGACGTCGACGGCGAGGCCGCGGCACCGGGGGCCGCGCCGACCTGGCGGTCCTGCCCGGAGGTGGCCGACGAGGTGGTCGGGCGACGCGCTCCGGACATCCGGTACGAGTGCACCAGAATCCAGGTACCGCGGGACTGGGCGGGCGGCAGCGCCGCCACCGCCGGTCCGGGTGCCGGTGAAACCTTCGAGATCGCGCTGCTGCGGGCCCGCTCCACGAACCAGCGCGACCGGATCGGCTCGCTGCTGATCAACCCGGGCGGTCCCGGCGGCTCGGGCGTCGACACCGCCGTCTACCTCACCTTCGGCGAACAGTACGGCGGCCTGCCCGACGCGATCCTCGAACGCTTCGACATCGTCGGCTTCGACCCCCGCGGGGTCGCCAGGTCCAGCCCGGTCGAGTGCATCCCGGACGCCGACCTCGACGCCGTCTTCGGCTACAACCCCGACCCGGAGAGCCAGCCGTCGTTCGACGACTTCGTCGCGCTCAACAAGCAGATCGGTCAGGGTTGCGGCGCCAAGTACGGCGACCAGCTGCCGCTGTACGGCACCGAGCAGGCGGCCCGCGACATCGACGCGATCCGGGCTGCCGTCGGCGACGAGAAGTTGACCTACCTCGGCTACTCCTACGGCACCCTGCTGGGTGCCACGTACGCCCAGTTGTTCCCGCAGCGGGTGCGGGCGCTTGTGCTCGACGGCGCGGTCGACCCTCGGCAGGGTCTTATCGAAGGTTCGGAGAGCCAGGCGAAGGGCTTCGAACGCGCCTTCGACAACTTCACCCGCTGGTGCGCGGCAAACGCGGGCCGCTGCCCCATCGCCCCCGACGCCCGCGCGGCTGTCACCTCAGCCATCGAGAAGGCAGAGGTCTCCCCCGTCCGCTCCGCCGACGGCCGGGAGGCCACCGCCGGCTGGATCTTCTACGCCATCGTCTCGTCGCTGTACTCCGAACCCGGCTGGGAGCAGCTCGCCCAGGCCATCGACAGGCTGAACGAGGGCAACCCGACCGACGTGTTCCGGCTCGCCGACAACTACACCGACCGCGACTCCGACGGCAACTACAGCAACCTCTTCGACGCCAACCTGGCCATCAACTGCGCCGACGAGGAGGAACGCCCCGACCTGGAGCGGATCCGCCAGCTCCAGTCCGAGTGGCGCACGCAGTACCCACTCTTCGGCGCACCGCTCGCCGCCGGCCTGGTCTCCTGCACCGAATGGCCCGGCGGCAGCGACCCCTACCCGACCGGCCGCGCCGAGGGCGCCCCGCCGATCCTTGTCGTCGGCACCACAGGCGATCCCGCCACCCCGTACGAGCAGACCCCGGCGTTGGCCGAGATGCTGGGCGTGGGGCGAGTGCTCACCTGGGAGGGCGAAGGCCACACCGCCTACCCGCAGACGGCCTGCATCACCCAGGCCGTCAACGCGTACCTCATCGACCTGACCGTCCCGCCCGACGGCAAACGCTGCCCAGCGCGCTAGGTCGTTCAGACATCGGGGTTACTCGGCAGTGAGCGCAGAGATCGCGGACCTCGCCTGCGGTATCGCGAACAGTTGCTCCAGGACCTCCGGGTAACTAGCACCCTGCGCGACTCGGCCACGCGCTAGTCCTAATGCCGTCTCAACTTCGGGCGAGGCGGCCGGAGGGCGGGCCGGGACGCGGATTGTTTCCGCAGTGGACGGGGACAGCACATATCCGGCGCGGCCAACGAGGCGACCCATCAAGTCGGCGTAGGCGAGGCCGTACCCGTCAAGTATGGGCCGGGATCGATGCAACTCCTTCGGCTCAGTAATCTCACTCAGCGCCAACTGATGGATGATCGAAGCCGCAGCGAGCACCACGTGCTCGAAATGAACCTCGGTAGTCCCCTCGCGGACCGCCTGGCGGCTAGCCTCTTCCTCCAGCGTCGTCAGCAGGCCGGAACTCGGCCCGTCGACCTTCCTCGAAAGCACGGTGATGGGCCACATCAGGAAGCGGCTCACCACGTTCACCCGCAGGAAACCTGTCCGTTCCGGCGAATCGACCGCAGGTGCCCACGGGTGCTTACCCTGGAATGGCTTCAACCGGCCGACCTCCGACAACAGCTCACCGCGATCGACGCCGCTACGCGTCACGAGGACACTCGCCGTCGTTCCCTCGCTCGCGAGAAGCGCGAGTAGCACCTCGCGGTCGCCGACCCACGGAAGTCCCCGCTCCGCAGACATTGCTCGCGCATCGGCCAGGACCTGCACGGCTCCCGCCGTCCACGCGGGCGACATCGAGGGCTGCTCACCAAGAAGAAAGTCCGATCCCTCGCGCACAACCTCGCGCAGGACGGCACGAGCCCCGTACAACGAGAGCGGGTCTACGGTTCCAGCGCTTCCCTTGTTGTCAAACCTCGCGCCGTCTGACGCCGGACCGTCTGACCTCAGGACGGACCTCAGGAGGGGCACCTTGCGGCCCATCCTCCGACAGCACTCCAGCAGCAGGTCACCCGATCCGACGGATGCTCGACCGCCATGTGACGCTCTTCCGAAGGCCGGAACAAGGATCGCCCGAACCGTCCAGTTCGAGTAGTCACAAGCGCTCACATGAAGGCCATTCCGTCAATCTTGAGATCCAATCCCGCACCCGAACAAGGCGTTGCAGCAACCCGCTACAGGGCGGGTAGGTCGCCGTAGCGTCTCATGAGGGGGCTACGGCCGTGAGGTAGTGGCGTACGACGCCGAGGACGGTGTCGCGGTCGCCCTCGACGCGTACGGTGCCGGCGCGTTCGGCGTCGGTGAGCGGCAGGCCACCGAAGAGCACCTCGCTCCAGGCCGTCGAGTCGGCGGTCACGATCGCCACCGGCTCGACGGCAGCGCCGGGGCGGACGTCCAGCAGCCCGTCGACGGCGGCCAGCCGATATTCGCGTACGGGAGGGTCGGGCTGGCGGGCGTCGTAGAGGCGCAGGGCGGTCGGTGGCAGGCCCTCGGGGACGGAGGGTGCCATGGTGCGCATGGCGAGGACCATGGCGTCGGGGGTCATGCCACCGCTGGTGCGGGGGTCCGGTCCGGAGGTGTACCAGCGGCCCAGGGACGCGAGGACCGACTCCAGGCCGCGACCCCACTCGGTGACGGCGTACGCGCGGGTGCGCGCCAGGTCGGTAAGCGTCACCTGGTCGACGATGCCGGCCTGACGCAGGGATCTGAGCCGGTCACTGAGGACGGCCGGGGTGATGCCACGGACCGACTCCTGGAGGTCGGCGAAGCGTTTCGGACCGAGGAGCAGTTCGCGGACGACGATGAGCGTCCACCGGTCGCCCACCAGGTCGAGGGCGTTGGCGGCCCGGCAGGCGTCACCGTGGTGCGCGTAGGTCAACTTGGCAGGCAATCCTCATCAACTTCTTTCACACGAGTAGACGCTATGTTTATAGTAGTGGCATGTCGAGTATGGATACCCAGCCAGCACCTCCAGTGGTCGACCGCGACACCTGGCTCCGGGAACGCAACGCACTGCTCGTACGGGAGAAGGAGCACACCCGGGCGGGTGATGCCATCGCCGCTGCCCGCCGTCGCCTTCCGATGACCGAGGTCAACCCGGTCAAACTGGTCGGCGAGCAGGGCCCGGTCCCGCTGCTGGACCTCTTCGACGGGCAAGACCAACTCGTGGTCTACAAGCACATGTGGCACCTCGGCAAGCCGTTCGAGGAGCAGTGCGAAGGCTGCACAATCAGCATCTGGAACTTCCACGAGGCTAGCTACCTGGAGGCACGGGGCATCAGGTTCGCGGTCTTCGCCGAGGGACCGTACGAGGAGATTGCACCGTTCCGCGAGTTCATGGGCTACCTCCACCCGTGGTACTCGACGTACGGCATCGACGAGCCCGCTGTGGCCGGCGGTGGCAACATCGCCTGCTACCTGCGCCGGGGTGACCGGGTGTTCCTCACCTACGAGACGACCGGACGCGGCGTCGAGGCGATCATGAGCTCGCTCAAGCTGCTCGACATGACGGCCTACGGACGACAGGAAGCCTGGGAGGACTCCCCCGACGGCTGGCCGCAGGCCGACCCGACGTACAGCTGGTGGCGCAAGGACGGCCGCCCGGTAGCCCAGTGGACCCGCCCCGGCGCCACGCCCGTCCAGTCGGACCAGCACCACTGCCACTGAAGACCTGAGCCGAACGGTTGCCACCGACCCCGGGGCCATCGGCGGCAGAGACCACGCCACACCGACCGGCATGTCGCTAAGGGATGGACGTGGACATTACGGATCTGATGGGTCGGTGCTAAGGATCAATGTCGTTGCTGCCGGGTCGTTGCTGGCATTGACCGGCTGCACCGGTAGCCCTCGGACACCTACCAACACCGAGAAGGCCCCTGGGATCTCGCCGGGGCAGGTGCCGGAACCGGCGCCTGCCCCGGCGGTCGGGAGCGGCCGGGTGCTGGACGGTAACGGTTACCGGACCCTGGTCGCCGGTGCGACGTACGACTTTCTCGCGGCGATGCACGGTCGAGTGGCCGTCGGTGATGGCGGCTGTCTGACCCTGCGGGACGAGGCAGGGGCCGTAGAGGTAGTGGTCTGGCCGCCGGGCACCACGTTGCTTCCGCACGGCCGGGCGGGCGTACACGTGCCTGACGTCGGAGAGATCGTCGTGGGTGATCGGGTCGACGGCAGCGGTGGATTCTTCGAGGCTCCGCTCACCGAGGACGGCCCGCCGGAACATCTGCCACCCGTCCCGGTCGCGTGCGCCTCCGTCGGCACCTTCGTCGCGGTGCTCGAACGCGTCACCCGGCACAGCGACAGTTGACGGTGCTCTGCCGCGCATCAGGGCGCGCCGTTGTGGGACGCTCGCGGGATGAGCGACGTGATCTTCCGTGAGGCGGTCCGGGCCGACCTGCCGGCCATCCTCGACCTGCTCGCCGACGACATGCTGGGGCGTACCCGTGACGTCGGCGAGGTCGACGCCAGGTACGAGAAGGCGTTCGCGGAGATCGCCGCCGACCCGCGTAACCAGCTCGTCGTGGCCGAGGCGGGGGGTGAGCTGCTCGGCTGCATGCAGCTCACCTACATTCCGGGGCTCGGCCGGCACGGCACCGAGCGGCAGTTGATCGAATCGGTCCGGGTCCGCTCGGATCAGCGCGGACGGGGCCTGGGCCGGCAGATGATGACGTGGGCGATCGACCAGGCGCGGCAGCGCGGCTGCGGCCTGGTGCAGCTCACCACCGACAAGGCCCGCCACGACGCGCACCGCTTCTATCTCGGTCTCGGCTTCGTCGCCAGCCACGAGGGCATGAAGCTCAGTCTCTGACACCGGCGGACGGGGGTCCGGCCAGCCTGGGTCGTCCCACGTCGCAACCGAGGACGGTGGCCCAGAAGGTCGTCAGCGTTGCCAGACTCGACCCGTGGGTCAAGTGTCGGGTAGACCTCCGGATCAGCCAGAAGTCCCCCTCGGGCAGAACGACCGCCCAGCCGATCGGGATGTCGTTCTCCGCCACGAGCACCAGCAGTTCCGGCTTGCTGTCGACCTCGATCTCGGGCAGGTCCGCCACCTCGACGAACCTGATCCCCTGATCCCCGCTCACCGGTAGCTCCGCCGGTGGCATCGCCGCACGGTGTGGTGGGACCGCCACAGCCTGGCCAGCCGCAGCAACAGCCGCTGCTGCGGCTGGCCCGCCGTCGGGGCGTTCCGCTCCGGTTGAACGGCGCGGTACGCACCGGCCCGCTCGTGGTACGCGGGCCGTTGCACCACATCGATCGGTTCGTCCTGCCGTTGAAACCATTTCCACCGAGCCACCACGAGCCTCCCGCGAACACGCATCGATATCGCCGATGCCCGCCACCATCGGCCCGCGCTTCGCCAATCTGCAACGTCTCATACGGAGATTCGGGATAAAAAATTTACGGTGTGTCATCTGGGCCTCGATGCTGTTCCAAACGAGACACTGGCAGCACCGATGTGAGACGGGGTGACATGAGCGACGTTGGGTCTTCGGTGCCACGGCGGCAATTGGGTAGGTTGCTGCGCCAGGCCAGGGAGGAAGCCGGCATCAACCTGGAGGCTGCCGCCGAGGCCCTCGAATGGTCGCGCGCCAAGATGTACCGCCTGGAGAGCGGACAGACCTCGCTGCGTACCCACGATGTGACGCTGATGTGCCAGCACTACGGCACCTCCGCCGAGCTGACCGAGGTCATGGTCAGCCTGGCCCGGGAAAGCAAGAGTCGGGGTTGGTGGCACGCCTACGGTGAGGCCATCCCGGCGTGGTTCGAGTTGTACGTCGGCCTGGAGGCGGCGGCCCGCCGCGTACGTCAGTACGAGCCGACGCTGATCCCTGGGTTGCTCCAGACCGCCGAATACGCTGTGGTCATCTTCAGCGCCAAGGCTGGCCGGAGCCAGGATGAGATTGCGCAGAAGGTCGCACTACGCATGGAGCGTCAGAAGCTGCTCGCTCGCCGCAGCCCAAAGGCTCCCAGCTTCGAAGCCATCATCGACGAGGCCGTGATCCGCCGCCCCATCACCGACCTGGACGCCTGGCGCAGCCAACTCGCACACCTGGTGAACGCCGCACAGCGACCGAACGTCTCGGTCCGGGTGCTGCCGCTGGGCAGCGGCCCCCACGCGGCATCCGTTGCCGGGTCGTTCATCATGCTGGACTTTCCAGCGGTCGGCACACGGCCCGCAGAGCCGTCGACCGTCTACAGCGAGTCGCTGACCGGCAGCCTTTACCTGGACAAGCCGACAGAAGTGGCGGCGTACGCTGACGCCTGGACCACCCTTCTGGACCTTTCACTGGGCGTGCGCGAGTCTGAAGATCTGATCGGGACGGTTATCAAGGAGACCTTCGATGAATGACCTGACCAATGCCCGGTGGCGCAAGAGCAGCCGGAGCGGTGAAGGCGAGTGCGTCGAGGTGGCCGACGATCTGGCCGGCGCGGTCGGGGTGCGGGACAGCAAGGACGTCGGCGGGCCGGTGCTGCTGTTCGCCCCCGCCCAGTGGCGCTCCTTCGTGAACGGTGTGAAGGGTGGCACCCCGAGCTGACGCCCGATCGGCGCGGGCGCGTTGCCCGCCGTAGCGCGGGGCTGGTTCGATCACCGGCATGGACATCGTTCTGGCCACACTCCTCGCCCTGGTCGTCGGCCTTCTGCTCGCGCAGGCACCGAGCCGTCGCGACGTGGCCCGCACCGCATACCGGCTGACCGAGCTGGAGCGGCGGCTGACCCTGGTGATGGATCATCTCGGCGTCGCCGACACCGACCCGCTGCCCCCGGTCGTCCGGGAGCACCTCGCCCGCGGTAACAAGATCAAGGCGATCGCGGAGTACCGGAAGATCACCGGCGCGGACCTGCTGACCGCCAAGACCGTGGTGGAGGCGGGCGACACGCGCAGGTGACCGTCAGCGGGGGCGGTCGCGGTCCTTGGAGGGTTGGACCCGCTTTGGTTCGCCGGGCATCTTCGGGTGGTCGGGTGGGTAGGGCAGGTCACCCTCGCCGGCGGCGGCGTCCCGCTCGGCCCATTCCAGCAGCGGGGTGATGTCCCACGCGGCGTCGTCGATGCCGGCGTGCGGGTCGCCCCGCTGGGTCAGCCGTTGCGGCACCGTACGCAGGTCGAAGTCGTCCGGGTCGACGTCGGGCAGTTCGTCCCAGGTGACCGGGGTGGAGACTGTCGCCCGGGCGTTGGCGCGCAGCGAGTACGCGCAGGCGATGGTGCGGTCCCGCGCCATCTGGTTGTAGTCCACGAAGACCCGCTCGCCGCGCTCCTCCTTCCACCAGGCGGTGGTGACCAGGTCGGGTCGGCGGCGGGCCAACTCCCGGGCCAGCGCGATTGTGGCCCGGCGTACCTCGACGAACGTCCAGCGTGGCTGGATGCGCAGGTAGACGTGCACGCCCCGACCGCCGGAGGTCTTCGGCCAGCCCGGTACGCCCAGCTCGTCGAGGATCGCGCGCAGCTCGGCGGCGGCCGTCGCCGCGTGGGCGAAGTCGGTGCCGGGCTGCGGATCGAGGTCGACCCGCAACTCGTCGGGCTGGTCGACGTCGGCGGCGCGTACCGGCCACGGGTGAAACACCACGGTGCCCATCTGCGCTGCCCAGGCCACGTGGGCCAGGTCCGCCGGGCACAGCTCGGCGGCCTTTCGGCCGCTTGGAAAGCTGATCTCGGCAGTCTGCACCCAGGGCGGCACGCCCCGGGTCGGCACCCGCTTCTGGAAGAACATCTCCCCCTCGATGCCGTCGGGGAAGCGTTGCAACGTGGTGGGTCGGTCGCCAAGCGCGCGCATGATGCCGTCGCCGACGCTGACGTAGTAGTGGAAGACGTCGGCCTTGGTGAAGCCCCGCTCCGGGAAGATCACCCGGTCAGGACTGGACAGTCGTACGCTCTGCCCGGCCACCTCGATCTGCTCGGCCGCAGCCTTCGTGCCACCCATTGCGCGACCATATGCGATGGGTCCGACCTTCGGCGTACCGTTGACCTGTGACTCTTCCCGACAGCGAACTGCCCCGCACCGAGGACGAGTGGCGGGTCCGGCTCAGCCCCGCCGAGTTCCGGGTGCTGCGTGAGCACGGCACCGAGCCGGCGTGGACCGGTGAGTACGTCGACACCAAGACGCCCGGCATGTACAGGTGTCGGGCCTGCGGTGTCGAGTTGTACCCGAGTGACACCAAGTTCGACTCGCACTGCGGCTGGCCGAGCTTCGACGACGCCATCCCCGGCGCGATCAAGGAGATCGAGGACAATTCCCTCGGCATGAGCCGCACCGAGATCCGCTGCGCCCGCTGCGACAGCCACCTCGGGCACGTCTTCCGCGGTGAGGGCTTCACCCCGAAGGACACCCGGCACTGCGTGAACTCGCTCTCCATCCGCCTGGACCCGAACGACGCCTGACCAGGCACCCCGCCCGCGGCCACTCCGGCCGCGCAAGCCGGTGCCGGCCCGCGCCGCGCCGGCCGGGATCCGCGCGGCCGGGCGGTCAACCGGCTGCGGGCCGGCCGGCCATCAACGCAACCTGAGCGGTACGCGACTGCTCGACGCGCCGGGCCAGGTCGAGCACCCGCGCGTCGGTACCGGCGGCCAGATGCGCCCGGGCCAGGTCGGCGGCGGCCTGCTGGTGCGCGCTGAACACCTCGATCAGTACCGTGTCGACCTCGGCGTCCGGGGCGTCGCGCAGCCGCGCCAACTGTTCGGGGCCGGTGCCGTGCCCAGCGTGGTCGTCGGCACGGGCGCTGCGCCCGGCCTGCGCCAACCAGCCGCGCGCGGTGACCAGTTCGTCGGACTCGGTCGCCTCGACGGCGGCGACAAGGGTGCGCAGTTCGCTGTCGGTCAGCCGGTCCCGGACCAGCCGGACGATCTGGAGGGTCTGCTCGGTGTGCCCGGCCATCATCGACAGGAACAGCAGGTCGATGCCGGCCATCACGCTCGTGACTACAGGCGCCGGAGCAGGGGCGGCGGCCACCGGAGGCGTGGCGTCGGTGGGCGCGGGCTGCCCGGACGGCGCGGGCGAGCCGCCGCAGCCGGCAACCAGCAGCACCGCGAGCAGGTGCAGCGGCAGCACACGCAGCGTGGCACGCCGCGCCCGCACCACGGCGCACCCCTCGGGCGGCCGGGCCGACGACACGACGACTCGGGCCCCCAGCACGCCGGCTCCGGCCCGCGACACGGCGGCTCCGGCCCGCGACACGGCGGCTCCGGCCGACAGCACACCAGCTCCCGCCCACAGCAGGGCACGAAGGAGCGACGGTACGGCGAACGGGAGGTGCGGCCGGGTCCGGTCGCACCTCCCGTTGGTCAGATCTGGCTCCACAGCGCCGGTACGTTCGGCGGCTCCCAACCGGCGATGGCGGTGTGCGCCTGCCGGCAGCGGTAGGTGCGGCCACCGTAGGTGACCTGGTCCCCGACGGCGTACGCGCGACCGGCTGCCCAGGTGCCGCCGGTCGGCGGGTTGGTGGTCGGTGCGACCGTCGGCGTGGGCGACGGGGCGGGCGGGTTCGTGGTCGGGCTCGGGCTGGGCGTGGGGTTGCCGCCGCCACCGCCGATCTGCAGATCAACGCAGGAGTAGAAGGCGTTTGCGGTGTCGGAGATGTTCCATACCGCCAGCAGCTTCTGCCGACCCGAGTAGCCGGACAGGTTGACGGTGTGCGAGACGGTCGCGCCGGGCTGGCGTCCGCCGCCGGAGAAGACCGCGACCCGGGTGTTGCCGATGAAGTACTCCCAGTCGCGGGTGGCGTGCATGGCCGTGTTGACCCAGGTGAACGTCACGGTGGTACCGACCGAGGTGGCCGGCCAGCCACGGTTGTCGTCGTTGAGGACGGCGAAGTGCGAGATGTTGGCGTGGCAGTTGCGCAGCCCCTTGGGGCCCTCGACGCTCTGCGGCTCCCACCTGATCTGCCCGCAGTCGGGCACCCGGTTCTGGGCGCAGAGCGCCTGGCGGCTCGGCGGCGACGAGACGTAGCCGTGGGCCTGGGCGGGGGTGGCGACGGCCAGGGTGGAGACCATGGCGCCCGTCGCGACGAGCGGAAGGGTGATTCTTCGGCGCATGGCGGCAGCTCCTTGTCGGCGTGATGCCTGGTGAGGTGCCACCAACATAATTTAAACCTTGTTAACAGTAAAGACCACTGTCGATAAAAGACGAGCCGCCCGACGTCATGCCGCAAGATGGACAAAAGGTCTTCTGATGGAGGTACGGGGCGTGGCTACCTGCGAGGTCTGTGGCAACGACTACTGGCTGGCGTTCGAGGTGCGTACGGTCAGCGGCGACGTGCACACCTTTGACAGCTTCGAGTGCGCGATCCACAAGCTGGCACCGATCTGTGAGCACTGCGGCATCAAGATCTCGGGCCACGGGGTCGAGGTCTCCGGCCGGTTCTTCTGCTGTGGTCACTGCGCCCGGGCAGTGGAGGCCGAGCGCGGCGCCGAGATCCGCGACGCGGTGGGTGCCCGTCCCGCCTGACCGCCCCGCGCCGACAGACCGCGGCACGAGCAGCACCAGCGCCGCAGGTCACCAGCACCAGCACCAGCACCAATGCCACACCGGCGGCCGGCAGGAATCCTGGGCACCGCACTAGCCTGACGGGATGTCGAGTACACAGTTGCGGGCAGCCAGTTTCGCCGAGTTGGACGCCCGCACCTTCCACGACCTGGTGCGGCTGCGCGTCGACGTCTTCGTGGTCGAGCAGGAGTGCGCGTACCCGGAGGTCGACGGGCGCGACGTCGAACCCGGCACCCGACACCTGTGGCTTGCCCGCGACGACGCTCCGGTGGCGTACCTGCGGATCCTGGCCGACCCCGGCGGGGTGGCCAGGATCGGACGGGTGGTGGTGGCCCCGGAGGCCCGGGGTGCCGGGCACGCGGGACATCTGATAACGGCGGCGCTCGCGGAGATCGGTGACCGGCCGTGCGTGCTGGACGCGCAGTCGCATCTGGTCGACTTCTACACCCGGCACGGCTTCACGGTCAGCGGGCCGGAGTACGTCGAGGACGGCATCCCCCACACACCGATGCGCCGGAAGTGGTGAGACGCCCGAACCCGGTGGTGGAAGCGCTTCGACGACGCCTCGCACACCGTGCTGGAAATCGCTTTCCTCATTGACGTGTGACGATCTAACGTGCCATCCTTCCGGTCGAGCCAGTACACGAGGGCGACGCTTACAGCACGGGAGAGGGCAACTCCCGAGCGTCCGGGCGATGTCGAGATAGATCCGACGACTCCCCCTGGGGGCTCCATGTCCAATTCACTCAGATCATCGCGGGCGCTCTGGCTGCTGGCCGTCGCGGCCGTCGCCGCTCTGCTGCTCACCACGGCATTTGTGCCATCCGCCTCCGCGCACGGCTCGGTGGCCAACCCCATCTCCCGCAACTACGGCTGCTGGCAGCGCTGGGGCGGTGACTTCCAGAACCCGCGGATGGCCACCGAGGACCCGATGTGTTGGCAGGCGTGGCAGACCGACACCAACGCCATGTGGAACTGGAACGGCCTCTACCGCGAGGGCGTGGCCGGTAACCACCAGGCCGCCATCCCGAACGGCCAGCTCTGCTCCGGCGGGCGCACCGAGAACGGGCGCTACCGGGCGATGGACGTGCCGGGTGCCTGGCGGACCACCTCGGTCGGCAACAACTTCCGGCTGAAGTTCTACGACCAGGCCAGCCACGGTGCCGACTACATCCGGGTGTACGCCACCCGGCAGGGCTACGACGCGCTGAACACGCCGCTGGCCTGGTCGCACCTGGAACTTGTCGGTCAGATCGGCAACACGCCGGCCTCGCAGTGGCAGCAGGAGCCGGGCGGGGTCTCCATCGAGATCCCGGTCAACGCCCCGGGCCGCACCGGCCGGCACGTCATCTACACGATCTGGCAGGCCAGTCACTCCGACCAGTCGTACTACATCTGCAGCGACGTGCAGTTCGGCGGCGGATCCAACCCTCCGCCCACCACGCCGCCGCCGACCACACCCCCGCCCACCACGCCGCCGCCCACCACTGCCCCGCCGACCACGCCGCCGCCCACCAACCCGCCCCCGGCGGGTGCCTGCTCGGCGACGTACCGGGTCACCTCGACCTGGTCCGGCGGATTCCAGGGCGAGGTCCAGGTAACCGCCGGCAACGCGGCCATCCGCG